>NZ_VUKF01000001.1 GCF_009193185.1 Georgenia thermotolerans | reverse complement strand
CCGGCCCGGCACGGTCTGGCGCGCCGCGACCGCGTCGCCCGCCCCGGCGGTGGCCCGGTGAGCCCCGCGGAGGCCGCCGGCGCCGCCGAGCGCGCCGTGCTCGCCGTCCGCTCCGACCGGGCCCGGTGGGGCCAGGCCGGGCTGGCCGCCCTAACGACGGCGGTGGCGAGCTGGCCCGTCACCCTGCTGCTGCGCGAGGGGAGCTGGGTGGCCCCGGCGCTCGTCGGGCTCGGCGTCATCGCCGTCACCGGCGCGCTGGCCCGCGCCGCCGACCGGTCCGGGCCGGCGGTGGTCGCGCTGCAGGCCGGCGTCACGGCCCTCGTGCTGTCCTGGATCCTCGTCCCGGGCTATCACTGGCTCGGGCTGCCCCGGCTGACGGCGGTGGGCGAGGCGGCCCGGCTCGTGGGGGAGGGCGTCGCCACCATCCGGGACGAGATGGTCCCGGTCCCCGCCCGCCCGGGCATGGTGCTCGTCGTCGTCGTGGCGATCGCCCTCGTGGGGCTCGCCGTCGACGCGCTGGCGGCCACCCGCCGGTCCCCGGCGCTCGCCGGGCTGCCGCTGCTGGTGGTGCTCACGGTCAGCGCCTCGGGCACCGGGGTCGCGCTGCACCCGAAGTACTTCCTCGCCGCGGCGGCCGCCTGGCTGCTGCTCGTCGCCCGCCAGGGCGTGGGCGAGGTCCGCGCCTGGCGCCGGACGGGCGCCCGGGCCGGGGGGTGGGGGCGGGCCGACGGCGGCAGGGCCGACGGCGGCGCCCGGGGCGAGGAGGACCCCTTCAGCCACGACCGCGCCGAGGTCGAGCGGGGCGTGGCCCAGGGCGCGCAGGGGTACGCCCGGTGGGGCCGGGCGCTCGGCGCCGCCGCCGTCGTCCTCGCCCTGCTCGTGCCCGCCGCGCTGCCGCACCTGCCGCCCACCGTCCTGGCCCAGGGCCTGGTGCGCGCGGCCGGGCAGGCCCAGGACGGCCAGGTGAGCTTCACCGACACCCTCGACCTGGCCGCCGACCTCGCCAGCCGCAGCACCCGCCCGGTGCTGCGCTACCGCACCGACGACCCGGTGGGCACGCCGCTGCGCGTGGCCGTGAGCACCACCTACGACGGGCGGCGCTGGGTGCCCGCCGCGCAGGACCCGCCGGTGCAGCAGGGGTACCCGCTGCCACCCGGGGGCATCGACGTCGAGCACCACTCGCTGACGGTGTTCCACAACGAGCTGCGCGCCCCGCAGGTCGCGGTCCCGGCCAACCTCACCGAGGCCGACTTCGGCGCGATCCGCTGGGGCATGCGCCCGGCGACCGGCGCCGTCGTCGTCGCCGAGCGCCCCGAGAGCTATGGCGCGAGCTACTGGCGCGTCCTCGGCACGCTGCCCGAGGGCACGGGACAGGGCGGCCCGCCCCTCGACGCCGATCCCGCCACCCTCGAGGTGGACCCGGCCTCGGCGCCGGCGGTGACGGCGCTCGCGCAGGAGCTCGCCGGCCGGTCGACCAACCAGATGCAGGTCGCCATGGCCATCCAGTCCTACCTGCGCGGCAGCGCCTTCCGGTACTCCCTCACCCTCGCCGACCCGGTGCCCGGGCCCGACGGGCAGCCGCTCGACCCCATCACGCACTTCCTCGAGACCAAGGTCGGCTACTGCGTCCAGTTCGCCACCGCGATGGTCATGATGGCCCGCGCCGCCGGAATCCCCGCCCGCCTCGCGGTGGGCTTCCTGCCCGGCGAGAAGGGCGAGGACGGCGCCCGCACCGTCGTCGCCGCGGACGCGCACGCCTGGCCCGAGCTGTACATCAACGGCCTGGGCTGGACCCGCTACGAGCCCACTCCCGGCGCCCGGTCGGGCACCGCGCCCATCTACCGCACGCCGGGGGCGCCGATCCAGCCGGCCCCGGCGCCCAGTCCGACGGCGGCGGCCGAGCGGCCCAGCATGGACACGGGCCTCGGCGACACCCCGGTGCTGCACCAGCCGTCCCCGTGGGACACCGTGCGCCGGTTCGCGGCGGGCGCGGCCGCCGGCGTCGCCCTGACCCTCCTCGGCGCGCTGGTCCCGCTGGCCGCCCGGTGGCGGCGCCGGGCTGCGCGGCGCGGCGCCGGCGACGAGGCGGCCGTGGTGGAGGGGGAGTGGGAGACGCTCACCGCGACCCTGACCGACCTCGGCGTGCCGCCCCCGCGCGCGGCCACCCCGCGCCAGCTGCGGGCGCACTACGAGCGGGCCGCGCCGCTGGACGTCGACGGCGCGCGGGCCCTGGCCCGGGCCGCCGGGCGGGTCGAGGCCGCCCGGTACGCCCCGGGCGGCGCCGCGGTGGGGACCATGGTCGACGACGTGCGGGTGGTGACCCGTCAGGTCCGGGCGGCGGCCGGCTGGCGCGCCCGGGCGCGGGCGGCGCTGTGGCCGCGCACGGGGACGACCCAGCTGCGCGAAGCGGGGGAGCACGTGGGCCAGGTGCTCCGGCACTGGGCGGGTGCGGCGGCGCGGGCGACGCAGGGCCCGCGGCGGCGAGCGGCGGCTCAGGCCCGTCGGATCGGGCAGCGCCGCCCCTGGCGGTAGCCGCCGGGCGGCGTCAAGGCGTCGCGTCGGCCGCGGCCGGCACAGGCGGCGCGGCCACCGGAGGCGGGCGGAGGGCACGCACCCCCAGGCACACGCTCAGCGACACCAGCCACGCCATGCCACCGACGGCGCCGATGCCCGGGGTGATCCACGCCAGCGCCGCGAGCACGACCGGCAGCCCCGCCCAGCCCAGCGCCCGGGGGAGCCACCGGGTCCGCAGGATGGCCAGGCTCGTCGCCCCCACCAGGGCGGCCACGGGGGCGGCGAGTGCGAAGGCGCCCTCGTACGAGACGGCGAGCACCACCCGGGCGATGGTCGCGTCGGCGCTGACGGCCACGGTGGTGGCGGCCAGCGAGAGCAGGACCTGGACGAGCACGCCCGCGCCGAACAGCCCGCCGGCGACGGCCGCGACGGTGGCCAGCACCCGCCCGGTCACCACCTGGCGCAGCTCGCCGTGCAGGTAGGCCAGGAACCAGATGAAGAGGAACAGGGCGAGCAGCTCGGCGTAGGCGGCCGCGGTGAACGCGTGCTCCCACCGCGTGAAGATGCGGACCAGGGTCTGGTCGGTCGAGCCCAGCGGCGCCTGGCACGCCAGGCACTGGACCGTCGGCACGGTGATGAGCACCACCATGGCGACCAGGCCGGCGAGGGCGGCAAGGACGCCGGGAAGACGTCGGGACATGCGGCGGAGCCTAGGGCGGCCCGCGGCGGGGCGGGCGAGAACTGCCCCAGAAAATCGGGAATGACCGGAACGGATGGCGTTCCTAGGCTCGGGCCGTGTGCGCGGTCGACGGCGACCGCCCCGGACGAACGGACCCCTCCATGCTCAGAACCATCGGCACCCGCGTGCTGGCCGGCCTGCTCGCCGCCGTGGCGGTCGGCGTCCTGGCCGGCGCGGCAGCGCGGCTGCTCATGCGCCTCCTCGTCGTCCTCTCGGGCGGCGAGCCGCGCTTCTCGGTGCTCGGCACCTTCTTCATCGTCGTCGTGTTCATCATCGCCATGGTGCCCGGCGCGGTCACCGGCGCCCTGGGCGCGCGGCGGACCGGTCACGTTCTGCTCGGGCTCGGCGCCGGCTTCCTCATCTTTCAGAGCGTCAACATCGCCGTGCAGGAGGACGCGACCGAGGTGATCGAGGCGGGAAGCCTCATGCTCGCCCTGGCGATCCTGGTGCTCGTCGGCTTCGCCGTCGTCGCCGTGGCTCAGGCAGTGGCGGTCGCCCGGCTCGCCCGGGCGCTCGCCCGGCGCAGCGTCGGCGGCGACGCGCCGCTGGCCCGCGTCCGCGTGAGGGAGGCGGCGGCCGGCTGATGCCGTCGGGGTGTCGCACCGAGCGACGGCGCCGGCGGCGAGGCGCGACCCTGCCCGTCGCCGAGGAGGCCGGTCAGCCGAGCGGGCCCCCGCTGCCCTCGAGGAGTGGGCGCACCTCGACCGCGCCGTACGAGGCGACCGGGTGCTGCGCCGCCACCTCCAGGGCCTCCTCCGCGGTGTCGCACTCGATGAGCGCGTAACCGGCGATGACCTCCTTGGCCTCGGTGTAGGGCCCGTCGGAGACCTGGGGCCGACCGTCGCGCACGCGCACGGTGCGGGCCTCCGCGTGGGGCCGCAGCTGGCTCGTGTGGCGCATGACGCCACGCCGCACGGTGTCCTCGCTCCACGTGCCGCAGCCGGGCGGGATGTCGTCCGGGCGGTCCTCCGCCTCGGGAACGGCGATCAGCAGCAGGTACTTCACGGGTCCTCCCTCGGGGTCGGTCCCGAGCATGGCACCTCCCGCCGACATCAGGGCCGCGGACGGGGCACACCACCCCTCCGAGAAGCGGCCCCGGCCCATGGTGTGTGGGACGGGGCCGCCGGAGCGCTACTCCGGGGGCGCGGCAGCGGGCGGCACGACGCCGGGCACCGCGCAGACGCCGTCGATGCACACGCCGGCGGCGGCGTCACCGAGGGGCTCGAGCCCGCCGAGGTCGACCAGGCCGCCGAGGCCGGCGAGCGTGCTGGACCCGGGCACGGGCGCGCCCGCCGCGGGCGCCGTCGTGCCGGCCGCGACCGGTCCGGCGTGGGCCGTCGGCTCCGGGCCGCTCATCGGGCCCCCTGCCCGGCCGGCTCGTCCGCGTCGCGCTCGGCGGCCGCCCGGCGCAGCGCCTCGGCGAAGACCTCCGGGCTCTGCGCGCCCGAGACGCCGTACTTCTCCCCGACGACGTAGAACGGCACGCCCTGGATGCCGAGCTGCCGGGCGGCGGTGATGTCGGCCTGGACGTCGGCGCGGTAGGTGCCGTCGGCGAGGACGCGGCGCGTCTCCTCCGCGTCGAGCCCGGCCTCGACGGCCAGGGCCACCAGGTCCTCCTCGTGCCCGACGTGGCGGCCCTGCTCGAAGTAGGCCGAGAAGAGCCGCTCGGCGACCTCGAGCTGCCGGCCCTGGGTCTTGGCGTGGTGCAGCAGCTCGTGCGCCTTGAGCGTCTTGGTGTGCTGCACCTTGTCGAAGTCGTAGGCCAGGCCCTCGGCGGCGGCCAGCTGGGTCATCTGCCCCAGCATCTGGGCGACCTGCTCGCGCGGCATGCCCTTGTGGTCGGCGAGGAAGTCCACCTCGCTGCCCTCGAAGTCCACCGGGGTGTCCGGGGCCAGCTCGAAGGAGTGGTAGACGACCTCCACCTCCCCGTCGAAGGCCGCCGCGGCCTTCTCGAAACGGCGCTTGCCGATGAAGCACCAGGGGCAGGCGATGTCGGACCACACGTGCACGGAGATGGGTTGGCTCATGCCGGGTCAACCCGGCGGCCCCGCCGAGCATTCCGTGCGGCTCCGTCCGTGTCCCGGTCACCCAGCGTTCATCCGCACGAGGGTTAGCGGACTTCCAGGTCCGATAGCGTCCCCGCGCCCATCGACCCAGGAGGACACGTTGCCCATCTCTCGCACGTTCGTCGGCGCCGGCCTGGCCCTGACGGCCGCCCTGGCCGCCGCGCCGGCGTCGGCCTCGCCCGCCCAGCACACGCCCGCCGCGCACGCCGCAGCCTCGCCGGCCCAGCACGCGTCAGTCGGGCAGGACGCCTTCACCTTCGCCGTCATCGGCGACGTGCCCTACGGCGCCGCGGCCCGCGCGGCCTTCCCCGGCCAGATCCAGCAGATGAACGAGGACGACCTGCGCTTCGTCGCACACGTCGGCGACATCAAGGACGGCTCGTCCGAGTGCTCCGACGCCTACTTCGCCGCTGTCCGATCCGCGCTGGACACCTTCGAGCACCCTCTCGTCTACACTCCCGGCGACAACGAGTGGGTGGACTGTCACCGCACCAACAACGGCGCCTACGACCCGCTCGAGCGTCTGGCCACGGTCCGCGAGGTCTTCTTCCCGGTGCCCGGCAAGACGCTCGGCGCGACCATGCCGGTGCGGTCCCAGGCCGCGCTCGGGCTCCCGGAGAACGTCGCGTTCCGTCACAACCGGGTGGCGTTCGCCGTCGTCAACGTCCAGGGCAGCAACAACAGCCTCCAGCCCTGGACGGGGCGTGGCCTGAGCGAGCCGACGACGGCGCAGCTCGCCGAGGTCGAGCACCGCACCGCCGCCGTGGTCGAGCAGCTCCGGACCACCTTCGCCGAGGCCCGCCAACGGCACGACCGCGCCGTCGTCGTCCTGACCCAGGCAGACATGTTCGACCCCTCCCAGCTCGCCGCCGCCCAGGCAGATCCGGCGGCGGTCAGCGGTTTCCGGGCGATCGTCGCCGCGCTCGCGGAAGAGGCCAACCGGTTCGACGGCCCCGTGTACCTCGTCAACGGCGACAGCCACGCCTACGCCGCCGACGCGCCGCTGGCGGCGGGGTCGCCCTGGCTCGGGGTCTACGGCACGCCCGCGGCCGACGACCTGCGCCGCGTGACGGTCGACGGCGCGGCGAACGCCACGGGCTACCTGCGCTTCACCGTCGCGCCCAACGCCGCCGGCACGGACGACGTCCTGGAGTGGGAGGCCGTGCCGTTCGCGTCGTGACGTCGCGCCATGGCCGGTGCACCAGCCGTCGCGAACGGCCGGAGCCGCACCGTGGGGTGCGGGCTCCGGCCGGACTCCTGCTCCCGGACGGACCTGCCGCCGGGTTGCGCGGTCAGCGGGTGAAGACGCTCATGAGGATCTCGAGCACCATCCGCTGGAAGCGGTTGAGGCGCTCGCTCGCGTGCCCGGACTCGCGGCCGGCCGCGTCCTCGTGGCCCGAGGCCCGGTCGTGCTCCGTGGCCGGCTCGTGGCCCGTGGCTCCAGCCGGGCCGCCGGCGCGGTCCGCCGGTGCCTCGGCGGCGTCCTGGTTCTCGCCCGGGGTGCCGGCGTCGGCGGTGGGGGCGTCCTCGGTCGCCTCCGCGGTCGGCTGGGCGGACTCCTCCTGCGCAGGCGTGGTCGGCTCGTCGCCGGGGCGGGTGCTCGGGGCCGGCGCGGGCGCCGCGGCGCTCGGCCGCTCGGGCTGCGGCGCGGGCGCGGGGGCCTTCGACGGCGCCGGGGCGGGGGCCTTCGTCGGTGCCGGCGCGGGCCGCGTCGTGCGCTCCGGGGCGGGGGTCGACGGCGCGGGCTGGGGGGCCGGCGCCGGCGAGGCGTCGCCGGAGATCCCGCCCGCGTAGCGGCCGAAGTTCTGGGTGGCGAACACCTCACCGGCGGCGTTCTGCGCGACGCCGATGCCGGTGTGGGTCATGCCGGCGTCGAGGATGTTGCGGCGGTGCCCGGGGGAGCTGATCCAGTCGTCGACGAAGACCTTGGCCATCTGGCTCACGCTGTAGCCCTGGAGGTACGCGACGTTCTCGGCCCATGCCGACGCCCCGGCCGGCATCTGGTCGCCGTAGCTGGGGTTGTGCGACAGCTTGCCACGGTCGGCCTGGGTCTGGCTCCAGCCGCGAGCGACGGCGTCGATGCCACCGTTGCGGGTGAGCGGGGCGACGCCGTTGGTCGCGCGGTAGGCGTTGACCTGGGTGAAGATCGCCGCCTCGATCTGCGCGGTGACCGAGGCCTGGAGCGTGGCGGGGGCGGGCGCGGCCGGGGCCGCCGTGGCGGGGGCGGCGGCCAGGCCGGCGGGGATCGCGACGGCGGCGGCGGCCAGGGCGGCGAGGGCGGACCGGCGCCGGCGGGAGGACTGGGCAGTCACAGCTGGTTCTCCTGGGGAGGGTGAAGGACGGGCGACAAGGTAACAGTTCGATAACGTCCGATGTGCTACCGGTCCAGCGATGGCCGATACGCGAGCGGGTCCCGGCCGCGACGGCCCGCGGCCCGGCCCCGGCGGGCGGCTTGTGACCCATCCGCGCGCGGGGCGTGCCGACACGCGCGGCGACGTGAGAACGGCGACGAAAATTGCGCTCGGGTTCACGCCAGGCCCCAGACCGGGGGAGACTGGACCCATGACCTCCACCGGCAAGCGTCCGCATCTCGCCAACAGCCCGTTCAACGCGGCCCGGGAGGCGGCGGCCGCGAAGGCGGCCCCGATCGCCGTCGGCGAGCAGGTCAGCCACGACCGTCACGGCCTCGGCCGCGTCGTCGCCCTCGACGGCCCCGCCTCGGTCATCGTCGACTTCGGCAACGGGGACCGTCGTCGGGTGGCGCTGAACAGCCCGCGCCTCGAGCGGCTCTGACGCTCCCCGCGCACCCCACCACCCGGGCGGGGGCGACGGTCTCGCAGCGCCGCTGACCGCGCTCACGCCACCCTCCACGCGGCTCCCGGGTGCCCGGTGCCGAGGTGCGCGGGCCTGCCATCGCTCGTACGGTCGGGGGACGGACAGCAGCCCCCACACGGCAGGAGGACGCATGGCCGAGACCGCGATCGACGACGAGCTGTGGAACGAGTTCCACGCCCTGGTCAACATGACGTCGGCGGAGCTACGCGACTGGCTCGCCACCTCGGCGGCCGGCGAGGAGGGCGAGGTCCTTCCCGACCAGGCCGGCAACGAACGCTCCCGCACGGTCCTGGAGGTGCTTGGCAAGCGTCGCACCGACCTCACCGACGACGACATCGTGGTCATGCGCGACGTCGTGGAGCAGGTCCGCGGGGCCCGCGGGGAGGAGCCCGAGCCCACCGCCGGCTCGGAGGCGTGGCGCCACCGCCTCATGTCGCTGGGGCACGACCCGCTCAAGCCGAGCTGAGCCGAGGAGGAGACGATGGCCTCGACGAGCCGCACGACCACCGACCACGACGAGATCCGCAGCTGGGTCGAGGAGCACGACGGCAAGCCCGCGAGCGTGCGGGGCACCGAGAAGTCCGGCACGGCCGGGGTGCTTCGCATCGACTTCCCCGGCGGGGCCGGGGAGTCGGACCTCGAGCACATCAGCTGGGACGACTGGTTCGCCAAGTTCGACGCCGAGCAGCTCGCCTTCCTCTACCAGGAGCAGAAGGCGGACGGCTCGGACAGCACCTTCTTCAAGCTGGTCGCCCGCGAGGGTTGACCGGGCGGCGCCCGGCACCGGAGCCGGGCGGGCCGTCGGCGCCGCGGCCGGGACCGGTCACGGCCACCTACACACGAGGGGAGCGCACCGATGAGCAGCAGCGAGTCCGGCGGGACCACGGGCACCAAGGACAAGGACTACGACATCATCTGGTTCACCGAGGCGTGCCTGTCCAACGCCCTGCGGCTGGAGACCTACATCCAGGACGCGGAGAAGGCCGGCGACGACGAGCTCGCCGAGTTCTTCCGCAAGGCCCAGCACGACAGCAAGAAGGGCGCCGAGCAGGGCAAGGCGCTGCTGGCCAAGCGGCTCTCCGCCAGCAGCTGACCGACCGCCACCGGACCACGCGCGCCCCGTCCGACCGACGGGGCGCGCGCCCCTGCCCGAGGGAGACCGCATGAGCGCCACCCCCAGCCCGACCCAGCCGCCCGCCGCCTTCGAGCCGCGCCGCGTCGTCGTCACCGGCGCCGACTCCGGCATCGGCAAGGCCACCGCCGTCGCGCTGGCCGCGCCCGGCCGCCACATCGCCATCACCTGGCACGAGGACGACGACGGCGCCCGCCGCACCGCCGAGGAGATCGGTGCCCGGGGGGCCACCGCGCACGTCCAGCGCCTGGACCTGACCGACCCGCGCCAGGGCACCACGGTGGTCGACGCCCTGGCGCAGGAGATGGGCGGCCTGGACGCCCTGGTGATGTGCTCGGGCACCGGCAGCGCCGAGCAGCTCCTGGACATGGACCTCGACCGGTGGCGCCAGGTGGTCGGCGTCGACCTCGACGGGGCGTTCTGCTGCCTGCAGGCCGCGGCCCGGCACATGGTCGCCGGCGGCACCGGCGGGCGCATCGTCGCGATCACCTCCGTGCACGAGCACGCCCCGCGGGTGGGCGCCGCGCCCTACTGCGCCGCCAAGGGCGGCCTCGGGCTGCTCGTCAAGGTCGCGGCCCTCGAGCTGGCCGAGCACGGCATCACGGTCAACGCCGTCGCGCCGGGGGAGATCGCCACCCCGATGACCGGCCAGGAGGACGAGAGCGTGCTGCGCGGCAAGGAGCGACCCGGCATCCCCGTCGCCCGCCCGGGCGACGCGCGCGAGGTCGCCGCCACCGTGGCGTTCCTGTGCGGGCCCGACGCCGGGTACGTCACCGGGGCGTCGTGGGTGGTCGACGGCGGCATGCTGCAGATGGGCCCGCAGGCGGGCTCGCACCTGACGAGCGACGACTGGCGCCGGCCGTGAGCGGGCCCCGCAAGCGCATCGGCTTCCTGTCCTTCGGGCACTGGCAGGCCGTGCCCGGCTCGCGCACCCGCAGCGCCGCCGAGGCGCACCTGCAGACCGTCGAGCTGGCCGTGGCCGCCGAGGAGCTCGGCCTGGACGGCGCCTTCGTGCGCGTGCACCACTTCGCCCGCCAGCTCGCCTCGCCCTTCCCGCTGCTCGCGGCCATCGCGGCGTCCACCCGGCGGATCGAGATGGGCACCGCCGTCGTCGACATGCGCTAGCGCATATCGGGGTTGTAGCGTTGGAGTCATTGGCTACCGTCGTCTACAAGTACCTACACACTTGATCGGTGCTGCACGTTTCAGGGTCCGGGTGCGCGGCGTCCTGTCTGAGGTCCGCGATAGTGTCGCGCAGCACGGAGAGCTGCGCGATCTGCTGCTCGATCTCAGCGAGGCGCACGTCAAGCAGGTCGCGCACGTGCTCGCAGGGCGCATGGCCGCCGTCGCGGATGTCGAGGATCTGGCGGATCTGGGCGAGGGTGAGGCCCGCGGCCTGGCCGCGGTGGACGAAGTCGACGCGCGCGATTGCGTCCGGCGGGTAGTCGCGGTACCCCGACGACGTCCTGTCGGGCGGGGGGAGCAGCCCCTGCTCTTCGTAGAACCTCAGCGTCTTCGCCGTGGTGCCGGCCGCCTCGGCGAATTCCCCGATCCTCATGGCCTCCTCCATCCGTGTCGCGGCCGCGCTTGACCTTCCCCTGTACTGGAAGGTCCAGTATGGCTGAGACGGAGCAGAAATCCAAGGACTGACAGGAGCAGCGATGCCTACCAAGTACGACCTCGCCATCATCGGATCCGGAGGCGGAGCATTCGCCGCCGCCATCCGTGCGACCACGCTCGGCAAGTCGGTGGTGATGATCGAGCGCGGGACGCTCGGCGGCACCTGCGTGAACACCGGCTGCGTGCCGTCGAAGGCCCTCATCGCCGCTGCCGACACCCGTCACGTCGCCGCCGACGCTTCAGGCCGGTTCCCGGGGATCGCGGCGACGGCTGAGACAGTGGACATGCCTGCGCTGATCGCCGGGAAGCAGGCGCTGGTCGAGTCGCTGCGCGGCGAGAAGTACGCCGACGTCGCCGACTCCTACGGCTGGCAGGTCCGCCGCGGCGATGCATCGTTCGCCGGCGGCCCAGACGCCCCGGTACTGGAGATCATCGCCGGCGACGGGACGGTCGAGACCATCGAGGCCGACCACTTCCTGGTCGCGACTGGTTCTCGCCCGTGGGCTCCGCCGATCGACGGCCTGGAGGAGACCGGGTACCTGACCTCGACCACGGCAATGGAACTCGCTGAGGTTCCTGAGTCGTTGCTGGTGCTCGGCGGCGGCTACGTCGCCCTGGAGCAGGCGCAGCTGTTCGCTCGCCTCGGCTCGCAGGTCACGCTGCTGGTGCGGTCCCGGCTCGCCTCGAAGGAGGAGCCGGAGGTGTCCAAGGCGCTTCAGGAGGCGTTCGCCGACGAAGGCATCCGCGTCGTCCGCCGCGTGGTGCCCACCCGGGTCTCCCGCGGCACGGGAGGCGAGGCCGTCGTGACCGCCGACGTGTCCGGCGACTCGCAGGAGTTCCGCGCCGAGCAGGTGCTCGTCGCCCTCGGACGCCGTCCCGTCACCGATGGCCTGAACCTCGATGCGGTCGGGGTGAAGACCGGGGACTCCGGCGAGGTGGTCGTCTCCGACCGGCTGCGGTCCTCGAACCCGCGGATCTGGGCCGCGGGCGACGTGACCGGGCACCCCGAGTTCGTCTACGTCGCCGCCCACCACGGCACCCTCGTCGCCGAGAACGCGTTCGCCGACGCCGATCGTGCCGTCGACTATTCCCGCCTGCCGCGGGTGACGTTCACCGGGCCCGCGATCGGAGCGGTCGGGATGACCGAGAAGGAAGTGCTTGCTGCGGGGATCCGCTGCGATTGCCGCGTCCTGCCGCTGCACCACGTGCCCCGCGCGCTGGTCAACCGCGACACCCGCGGGTTCATCAAGATCGTCGTGAACGCCGACACGAACGAGATCCTCGGCCTGACCGCCGTCGCCAAGGACGCCGGAGAGCTCGCCGCCGCCGGTGTCCACGTGCTCGGCAAGACCGTCGCCGAGATCGCCGACGCCTGGGCTCCCTACCTGACGATGGCCGAGGGCATCCGGATCGCCGCGAAGGCCTTCACCACCGACCCGTCGCTGCTGTCGTGCTGCGCATGACCGGCAGCGCAGGCAATCGGGGAGATCTCATCCTGAAGAGGTGCAGACGACGAGCGCCGATCAGGACCGCGACGAACGGCGCGCCGGTCCCGTCGTCGCTGCAGGGACCGGACTGCTCTTGCTGGCATGCTGCGCGCTTCCGTTGCTGCTCTGTTGCGGCCTGCCGCTCATCGCGGCGGGCGGAGCACTCGCGGGCGTCGGTGGGCTCCTCGGTAACCCCTGGATCATCGGTGCCGGGATCGCCGTCGTGATGGCCGTCACGGCGGGGATGCTCGTCAGGTTAGGGCGGCGGCACCGAGGCCGCAGGACCGGCTGCTGCGAAAATCCTTCGACCGCTGATCGGAACCGGTAGCTCGAGCGGATCCAGCCATCATCGCCACCTCGGCCACTTCGGCACCCCGCGACCCTTCCACGTCTCCACGAGACCGGCGGCCGAGCGGACGGACGCGAAGAGCCCGTAGCCGGCCCCGGCAAGACCCACGGAGACCACGAGCCAGCGCCCGATGCCGAGCCAGATGCGCCCGTCCACGTCGAGCGCCCACTGAGCGCCCGTGATGAGACCGGCGATGCCCATCCAGAGCCCGGCGACGACCACGACCACCGGCAGCAGGGCGAGGCACATCGCAGCGGCGGCCGACCAGAGCTGACGCGCTTCGAGCTTCGCCGTCGCCGCCATCATCCGCTCGGCGCGCTCGTTCGAGGCGTCGAGGTTCGCGGTCATCGTGGCCGAGGCCTCCCCGGCGACCTGCTCGACGGCCTTCTCGACCCGCTCCTCAGTACGCTTCTCGATCCGCTGCACCGCGCCGCCGACCTGGCTCACAAGCTTCTGGTTCGTTGTGGCCTGCACCTTCAGACCCTCAATCGCCGAGGCCGTAGCCGCGCGATTCTTCTGCGCCTCCGCGACCAAGGTTCGCGACGCGGCGTTCAAGCTCTCGCCGTTGAGACTCTGCGCGAACTCGCCGAGCGTGCTCGCGATCTCGTTCTGCCTGCTCTCGATACTCGCGATCCTCGCGGACACGTCGCTGGAGGGCGAGGAGGTCGACGCCGGGGTCGTGATCCGCTCCAGCCGCCTCGTCGTCTCCTCGTCCATGACCTTCACGAACCCCGCGAGCTTCTTCTGCTGCTCGGTCAGCGTGGCAATCCTCGTATTCTGCGCCTCGACGGCGGCGAGGATCGAGGTCAACAGCTCCATCGTCTCCGGACTGCCGAGCGGCTGCGGCGACTGCACGGGCCCGTTCTGCTGCTTCAGCCTGTCGAGCGCTGCGCTCATGTTCCTGCTCCTTCTGCTGCTGGTGGTAGTCGAAGAACGCCTGCGCGCCCTCCGGGGTGAAGTCCGCCGAGAGCGCGCTCGCGCGTTTGCGGCGATCGGCGCGGCCGGACTCGCCGCGGCGGTCCTCGATGTAGAGCGTCCAGGTCTCCTGCCCGGCGCGCTTGCCCTTCTTGCTGACGGGGCTGTGCAGCCGCATCCTCGGCACACGTTCCCCGGCGTCGTCGAGCTGCTGGTTCTGCTCCTCGATCACCGCTTCGAGACCGGCCTTGTCCACCACGCGGGGGTCGGCCAGTGCGGCGCTCATCCGGTCACCCATCTCGCGGTCGAGCCCGCCCTCCGCGAAGTCCTCGCGGCGCAGCTCCCAGTCCTTCGGCGCGTGCTCCAGCCGCTTCACGACCGAGAGCCCGTGCTCTCGCATCAGCTCGTCGTTCGCCGACTGCACGCCCCGCTGGTTCCCGGCCTTGCGATCGTGGAACGTCCGGTAGTCCGAGAGCGCCTTTCCGGTCCGGTTGCTGTGATTGATGACCAAGATGTGGTTATGCGGCTTTCTGCCCCGGCCATCCACGTGACTGACCACGAGGCAGTCCGAGTCGGGGTGCATCCTCTTCGCGAGCTGATAGCCGAGATCGTTCACCCGCTGCACGTGCTCCGGGTTCTTCGGGTCGAACTCCTCGTCGCTGAAAGACTGCCGGTAATGCAGCGCCTCGACCTCGCGCGTGGTGTTCTGCGTGAGCGCCCGTGCGCGCGCCGAGAATGCGCCAGGGCCTCCCGGCACTTCGCACGTGATCGCGACGCCCCGCTCGTCCTCCTTCCCGCGGATATAGCGCTCGGTGTCGGCGGCGCTGGTGCTCGGGCTGTAGTGGGTGGTGCTCATGCGGCCGTCCGATCCCCGAGCAAGGCGCGGACCTCGCGCAGCAGCTCGATCAGCTCGGGCACCTCCGACGACAGCGCCACCGCCTCACCGGCGCGCGCGCGGCGATCCAAGTCGTTGACGTTGATCGCCAGCGGGCGCACCTGGGCAGCCAGCTCACGAGCGTCCGCCGACGCCTGCACACGCGCCTCGACCCCGAGCAGGTGCGCCGCCACGGCGGCGTCCAACTCCTCCGAGCGGGAGGCGTGGAGGGCATCGCGTACGACGGTCCGTACCCACGTGCTCGGAGCCAGCCCGAGCCGCTTCGCACGAGTGCGAAGCGCCGCGAGCGTCTCCTCCCCGAAGTCGGTATCGAGCTTCGCGCGGCCCCCACGACGACGCTTCGCGCCGCCGTGACTCTGACGCACAGCCTCCGCATCAGCCCGACCGGTGTTCACCTGGGAGTCGGTCTGCTGCTCCACCTGTACGCCAGAGTGGCAAGCAGTAGGCCTGTCGGACACATCGCTGACGCTCGTGTCCTCCAGCCCTGCTTGCGAGGGGCCTCCGGCCCCCTCGACCCCCTGGAAGAGCGAATGCTGATCGGTGCTCATGCGGCACCTTCGATCAGCGCCAGCGGCACGTCCGGACTTCGCACCGCGAGCCCGCTGAGCAGCTCCGCGACCGCACCGTCCGCGTCGTGTTCCGCCGAGGTCTCCGGACCGTACGTCAGTTCCCGCGACCCGGCGTTCTGGTGGTACGCGTTGCCGTACATGCCGGGCGTGTGCGCGGCGGTCGGGATGCTGCACTGGTGCCACTCGTAGGGCTCGATCTTCCCGATGTGCTGCACGAGGTAGCGGTTGATGTCGTCGGCGCGGTAGACCTTCACGACCGACGCCAGGCGGCGGATGAACTGGTCCAGCGCCTCGTCCACGTTGCCCTTCTGGCGGGCGTAGTAGAAGAACTCGACCGGCTCGATCGTCGCCGTAATCACGATGAGGCGCGGAGCCACCTCGCCCTTGTTCTTGTACCGAGCCTTCGCAGGCGAGGCGTTATACGGATCGAGCAGCAGCAGCCAATCGTTCGCGTCCATCGCCGAGGCCCGCAGATCGTCCAGCAGCAGCACCTCCTCGCCCCGCCAGTCATCCAATGGGTTCCCCGTCGCGGCACGGTAGACCTGCCACCGCTCGCCATGTGCATTGGCCGCGCTAATCGCCTCGGTGATGAAATCCGTTGCGAACCGAGTCTTGCCGATCCCGGCATCCCCGTGGACGAACACCACGTGCGTCGAGAAGGCACCGGCGCGCAGCTTCGCGGCCGCCCGGTACGCGCGGCGCTGGCCGTAGGCCGACAGCGCGTCGTCGATCTCCCGCTGATGCCGCGAGTAGATGTCGAACAGTTCGTCCGTGAGCATGATCTGATCCCGCGTGATTTCGCCCTGCAGCACCCGCTCCCGCATGTCCTCGAAGTTCTCTGCGACGACCTTCTTCTTCACGTGGGCGCGCCCCTTGAGCCAGGTCTCCCGGCGCTGGGCGTCGATCCCGAGGTAGTCCGGCCCGCGCACCGTGGCGACCTCCGACGGCGCGTACTGATGCTTGTCCGCATACTTCACGTGAGTCAGGTACGACAGCATGTTGTCGAAGGCGTACCGACCGCGGCCCGGCTTCTCGACGTACTGGGGCTCGACGCCGATGCCGAACGCGAGCCGAGCCAGCGGCGCGCTCTTCGCACGGCTGGCGAACTTGATGACCGCGTGCAGGTGATCGGGCTTCGGCTCGACCACCAGAGCCTTCTCCGTGTCGCTCCAGACCTCGCGCTCATCCTTGTCGTGCACGATTCCGTAGGCCTCGATGACCTCGCAGCCGATGGCCTCGAGCCGCTGCGCGACGTAGGCGAGGATCGCCCCGGCTCCCTGCTCGAGCAGCGCGGCCCCGTTCGGGTCCTCGGCAGCCCAGGTCCAGTACGACGGATCGAGGTACTGCGTGAGCCCGATGCTCGTCGGGTTGTTCTCCTGCTTAGCCACGGCGACCACCCCCGTCGCAGGCGGCGTGGAGGGCCGCAGAGGGGGTGCGGCGCCTAAATGACCCCGTATTGACCCCCAAATGAGACCTCAAATGAACCCGCGAGGCGACGCGACGCAGCGAAGACGGAATCGGCTTCTGACCAGGCGCGTTGTTGCAAGGCGCGGCAATCGACAAGCCCTTGCCGCGCCCGTAGGAACGAATGAGGCCCCCGAAACTCTTGGAGTGCGAAGCACGGCTGCGGACCGTCATCACGGCGATGGGCAGCCCGCCTTCGGCGGGTACCAGGCCAGGCCCTCCGGGCGGGGTCAGGTCGGCGGGTGCGGTGCTGAGGTTGCGTGCGTCGGCGTGCATCAGCGACCACCGCCCCGGCCGTAGCGCTTGATGACAGCCTGATGCGTGACGCCGAGGGCGTCGCCGATCCTGGCCCAGGTCACCCCGTCGGCGCGGGCGTCGGCGACGGCGATCTCGACGGCCTCCTCCAGCACGGAGCGGAGCACGCCGAGGTCGTAGAGCTGGGCCTCGCCATCGGCGAGGGACGGGTCGCCCTGTCGCCAGCGGAAGCTGGTCAGGTGATCGAAGGCGGCGGAGTTCGCGCTCATCAGCGACCACCGCCCATCACGGCGGCGACGGCGGCGCGCTGTCGCGGCGTCAGCGGAGTGAGTGCCAGGCGCTCACCGGCTCGGCGACCGGCGGCGCGGGCGGCGGCGATGACGGGATCGAGCCCATCAGCATGCGGAACGGGAGACGAGTCCTGATCGAGAGCAGGGCAGTCAAGCGCGGATGCGCGGGGAACGTCGATAACGACAGACATCGGAAGTCCTCAGATATGAGTATCTTCCGGTTCCCCGCCACGGTAGTTGGGCTGTTTGACCGGCTACTCATCCGGGAGCAGAACCCCGCGCTTCTAAGTCGCGGCCCCGGTGGGATTTTCTTGTCTGCAACCACTCTCCCACGAGTCGACTCACCATTGCAATGACGAGTTGACTCATGAGTCAGTCGCGACGCGGCTCTATGCGAATGAGGTCGGGGTCGAACTTCACGTGACCGGGCGCGATGGGCTCGATGGTCACAGTCACCAGCTCGTCCACGAGCATCCGGCGGCGGTCTATGTCCAACGCCTTCCACTTCGACTCGACAACCTCGCGACGCTCCGCGGTGCCGACCGCCTCCTCCACGTCTGCCAGCAGCTTCGCCGCCACGGATACCGAGCGGTCGAGCAGCTCCGCGTCGATCTCGTCGATGCGGACCTTCACGTCGTTGATCGCCGCGGTGATCTCCAGGACCGGCTGATGGATGTCGCGCAGCAGCGGGCTCAGCTCCTTTACGCGCTCGACCAGGGCGTTCCGCTCGGTCAGCAGCTCCTCGCGGTCCGGCCCGTCGTCCTCCTGCGGCATCACGAGGTCGTGCACGTCCACCGACGACAGGCGGGTGAGCACTGCCTCGGTGACCATCGCATCGACGGGCTCGCGTTGGCGGGTGAGGTGGAACTGCTCGCCGCAGCGATACGTCGGCTGCTTGCGGCTGTTCGTCCCCGAGACGAGCGTCGCACCGCACTTCCCGCACAGCCCGATCGTCGACAGGAGGTATTTCGGCTGGTTGCCCTGCCTGGCCGACCTCCGCACGTTGTCCTCCAGCTTCGCCACCGCGGTCCGCCACGTCTGCTCGCTGACGATGGGCGGGAACGCCTCGCCCTGCACCGGGTACAGCTCGCCGGATGCGTAGTGCTTGATGTAGCCACAGTAAAGCGGGTTCGCGAGCAGGTAGCGCACGGCATCGACGGAGAATTCCGAGCCGCGGGCGGTGAGGTGACCAGCGCTGTTCAGGTCCTCGCGGATGCGCCGGATCGACAGCGACGGCTCGCCGAGGAACGCGTCGAAGGCCCGCCGAACCGCGTCGGCCTCTTCCTCGATCAGCTCACCCTCCCTCGACCATCCGAACGCCTTCCAGGCGGACGTGGGGATGCCCTCGGCACGTCGGCGCTCGTTCGACCTGATCTGTCGCTCGGCCTTGCGACGCGCCTCGAACCGGGCGAGAGCGGCGAGCATCGTCGCCCGGAACTCGCCGTCCGCCGTCGAGAGATCGATCTCGCCGTCCACGGTGACGACGCGCAGACCGAGGTCGATCAGCGTGTTCAGGTCCTTCGTGCTGCGCAGGAGCCGGTCCATGTCCACGGCGACCACCATCGAGAACCGGCCCGCGCGGGCGTCGTCCAGCATCTCGGCCCACCGGGTGCCAGCGCGGCGCTTCTTCGTCGCCGACACCGCGTTGTCCTCGTAGACCTCGACGACGTTCCAGTCCTTGGCCTCGGCCAGCGCCCTGATCTTCCTCAGCTGCGTATCGACCGTCCAGCGGTCGCCCTTGCGGTCCATGGAGGCGCGGACGTACGCGGCCACCTCGTTCGTCTTCCTCAGCGCTACCAGTTCGACCATGCAACCAAGCTTACGTGAACGGGCGTTGCAACCACGATATGCGGTACGAGAACCCCCTGTACATGGCCGAGGAGGCCGCCGCCACCGACCTGATCAGCAGCGGGCGGCTGCAGCTGGGGATCAGTCGCGGCTCGCCCGAGCCGGCCCTGCGCGGCTACGAGTCCTTCGGGTACGTGCCCGGGCACGGGCGAAGCGACGCCGACATGGCGCGGGAGCATGCGGAGATCTTCCGCGCCGCGATCGCCGGGGCGCCGGTGGCACGCGCGGATCCGCAGATGACCGGCTCGTCCGGCGGGCTGGCGATCCAGCCGCACTCCGCGGGGCTCGGCGAGCGGATCTGGTGGGGGTCAGGCACCCGGCGGACCGCCCGGTGGACCGCCGAGCAGGGGATGAACCTCATGAGCTCGACCCTGCTCTCGGAGGACACCGGCGTGCCCTTCGACGAGCTGCAGGCCCAGCAGATCGAGGCCTACCGCGAGGCCTGGCGCGCCGCCGGCCACGAGCGCGAGCCGCGGGTCTCGGTCAGCCGCAGCGTCATCCCGCTGACCACCGACGAGGACCGGGCCTACTGCGGCGGCCGCGCCGAGGAGAACGAGGACCAGGTCGGCTTCCTCGAGGGGGTCGTGGCCCGGTTCGGGAAGAGCTACACCGGCGAGCCGTACGTCATCGCCGAGGAGCTGGCCCGCGACGCCGCCGTCCGGGCGGCCGACACCGTCCTGCTCACCGTCCCCAACCAGCTCGGCGTCGACTACAACACCCACCTGCTCGAGTCCGTCGCCCGGCACGTCGCCCCGGCGATCGGGTGGGAGCCGGCGCGCGCCTGAGTCGCCGAGCCGCCCGGGCCCGCCGCCGGCGGGCCGCCCCGGTCGCCCATCCCGGCACCGGTCCGCGAGGATGCCCCCATGAGCTGGCACGAGCACGCGATCTTCTGGCAGGTCTACCCGCTGGGCTTCCTCGGCGCCGAGCCGGTGCTCGCCGAGGACCAGGCGGTGACCCACCGGCTGCCGCGCCTGGTGGACTGGCTCGACTACGCCGTCGACCTGGGCGTCTCGGGTCTGCTGCTCGGCCCGGTCTTCACCTCCTACAGCCACGGCTACGACACCGTGGACCACTTCACCATCGACCCGCGCCTGGGCGACCTCGACGACTTCGACGCCCTCGTGGCCGCCGCGCACGCCCGTGGGCTCAAGGTGGTCCTCGACGGGGTGTTCAACCACCTCGGCTCGCGCCACCCGCTCGTGCGGGCCGCCCTCGGCCGCCCCGACGCGCCCGAGGGCGGGCTCTTCCACCTCACCTGGCCGGCGCAGGGCGAGCCCACCTACGCCACGTTCGAGGGGCACGCCGGCCTGGTGGCCCTCGACCACGACGCCGCCGCCGTGGCCGACCTCGTCGGAGAGGTCATGCGCTACTGGCTCGGCCGGGGCGCGGACGGCTGGCGCCTCGACGCCGCGTACGCCGTCCCGCCCGCCTTCTGGGCCCAGGTGCTGCCGGGCGTGCGCGAGCAGTTCCCCGAGGCGTACGTGGTGGGGGAGGTCATCCACGGCGACTACGCCGCCGTCGTGGCCGAGTCCGGGATGGACGCCGTCACCCAGTACGAGCTGTGGAAGGCGATCTGGAGCTCGCTCAACGACCGCAACCTGTGGGAGCTCGACCACGCCCTGGGCCGGCACAACGACATGCTCGCGACCTTCGCGCCGCTGACCTTCGTGGGCAACCACGACGTCACCCGCCTGGCCACCCAGCTCGCCGACCACCGCCACCTGCCCCACGCGCTGGTCGTCCTGCTCACCGTCGGCGGCACCCCGAGCCTGTACTACGGCGACGAGCAGGGCCTGACCGGTCTGAAGGAGGAGCGCCTGGGCGGCGACGACGCCATCCGCCAGCCCTTCCCCGCCGGCCCCGCGGACCTGCCGGACCAGGGCTGGCCGGTCTACCACCTGCACCAGGAGCTCGTCGCCCTGCGCCGGCGCCACCCCTGGCTGCACCGGGCCCGCACCCGCACGCTGAGCCTGACCAACGAGGTGCTCGCCTACGAGGTCGCTGCGCCGCAGGGGCCCGCGGCGGGCCGCCTCGTCGTCGTCCTCAACCTGGCCGACGGCGAGGCGGAGGTGGCGTACGAGGCGGCGGCCGACGGCGAGGCGCAGGTGGCGCACGAGGCGGCCGACGGCGAGGCTCCGGCGCCCCTCGCGGTCCTGGCCGGGCACGCGACGGTCGGCGACGGGCTCGTCCGGGTCCCGCCGCACGCCTGGGCGGTGCTGGGGTGACCGCTCAGAGGAGCCGCGGGGCGGAGACCGGGCGGAAGCGGTGCATCTCGTCGTCGCCGTCGGGCCGGATGACGCCCCAGCGCGACTCCGGCACCGCGTGCCACGCCCCGGGCAGGTCGCGCAGCGGCTCGGAAACGATGAGGCGGGACTCCTCGCCCAGCAGCCGCAGCACCGGCAGCTCGGGGTGCAGCTTGCGCATGGTCGCCACCTCGGCGGAGTAGAACAGCGACCGCGACTTCCCGACGCTGGAGTAGCGGAAGGCCCACACCGACGCGCCGTCGGAGGTCGCGACGGTCATCTGCACCGGGTGCATCACCCGGTGGCGGGCGGCGACGTCCTCGACGAAGCCGACCGCCCGCTCCACCGCCCCGGGCGGGTCGTCCATCAGGCCCATCGTCAGCGCGAGGTAGAAGAGCACCTCGGAGTCGGTGGAGCCCTCGATGTGCGGGTAGAGCTCGGGGTCGATGGCGGCCTCGAGGTCGCGCTTGAGGTGCCGGAAGCCGGCGATGCCGCCGTTGTGCATCCACATCCAGCGGCCGTACCGGAACGGGTGGCAGTTGGTGCGCTGGACCGGGGTGCCGGTGGAGGCGCGCACGTGGGCGAAGAACAGGCTGGTGCGGATCTGGCCGGCCACCTCGCGCAGGTTCTGGTCGTTCCAGGCCGGCTCGATGCTCTTGAACAGCGCCGGGGCCTCGCCCTCGCCGTACCAGCCCAGGCCGAACCCGTCGCCGTTCGTGGTCTCCACCCCGAGCTTGGAGTGCAGGCTCTGGTCGATCAGCGAGTGCGTCGGCTTGAGCAGCAGCTCCTCGGCCAGGATCGGCGAGCCGGAGTAGGCCAGCCAGCGGCACATCGTCCTCACCTCCTGGGAGGCCAGTGAACCGGCTCGGTGCGCGGCGCGCACCACGGCGCCGCCCGGGGGTCGGCCGGGACCGACCCCCGGGCGGGCTCACCAGCCGGTGGCGGCCAGCAGCCGGTCCCGCATGTCCGCGGCGAGCGTGGCGGAGTAGTCCGCGGTGAGGTGGTTGTCGTCGAGATAGACGTGGACGTTGCCGATGACGGGCCGGCAGACGCCGTCGGGGCACAGCCGGTCGGTCAGGTCGACGAGGTGGAGCCCCGGGATGGTGGCCAGGGGCAACGCCGGGTTGGCGGGGGCGAGGGCCTGCTCGAGCGGCACCTCGCAGGCCGCCGCGCCGCGATCCTCGACGCACTGGTACATGTTGTGGGTGAACCGGGGGTTGTCACGCACCCCGACGACCTCGATGCCGCGGCCGGTCAGCTCCCGGACCACCTGCTCGTAACCGGTGACCTGCCGCTCGTCCGGGGCGCTGGCCGCCGCCGCGGTCGCCACGGTGAACACCGCGTCGGGCTGGACGCCCAGCACGTAGTCCTTGGCCGCGGCGAGCCATCCGGCGCAGAAGTCCGACTGGCCGGGGTCGGTGGGCTCGCCGAAGGCGCACCCGCCCTTGAGCAGGGCCACGAGCTGCCAGTTCCGCTCCCGGGCCACGGGCTCGAGCGCGGCCATCCACTGCTCGGCGTGGGAGTTGCCCACGACGACGACGACCTTGCTCGGCTCGCCCGCGACCTGGGTCTGCTCGCACTGCTCCAGGATCGGGTCCGACGGCGCGAACCGGCCCTGGCACTGGTGGTCCAGGTTCACCCACTGCTGGTCCAGCTGGGTGGCGAGCGGCAGGACGGGGGCCGAGGCGTCGCCGGCCACGCCGGTCCGCAGCGTCAGGGCGCCGGGGTTGGTCGCCGCCCCGCTGACGCCGGCGGCCTGGGCGGTGCGCGCGATGCCCGCCTGCCAGGCGGCCGCCGGGACCGCCACGACGGCCAGGCACGCGGCCACGACCGCCGCCATCCGCCACCGGCGCGCCTCGGTCCAGGCGGCCCGGCGCAGCGGGGTCTCCACGAGGTGGGTGAGGAGGTAGGCGGCGACCACCGAGGCGCCGATGATGGCCAGCCCGGCCCCGAGGGACGCCCGCGCCTCGCCGATCACCGCGAGGTAGACGGTCAGGATCGGCCAGTGCACGAGGTAGAGGGCGTAGGAGACGTTGCCCATCCCCACCAGCGGGCGGGTCGAGAGCAGCCGGTCCGCGCCGAGGCGTGAGCCGGTCTGCCCGGCGACGATGACCAGCGCGGCCGCGCCGATGGGCCACAGCGCCACGGAGCCCGGGAAGGACTGGCCCACCGGGAGCACCAGCCCGCAGGCGAGCATGGCGACGACGCCGGTCCAGCCCAGCACCACCCCCAGCGGGCGCGGGGCGCGCAGGTACGGCAGGGCCAGGGCCAGCAGCGAGCCGGCGGCGAACTCCCACAGGCGGGCGCGGGTGTCGAAGTACGCGAATGCCTGGCTGGTCGCGGTCTCGTAGATCGAGAAGGCGAGAGAGGCGGCGAAGACCAGCCCGAAGGCCACCGCGAGGACGGCGCGGTAGCGCCAGCCGCAGCGGCGGCTCAGCCAGGCGCCGCCGGCGAGCACGAGCGGCCACAGGAGGAAGACCTGGCCCTGGATCGACAGGGACCAGAAGTGCTGGAGCGGGCTGGCGAGGGAGTCGTCGCTGGCGTAGTAGTCCACCGCGGTGGTCGCCAGCAGCCAGTTCTGCACGTAGAGCACCGACGCCCAGGCCTGGTCGAGCACGGCGGCCCAGCGCGACGGCGGCAGCCACAGCCACGCGGCGGCCAGCGTGCCGGCGATGGTCACGGCCGCGGCCGGCATGAGCCGCTTGAACCGGTGCAGCCAGTGCCGGCCGAGGGCGAGCGGGCGGCCCTCCTCCACCTTGCGCGTGAAGGACAGGGTCAGGAGGAAGGCCGAGATCATGAGGAAGATGTCCACCCCGCCGGAGACCCGGTCGAGGAAGACGTGGTAGGTCACGACCATCAGGACCGCGAGGGAGCGCAGCCCCTGGATCTCGGGACGGAAGCGGCGCGGTGCCGCCGCGGGGGCGCGCGGCGCCTCGCGGGGAGGCCCGCCCGCCTCGCTCCGCGGGGAGTCCTCGAGCCCCGGGCGCGCGGGGGCAGCCGGCACGGCGGTGGTTCGGGAAAGACTTAACGACACGTGTCGATCGTAAGGGCCCCCGTGGTGGGGGCGGCCGTGAGAGTGCTCTCATTGCCGAACCGTCCGGTCGGCAACACGGCGGCGTCGGGAAGCGGCCGGGCGCGCCCGGAGCGACCCCCTCGAGATGCGGAATGTCCTGGCTGTCGTTAACTCACGGGCATGGTCCGAAAGATTCGCGGGCTGCGCGGCCTGCTGGCCGGCCTGCTCCTGGCCGGGCTCGCCGCGGGCTGCTCCGCCACCATCCCGAGCGATCCGGACGGCACCCTCGAGCGGGTGCGCGGCGACGTCCTGCGGGTGGGCGTCTCGCCGAACCCGCCGTGGACGATCGTCACCGCCGCGGACGCCCCGCCCGCCGGCACCGAGGCGGTGCTCGTGGAGGAGTTCGCCCGGTCCCTCGATGCCGAGGTGGAGTGGACGGTCGGCGGGGAGGAGGCGCTCGTCGGGCGGCTCGAGCGCGGCCAGCTCGACCTCGTCGTCGGCGGCCTGACGGCCCGCTCGCCCTGGGCCGAGAAGGCGGCGCTGACCTACCGGTACACCGAGGCGGTCGGCCCGGAGGGGGAGAAGGAGCTGCACGTCATGGCCGCGCCGATGGGGGAGAACGCCTTTCTCGTCGAGCTCGAGCACTTCCTCCTCGGGAAGGACCTGGCATGAGCGCGCGCTTCGGGAACACCGAGCTGCCCGCCGAGCAGGAGCGGGCCCTGCGCCGGGCGGTGCGGCTGGAGTGGGTGTGGATCGCCTACCTGGTCACCGCCGTCATCCCCGTCTACCTGGTGATGGGCTCCTCGCAGGCGATGAAGGCCGCGTGGGCGGAGGACATGCTCTCCTTCATCCCGCCCATCGCCCTTCTCGTCGCGGTTCGGGTGACCCGCCGGCCACCGAGCCCGAAGCACCCCTACGGCTACCACCGCGCCATCGGGGTGGGGCACCTCGTCGCCGCCACGGCGCTGCTGAGCATGGGCGCCCTGCTCGTGTGGGACTCCGCCACGCTGCTGGTCAAGGCCGAGCACCCGCCCGTGGGCCTCATGGAGATCGCCGGGCGCGAGGTCTGGTCCGGCTGGCTGATGATCATCGTGCTGGTGTGGACGGGCGTCCCGCCGGTGATCTTCGGGCGGCTCAAGCTGCCGCTCGCCCGCACCCTGCACGACCGGGTGCTCTTCGCCGACGCCGACATGAACAAGGCCGACTGGATGACCGCCGGCGGCGCCGTCGTCGGCGTCCTGGGGATCGGGGTGGGGCTGTGGTGGGCCGACGCCGTCGCCGCCCTGTTCATCTCCGCCAGCATCGTGCGCGACGGCGTGACGAACCTCCGGGTCGCCACCGCCGCCCTCATGGACGCCCGGGCGTCGACGTACGACGGCGCGAAGCCCCACCCGCTCCTGGCCGAGATCGACCGCCGCCTCGAGGCGCTGCCCTGGGTGGCGCAGGCCCGGTCGCGGGTGCGCGACCTCGGCCACGTCTTCCATGTCGAGTCCTTCGTGGTGCCCGCCGGCGACGCCGCGCCGTCGCTGGCCGACCTGGCCGAGGCCCGCGAGGAGGCCCTCGCGGTGGACTGGAAGATCCAGGACATGGTGGTCGTCCCGGTGCGCGAGCTGCCCGAGGAGTTCCTGCCCGGCGTGCACGAGGAGGTCGCCGGGCACGACGCCGGCCGGTAGCGGGCGGCCCCCGCCGTCGGGCCGGTGCCCGGCTACCTCTCGCCTCCGGGCCGGGGCCCGGCGACCCCTCGCCGTCGGGCCGGGGCCCGGCTACTCCTCGCCGTCGGCCGGCGGTCTCAGCACCGTGGCGCCGGAGGTCCCGGCGCCGCGGGGGCGGTACGTCGCGACCCGCACGGACACCGTCACCGCCGCGGGGTCGGGCAGCGCGGCCACGCGCCGGCGGCGCTCCTCGGCCGGCACGTGGAAGGCGCTGGGCCCCATGCCCACCAGCGCCTCGAGGTCGGCGTGCGCCAGGCGCAGCTCGTAGGCCACCTCCTCGACCGCGGTGCGCTCGAAGCCGGCCAGCCGGGCGGCGAGGCGCTCGTCCTTGGCCTCGTCGACGCTCACGAGGCCGAGCGGTCCGACGAGCTCGCGCAGGTGGTCCGCCGTCGGCGCCACGACCACGAACACGCCCCGGCGGCTGAGCACCCGCTCGACCTCCGCCGCCGGCCGGGGCCCGAAGGTGCTGAGGACGACGTCGGCCGCGGCGTCGCGCAGCGGGAGGGGCCCCAGGAGGTCCGCGCCGATGGCCGCGGCGCGCGGGTGGGCGCGCGCGGCGCGCTTGAGGGCGGGCACCGAGACGTCCAGGCAGGCCCCGTCCCACCCCGGGAGCTCCTGGAGCACCCGTGCCAGGTAGTAGCCGGTGCCGCCGGCGAGGTCGGCGACGAGCCCGCCGACGGTGGCCGTCGTGCGCGCCACCGCGTCCGCCAGCGCGTCGGCCACGGGTGCGTAGTGCGTGCCGGCCAGGAACGCCTCGCGGGCGAGGACCATCGCGGCGGTGTCGCCGGTGACGTGGCGGCGGCCGGTGACGAGGTTGAGGTAGCCCTGCCGGGCGAGGTCATAGGCGTGGCCGTGCTCGCAGCGCACCTGGTCGGCGGTGAGCCGGAGCGTCCCGGCGCACACCGGGCAGCGCAGCCGGGGCAGCACGCCGACGAGCGCCGGGGGGATCGCCGTCGTCATGGTGGCATCCTGCCCACGGCCCGGGCGACGCGTCACGCCCACCACGCCCGGCGGGCCCCTGGCGGCACCGGCGGGCGCAGTCGTGACACACTGGGCCCCTGAACCGCCGGGACTGGAGAAAGGACCCCCATGACCAGCTCGCTCGTGAGGTTTGCCGCCGAGACGCAGACCACCAGCCCCACCCTGACCGTCGAGCCCTGGGTGCTCGGCGTGATCACCCTCGGCATCTTCATCCTGCTCCTGCTGCTGACCTACTCCTTCCGGCACACCTACCACCGCCACGCGGTGAACAAGGTCAACGCCCAGTCGCCGCAGCACCACTGAGCCGTCGCGGCACCACCGAGCACCGAGGGGACGAGGGACACGAGCATGGCGTGGGGTGCGAAGCAGAGGCGCCGGATCGGTGTCATGGGCGGCACGTTCGACCCGGTGCACCACGGCCACCTCGTGGCCGCCAGCGAGGTGCGCGACGCCTTCAACCTCGACGAGGTCATCTTCGTCCCCACCGGTGAGCAGCCCTTCAAGCAGGGCAACGACGTCACCGCCGCCGAGCACCGCTATCTCATGACCGTGATCGCGACGGCGTCCAACCCGCGCTTCACGGTCTCCCGGATGGAGATCGACCGGCCCGGCACCACCTACACCATCGACACCCTGCGCGACCTGCGGCGCGAGCTGCCCGACGCGGAGCTGTTCTTCATCACCGGCGCCGACGTGCTGCCCCAGATCCTCACCTGGAAGGACGCCGACGAGCTCTGGTCGCTGGCCCACTTCATCGGGGTCACGCGCCCCGGGCACGACCTCGACATGACGGGTCTGCCCGCCGCCGGGGTCTCGCTCATGGAGGTCACGGCCATGGCCATCTCCTCCACGGAGTGCCGCGCCCGGGTCCGGGCGGGCAAGCCGGTGTGGTACCTCGTGCCCGACGGCGTCGTGCAGTACATCGCCAAGTACGGGCTGTACCTGCCCGAGGACGGCGAGGCCGGCGTGGGCCGGCTGACGATGGACCGGGACGTCGCGGCCACGCGCGCCGACGTCCCGCCGCGCATCGTGGAGGCAGCGAAGTGAGCCAGGAGCCGAGCACCGAGACCGGCGGGCTGGGGGAGCGGCGCCGACGGCGCGAGGCCGAGCGCGCCGCCGCCGCCCAGGCCGAGCGCGAGGGCCGGCCGCTGACCCGCAAGGAGATCCGTCGCCGCCAGCTCGAGGAGGAGGCCCGCCGCCAGGCCATCGCCACCGGCGAGCTCCAGCTGCGCGACGAGCAGGGCAACCCGCTGAGCTCGGACCAGGCCGTCGCGCGCGCCGCCGGGTCGTCGGACAGCACGCCCGTGCGCCGGCGCGAGCGCCGCGACGGGTCCGCCCCCGCGGACGGGCCCTCCTCGGCGGCTCCGACGCCGGCCGGGTCTGCGTCGGCCGGGTCCGCCCCGGCCGGTGCGGCCCGGGCGCGGGCCACGGCCGTCCAGGACGTCCCCGCCCCGGCCAAGCCTGGCCCGGCACGCCCGGCCGGGCCCGCCCCGTCGCCCGAGCCGGCGTTCGCCGGGGCCCCGGCCCGCCAGGCCGAGCTCGAGCGCCCCGGCCGGCGCCCCGTCGTCCGGGCCCCGCACGCCGCCAAGGGCATGCGCAGCCTGGACGCCACCGGCACCCTCACCGGGATCCAGCCCGTGCCGGCCGCGGCACCCCTGTCCGCGCTGCCCGCACCCGACAGCCCGACCGACCCCGCCGACTGGGCCTCGGCCGTGAACCTGCCCGTCATCGACGCCCACACCATCACCGTGCCCGCCGTCGCGCCCGCTCCCGAGCCGGAGCCGGAGCCGGAGCCCGAGCTCGAGAGCACCATGGCCATGCCCACCCCGGTGTGGGACGACGAGGACGACGTCGCCGACGGCGCCGAGCAGCAGGCGGACGACCCCGCGCGCGACCTCGACGACGAGGAACCGGCCCGGCCGCAGTGGACCACCCTGGCCGACTACAGCGCGGCCACCGGCGCCTCCCCGGACGAGGCCGGCGACACCGCGAGCCGGCGTGCGCTGCGCGAGGCCGAGGCGCGGCGCCCGCTGCGCGAGCGGATGAGCGAGACCGCCCGGACCGTCACCGGCGCCTCGGCGCACTCGCCCGAGGACGCCTGGGACGACGAGGACGACCTGGACGAGGAACGGGAGAACCCCGCCACCTCGGTCGTCAAGATCGTCATCCTCCTCGTCGCGGCCATCATCATCGGCCTCCTCATCGGCCTGCTCGCCTTCGGCGGTGACGGCCAGAGCGGGGCCGGTGCCCAGGCCCTGGACGGGGTGCTCGCCGTCGTCCGTGCCCGGTTGCTCGCGTAGGATCGCCAGGTCCGCAGCCGACCTGAAGGAGACCCGTGCCCGCTGACGACCGTTCCCGCCACCTTGCCGTCGTCGCGGCCCGTGCCGCGGCCGACAAGAAGGCCCAGGAGATCATCGCCCTGGACGTCAGCGAGCGGCTGGCGCTCACCGACGTCTTCCTCGTGGCCTCCGGCGCCAACGACCGCCAGGTGCGGGCCATCGTCGACGCGATCGAGGAGGCCCTGCACAAGGAGGGCGCCAAGGCGCTGCGCAAGGAGGGCCTGAACGAGGCCCACTGGGTGCTCATGGACTTCCAGGACATCGTGGTCCACGTCCAGCAGGAGGAGGACCGCGAGTTCTACGCCCTCGAGCGGCTGTGGAAGGACTGCCCCGTCGTCGACCTGCCCGCCGACCTCTACGCCCCCACCGACGGCGCGGAGCCGGCCGGGGCATGACCGCCGGCACCGTCATCCTCTGGCGCCACGGGCAGACCGAGTACAACGCCTCCGGGCGGCTGCAGGGCCAGTCGGACATCGCGCTCAACGCGACCGGCCGCCGGCAGGCCGCCCGCGCCGCCGAGGTGCTGGCCACGCTCGAGCCGACGCGGATCGTCAGCTCCGACCTGGTCCGGGCCAGCGACACCGCCCGGGCCCTCGGCGGCCTGCTCGGCCTCGAGCCGACGACGGACGTCCGGCTGCGCGAGCGCAGCTTCGGGGTGTGGGAGGGCCTGACGCACGCGGAGATCGAGGGGGGCTGGCCCGAGGCGTACGCGGCGTGGCGCCGCGGTCACGAGCCGCGGGGCATCGAGGCCGAGGGGCGCGCCGCGTGCGGGGCGCGGGTGGCCGAGGCGGTCGAGGAGGCCGCGGCGGACCTGGGCCGCGAGGACGTGCTCGTCGTCGTCGCCCACGGCGCCGCCATCACCTGCGGGCAGACCGTCCTCCTCGGCCTGGAGCCGGGGGAGTGGTTCGGCCTGGTGGGCCTGGAGAACTGCCGCTGGACGTCCATGCACCCCAACCGGGGGCGCGCGCCGGCCTGGCGGATGGCCGGGTACAACGTCGGCGCCGGGGACTGACGGCAGCCCACCTGCCCTTCTGGTCGCAGCCAGCCTGCCCTCCTGGCTGCCGCCCGCCTGCCCTTCTGGTCGCCGGCAATGGGCGTCTTGGCTGCGCGGCGCGGGCGCAGGGCGGGGACGCCGTTGTCCCCGCCCTGCGGCTCGTGGTGCTACTGGCGGGCGTCGGCCGGCACGAGGGACTCGACGTCGATGTCCTTGTCGACCACGCCCTGCTGGCGCATCTCGTCGGCGAGGAACGTCAGCGAATCGAGGTCGACCGGCCCCTTCCACTCCGGGAGCACGACGTCGGACGCCACGGCGGGATCGATCTTCGCGATGTCGACGAGAGCCTTCTTGAAGGCGTCGGGGTCCTTGGCGATGGCCTCGGCGGTGGCCGCGACCCCGTCGCGGAAGCGCTGCACCACGTCGCCGTGCTGCCCGAGGTACTGCTTCGTGGCGACGAACGAGCCGACCTGGAGCCCCTCCTTCGCCTCCACGTAGGGATAGAGCACGGGCACGTCGCCGTGCTGCTTGCCGATCGCGAGGAACGGCTCGATCACCCAGGCGGCGTCGACGTTGCCGTTGGCGAGGGCGGCGAGCATGTCCGGGAAGCCGATCTCGACGAAGTGGATGCCGGAGGTGTCCACCCCGCGCTTCTTCAGCGCCGCGGTGATGGTGATGTCCCCGATGTTCTCGAGGGTGTTGACCGCGATGGTCTTGCCGGCGAGGCCGGCCGCGTCGGTGATCTTGCCGTCCGGGCGCACCAGCACCGCGGAGAAGTCGTTCTGCGGGTCGGTGGTGGCGAAGGTGCCCGAGGCGACGACCTGCAGCGGCAGTCCCTGGGCGCCGGCCCGGAGCACGCTGACGGTGTTGGACCCCGCGAGGTCGTAGTTGCCGCTGACCAGGGCGGGGATGGTCGCGGCCCCGCCGGCGGAGGTGTCGACCTCGAGGGCGAGGCCCTGGTCCTTGAAGGTGCCGAGCTGCTCGCCATAGGCCAGGAAGGCCGAGGGGATCCCCGCGGTCTCCCCGATCCGCACGGTCGTCAGGGTCCCGGCGGACGCCGCGCTGCTCGCGCTGGCGCTCGGGGTGCCGCCCTTGTCGGTGGAGCCGCAGGCTCCGAGCGTCATCATCGTCGCTGCGCAGACGGCGGCCACCGCCGCGATCACACCGCGTCTCATCTCAGTTCCTCCCTGGCGCGCGTGCTCCCGCGGCGCCGGAGGGCGCGGCGACGGCGCTGGCCCCGGCGGTGGGACCTATGTCCCTTGCGGGCCGAGGACACCGTAGGCCGGAGTCCGCCCGCGGGAACCGCACCGACCCGCACGTTCTGCCATGACGAACCGTCGGGTGCGGGCGTGCGCCGGCCGGGCGGGGCGGGCGCGGCAGTCTTGTGTGAGCGCGCACGGGCCGCGGGGCGGCCTTTGCGTGCCCGACGGCGGCTACGTCGCCAACGAGACAAGTTCCGCCATGGCGAACGATCGACGCCCGGGCGTGGGCGGGGCTCGCGCGGCTCCCTACCGTGGTGGCGCCGGCAGCTGGGCCGGCGGTGGACGAGGGAGATGGCGTGGACGTCCTGATCGTGGGAGCAGGAATCGGCGGTCTGACGCTCGCCCTCGAGCTGCACCAGGCCGGCATCCCGTGTCGCGTGCTCGAGGCGGCGCCGCACCTGGAGCCGGTCGGCGCCGGGATCAACCTCCTCCCACACGCGACGCAGGTGCTGGACAGGCTCGGCGTCGCCGGCGAGCTCGAGAAGGTCGGCATCGCGACCCAGGAGTCGGTGTTCTTCAACAGGTTCGGCCAGTTCGTCTACCGCGAGCCGGCCGGCCGGTACGCCGGGTACGACCAGCCCCAGCTGTCCATCCACCGCGGCGACCTCCAGCTCACCCTCCTCCGGATCGTCCAGGAGCGGCTCGGGGCCGACGCCGTCCGCCTCGGCCAGCGGGTCGTGCGGGTGGCCGAGGACGGTGACGGCGTGCGCGTCGAGGTCGTCGACGAGTCCTCCGGGGCGCGGTACGAGCTGGGCGGCTCCGTCGTCGTCGGCTGCGACGGCGTGCACTCGGCGGTGCGGAAGCAGTTCTACCCGGACGAGGGCGACCCGCTGTACTCCGGCGTCACCATGTGGCGCGGGGTCACGCCCTGGCAGCCGTTCCTCACCGGCGCGAGCATGGTCCGCGCCGGCTGGCTGGCCTCCGGCAAGATGGTCATCTACCCCGTGCGCGACGACATCGACGGCCACGGCACGCAGCTCGTCAACTGGGTGGCCGAGGTCGAGCGGCCCCGGCCCGCCCGCCGGGACTGGAACCGCGAGGGCCGGGTCGAGGACTTCATCGACGTGTTCGAGGACTGGCACTTCGACTGGCTGGACGTCCCCGCGCTCATCCGGGGCGCCGAGCGCGTCCTCGAGTACCCCATGGTCGACCAGGACCCGCTGCCGCGCTGGACGTTCGGGCACGCCACGCTCCTCGGCGACGCCGCCCATCCGATGGTGCCGCGCGGCTCCAACGGCGCGGGCCAGGCCATCCTCGACGCCCGGGCGCTGCGCCTGGCACTGGAGCAGGTTCCGGACCCGCTGGACGCGCTGCGCCGCTACGAGGAGCAACGGCGCCCGGCCACGGCGGCCGTGGTGGAGGCCAACCGGCGCACGCCGCCGGATACCATCCTCAAGGAGGTGTACGAGCGCACCGCTGACCGCCCGTTCCGCCGGATCGAGGACGTCATCGGCACCGACGAGATGGCTGCCATCTCGAACAGCTACAAGCGCATCGCGGCGTATGACAAGGACATCCTGCGCACCCAGCAGTGAGGTGGTGCGGTGACGGCGGCCGAGCCGGGCCGCGAGCCGGGCCGGGGCGAGTGGCCCTCCCCGGGCCGTGAGCCGCGCCCGGGGGAGTCGCCCGCGCCGGTTCACGACCCGCGCCCGGGCGAGTGGCGCTCCCCGGCGCCGGCGTACAGCCTCGACTCCGTCGACAACGCGCTGCGCCTCGTGCAGGCCCTCGACGAGCGCGGCCGCCTCCGCGTGTCCGAGGCGGCGGAGCTGCTGGGCATCGCCCGCTCCACCGCGCACCGCCTGCTCGCCACGCTGAAGTTCCGCGGCTTCGCGGCCCAGGACGGCCCCGACCGAACCTACACACCGGGGCCGGCCCTCGCCGACGCCGGCCTGCGGGCCATCGCCCGCCTGGACCTGCGCCAGGTGGCCCACCCCCACCTGCAGGCCCTGGCCCAGGAGGTGGGCGAGACGGTCCACCTCGTGCGCCTGGAGGGCAACGGGGCGCGGTTCCTCGACGGGGTGGAGAGTGCCCAGGTGGTGCGCGTGGGTCTGCGCACCGGGCTGGTGCTCCCCGCCCACGCCACCGCGGCGGGCAAGGCCATCCTGGCCGCCCTGCCCCCGGAACAGGTCCGCGCCCTCTACCCGCGCGGGCTGCAGACGCTCACCGGTGCCACGCTGCAGACCCTCGACGACGTCGAGCGGCACCTGCAGGAGGTGGCGCGGGCGGGCTACGCCACGAACTACGGCGAGAGCGCCGAGGGCGTCGCCGCGTTGGGCGTGGTGGTGCGCAACCAGGCCGGCCAGCCCGTGGGCGCGGTCGCCGTCGCCGCCCCGACGGAGCGGATGCCGGCCGCCCGGGTCCCGTTCGTCGTCAGCCGCATGCACCGGGCGGGCCTGGCGATCAGCGACGACTTCCTACGCACCGGCGCCCAGGCCTAGTCCCCGCTCGGCGGCCGCTCCGCCCGTGCCGACATGGTCCCGGAGGTCGCCGCGGCGGGGCTGGAGGCCTGACGCAACGGCGTCAGCGTCCTTGGAGGAGTGCGGTCATCTGCGGCAGCTGGAAGTAGCGCGCGGTCTCCAGCGCCGACGGTGTGCCGGCCGCCGGGTCGGCGCCGGCCTCGACCAGCATGGCCGCGATGTCCTCGTTCTGCCGGAAGACGGCGCACACGAGGGCGTTCTGGCCGCGGTCGTTGAGGCGGTGGACGTCGGCTCCGCGGGCCACCAGCTCCCGCACCGTCTCGGCGTGCTCGTGGTAGGCGGCGAGGATGAGCAGCGTGTCGCCCTTGGCGTTGGTGAGGTTGACCGGCACGCCCGCGTCGACGGCGGCCATCAGGTCCGCCGTCCCGCCCGCCCGGGCGAGGTCGAACAGCTGGTGGGCGTAGGCGATGGCGGCCTCGTCGGGCGTGGGAGCGGTCATGGGGACAGGGTAGGAGGCGTCAAGGTGACCCGCCGCAGGCACGGGGGTGGCGAGGCTCACGCGCTCCGAGGGGGTCTCGGATTAGCACTCGCGGACGGCGATGCCCTAAAGTAGTCAACGCCCCACGGGGCAGGCAGTACAGCAAGGGGCTATGGCGCAGTTGGTAGCGCGCTTCCATGGCATGGAAGAGGTCGAGGGTTCGAATCCCTCTAGCTCCACCAAGGGTCTCACGAGATCCGGAACCCCCGAACGCTCGGTTCGGGGGTTTTTTCGTCTCTCGACGGCGCGTGGAGCGCCGTCGGCAGAGCGCCGCGGGCGGTCTCGACGAGGCGCGCTCAGTGCACCAGCGCCTTGAGGGCGATGAGGATCGCGGCGATGGCCGCCACGGCGCCGGCCTCCAGCAGGGCGCGGAGCATCCCGGCACCGGTCAGACGCGCGGCCAGGAACCCGTACCCGGCGATGAGGGCGAGACCGGACCACTTGGCCACCGCGAACGCCGTCTCGTAGGCCATCACGTTGAGCACGACGGCGAGGAAGAACACGCTGGGGAAGGCGATCCCGAAGGCGACGGCCACCGCGTTCTCGGTGATGGCGCGCGGCGGCTCGCGATGCCCGCCCATGCTCGCCCGCGCCCGGCTCCCCAGGTGCTCGCTGTACAGCTCGGCGAGCGCGACGGCCAGGGCGGTGGCCAGCAGGGTGCCGACGGCGGCGGGGGGCGCGGGCGGATGGGCCTCCAGCGTCAGGACGAGCGCGAGCCCGATGATCGAGCCGTACACCACCCGCGAGACCTGTCCCGAGCCCAGGTGGGTGAGGATCCGGGGGTGCACCGTCATGGCCAACCTCCTCCGACGGCGCCGCCGGGGTCCACGGGTGGGTGTCGGTCCGGGGTGCCTCGCCGGGCGTCAGGCCGCGGCCAGCAGCGGCCGGAACGGCAGCATCTCTGCCTCCCCGGGGCGGACGAAGCCGCAGGAGGACTCGGGGACCTCGTTCCATGCCCCGCTGAGGTCGCGCAGCGGCTCGGAGACGATGAACCGCGCCTCGGTGCCCAGCTCGTGCAGCACCTCGACCTCCGGGTGCAGGGCGGCGAGCTTGTCCACCCGGGTGGAGAAGTACAGCGAGCGCGCCTGGCCCGCGCTGGCGTACCGGAACGCCCACATGCCCACGCCGTCCGTGGTCGCCACGGTCATCTGCACCGGGTGGGGCACGCCGTGCCGGGCGGCGACGTCCTCGACCAGGCCCACCGCGCGCTCGACCGCGGGGATCGGGTCCTCCTCGAGGCCGAAGGTGAGGGCCAGGAAGAAGAGGAGCTCGGAGTCCGTCGTCCCCTCGATGTCCGGGAAGAGCTCCGGATCGACGGCCATGACCAGGTCGCGCCGCAGGTCGTGGAAGCCGGCCACCACGCCGTTGTGCATCCACAGCCACCGCCCGTGCCGGAAGGGGTGGCAGTTGCTGCGCTGGACCGCGGTCCCGGTGGAGGCCCGGATGTGCGCGAAGAACATCGGCGTGCGGATCTGGCGGGAGATCTCGCGCAGGTTGCGGTCGTTCCACGCCGGGTCGACGCCCTTGAACAGCGCGGGCTCGTCGCCCTCGCCGTACCAGCCGATGCCGAAGCCGTCGCCGTTCGTGGTGGTTGCCCCGAGGCGGGAGTGCAGGCTCTGGTCGATCAGGGAGTGTTCCGGCCGGAACAGGAGGTCCTCGGCCAGGATGGGCCGGCCGGAGTACGCCATCCATCTGCACATGCGCCGACCGAACCATTCGTCTCGGCGGGGTGGCATCATCCGGGTGGGGTGAGGCGGGTGAAACCGCCGATGAGCGGGCATGCTCGGTGGTGGCCGCAGCGCCGGTCACAGCTTGACGCCACTGATGTACCGAGGACGGAGAACACCATGACGACCTCCCTCGCGCCCTTCACGAGCGACGACTACGCCCGCCGGCTCATGCGCACGGTCCACGAGGCGCACGAGGCCGAGCTGGACGGCGTCCTCGTCGCCCCCGGGCCGGACCTCGTCTGGCTCACCGGGTACCAGCCCCCGCCTACCGAGCGGCTCACGCTCCTCCTGCTGCGGCCCGACCAGGAGCCGACCCTGGTCGCGCCGACCCTGGAACGGCCGGACGCCGAGGCGGCGCCCGGCGCGGACATCTTCGAGGTCGTCGGCTGGGCCGACGGCGCCGACCCCTACGACGTCGTCGCCCAGCTGCTCCGGCCCGACGGGCGCTTCGCGATCTCCGACGGCGCCTGGGCCCTGCACCTGCTCGGCCTGCAGCGCGCCCTGCCCCGCAGCCGGTACCGCGGCCTCGGCGAGTCCCTACCCATGCTGCGGGCCGTCAAGGACCCCGCCGAGCTCGCCCGGCTGACGGCGGCCGGGGCCGCCGCGGACGCCACCTACGAGGACATCGTCGGCGCGCGCTTCGCGGGCCGACGGGAGGCGGACGTCGCCGCCGACCTGGCGGACCTGCTGCGCGCCCACGGGCACGAGCAGGTGGACTTCACCATCGTCGGGTCCGGCCCCAACGGCGCCAACCCCCACCACGAGGCGGGGGAGCGGGTGATCGAGCCGGGCGACGTCGTCGTCCTCGACTTCGGCGGGCTCATGCACGGCTACGGCTCGGACACCACCCGCACAGTGTCGGTCGGCGAGCCGGGCGCGGAGGTGCGCCGGGTGCACGACGTCGTCCGCCACGCCCAGCAGGCGGCCTTCGAGGCCGTCCGGCCGGGGGTGACCTGCCAGGAGATCGACCGGGTGGCCCGCCGGGTGATCACCGAGGCCGGGTACGGCGACCGATTCATCCACCGCGTGGGCCACGGCATCGGAGTGACCACGCACGAGCCGCCCTACCTCGTCGAGGGCGAGCACCAGAAGCTCCGGCCGGGCATGTGCTTCTCCATCGAGCCGGGCATCTACCTCCCGGGCCGGTTCGGCGTGCGCATCGAGGACATCGTCACCGTGGAGCACGACGGCGGCCGCCGGCTCAACACCACCGAGCGCGATCTCCGCGTCGTCGAGTAGGACGGGGAGCTGCGTCCGGTAAGCGTCGTTGAGTGGGACGGGGGGCGCACGGTAGTCCCGCCCGGATGAGGTGACCGAAAAGCCGCGTCCCTACCTTTGGCCTGTCCACCTACGACGAAGTGGGGCGAGGGCGATGGTCACGCATGCCGCATCATGGGAGCGCGCTTGGTGCTCGGGGCGGGGGCGAGACAGGTGAGCGCCGAGAAGGTGCCGGCGCCGCCTGACACGCGCACGCGCCCGCCTGCTGCCAACTACATCTCGTGGGTCGCACTGGCGTTGATGACGACCAGCTCCGTCGCGAGCCTGCGACCGGCGCCGACGATGGCCGTCTACGGGCTGGCGGCGGTGTTCTTGTATCTGCTCCCCGCCATCGTCTTCCTGCTGCCCACCTCGCTCGTCTCCGCGGAACTGGCCTCGGGTTGGAAGGGCGGGGTCTACAACTGGGTGGCACTCGGCATCTCCAAGCCCATGGGGTTCCTCGCCGTGTGGTGCCAGTTCGCGATGACGATCTTCTACTACCCGAGCCTGCTGGGCTTCGTGGCCAGCACGCTCGCGTACGTCTTCAACCCCGCTCTGGCCAGCAGCGGCGTGTGGACGGCGCTGGTCATCGTGGTCGTCTACTGGACGGGTGTGTGGGTGTCCTCCCGTGGCACCAAGGGCGTGGCCGGCCTCGCGAGCGGCGGCCTGATCATCGGCACGCTGATCCCCGGCGTGGTGCTGGTCGTCCTCGGCCTGGTGTTCCTCGGTCAAGGCAACCCGTCGGCGGCTCCGATGACCGCCGACCACTTCCTGCCCCAGTGGGCCGGCCTGGCGAGCCTCGTGCTCATCGTCAACAACTTCCTGTCCTACTCCGGGATGGAGATGAACGCGGTGCACGTGTCCTCGCTGAAGGAACCGGCCCGCGAGTTCCCGCGGGCGATCTTCCTCGCCATGGGCCTGGTGCTGCTGATCTTCATCCTGCCCGCGCTCGCCATCAGCTGGATCGTTCCGGCCGAGACGCTCTCGCTCACCGCGGGGATCATGCAGGCGTTCGACGCGATCTTCGGGGAGTTCGGGGTGCAGTGGCTGACGCCGATCTTCGGCATCATGCTGGTCACCGCCTCCCTCGGCGGGATGCTCACGTGGCTGGCGGGCCCGTCCAAGGGGCTGTTGCTCATCTCCCGCCAGGAGGGGTACCTCCCGCCGTTCCTGCAGAGGCTGAACAAGCACGGCGTGCAGCAGAACATCCTCGTGACGCAAGGCGTGGTCACGACGGTGATCGCGCTCGGCTACGCCCTCATCCCGAGCGTCTCCAGCGCGTACTGGCTCTTCTCGGTGATCACCACGCAGGTCTACCTCATCATGTACCTCCTCATGTTCGTCGCGGCCGTGAAGCTGCGCCGCAGCCACCCCGACCACCCCCGCGGATACCGCGCCCCGATGCTGGTCTCCCTGTGCGGGGTCGGGTTCGCCGCGTCCCTCGCCGCGCTCCTCGTCGGATTCATCCCACCGTCGCAGTTCGGCGGCGGCAACGAGGGCATCTACTTCGTGATCGTGGCGGGCGGCGCCCTCGGCCTCGGCCTGCTGGTGCCGTTCCTGTTCTACCGGCTGCGCAAGCCCTCCTGGCGGCAGCCAGAGGCGGAAGAGGTGACGTCATGAGCACGGTGGAGGAGACCACGACCCGACGGCAGCGCTCGTGGCTGTACATCACGGCGATCGTGCTCCTGGTCGCGCTCGCCGTCGGCGGCCTGCTCGCCTTCCGCGGTGCACGCGTCACGCAGGCGGCCCAGAGCAAGGCGGACGAGCTCATCGCGCTGCTGGAGGACCGTGGGGCGCGGGCGCCGTCCCGCGAGCAGATCGTCCATGTGCTTGGCGCGGACGGCGGCGCGGTGTGCGCCAACCCCAATGACGCGCTGAGCCGCGCGATCTTCCTCGGCCAGCTGGCGAACGGGGCGGCAGGCCCCGGCTACCGGCCCGTCATCGCGGACAACAAGGTGGTCCAGGGCCAGCTGGCGATCATGCAGGTGTACTGCCCGGACCAGCTGCCCGAGTTCGTCCAGACGGTGGAGGGGCTCAAGCTCGACGAGAAGGTCGCGGGCTGATGCGCACCGCCGAGCTCAGCGCGCGCGTGACCGACCTCATGCCGCTGGCCCGGGACGAGCTCGCCGAGCTTGTCGCGCTGCGGTCGGTGGCCGACCCTCGGCAGTCTCCGCCCGAGGAGTGCGAGAAGGCAGCCCGGTGGGTCGCGGACCGCTTCGTCGGCGTCGGCTTCGGCGACGCACACCTCGAGCAGACGGCGGACGGCAGCCAGGCGGTCGTGGGTTCGCGGCCGTGCGCCGACCGTGGTGCTCCCACGGTGCTGCTCTACGCCCACTACGACGTGCAGCCGGCGCTCGACGAGAGGGCCTGGCACACCCCGCCGTTCCAGCTGACGACGGTCGGAGGGCGCTGGTACGGCCGGGGCGCGGCCGACTGCAAGGGCAACATCGTCATGCACCTCGCCGCGCTGCGGGCTCTCGGCGCCGACATCCCGGTCAATCTCAAGCTCGTCGTCGAGGGCTCGGAGGAACAGGGGACCGGGGGACTGGAAGCGTTCGTCCCGACCCACGCCGACCTCCTGCGTGCGGATGCCATCCTCGTCTGCGACACGGGTAACGCGGCGGTCGGCAGTCCGGCCGTGACCGTCAGCCTGCGCGGCATGGTCAACGTCGTCGTGACGGTCGAAGCTCTCGCCACCGAGCTGCACTCCGGAATGTTCGGCGGAGCGGCGCCCGATGCGCTGGCCGCGCTCATCGCCATGCTGGCCTCGCTGCGCGACGCCCGCGGCAACACCACCGTCGCCGGCCTGGACGGCACCCGCGGATGGTCCGGGGCGCCCTACCCGCCCGAGCAGTTCCGCCAGGACGCCGGAGTGCTCGAGGGGGTCGAGCTTCTCGGGGACGGCACGGTCTCGGACATGCTGTGGGCGCGGCCGTCGGTCACCGTCCTCGGGATCGACTGCCCGCCGGTGCTGGGCTCGGCCGCGGCGATCTCCCCGCGCGCGGCTGCGCGTCTGAACCTGCGTATCCCGCCGGGCCTCGCGCCCGACGCCGCCAGGGCCTCTCTGGCGGACCACCTCCACGCCGCCGCCCCCTGGGGCGTGCGGGTCACGGTCGAGACCGAGGCGACCGGTTCACCCTTCCAGGCCGCCGTGGACGGGCCCGCCTACCGGGCCATCGCCGAGGCGATGCGGGAGGCGTTCGGCAAGCCGATGAGCACGCTCGGGCAGGGTGGGTCGATCCCCCTGTGCAATGTCTTCGCGGCGACCTACCCGGACGCGGAGCTCATCCTCATGGGGGTCGAGGAGCCGCAGGCCCTCATCCACGCCCCCAACGAGAGCGTCGACCCGCGGGAGATCGCGGCCATGGCCCACTCCGAGGCGCTCTTCCTGCAGCTCTACCCCCGCTACTTCAGATGACCGCACTCGGAATCACCCGACGCGGGGGAGGTACTGAAACAGCACTCGCGCGACGCTCGTCGTGTCGCCACACACGGGAAGGTGGTCCGGATGGACTTCTGGTCGCAGTTCTGGCAGATCCTCTGGTGGACCCTGTGGTTCACCCTCTTCATCGCCTACCTCTGGGCGTTGTTCGCGATCATCACGGACATCTTCCGTGACCACCGGCTCAACGGCTGGTTCAAGGCCCTGTGGCTGCTCTTCCTGCTGTTCTTCCCGTTCCTCGCGGCGTTGATCTACCTCATCGCCCGGGGCCGGGGGATGGCCGAGCGGAACATGCGGCAGATGGAGGCGCAGAAGGCCGCCACCGACCGGTACATCCGCGACGTTGCGTCCTCGAGCCCGGCCGACGAGATCGCCAAGGCCAAGGAGATGCTCGACAGCGGCGCGATCACACCAGCGGAGTACGAGGCGCTCAAGGCGCAGGCGCTCGGGAGCAACAGCCGGACGTCCTCGATGCCGACTTCGCCCGCAGGGCAGGCCTGACCGCACAACGCGGCGTGCCGCCGCGTCGCCCACGCCGCGTTGCCCGGTTCGACGACCGGGCTCGGCGGACGGTGGCGTCCACCGACGCTGGTCCGCTCCCGCAGGGTCGCGGGGGCGGACCAGCGACGCCGTCGTCCCCGGGCCACGTCGTCCCCGGGTCTCGCGCCGCCCGGCGCGTCGAGCTCGGCGGAGCGCGCGGTCGGCCTAGCGCCCGAGCTCGGCGCGCAGTCGGGCGTTGTCCGCGGCCAGCTCGGCGTTGTCGGCGCTGAGCTCGGCGTTGTCGGCCGTCAGGCTCGCGTTGTCGGCGGCCAGCTCGGCGTTGTCGGCTTCGAGGCCGAGGACCGCGGCGACGCCCGCGAGGTTCAGCCCGGCCTCGAGCAGCTCGCCGATGCGGCCGAGCCGGGCGACGTCGTCGGCGCTGTAGCGCCGGGTCCCCCCGGGCGTGCGGTCGGGCTGGAGAAGCCCGCGCCGCTCGTACAGGCGCAGGCTCTGCGGGTCCATCCCCACCATCTCGGCCGCGACGGAGATGCCGAAGACACCCCGCTCACCGGCGGGGCCGCTCCGACCCTCCGCTGCCGTCGCGCTCATGCCACCTCCGAACTTCCCTCGTACCCTTGCACGAACGATGCCACCCGTGTTACATAATTTGTGTCGGCTGACACAGATCCGCGTCGCCGACTCGAGGAATCAAGGCCCATCAGCCTGAGGGACAGGCAGGTGATCGCCCGATGATGCTCACCGACCCGGCGCCGCGGCCGGACGCCGCGATGCCGGCCGTGCACGAGCAGTTCCTGGAGCTCGTCTGCGACGACGACGAGCTGCTCGCCGCGGAGTTCGACGAGATCGTCGCGCGCGCCTGGGACGGTCCTCATCCGCCGTCGCCCGGACGGCCGGCCGACCCCACGGCAGAGGGGTGGGAGCGGTACCGGCGCCCGGCGTCGCGCCCAATCCTGCGGGCGCGGCCCCGGCACCCGGGCGCGGACGGCTGGGCCCGAGGCCGCGGACCGCCGCCAGAGGCGCCGACGACCCGTAGGACAGGGGAGGTGATACCCGCACGTTGAGCACATCTGACGGCTACCCGGGCGCGCGGCGAGGCGCACCCTCTGGCCGGCGAGCTCCACGAAGCACCCGGCCCCAGCGATCAGGGCGAACGATCCATGCCGGCGCGGCCCGGTAGTCCACGCATTCCGCGGCTGGTCCGCCCGCACAGGGCAGCGGGGGCGGACCAGCCGCCTCATCGTGCCCAGTTGGGACCGTGCCATGAGTGAGCAGGACCCCTACGAGGTGCTCGGGGTGCCGCCGACGGCGACGCCCGAGCAGATCTCCCACGCCTACCGCGCACTCGTCCGCCGCCACCACCCCGACAGCCGGACCGCTCCCGGGCCCGGCGACGCCGTCGGCGACCACGACCGCGCGCTCCGGCAGGTCATGGCCGCGTATGCCACCTTGCACGACGACGTTCGCCGGGCGGCGTACGACCGCGACCGGCGTGCGAGGGACGCCGCCGTCGCGCCCACCGACTCGACGGTCCGGGCCGGCGCCGAGGTCTGGACCGGCGCCGAGATCAGGGTGAGCACCGAGGTCCGCGCCGGCGCCCCGATGCACCCCGGCATCGAGATCCGGGTGGGGCCGGTGCACTACGAGGGCGACACCCCGCCGTCGCACCGCCCCGGCCGGCGCGCAGCCCCGGCCGGCCTCGAGGACCTCATCCGTGCGCTGCTGTGGGGCTGGCGCTGACCCGTGAGCCCCAGGAGGCGCGGAGGCAGGGGCGCGGCCGCGCCGTCAGGGCTGCTCGCCGCCGCCCTCGCCGGCGATGTTGACCAGCCAGTGGATCCCGAACTTGTCGGTGCACATCCCGAAGTGGTCGCCCCACGGCGCCTTCTCGAGCGGCATGGTGACCTGCCCGCCGTCGGACAGCTTCTCCCAGTACCCGCGCAGCTCCGCCTCGTCGTCGCCGCTGAGCGAGACCGCGAGGTTGTCGCCGGGCGTGAGGTCCATGCTGTTGGGGGTGTCCGCGGCCATGAGCACCAGGCCGCCCGGGGTCTCGAGCATGGCGTGCATGATCTTGTCCTGCTCGGCAGGGTCCTCGCTCGCGTGGAACTCGCCGAAGGTGCTGGTGTTGAGCTCGCCGCCGAAGACCGAGTGGTAGAACTCCATGGCCTCCTTGGCCGTGTCGCGGAAGCTGAGATACGGGTTGAGCCGGACGGTCGCCACGATCGGTCTCCCTCGGTCGGTCGGGTGGTGGGCCGATTCTTGCCGAGGCCTCGGCGAGGCGGAAGGGCTTTTTCCCGTGGCCCCCAGTCCTCGGGGGTGCCTCGCCCTACAACGAGCGCGTGGCACGCGCTGCTGGCACCATCCGCCCCATGGCCCAGCGCATGCCCGTCCTCACCGCTGAGGACGCCCACCCCGCCGCGCCCGGCCGCCGCGCTGCCCGCCGCGCCCGGGGCGGCCGCGCCGGCGCCTCCCGCGGTACTCACGTGCGCCGCTGGCAGCGCTACGGCCAGGACCGCCTCTACGTCACCGCGGCGGACGGCGCCCTCGTCGGCTGGTACGACCTCGTCACCCTCACCGCGCACCCCGCCGCCCCGGGCGGCGCCGCAGCCCTCGACGGCGCCCTCGCCACCTGGCGCGAGCGCGCCGAGGCGGCGGGCGGCGACCACGACGTCGCGCTCGCCGCGCTCGGCGGGGGATGGACGGACCTGGCCGGACGCCGGCCCGGGGCGGTACCGCGCGCGCAGGCTGGGGAGCTGCGGCGGGAGGCGCCCGTGCGCACGTTCGTCGCCCGGGTCATCGGCCTGCCTACCCCCGAGCGCGCCCGCCGCGTGGCGGCGCGGGCCGAGGAGCGCGTGGCCGCGGGCCTGGAGCGGCTGGTGCGCCGCGACCCGCGCTGGCGCATGCTCCACGCCCTGCCGGTCGGTCCCGAGGGATGCGACATCGACCACGTCGTCATCGGCCCGGCCGGGGTGTTCACCATCAGGGCCGTGCACCACCCGGGCGCGCGGGTGCGGGTGTCCGGCGACAGCCTGCTGGTCGACGACGTGCCGCAGCCGTACGTGGGCCAGAGCCGGGCCGAGGCGGCGCACGCCGCCCGGCGGCTCACCGCCGCGTGCGGGTTCGAGGTGGCGGTGACCGGCCTGGTCGTGCCGGTGCGGGCCAAGGAGGTGGTGGTCCGGGCGGCGCCGGCCGGCGTCGCCGTCGTCGAGCGGGTGCGGCTGGGCCGGTGGCTCGCCGGGCGGCCGAAGGTGCTCGACGGCGCCCGGGTGGCGACCCTCTACGCCGCGGCCCGCCGGTCGTCCACGTGGACCGCCGGCGAGGGAGCCGCGTCGGCGTGAGCCGCGCCGCTACCGGCCCGGCAGCTCGGTGTACTTCGCGTTCGACCCGCGCGAGAGCTCGACGGGGTACTTCACCGCGTTCTTGTCGATCTTCGCATGGACGGCGGCGTCGAGGTCGATGCCCAGCGCGTCGGCCACCTCGACGAGGTAGGTGAAGACGTCGGCGAGCTCGTCGGCGAGGGCCTCCCGGCCGGCGGCGGTCGCCGCGAAGGCCCGGACGTCGTCGTCGCTGCGCCACTGCATGAGCTCGGCGAGCTCGCCCACCTCGCCGACGAGGGCGAGGGTGAGGTTGCGGGGCGTGTGGAACTGGTTCCAGTCCCGCTCGTCGGCGAAGGCACGCAGCCGGGTGCGCACGTCGGAGATGTCCATGCCTCCTGTCTACCGCAGGGTGGGTGGCGGCCGGCGTAGCGCTCCGCCACCCGTCCGACCGGCGGAAACCCACCGTTTCTCGGGCTGCCGGCGCTCACCGCCGGACCTACCCTGGAGGCGGTGACCGGGCACACCCCCGCCCGGCGCCGTCGCATCCACGAGATGACGAAGGAGTCGTCGTGAGCCTGTTGACCCACCCCGAGCTCGACCCGACCACCTCCGAACGCACCACCGCCTTCCGCTCCCCGGGGCCGTTCGACCCCGAGCACGGGCACGAGCAGGTGGTCTACTGCCACGACCGTGCCAGCGGCCTGCGGGCGATCATCGCGATCCACAGCACCGCCCTCGGCCCGGCCCTCGGCGGCACCCGGTTCTACCCGTACCCCACCGAGGACGACGCCCTCGCCGACGTCCTGCGCCTGTCGCGGGGCATGACCTACAAGTGCGCCCTCGCCGGGCTGGACCACGGCGGCGGCAAGGCCGTCATCATCGGCGACCCCGCCCGGGACAAGTCCGAGGCGCTGCTGCGCGCGTACGGCCGGTTCGTGGAGTCCCTGGGCGGGCGGTACGTCACCGCCTGCGACGTCGGCACCTACGTCGCCGACATGGACGTCATCCACCGCGAGACCGGCCACGTCGTCGGGCGCAGCGAGGTCCACGGCGGCTCCGGCGACTCCTCGGTGCTGACCGCCTTCGGGGTCTTCACCGCCATGCGCGCCTGCGCCGCCCACGTGTGGGGCAGCGACGCCCTGCGCGGCCGGACCGTCGGGGTGGCGGGGGTGGGCAAGGTCGGCCACCTGCTGGTGGGCCACCTGGTCGACGCCGGCGCGCAGGTCGTCGTCACCGACGTCAGCACCCGCGCGGTCGAGCGCGTGCGGGCCGAGCACCCCGCGGTCGACGTCGTCGCCGGCACGGACGCCCTGGTGCGCTCGACGCTGGACGTGTACGCCCCGTGCGCCCTGGGCGGGGCGCTGGACCGGGCCACGGTGGACGCGCTGAGCGCGAAGATCGTCTGCGGCGCGGCCAACAACCAGCTGGCCGACGACGGCGCCGGGCACCTGGCCGAGCGGCTGCTCGAGCGCGGCATCACCTACGCCCCCGACTACCTCGTCAACGCCGGCGGGGTCATCCAGGTCAGCGACGAGGAGGAGGGCTTCGACATGGAGCGGGCCCGCCACCGCGTGGAGGGCCTGTTCGCCACCACCGAGGCGGTGCTGGCCCGGGCCGCCGAGCAGGGGATCAGCCCGGCGCGGGCCGCGGACCACCTCGCCGAGGAGCGCATCGCGGCCATCGGGGCAAGGTTCCCGTACCTGCGGCGCTGATCGGCGGCGCGGCCCCGCCGTCGAGCGCGCTCAGGTGAGGTCCCGGCGCCGCACCAGCACCAGCGCCACGACCGCGAAGACCACCAGGTACCCGGCGAGCAGCCACGCGGCCGCGGCGCCGTCCAGCACGGTGAGCACCCCCGGGGTGCCCTCCCCGCGCGGGTTGACCCCGACGGCGCCCAGCGCCCCGGCCAGCGAGCCCGCGGCCGAGCCGGGCAGCCGGTCGGTCAGGGTCGCCATCCCGTCGATCAGCCCGGACACCCCGCGCAGCAGGTTCTCCACCACCAGCGCCCACACCAGGCCCAGGCCGGCGGCGAGCGCCGGGCCCTTGGCCAGCGCACCGACGAGGACGCCGCCCGCCGCCCACATGCCGAGCATGAGCAGGCCCGCGGCCATCGCCTGCGCCAGGTCGCCCGCGGCCGGCCCGGTGGTCGAGCCGCCCTCCACGGCGGCGACGAGGTGCGCCGTGGCCAGGTCGGTCGCGGTGGTCAGCGCCACGAGCCCGACGACCGTCACTGCCAGCGCGACCAGGGTGCCGCCGAACGCCGCCAGGCGGCCCGGCCCCTGGGTCAGCACGGTCTTCCACGTGCCCCACGCGTAGCCGCTGCCGATGGCCAGGGCGCCGAGGATCATGACGACCGCCCCGCCGAACATCGGCATGCCCTGGACGAGCGTGGCGGGCACGTTCGCGGGCAGCAGCCCGGCGAGCAGCGCCTCGGGCGGGGTGCCCGCCGCGGCGTCGGGCCCGCCCCCGCCGCGATAGCCGATCCACGGGAAGGCGTAGGCGAAGAGCAGGTTGAGCACGGCCCAGACCCCGACCAGCACCCACGTGGCGGGCCAGCGCCACAGGCGGCGGAGCTCGGCGCGGGTGGATCGGGTCAGCGCGGTCAGGGCGGTCATCGGGACACCTCCAGGGCGGGAACGGCGGCGGTCATCTCGAAGAAGACCTCCTCCAGGGAGCGTTCGAGCGGGCTGATCTCGTGGACGTCGAGGTCTGCGGCGATCAGTGCCCGGGTCAGGTCGGGCACGGCCTCGGCCCCGGCGGCCAGCCGCAGCGCCGGATCCCCGTGGTCGTCGTCGACCATCGCGACGGCGTGCGGGCCCAGGACGCGGGTGGCGACGGCGGCGGCGGTCTCGAGCGGGTCGGCGCGCAGCCGCAGGCCGGCCCCGCCGCGCAGCTCGGCGACGGTGCTCTCGGCGAGCAGGCGGCCCTGGGCGACGACGCCCACCCGGTCGCAGATCTGCTGGACCTCGGCGAGCAGATGGCTGGAGAGCAGGACGGTCTGCCCGCCGGCGGCGATGTCGACGAGGAGGTCGCGCATCTCCGCCATGCCGGCGGGGTCGAGGCCGTTGGTGGGCTCGTCGAGGACGATCAGGTCGGGTTCGCCGAGCAGCGCCGCGGCCACGCCGAGGCGCTGCTTCATGCCGAGGGAGTAGGTGCGGAACCGGTCCCGGGCGCGGCCGGCGAGGTCCACCCGGGCCAGCGCGGCGTCGGCGGCGCGGACGTCCAGGCCGCGGTAGGTCGCCAGCACCCGCAGGTTCTCCCGCCCGGACAGGTAGGGGTAGAAGCCCGGGCCCTCGACCAGGGCGCCGATGCGGGCCAGCGCCGCCGGGGTGCCGGGCGGGGCGCCGAGCACGGTGGCGGTGCCGGCGGTGGGGCGGACCTGCCCGAGCAGCATCCGCATGGTGGTGGTCTTGCCCGCGCCGTTGGGACCGAGGAAGCCGTAGACCTCCCCGGCCCGGACGGTCATGGACACGGCGTCGACGGCGCGGCGCGGTCCGTAGACCTTGGTGAGCTTGTCGGTGGTGACGATCGCGGTGTTCATGCCTCCCAGGCTCCGCCGCGGCGCGCCGGGCGTCGTCGGCCCCGGGGCGGCACCGGTGTACGAGGTTCCGCGCGGGCCGGGCGGCGGGACCGTACGCGGATCTGTGTAGGTCGGCGCCGCCTCGAGGCGGACGCGGTCCGGGCCGCCCGCCCCTATCGTGGGCGCCGTGGCGGCCGACGAACCGCGCGGGATCCGGCCCGGCGACGTGCTGCTCGCCGTGGCGTTGGCGCTGTTCGCGCTGGCGGGGACCGGGGGAGCCGGGCAGGACCAGCCCCAGGCCGCCCCGCTGGACGCCTGGACGTACGCGCTCACCACGCTCGCCGCCGCCGCGCTGGTGCCGTGGCGGCGGCACCCGCTCGCCGTCTTCGTCGCCACGAGCGCCCTGGTCGCCGTCTATCTCGGCGTCGGCTATCCCTACGGCCCCATCATGATCACTGCGGCGGTCGCCGCCGGGCTGCTGGCCGCGTCGGTGCCGCTGCGCACCGCGGTGGTCGCCGGGGCGACCGACGCCGTGGTGCTCGTCGCGGTCATCCTCGTGCGCGACGTCGTGCGCGCCTGGCCGGAGGCGCTCACCCACGTGCTCGGGGTGCTCGTGTGGACGGCGCTGCCGCTGGCCATCGGGGTCGCCGTGCGCACCCGCCGGGAGGCGGCGGCCCGCGTGCGCGAGGAGCAGGCGCTGCGGGCGGTGGCGGACGAGCGGCTGCGCATGGCCCAGGAGCTGCACGACGTCGTCGGGCACGGGCTGGCGGTCATCGCGATGCAGGCGGGGGCCGGGCTGCACGTGCTCGACCGGGACCCGGCCAAGGCGCGCGCGGCGCTGGAGGCGATCCGCACCGCGAGCAAGGACGCCCTCGACGGGCTGCGCGCCGAGGTCGTCGCCCTGCGCGGCGGCGCCCCGCGCGCCCCGTCGCCGGGCCTGGCCGACCTGGCCGCGATGGTGGAGCGGGTGCGCTCGGGCGGCCTCGACGTCCGCCTCGACGTCGGCCAGGCCGACGGCGTGCCGGACGACGTCGCCGGGGCGGCCTATCGCATCGTGCAGGAGGCGCTGACCAACGTGCTGCGCCACGCCGGGCGGGCGGCCGGCGCCGTCGTCCGCGTGCGGCGGGCGCCGGGCCGGCTGACCGTCGAGGTCGCCGACACCGGCCACGGCCCGCCGGCCGGCGGGCTGGTCGAGGGCAGCGGCATCGCCGGCATGCGCGAGCGGGCGGTGCGCACCGGCGGGAGCGTGGAGGTCGGCGGCCATCCCGGCGGCGGGGTCCGGGTGCGGGCGTCGTGGCCGCTCGACGGCGACCGGCCGGTCGGGGAGGAGGCGTCGTGAGCAGCACGGCGGACGGCGGTGGAGGCGGGCCGGTGATCCGCGTGGTGGTGGTCGACGACCAGAGCCTGGTCCGGGTGGGGCTGCGCACCATCCTCGAGGCCGAGGACGACCTGGAGGTGGTCGCCGAGGCGGGCGACGGGCGCGAGGCGCTCGCGGCCGTGCGCGCCACCCGGCCCGACGTCGTCCTCATGGACATCCGCATGCCCGGCGTCGACGGCCTGGCCGCCCTCGCGCAGATCACCGCCGACGCCGCGCTGGCGGGCGTGCGGGTCCTCATGCTCACCACCTTCGAGCTCGACGAGTACGTCTTCGAGGCCCTGCGCGGCGGGGCGAGCGGGTTCCTCCTCAAGGACGCCGACCCCGCGGAGCTGTTGCGCGCCGTGCGGGCGGTGGCCGACGGCGGCTCCCTCCTCGCGCCGTCGGTCACCCGGACCGTCATCAGCGAGTTCGCCCGGCGGGCCCGGCCCGCCCAGGCCCCGCGGCCGGGCCTGGAGCGGCTGACCGAGCGCGAGCGGGAGATGGTCGCCTGGGTCGCGACGGGCCGGTCGAACGACGAGATCGCCGCGGCGCTGACCGTCAGCCCCGCGACCGTGCGCACCCACGTGGGCCGGGCCATGCTCAAGCTCGGCGCGCGCGACCGGGCCCAGCTGGTCGTTTTCGCCTACGAGTCGGGCCTGCGGGTGGAGGAGTGAGGGCAGCCGGAGGGGCGAGGCACCGCCCGCCGCTGGGGGACAATGGACCCCGCCCCAGCCGCCCGGCGCCCGAGGAGTCCCCGTGCCCGCCCTGCCCGCCCCATCAATCGGCGCCCTGCGCGCCGACTGCGCGAGCTGCTTCGGGCTGTGCTGCGTCGCGCTGCCGCTGACCGCCTCGGCCGACTTCGCCATCGACAAGCCGGCCGGGGAGCCGTGCCGGAACCTCCAGGCCGACTACCGCTGCGGCATCCACAGCCGGCTGCGGCGGGAGGGCTTCCCCGGCTGCACCGTCTACGACTGCTTCGGCGCCGGCCAGCGGGTGTCCCAGGCCACGTTCGCGGGCCGCTCCTGGCGAGAGGACCCGGGCACCGCGCGCCGCATGTTCGCGGTCTTCCCCGTCGTGCGGCAGCTCCACGAGATGCTCGTCTACCTCGCCGAGGCCCGCACCCTCCCCGCCGCCCGCTCGCTCCACACCGCGCTCGCCGCCGCGGAGGCGGAGACCGAGCGGCTGGCCGCCGCCGGCGCTGACGAGCTGCTCGCCCTCGACGTCGCCGCCCACCGCGCCCGGGTCAACCCGCTGCTGCTGCGCGCCAGCGAGCTCGCCCGCGCTGGTGCCCCCGGCCGGCGGCTGCGCCACGCCGACCTCCTCGGGGCGGACCTGCACGGCGCGGACCTGCGCGGGGCCGACCTGCGCGGCGCCCTGCTCATCGCCGCCGACCTGCGCGGGGCGGACCTGCGGCGGGCCGACCTGATCGGGACGGACCTGCGCGACGCGGACCTCGCCGGCGCCGACCTCACCGGCGCGCTCTTCCTCACCCAGCCGCAGGTCACCGCGGCCAAGGGCGATGGCGCCACCCGCCTCCCGCCCGCGCTCACCCGGCCGGGCCACTGGGGCGCCGGCGCCTGACCTCGCGTCGGCGCCGGACCGGACGCCGGGTGCATCCACCGGCGGCGCCCGCACGTATATCAGTCGTGACCACCCAGGCAACCGAGCAGCACGACCTCGACGCCGTCGTCGTCGAGGCCCAGCACGCCCTGCGCGTCATCGTCCCGGACCTCGCCCCGCGCGTGAGCGTGCGCGTGCTCGCCGCGCCGGACGGTGACCGGTGCGTCGGGGTGGACACCCACCGCCTCGACCCGCAGGCGGCCGCCACCGTCCAGCGCATCGTCTCCTACGTCAAGCAGTGCCGACGCGAGCGCGCGTCCGGCATCTCACGCGGCCCGGCACCGGAGGAGCCGACCGGCCGGGCTTAGCCTCGATGGGTGACCGATTTTCTCGTAGACGTCCCCGCCGCGGCGTCCGCACCCGCGCCCGACCTGTTCACCCCGGTGCACGTGGGCCGGATGGAGCTGCCCAACCGTGTCGTCATGGCGCCGCTGACCCGGCGCCGCGCCACCGACGACGGCGTGCCCACCGAGAGCATGGCGCGCCACTACGCCGACCGTGCCGGCACCGGCCTGATCGTCGCTGAGGGCACGTACCCCAGCCGCCGCGGCCAGACCTACCTCAATCAGCCGGGCATCGCCGACGCCGCCCAGGCGGCCGGGTGGCGCCGGGTCACCGACGCCGTGCACGAACGCGGCGGGCGCATCGTCCTGCAGGTCATGCACGGCGGGCGGGTCGTGCACCTGCCCGACGGCGCGGCCCGCGACATCGTCGCCCCCAGCGCCATCCCGGTCCCCGGCACCCTGCGGCTGCCCGACGGCGAGCGGCCCTTCTACGTGCCGCGGGCGCTGCGCACCGACGAGATGCCGGCGGTCGTGGAGGAGTTCGTCGCCGCCGCGCGCCGGGCGATCGACGCCGGCTTCGACGGCGTGGAGGTGCACGGCGCCAACGGGTACCTGCTCAACCAGTTCCTCTCGCCGACGACCAACCAGCGCACCGACGCCTACGGCGGCAGCCCCGCCAACCGCGCCCGCCTCGTCGTCGAGGTCACCCGCGCGGTGGCCGACGCCGTCGGCGCCGACCGCACGGGGCTGCGCATCTCGCCCGCCGGGGTGCGCAACAGCCTCGACGAGCGGCACGTGCCCGACGTCCGCGACACCTATGGCGCGCTCGTGGCCGGACTGACCGGGATCGGCCTGGCCTACCTCAGCGTGCTCAGCCCGGACCCCGCCGGCGAGCTCGTCCAGGGCCTGCGCCGGCAGTTCGACGGCGCCCTCCTGCTCAACGACGGCTTCGACCTGGTCACCACGCGCACGGCCGCCGCCGGCTTCCTCGCCGACGGGCTGGCGGACGCCGTCGTCGTCGGCCGCCCGGTGCTGGCCAACCCCGACCTGGTGCGCCGCTGGCGCGAGGACCTGCCGCTCAACGAACCCGACCCCGCCACCTTCTACGGCGGTGACGACCGCGGGTACAACGACTACCCGCTGGCCGACGCCGCGGCGGGCGTCGGCTGACCCGCGGCGCGGGCGGTGCGGCGGGCGTCGGCTGACCGGGGCTCACACGGCGTCAGCTGACCCGCTGCTCCGACGGCACGGGCTCCTCCGCACCCGCGCCGTGCGGCCCCCGCCGCGCCGTGCGCGCGCCGGCCTTCCGCGGCCGGCGGGCCAGGCGCACGTGCCCCTGGCCGACGACGATCCCCAGGATGACCAGGACGGCGCCGAGCGGCTCGTTGAGGCTGAGACGCTCGCCCAGGACCAGCGCGCCGAGCACGACGCCGACCACGGGGGTCAGGTACGTCACGGTCGAGGCCGCCGTGGCGCCCCAGGCGCGCACGACGTCGAAGTTCCAGATGTAGGCGATGCCGGTGCTCAGCGCCCCGAGGGCGAGCACCGAGGCGAGGACGGCGCCGTCGAGGTGGACGGGCGCGCGGGCGATGAACGGGGCGAGCGCGAGCATGATCAACGCCCCGATGCCCACCTGCGTGGCGGCCACCGTCACGGCGTCGTAGCGCACCCCGGCGAGGAAGCACCGCAGGTAGACGAAGCCCGTGCCGTAGCAGGCGGTCGCGCCGAGTGCGGCGAGCTGGCCGAGGCCGAAGTTCTCGCCGTGCGGGACGGTGCCCAGCATCCACGGCGCGGCAATGACGACGACGCCGGCGGCGGCCAGGGCGAGCGCCGCCGTCCGCACCGCGGTCAGCCGCTCCTGGGGCAGCGCGACGAGCGAGACGAGCAGCGTCATGATCGGCGTGGTCGCGTTGTAGATGCTCGACAGGCCCGAGGGGATGTGCTGCCCGGCCCACGAGAAGAGCAGGAAGGGCACCACGCACAGCAGCACGGCGACCACCGCGAGGTGGCCGAGCACCCGCGCCTCGCGCGGCCAGCGCCGCCGCGTCAGGGTCATGATGAGCGCCAGGGTCGCCGCGCCGACGACCAACCGGCCCAGCGCCACCTGCGCCGGGGCCAGCGCGCCCACCGCCACCCGGATGAACAGGAAGCTCGACCCCCACATCAGGGCCAGCGCGGCGAACTTGATCGCCGTGCCGCGCCCGGTCGTGACCTGGCCCATGTGGTGCTCCGTTCTCCCGGTCCGTCCCGCCGCTGCCGCGGGGACGAGCGCTCCGCGCGGACGTCAACACCGGGAAGACGCCGGAGCATCCCGGGGCGTGAGGTTTGGTCCAGCATGCCGCTCCGGCAACGAGGCGGGCTCGGATCGACACCGGCGATGCGCCCGGAGGGGCTTCCCCGGCCGGGCCCGTGCGGCCACAGTAGAGCCAACGGCACGATCCACGACGAGGAGAGTGACATGCGGGCTCAGCGAGGAGACCACATCGTCGTTGCGGGGACGCACGTCGGCGAGGCGGTGCGTGACGGCGAGATCATCGAGGTGCGCGGCCCCGACGGCGGGCCGCCCTACCGGGTGCGGTGGGGCGACGGGCGCGAGGGCATCATCTACCCCGGGGCCAGCGCGGAGGTGCGCGCCCAGCACGGCGCGGAGGCCCCGAGCGGGGTGCCGGCCGACGCCCAGGGGCGGCTGGTGCGCGAGTGGGACATCCGGGTCTCGATCTACGCCTTCGGCGACGACACGACGACGGCGAAGGTCGCCGTCGTCGCGGGGGAGGCGCCGGGAATGAGCGCGGCGGGGGAGTCCCGGCGCAGCATCCGGGACCGCGCGGTGCCGCGCATTGGCGACAAGGTCGCCGTCGCCCGGGCGCTGCACCACCTCGCCGACGAGCTGCTCGCCGACGCCGCCGAGGACGTCGAGGACTCCACCGGGGAGCACGACGTGACGATCTCCCCACGCTGACCCACGAGAGACGGCGCCGGTGGCCTCCCGAGGGCGGCACCCACGACGACGGCGCCGGCGGCCTCCCGAGGAAGGTCACCGGCGCCGTCGGTCGCGGGCTCGTCAGACAGCCGCCGGCATCAGAACGGGTAGCGCTCGATCTCCTGCTGCATGGTGATCCACTGCGTCTCGGTGAACGTCTCCAGGCCGGCGTGCGGGCCGCCGAACCGGCCGCCCACCCCGGAGGCCTTCGAGCCGCCGAACGGGGCGGTCGCCTCGTCGTCGACCGTGGCGTCGTTGATGTGGATGGCGCCGGAGTCGATGCGGTCGGCGAGCTCGTACGCCGCGTACGGGTTCGAGGTGAGGATGCTCACCGACAGGCCGTAGTCCGAGCCGTTGATCAGCTCGATGGCCTCCTCGACCGTGTCGTAGGTGATGACCGGGGCGACGGGGCCGAAGATCTCCTCGGTGTAGGCGGGGCTGTCCGGCCGGACGTGGCCGAGCACGGTGGGCCGGTAGAACAGGTTGGTGTACTCCCCGCCGGCGGCGAGGGTGGCGCCCTGCTCGACTGCGCCGGTGACGATGGCGTGGATGCGGTCGCGCTGGTGGGCGTCGATGATCGGGCCCAGGGCGTTGGTGGGGTCGGCCGGGTCCCCGACGGTGAGGTTCTTCGCCTTGTCCGCCAGCGCCGCGACGTACTCGTCGGCCACCGAGGAGTGCACGAAGTGGCGCCCGGTGGTCATGCAGATCTGGCCCTGGTGGAGGAAGGAACCCCACGCCCCCACGGAGGCGGCCGCGTCGAGGTCGGCGTCGGGCAGCACGAGCAGGGCGTTGTTGCCGCCGAGCTCGAGGTGGACCTTCTTGAGCAGCGGCCCGGCCGCCTCGCCGATCTTGCGGCCGGCCGTCGTCGAGCCGGTGAAGGACAGGCAGGGGATGCCCGGGTGGGCCACCAGCGCGGCACCCAGCTCGGCGCCGCCGGGCAGCACGTGCAGCACCCCGGCGGGCAGGCCCGCCTCCTCCAGCAGCGCCGCCAGGGCGAACCCGCCGCTGATGGTGGTGCGCGGGTCGGGCTTGAGGATGACGGCGTTGCCCACCGCCAGCGCCGGCGCCACCGACCGCATGGACAGGATGCCGGGGAAGTTGAACGGCGAGATCACCCCGACGACGCCGACCGGCACCCGCCGGGCGACGGACAGGCGCGGCTTGACCGAGCGGAGCATCTCCCCGTACGGATGCGAGGCCAGCGCGGCGGACTCCTGCAGCTCGGTGGTCACCAGGCCCACCTCGAAGGCGGCCTTGCCCTGGCCCGAGCCGGCCTCGGCGACGAGCCAGCGGGCGAGCCGCTCGGGGTTCTCCTGGAGCAGCTGGGCGGCCTTGAGCAGGACGGCGGCCCGCTTGTCGTAGGGCAGCGCCGCCCAGGCCCGCTGGGCCTCGCGCGCCTGCGCGACCGCGGCGTCGAGATCCTCGGTGCTCGCGGAGGCGACCTCGTCGAGGCGCTCGCCGGTGGCGGGGGAGCGGACCTCGATGCGCGGGCCGGAACCGGCGACCCAGCCGCCGGAGTAGAGCTTGCCTGACCACTGCGTGGTGACGTCGGTCGTCATCGTCCTCGTCTCTTCTCTCCTTCGAAGGGAAACCCGCGATGAGAAGGGGTGTCCGGATCGTGGGTCGTCTCGATCGTGCCACAGCGGGCGCCGCGGCGAACCGGTGGCCGCTCAGCTTTGCGCGAGCAGCGGCGGCACCTCGGCGACGTCGTCGACGAGGTGGATGCTGTCCGCCATCTCCCGGCCCCGGGCCAGCGACTGCAGCAGCGGCCACGCGGGCACCGCCTCGGTCCAGTAACTGCGGCCGACCAGCACCATCGGCGCGACGGAGGACGGGTCGGCGTAGTAGTTCTCGCAGGCGTCCTGGAAGATCTCCTGCACGGTCCCGCCGGCGCCGGGCAGGAAGACGATCCCGGCCGTGGCCAGCTGCAGCAGAACGTCCTCGCGGATGGCGTTGCGCAGGTACTTGGCGATGTCGGTGGCGAAGACGTTCGGCGGCTCGTGGCCGTAGTGCCAGGTGGGGATCCCCACGGACCGGGTGCCGCGCGGCCAGCGGGCGCGCACGTCGAAGGCGACCCGCGCCCAGTCGCTCACCGAGGGCACGAAGCCCGGGACGGCGGCGAGCGTCGCGAGCGCCTCGCCCAGCTCGCCGGGCGAGCGGTCGGCGAGGTAGGCGCCGAGGTTCGCGGCCTCCATCGCGCCCGGCCCGCCGCCGGTGAGGACGGTCAGCCCCGCCCGGGCCAGCTGCTGGCCGAGGCGGGCGGCGTCGGCGTAGGTGGTGCTGCCGCGGGCCGCGGCGTGGCCGCCCATGACGCCGACCAGCCGGCGGCCGGGCACGAGGTCGTGCAGGGCGTCGTCGATCGCGTGGTCGTGCAGCGCCCGGGCGAGCGTGACGTCGAGCGTGGCCGGCTGCTGGGACCAGGCGTACACCCGCGCGTCGAGCGTGTGCTCGTAGCCGGTGCCCAGACCCGCGTAGAGCTCCTCGGCGGTGTACAGGCGGCCCCGGTAGGGGTCGATCGGCACCGCGGGCACCACGGGGAAGATCAGGGCGCCGCGGTCGCGCAGGCTCTGCTCGTCGGCCCGGTCGAGCGCGCAGCCGAGGAACAGCGCCCCGGCGGGGTCGAGCTCGCGCAGGACGCCCCCGCGCGCTGTCAGGTCGATCGACTGCAGGTGCCATCCGCCCAGCGACGTGGCCCCGGCCGCGACGCGGCTGTCGAACTCGTCGAGGCTCTCGACCTCGACCGTGCTGCCTCGTCCGCCCTTCACCCGGCGGACCCTAGCGGCTCGGCGCGGCGGGCGCCGGGCACGGCGAGAGGCCCGGGTCCGAAGACCCGGGCCTCGTACGCGTCACCTCGGTGGGCCGGCTTCTCGACCTCTGCCCGATCCTGGGTGGTGCCGGTGCTGACTGCGCATCAACGGCCAACGGATCGCAAGGCTCGCCTGGCGGCCGGGGTGGCGGTGTATGGCTTCCACACTGCTACGCATCACCTGGCCTGGTCCGCTGGGCACCGCGGTCCCTCCGCCGATGGACGGTGTGCACCGCCGCCCGATCGCCCGGGGGAGTCGCGGTCTTGTGTGACCAGAGTAACCTCCCTGCCCCTGAAGTGGGGGGTCGAACGCCCCTCGAGGTGCGCCGATCTCGCTACGCCCCCCGGTGGCGCCGTCGTTTCCCGCTCCTGACAGCGCTCGGCCGCCCATACTGGGCCATGGCCTGGCCCTCCGGGGACTACGACGCCCCGCTCGAGCACGCCCACCGGCACGCGCGCGACTGGCTCGGCTCGCTGGCCGACCGGCCCGTGCCCCCGCGCGCGGACGTCGACGACGTCGTCGCGGCGCTGGGCACCGAGCTCCCCGCGGGCCCGACCCCGCCCGCCGACGTCGTCGACCACCTCGCCGCCGCCGTCGACGCCGGGCTGACGGCGATGCCGTCGGGGCGGTTCTTCGGGTTCGTCATCGGCGGGACGCTGCCCGCGGCGCTGGCGGCGGACTGGCTGGTGTCCGCCTGGGACCAGAACGCGCTGCTGCGCCGCCTGTCCCCGGCCAGCGCCGCCGTCGAGCAGGTCGCCGCGGCCTGGCTGCTGGACCTGCTCGGCCTGCCCGCCGGCGCCGCGGTCGGCTTCGTCACCGGCGGCACGATGGCCAACTTCGCCTGCCTGGCCGCCGCCCGCGACGAGGTGCTGCGGCGGGCCGGCTGGGGCGTGGCCGAGCGGGGCCTGATCGGCGCCCCGCCCCTGCGGGTCCTGGCCGGCGCCGAGCACCACGAGTCCGTCGCCGTGGCGCTGCGCTACCTCGGCCTCGGCGCCCCGGAGGTGGTGGCGGCCGACGACCAGGGGCGGCTGCGCCCCGACGCGCTGGCCGCCGCCCTCGACGCGGCGCCGGACGGCCCGGCGATCGTGTGCCTGCAGGCCGGCAACGTTCACTCCGGCGCCTTCGACCCGTTCACCGAGGCGGTCGCCGTCGCGCACTCCCGCGGCGCCTGGGTACACGTGGACGGCGCCTTCGGGCTGTGGGCCGCGGCCTCCCCGCGCACCCGCCCGCTGCTCGCCGGGCACGACCTCGCCGACTCCTGGGCCACCGACGCCCACAAAACCCTCAACGTGCCCTACGACTCGGGCCTCGCCGTCGTGCGCGACCCCGCCGCGGCCCGCGCCGCGCTCGGCATGCGCGCCGACTACCTGCTCACCGGCGCCGCGAGCGAGCCCATGGACACCGTGCCCGAGCTCTCCCGCCGCGCGCACGGGGTGCCGGTGTGGGCCGCGCTGCGCAGCCTGGGCCGCTCGGGCACCGCCGAGCTGGTCGAGCGGCTGTGCGACCACGCCCAGGCCTTCGCCCGGGGCCTGGCCGCCCTCGACGGCGCCGTCGTCCTCAACGACGTCGACTTCACCCAGGTGTGCGTCTCCTTCGGCGACGACGAGCGCACCCGGCGAGTGGTCGAGGGGCTGCTGGCGGAGGGCACCACCTGGATGACCGGCTCGCGCTGGCGCGGGCGGGACGTGCTGCGCATCTCCGTGAGCAACTGGTCCACCAGCGACGACGACGTCGCCCGCAGCCTCGAGGCGGTGCGCCGGGTGCTCGCCGGGCTCTGAGAGCCCGCGCGAACCGCCCGGCAGGTCGGGACACCCGCCCCTGCCGCCCGGGACGCCGGGCGCCCCAGGCTCGGTGTCGAGCCCGAACCGGCCACGGTGGCCGGAGCACAGCGGGCAGAGCCAAGGAGTCCCTTTCCATGACCGCCTCCGCAGTCACGTCCCCCACCACCCCCGCCACCCGACGCACCGCGGCCGGCGGCCGCGGCTGGGCCGTCGCCGGCGTCCTCGCCGGACTGGCCGGCGCCGCCAGCATCTACCTGTCGATGAGCGTCAGCCCGGCCTTCGACCGCAACGACCCGCCGACCCCGGAGATGATCACCGAGCACCTCGGCACGGTCATTCCCCAGCTCATCGGCTTCCACGTCGCCACCGTCGTCGCCGCCCTGCTGCTCATCCCGTTCGCGGCCGGCCTGTACCGCCGGCTCGCCGGGCAGTCGCCGGCCCGCTCCGTGCTCCCGGCCGTGGCGGCCACCGGGCTGGGCGTGCTCTCCGCCGTCCTCGTCCTCGGCTCCGGCCTCGACACCGAGTTCGTCTTCGGCCTGTCCGAGCCCGAGCTCATGACGGCCACCGACGTGTCCTTCTACTCGCACTGGGTCGCCACCATCGCCTGGCTGTGGGTCACCGCCGGGGTCAGCGCCCTCGCGCTCGGGATCGCGGCGCTGCGCCACGGCGCGGCCGGCAAGGCCCTCGGCGTGACGAGCGTCGTGCTCGGCAGCCTGATGGTGCTGTTCGGCGTCTCCCCGCTGCAGTACATGGCCGGCTTCATCGGGCCGGTGTGGCTGCTGGTCACCGCCCTGGCGCTGCTGCGCGGCGAACGCGCCGCCCGATAGCGCCTCCGGCGGGCCGGATCGTCCCTAGATTGCGGCCATGACCGACCCGCACCCCCATGGGTGAGCCCACCCGGCAGGACCCCGGACGCCCCGCGTCCGGGGTCCTGCCGCGCGCCCGGCCCGGGCCCGGCGGATCACCGGCACTCGCCCTCACGCTGGGCGGGACCGCCTGGCTCCTCTCCCTCGCCGGGCTGGCCCTCTACCTCGCCTCGGGCCCGCGGCTGACCCCTGGCGACCTGTTCCTGCTCGTCGACGTCACCGTCGGCCTGGTCTATGGCGCCGTCACCGCCCTCGTGCTCGCCCGGCGCCGCCACGTCGTCGGCTACCTGCTGGCGGTCACGAGCGTCGGCGGTGCGGTCTCCGCCGTCGCCGGCGGGTGGCAGGTGTTCGCCCTGGCCCGCGGCGTGGACCCCGGCCCGCTCGCCGACCCCTTCGGCTGGGCCTGGGTGCCGGGCACCCTCGCGCTGTTCCTGGTGGTGCCCTGGCTGGTGCGCGAGCGGCCCCTCGGCCGCGCCTGGTGGGGGCCGGCCGCCGGTGGCCTGGTCACGCTCACGGCCCTCGGCTGCTCCCTGCTGAGCGCCTACGGCGCGCTCATGCCGACGCTCGGGGCCGCCGTCGTCCTCGGCCTGGTCACCGCCGGCGCCACGGCGGTCCGACGGCGGCGCGCCGGGGAGGCGGAGGCGGTCGGGCTGGACTGGCTCGCCGCCGGCACCGCGGTGCTGGCCGTCTCCTTCGTGCCGCTGCTGCTGCCCGAGGGGCTCGTCGCGCCGTGGCTGACGCCGGCGCTGCACCTGGCCAGCCAGGCGCTGTTCCCGGCGGCGATCCTGTCGGTGGTGCTGCGCCAGCGGCTGTGGGGCATCGAGGTGGCCGTCTCCCGCGCCCTGCTCGCCGGCGCGCTGACCGTCGGCCTGGCGGCGATCTACCTGGGGGTCGGCGTGCTGCTGGCCCGCCTGGTCCCCGGGCAGGGGCTGGCCCAGGCGCTCGCGGCCGCCGCCGTCGTCGTCGCCGTCCAGCCCACCCGGCTGTGGCTGCAGCGCCGGGTGCGGGTGATGGTCTACGGCGCCGCGCACGACCCCTGGCGGGTCGCGGGCCGGATGGGCACCGCGCTGGGCCGCTCGCCCGACCCCGAGGCGCTGCTCGCCTCGCTCGTGGAGAGCGTCGGCACCGCGCTGCGGCTGGAGTCGGTGACCCTGCTCGCCGGCGCGCCGGGAGAGGAGGGCGTCATGACGACCTGGGGGACCCCGACGACGGGCCCCACCCGGGTCCCGCTGGTCGCCGGCACCGAGCAGGTGGGGGTGCTGGCGGTGACGGCGCGGCCGGGGGAGGCGCTGGACGCGCGCACCGGCCGGGCGCTGGAGGAGCTCGCCGCCGTGGTGACCTCCGGCCTCGTGCTCGCCCGCACCGCCGAGGAGCTCGCGCGCACCCGCGAGCGGCTGACCACCGCCCGGCTGCAGGAGCGGCGGGTCATCCGCCGCGAGCTGCACGACGGGCTGGGACCGTGGTTCGCCGGCCTGCGCCTCGGCCTGCAGGGGGTGTCCAACCTGGTGGAGACGGACCCGGCCGCCGCGAAGGAGATGCTCGCCGCGCTGGCCGCCGAGCTCGACCAGCGGGTCGAGGACGTGCGCGACCTCGCCCGGGCCCTGCTCCCGCCGGTCCTGGAGGAGCTCGGGCTCGAGGCGGCGCTGCGCGAGGCGGCCGCCCGGCACGGCGAGAACGGGTTCGAGGTCCGGCTGGCGTGCGACGTCCCGCCGGAGCTGCCCGCGACGGTGGCCGCGGCCGCGTACGGCATCGCCGCGGAGGCGATCCTCAACGCCGCCCGGCACAGCGGCGCGGCTAGCTGCGACGTCGAGGTGGTCCTCGACGGCGCCGCCCTGCGGGTCTCCTGCCGCGACGACGGCGCCGGCCTCCCGGCGGACGTCACGGCCGGCGTCGGCACCCGCGCCATGCGCGAGCGCGCCGAGGAGCTCGGCGGCCGCCTCGAGATCCGCGCCCTCGTGCCGCGCGGGACGTCCGTCGTGGCCGTGCTGCCGGTGGGCGCCCGGTGAGCGGGGGCATCCGGGTGGTGGTGGTCGACGACCACCCGGTGTTCCGGCTCGGCATGGCCGGGCTGCTCGGCTCCCTGCCCGGCATCGAGGTGGCCGGGCAGGCCGCCGACGCCGCCGAGGCCCGCGCCGTCGTCGGCGACGCGGTGGACGTGGTGCTCATGGACCTGCACCTCGGCGCCGACTCCGGCATCGACCTCACCCGCGAGCTGACGGCCCGGCACCCGCGCCTGGCGGTGCTGGTGGTGACGATGAGCGAGGACGACGAGTCCGTCGTCGCCGCCGTGCGGGTGGGCGCGCGGGGGTACCTGCTCAAGTCCGCCGGGCCCGACGCCGTCGAACGGGCCGTGCGGGCGGTGGCGCACGGGGAGATGATCCTCGGCCCGCAGGTGGCCGCGCGGGCGATGTCCTCCCTCGTGGCCGGGCGGACGGCGGCGCGCACGCCGTTCCCCGAGCTCACCGACCGCGAGCGCGAGGTGCTCGACCTCATGGCCCGCGGACACGACAACACCGCCATCGCCCGGCGCCTGGTGCTCAGCCCCAAGACGGTGCGCAACCACGTGGCCAACGTGCTGACGAAGCTGGCGGTGCCGCACCGCTCGGCGGCCATCGTGCGGGCCCGGGAGGCGGGGCTCGGCGGGGAAGGCTGACACTCGAGCCGCCGCGCACAGCGGACGGCGGCGCGTGCGCGGGGGCTCTGCGAGGTTGACCAACCGAGCCTGGTCAACCTGGTTGCTCGCGCGTAGCGTGGGGATCGTGGCCGAGACGGTGAACGTGCAGCAGGCGAAGACGCGGCTCTCCGAGCTCCTCGCCCGGGTCCAGCGCGGTGAGGAGATCATCATCGCGCGGGCCGGTGTTCCGGTGGCCAGGTTGGACCCCATCGTGAAGCCCCCGGCTCGGACCTTCGGAACGATGTCCTTCCACGTCCCGAAGACGTTCTTCGAGCCGTTGCCGGAAGCAGAGCTCGAATCGTGGGAGTGAGGTACCTCCTCGACACACATGTCCTTCTCTGGCTGCTCGGCGAGCCGGAGATCATCCCTCCGGAGGTCCGGCAGGAGCTCGCCGAGCCCGGTAACGACCTTCTCGTCTCGGCGGTCTCTGCGATGGAGACCGCGACGAAGGTTCGTCTGGGCAAGCTCGATGTCGCGCGTCCTCTCGTCACCACCTGGTCGGCTCGCGTGGTCGAGATGGGGGCAAGCGAGCTTCCTCTCTCGACGGACGCCGCCCTCCTCGCCGGATCGCTCGACTGGGATCACCGTGATCCATTCGATCGCCTCCTGGTCGCACAGGCGATCGAGGGCAACCTCATCCTGGTCACCACTGATGCGGCGGTCCGTGCACTCGGTGGCCTGCGCACGCTCGGCTGGTAGGTGGCTCGCTCCTCAGCCCCGCCGCCAGCGGTCGAGCACCGCCGCGACCCCCGCCCGCACCTGGGTGCGGGCCTCGTCGCGCGGGACGCCCGCCATGAGCAGCTCGTCGTACCCGGTGTCCTCGTGACGGACGGAGGCCGCGACCGCCCGCTCGACGGCGCCGGCCTCCAGACGCTGGCCCGCGGCGGTCCGACCGACCCGGCCGCTGCCTCGCACGCTGGTGTGCAGGGCGATCCGGGCCGCCCGCTCGGGCGGGCAGCCCGGGAACGTCCGCCCGATCTCGTCGGTGAGCCGCTTCGCGAGCTCGCTGTCGGCCCTGCGCCGTCGCTCCTCGTCACGGTCGCGGCGGCGGGCGCGCGCGTCGGCGTCGGCGAGGCAGGACGCCTCGGCCTCCTCCAGCGCCCGCTCCTCGACGAGGGCGCCCTGGCGCTCGTAGCGGCCGCGGGACCGGCTGAAGCGGACCACGACTGCCGTGAGGCGGCTGGCCTTCTTCGCCCGGCGCGTCAGCGTGGCGTTGCCGGCGGGCAGGAAGACCAGGTGGTCGAGGTCGGCGCAGTGCAGGCACAGCGGCGCGTCGTCCTCCATCAGCAGCAGGTCCCCGGTCCCGCCGCACCGGGCGCAGGTCCAGTCCCCGAGCGGCGAGACGACGACGAGCTCGGGCGGGCGGCTGGCCTTCTCCTGCAGGCGCGCCCGCTTCGCCTCCGACAGGGCCGGGGAGATCCAGTGCGTGCGGTACGCAAGCTCGGTCCCCGGGTCGCCGCCGGCGGAGAACCGCAGCGTCCTGCGGTCCCGGGTGCGGGCGACGTAGGCCGTCTCGTCGGGCTCGAGCCCCCGCTCACGGGCCCACCGCCGCAACGCCGCCATCGCCGTGGAAACCTTGTCCGGCCCGACCTGCACCACCTCTTCCAGGCAGGCCACCCGCCCCTGGCGCCAGAGGTCCCGGTGCACCGGGTGCAGCCAGCCGATGCCGATGAGCACATCGATGAGCGACACGTAGCCCTGCTCGCGCAGCGCCTCCTCGGCCATGCGGGTGACCCGCGGGTCGATGGATGCCATCGTCGTCCCTATCGCCACGCCGCGAGGTCCGGCACCGCCGCGGCCGCCAACGGGGCCGCCGTCACCACGCCGCCCTGCTCGACCGCCAACCCGTAGGCGTCGGTGGCCTTCTCCACGCCGGTGACCTCGACGGCCCCGAGATCGGCGAGGGCCCGGCAGATATGCCGGACGTCGGCGTCGAGAAGGCGGCGGTGCCGGCGCATATCCTCCTCGCCGAGGTCGTCGAGGACGAACGACACCTCGATGAGCTGCCACAGCCGCTCCTGAAGCTCGGCGATCGGCACGGGTTCGCCGACGACGAGCAGGTGCGCGAGCAGGCCGGGGGTCTCGCCGTCGACGAGCTCCTTCCAGTACGGATCCAACCAGGTCGCGTGCGCATAGCGGTGCTGCAGGACGCCGAGGCTGAGCAGCCCCCGGAGGGCGCTCCGCCAGTCGGCGAGCGGATCGCGCCCGAGCTGCGTCCCACGCTTCGTCGCCGACACGCGACCCGTGCGCACCTTGACGAAGCCGGCCTGGCGGGCGAGACGGAAGGTGAGATCGACGCCCCGGAGCTCCACCGTGCTCTTGGTCTTGAAGACGCGGTCACCGATGCGCTTGTCGAGGAGGTCGTCGGTACCGAGCCGACCGATCAGCTCCGCGCCGGCCGCCATCGTCAGGTTGCCGGTGGCTGTGAGCTTGCGGCCCTCGCCCGCCCACTGGGTGAACGCGCGGAGGCGGTGGAGCAGCGCGACGCCGTCGACCACCTCATCCGGTGCCGGGTGTGCGGCGGTGGAGACCTCCACGCCGGCGAGGTGGGAAGGGTGCCGGAAGCCGGGCCGGAGGAAGGTGACGGGGGCCTGGTCGGCGTCGAAGGCGAGGCGTGTGGAGGCCAGGTCGAACCGCTCCGGCGTCCAGTCGCCCAGCCACGTGCGGAGGTCGTCGTCGTCCGCAGTGCCACGGACGAGGGCGATGCACTCCTCGTAGCCACCGACGCCGCCGCAGTCCTCGGGCGGGAAGGCGCGGTCGCCGTCGACCAGGCGGCGGTGGAAGACCTCCTCTGTCTCCACGACGGCCTCGAGCCGGACCCGGTGCTGCCAGTCGTCACCGAAGTCGTACGCGTAGAGCAGCTCGGTCCGCTCGTCGCCGAGGACCGTGCCCAGCCGCACGGTCGAGGCGTCGGGCACCGGCGGCTCGCTCTCGTCGTCGGGCAGCCCGGCCAGGGGCTCGCCGGCGGTGGACGCGAACTCGAAGAGGTGGCGGTCCTCCCAGCCGCACGCGACCTGGATCGCCTGGTGCAGATGCGCGAGGGTCGCCCCGGCGTCGACGAGGAAGCGCCGCCATGGCGGGGCGTCCACGCCCTCGAGCGTCACGGTGAGGTCGTAGTAGCGAGGCACGTGACGCAGGATAGGTCGCCCGGCGTCGACCGGTGGCAGCAGTCACGACGACGGTGGCCCACCGGGGGCGTGCGGCCCGGGGTGGGCGGATGATGGTCGTCGCCCGAATCGGTGACGGAGGTGTCGATGACTGTGCTGGCGGACCTGTGGGGGTACGTCGGGATCACCCCGATGGGGGTGGTCGCCGTCGCCCTCGCCACCACGGTGCTCTACCTGGCCTTCATCGTCCTGACCCGGGTGCTCGGCAGCCGCGTCCTGGCGAGCCTGTCGAGCTTCGACCTGCTGGTCGTCATCGTGCTCGGCGCGATCCTCGGCCGGGCGACGATGGGGGACACCCCGACCCTGTCCGGTGGCCTCGTCGCGCTGGTCACCCTCTTCACGCTCGAGGGGCTCATCGGCCAGCTGCGCAAGCAGCCGCGGTGGGAGCGGTTCGTCGCGAACCAGCCGGCGGTGCTCATGGCCGGGAGCCGGATGCTGCACGAGGAGCTGCGCCGCCAGCGCATCACCGAGGCCGAGCTGCGCTCGCGGCTGCGCCAGGCCGGGATCCGCTCCGACGCCGAGGTCGCGGCGGTGGTGCTGGAGCCGTCGGGCACGCTGAGCGTGCTGCGCCGCGGTGAGCCGCTGGCTCCGGGCATGCTCGCCGGCGTGCGCGGCGCCGAGCACCTCCCGCGCGACCTGCTCGCCCGCGGGCACGCGGCTCGCCGCACGCGGACCGAGCCACGCACCCCGTCGGGCTCGCCCCCGCCGGGGAGCGAGCACGGGCTGCCGACCGGGTCGGGCGACGGCGTCGCGCCCTGGCCGCGAGCCTGAGACCGCGCTGGGGCCGGGCCGCCGGCACGAGGAAGCGCGCGCGGCGACCCAGGCGATCAGGCGCTGCGGCGGTGCAGCGCCCCGGCCGCCCGGCGGCGTCTCACGGGCGCGCGGTGCGGCTTCGACCCGCCGTCGCCGGTGGTGTGGGCCCGGTCGGGGCTGGGTGAGCCGACGCCAAGGGCCCGGTCGGGACCAGGTGAGCTCGCCAGGAGGAGCGTTCCCTGTGCTGCGAGGTGCTCGACGCCGGCACCCACCGTGACGCTCTCCTCGGCACGCCCGGGGCGACCGGGCGCCCCGGCGTAAGGCAGTGCGAGCGAGGGATACAGGTGGCCCAGTGCCCACGCCTGGTACAACGGGGCCGCCCACGGGGCACGAGTGTCGTCGCTGACCGAGGCGGTGGGGCGCGTCGGGTCCTCCGCCCGGACCAGCTCGTCGCCCAGCCGCACCAGCTCACGGGCGAACTCGCTGGGCGGCGCCTCCCCGGCGACGTCGCCCGGCCGGACCGTCAAGCCGGACGCGGGCAGCGTGAGCTCGTCGAGGGTTCCCCACACCGCGACGGAGGGGTGGTGCGCGAGCTGGCGCACCATCTCGCGCACGGAGGCGAGGTGGTCCTCCGCGAACGCGCCCGCGAGGGCGGCGGGCCCGACCGGCGGGACCTCCTGCCACACGAGCAGGCCGAGCTCGTCGGCCGCCTCGAGCACCGCCGGCGAGGACGCGTCGTGGGTGAGCCGGACGACGTTGGCGCCCAGGCGCTTGACGAGCTCGAGCCCCCGGATGCGGTCGGCGTCGGTGTAGGCGCGCCCGTCCGCGCCGTCCCCGTGCAGGCCGGTGGGCACCAGCCGGTACGGCGCGCCGTTGAGCCGGAACTCGGCGCCGCCGGCGCCGAGGTGACGCAGCCCCAGCGGGGTGTCGACGCGGTCCCGGCCGTGCTCGGAGTCCACGACCGTGCTCACCCGGTAGAGGTAGGGGGCCTCGGGCGACCACAGGTGCGGCCGCTCGATCGCGGGCAGCTCGAGCACGACGTCCGCGGCGTCTCCCGCGGCCAGACGGACCTCGGCCCGGGCGTCGGCGACGACGACGCCGTCGGCGTCGAGCACCCGGCTGCGGACCCGGGCGGTGGTTTCGGCGGCGCCGTCGTTGACCACCCGGCCATGGACGCGGACGACGCCGCGGGTCGGGCCGAGGGCGACGGTCTCGACCCGGACCCCGGGGGAGCCGTGGTCGAGCAGGGCGAGGTGCACCTGCTCGGTGGCGACGAGCCAGACGTTGCGGTGGAGCCCCGCGCTCCCGTGGCCGGTCCGCGCGCCAGGGTGCCGGGCGCCGTCGACCCGGACCGTGACGGTGGCCTCCCCGCCCGGTGCGTGGCGGCCCAGCGGCTCGGTGACGTCCACGGCGAAGGCGGTGGACCCGCCGACGTGCCCGCCCACCCGGTGGCCGTCGACGTGGACCTCGGCGAGGTCGCCGGCACCCTCGAGGAGGAGAAAGAGGCGCTTGTCCCGCCAGGCCTCGGGCACGTGCAGGGCGCGGCGGTACCAGATCGGGCTGGCGCCACCTTCAGGCGTGGCGTCCAGGTGCGGGAGCGTGGCGGGTCGCCAGGCCACGGCTGCGTGGTGGCGGGCGGCGGCGCCGTCATTGCGGGCGACGAGCCAGCCCTCGTCGAGCAGGCGCCGGGGACGGCGCCGGATGGCGTGCGGCGCACGGTGGTTCTGTGCCCGGGCCGGCTGCGCGAGGACGGACTCCGCGCGCCCGGCGGTCAGACCGCTGAGCACGCCGCGGCGCGCCGGGCGGGCCGGCATCTGGGAAGTGGTCACGGTCGGTGCGTCTCCTCACGGGTGCACACCCACGGTGCCTCCCCGTTCGGCCGTGACCGTACCGGACGGGGGATGAGAGAAATCGGACGGAGTATCGCTCAGGTTGTGGGAACCGCAACTCGAACGGTGCCGCGAGCGCCACCGGGAACCGGGCGGGCGAGTGGGTGGGTGCCTCCTCGGCGGCGGTCCGTGCACCGTCACGAACCTCCCGGGAACGGCGGCATCCCGCGGTTCCGAGCCTCCGTCACCAGGGTGCGCCGCGGCCGCCGGGGAGCCGGGCGGGAGCTGCTCGCGGGGCGGGCGCCGTACTAGGGGGCATGGGGACTTCTCCCCATGCGGCGGCGGTCACCGGTGCCGCTCCCGCGCGCGTCCCGGTGTCGTGCGCAGGCACGCAGCCCCGGGCAAGTCACCGCGTCGCGCACAGGACAGGCCGCCCCGGCCGCGTCCCGGTGTCACGCATGGGGTGCGGCCGGCGTCGAGGTCGAACCTTTCCGGCGGAGTCGAACGGATCCGGTGAGGTCGCCGAAGATCGGCTGCTGGTTCGCCGGTCTGCTCCTGTCTCGCCGTTGCGGCGCTGACTCGGCCTGGAGAGCGTCGCCGCGCCGGACCTCAGCGCTTCTTGCGCGTCTCCTTGGCGTTGGCCTTCTGGATGGCCTCGACCAGCTGGTCCTTGTTCATCGAGGACCGGCCCGGGATGTCGAGCTTCTTGGCGACGTCGTACAGGTGCTCCTTGGACGCGTTGGCGTCCACGCCGCCCTTCGTCTCGCCCTTCGAGCCGCGGGTGCCGGCGGCCTTCTTATCCGAGGGGCCCTTCTCGTCCTTGGCCTCCCAGTGGTCGCCGACCTTCTCGTAGGAGTGCTTGAGCGCCGAGTACGCGGTGCGGTTGGCGCGCTCGCCCTCGCCGTAGGTCTCGGCGGCGGAGTCGTGCGCCTTGGCGAAGGTGCGCTGGGCCTTCCCGGGCGACTTCTTCAGCGTGCTGGGCAGCTCGCTCTGCTTGGCCGAGCCGTCCTTGTTGGTCTTGGGCATCGCGGTTCTCCCTCCTGCCGACGGCGCGGAGGCGCGCCGCCCGTGCACGGTCCTGCCCCCAGCGTGGCCGCACCCCCGGGCGCCCGCACCCCGGAGCGCCCCGTTTGCCGTTGTTCACCCGCGGGGCCACACTCGCGGCAATCGATCCATGACGGCGTGGGGGACGGACGTCGATGGCAAGGACGAGGGCTGACGTAGCGGGCGACGGGGGCATCCCCCGCGGCCTCCCGCGCGCGCCCGGCCTGGGACGGCGCGCCCTTCCGCCCGCGCCCGGCCTGGCACGACGCGCGTCCGGCCCGCTCGAGGGACGCCGATGAGCGACGACGACGCCCGCCCCGCGGCCGGCCCGGACCCGACCGCCGCATCCCGCGAGGCGGCACCCCGCCCGGCCGACACGGAGCCGACGGCGGCTCCCGCCCCAGCCGACACGGAGCCGACGGCGGCACCCGCCCCGGCCGGCCCGACCGACGCCACCCACCCGGCCGGCCCCGAGCTGCTGCGCGTGGAGGGCCTGGGCAAGCGCTTCCCCGGCGTCGTCGCCCTCGACGGGATCTCCTTCGACCTGCACGCCGGCGAGGTGCACGTGCTCCTCGGCGAGAACGGCGCGGGCAAGTCCACCCTCATCAAGTGCCTGGCCGGGGTGTACCAGCCGGACGCGGGGGAGATCTTCGTCGACGGTACCCGCGTGCACCTACCCACCACCGCCGCGGCCGAGGCGCTCGGCATCGCCACGATCTACCAGGAGTTCAACCTCGTCCCCCAGCTGAGCGTGGCCGAGAACGTCCTGCTGGGGCGCCAGCCGCGCCGCTTCGGCGTCGTCGACAAGCGCCGCATGAACGCCCAGGCCCGCGAGGCCCTCGCCCGGGTCGGCCTCACCCTCGACCCGCGCACCCCCGTCGGCCGCCTGGGGGTGGCCCGCCAGCAGCTCGTCGAGATCGCCAAGGCGCTGAGCCTGGACGCCCGGGTGCTGATCCTCGACGAGCCGACGGCGGCGCTGACCGACGACGAGGTCGACCGCCTGCTGCGGCTGATGACCGAGCTGCGCGAGCGCGGGGTGGGCCAGATCTTCATCTCCCACCACCTCGAGGAGATCCGCCGCATCGGCGACCGGGTCACCGTGCTGCGCGACGGCCGCTCGGTGGGCACCGTCCCGGCCACCACCGGCACCGACGAGCTCGTGCGGATGATGGTCGGCCGCTCCATCGACCAGCAGTTCCCCCGCGAGCGCACCCCGGTGGCCGAGGAGCTGCTCGCCGTCGAGCACCTGACCCGCCCGGGCGTCTTCGAGGACGTCAGCATCACCGTGCGCGCCGGGGAGGTGGTCGGCCTGGCCGGCCTGGTCGGCGCCGGGCGCACCGAGGTGCTGCGCGCGATCTTCGGCGCCGACCCCTACGCCTCGGGCACCGTGCGGGTGCGGGGCAAGGAGCTGCCCCGCCACGACGTGCGCGCCTCGATCGCGGCCGGCCTGGGCCTCGTCCCGGAGGACCGCAAGGCCCAGGGCCTCGTGCTCGGCGCCACGGTGGGGGAGAACCTCGCCCTCGTGCAGCTGCGCCGGGCCACCCGCGGCGGCGTCGTCGACCGGGGCCGGCTGCGCGACGTCGCCACCCGCGCCGTGCGCGACCTGGGCATCCGCACCCCCTCGATCGCCGCGCCGGTGCGCAACCTCTCGGGCGGCAACCAGCAGAAGGTCGTCATGGGCAAGTGGCTGGCGGCCGACCCGGCCGTCCTGCTGCTCGACGAGCCCACCCGCGGCGTCGACGTCGGCGCCAAGGTGGAGATCTACCAGCTCATCAACAAGCTCACCGCCGCCGGCCGCGGGGTGCTCATGGTCTCCTCCGAGCTGCCCGAGGTCCTCGGCATCTGCGACCGGATCCTCGTGATGACCCAGGGCCGCCTCGTCGGCGAGCTCTCCCATAACGAGGCCACCCAGGACGCCGTCATGGCGCTGGCCGTGCAGGAGGTGGAGTCCACCCGTGTCCACTGAGACCGCCGCCCGCCCGCGCGCGGGCACCCTCGGCGCCCGCGCCCAGGGGCTGCTCGGCCAGAACGGCGCCCTGGTCGCCCTCGTGCTGCTCGGGATCATCCTGGCCTTCCTCAGCCCGGTGTTCCTCAGCCCCCAGAACCTGCTCAACATCGGCGTGCAGGCCGCCGTCGTGGCGATCCTGGCCTTCGGGCAGACCTTCGTCATCGTCTCGGCCGGCATCGACCTGTCGGTGGGGTCGGTGGCCGCGCTGGGCGGCATCGTCACGGGCTACACGGCCAGCACGATGGGCGTGAACCCCGTGCTCGCCATCATCCTGGGCGTGCTCACCGGTATCGCCTGCGGGCTGGTCAGCGGCGTCCTCGTGGCCTACGGCCGGCTGCCGGCGTTCATCGCCACCCTGGCCATGCTCTCCATCGCCCGCGGCCTGGCCCTCGTCCTCTCCGGCGGCGTGCCGCTGAACCAGCCCCCGGAGGTCGCCGCGCTCGGGCAGACGATCGGCGGGTGGCTGCCGGTGCCGGTGGTCATCATGATCGTCTTCGGCCTGCTCGCGGCGTTCATCCTCAACCGCACCTACACCGGCCGGGCGATGTACGCCATCGGCGGCAACGAGGAGGCGGCGCGCCTGTCCGGGATCAACGTGCGCCGCCAGCAGCTGGTCATCTTCTCCCTGGCGGGGCTGTACTCCGCCGTCGCCGGCCTGGTCCTGGCCGGCCGGCTCGCCTCCGGTCAGCCGCAGGCCGCCACCGGGTATGAGCTGGACTCCATCGCCGCCGTCGTCATCGGCGGCGCCAGTCTCGCCGGCGGGCAGGGCCGGGCGTTCGGCACGTTCGTCGGCGCCCTGGTGCTCGCCGTCATCCGCAACGGCCTGAACCTCCTGAACGTCTCCTCCTTCTGGCAGCAGGTCGCCATCGGCGTGGTCATCGCCCTCGCCGTGCTGTCCGACACCCTCCGCCGTCGTCGCGCCTGACGACGGCGGGACCCGTCACCGGCCGGAACGGCCCGGCCCGACGAAAGGATCGACCCAGATGCGCAAGCCCCTCGCCCAGCTCGCCGCCCTCGCGGCGGCCGCCGCGCTCGCCCTGGCCGCGTGCGGCAACCAGAACTCCGGCAACCCCAACACCAACGCCAACACCGGCGGCACCGCGGGGACGTCGGGCGGGCAGAGCGTCGGCCTGGCCCTGTCCACGCTGAACAACCCGTTCTTCGTCTCGCTGCGCGACGGCGCGCAGAAGGCCGCCGACGCCGCCGGCGTGAAGCTCACGGTCACCGACGCCCGTGACGACGCCACGCAGCAGGCCAACCAGATCCAGAACTTCCAGACCCAGCAGCTCAACGCCGTGGTCATCAACCCCGTCGACTCCGACGCCGCCGGGCCCATGATCGCCCCGCTGGTCAGCTCGAAGATCCCGGTGGTCGCGGTGGACCGGGCCGTCAACGGCGCCGAGGTCAACTCCTTCGTCGCCTCCGACAACGTCGACGGCGGACGGATGGCCGCCGACCAGCTCGCCAAGGCCATCGGCGAGAAGGGGAAGATCATCGTGCTGCAGGGCGTGGCGGGCACCTCCGCCTCCCGCGAGCGCGGGCAGGGCTTCGACGAGGGCATCAAGAAGTACCCGAACATCGAGGTCGTGGCCACCCAGCCGGCCGACTTCGACCGCACCAAGGGCCTGGACGTTACCACCAACCTCATGCAGGCCCACCCCGACGTCACCGGCGTCTTCGCGCAGAACGACGAGATGGCCCTCGGCGCCGTCCAGGCGCTCGGCGCACGGGCCGGCAAGGACGTCTTCGTCGTCGGCTTCGACGGCACCCCGGACGCCCAGGCGGCGGTCAAGGCCGGGACGATGTACGCCACGATCGCCCAGCAGCCCGAGGAGCTGGGCAAGACGGCGGTGGACTCGGCGATCAAGCTCATCAAGGGCGAGGGCGTGGACAAGACCATCTCCGTGCCCGTGGTGGTCATGACCAAGGAGTCGCTGTCCGGGACCGCCGGCAGCAGCCCGAGCATGTCTCCGTCCGCCTCGCCGAGCATGTGACCACCCCGCCTAGCGTGAGACGTCAAGTAGTGCGTGAGGCGTCAAGTAGTGCGTGAGGCGTCAAGTGGTGCGCGGGCCGCCACCGCTGGCGTGCCACACCGCGAGGCGTGGGGCGTGGTGACGGGACCGGGCGCCGAACGTGACGTCTCGGGACGCACTTGACGCCTCGCGACGCAGTTGACGTCTCGCACTCCAAGGGAGGAGCCCGTAGTGCCCAGGATCGTCGTCATCGGCTCGGCCAATGCCGACCTCGTCCTCGACATCGACCACCGGCCGGCGGCGGGGGAGACCGTGCTCGGCTCCGACCTCGTCGTCACCCCCGGCGGCAAGGGGGCCAACCAGGCGGTCGCGGCCGGCCGGCTCGGCGGCGACGTCGCCTTCGTCGGCTGCGTGGGCGACGACGGCTACGGCGAGCTGCTGCGCCGCTCCCTGACCGACGCCGGGGTGGACGTCACCCACCTGCGCACCGTGCCCGGCGCCAGCGGCAACGCGATCATCCTGCTCACGCCCGACGGCGAGAACTCCATCATCGTCTCGCCCTCGGCCAACCGGCGGGTCACCGAGGAGCTGGTCGAGGAGAGCCGGGCGGCGTGGGCGGGCGCCGCCGTCATGGTCCTCCAGCTCGAGATCCCGCTCGCCACGGTGGCGCACGCGGCGACGACGGCGCACGCGGCCGGGGTCCGGGTCATCCTCAACGCCGCCCCGGCCGCGGCGCTGCCGCCGGAGGTGCTCGCGGCCGCGGACCCGCTGGTGGTCAACGAGTCCGAGGCGGCGTTCCTGCTCGGCGGCGTCCCGGCCGCGGCCGCCGAGCCCGGCGGCGCGGCGGCCACCGCGGTCGCGCTGCTCGACCTCGGCCCGCGCTCGGTCGTCCTCACCCTCGGGGCCGACGGCGCGGTGCTCGCCGCGCGCGGCGCCGAACCCGGCCATGTGCCCGCCCGGAAGGTCACCGCGGTGGACACCACCGGCGCGGGCGACGCGTTCGTCGGGGCGCTCGCGGTGGAGCTGGCCGACGGGCGCGACCTGCGCACCGCCGTCGAGCGGGCCACCGACGTCGCCGCGGTCGCGGTGGGCCGGCGCGGCGCGCAGGCCTCCTACCCGGCGCGGGAGGAGGTGCGGTGAAGAGGACCGGCATCCTCAACGCCGAGCTCGCCGCCGCGCTGGCGCGGCTGGGCCACACCGACCTCGTGGTGATCGGCGACTGCGGGCTGCCCCGCCCGGCCGGGGTGCCCGTGGTCGACCTCGCGCTGACCTTCGGCGTGCCGAGCTTCGCCCAGGTCGTCGACGCCGTGGCCGCCGAGCTCGTCGTCGAGCAGGCCACCGTGGCCTCCGAGATCAAGGTGGCCAACCCCGACGCGCTGGCGCTGGTCACCGCCCGGTTCGGGGAGCCGGCGGCGCTGAGCCACGAGGACTTCAAGGCCGCCTCGGCCGGGGCGAAGCTGTTCGTGCGCACGGGCGAGGCGACGCCCTACGCCAACGTCCTGCTGCGCTGCGGGGTGCCGTTCTGAGCAGCGGCCGGGGTGGTGCAGCCACCCGCTCAGCCGGCGCTGGTGGATGTGGGGTCGGTCTTTCCGGTCGGGGTGGGTTCGGGGGTGCCGGTGCCGGAAGGCGTTGGTGTCGGCGTGGAGTCCCCGGACGGCGTGGGCGTGGGCGACGGTGTGGCGCTCCCCGTCGGGTCGGCCGTGGGGGTGGCGGACGTGGCCGGTGCGCTCGGTGAGGCTTTCTCCGTCGTGCCTCCGGTGGGGGTCGACGACGGCGTGGATGCCGGCTCGCCCGGGGTCGCCGTCGGTGTCGCCTCCGGGCTCTGCGCGCCGCCCGGCGACGCCGTCCCGCCGGGCGTGGGCGCCTCCGCGGCGGGCCGCGCTGTGGGATCCTCGCGCAGGATCTCGAGGATCTGCGCCTCGTAGGCGGTGAGCCGGGCCTGCAGCTCCGCCAACGGCACGTCCTGGATCGATCTGCCGAACTCCTGCATCTCCGACCACAGCGCGGCGAGCCGGGCGCCGGTCGAGTCCTGCACGGGGCCGTCGAGGGTGATGACGAGCTGGGTGGCCAGTGCGTAGGTGACGCACTCGACGCAGCTGTAGTTCACGGCCGCGGAGAGGTTCTGCGGGACCACGACGTCCGCCTGACCGACGACCAGCACCACCTGGAACGCGACCGCCACCGTCGTGCAGTCGGTGCAGCTGGCCAGCGCGTAGGCCTCGTTCGTGTTCAGGACGGTGTCGTCGTCGGCCCAGACGAGGGCGAAGGCGACGTCGTAGAGCGTGCCGCCGTCCTCGGTGTTGACGGCGAGGGCCTGGTTGTCGCCCTCCTCGGGCGGCAGCGGCCGGTCGAACGGGAAGACCCACGCCGGCTCGGCGGACGTTCCTGCATCCGGCGGCTGCGCTGCCGGGTCGCCATCGGCCCGCGGGACGAGGACGACGGCGAGCTCGGGGGCGTCCGCGGCGGGCAGGGAGGTGTCGGAGGGCCAGACGACCTGGGCGCGGCCGGGCCTTCCCTCCACGAGGCCCGTCGGCGTGCCCCGGTCCAGGGCGACGGGCAGCCGCTCCAGCAGCGCCGCCGGCAGGGCGTCCTGGAGGGCACCGCGCTCGTACGCCTGCACCGGCCGGTAGGCGCCCGGCGTCGGCCACCACGCCCAGGCCAGCCCGCCCGCCGCCAGGAGCGCCGCCGCGGCGGCGAGGGCGCGCCGTCCGGGCCGGCCCGCGGTGCCGCGCCAGACGCGCTGCAGCACCTGGCGAACGGTGCGCGCCAGGAGGTAGACGACGCCGAGCACCGGGACGGCGATGGCCACCACGGCCAGCAGGCGGACCAACGCGCCCGCCACGTCGCCGTCACCCAGATGCTGACCGAGCAGGCCCGCCTGCTCGCGCAGGCTGTGCGCCGCCGTCCCGAGCAGCCGCGGCAGGGCGAGGACCATCAGCACGAGCGTGCCCAGCAGCACCGGGACGACCACCACCACCCACGCGGTCACCACCGCGCGCGCCCACGGCCGGAGCGCCCGGGCCTCGGGGTCGGCCCGCCGTCCGGGCAGCAGGGCCAGCAGCGTCGGCCGGATCCGGCGGTACAGGTCCGGGACCCCGGTGAGATCGGCGAGGACGTGGTACCCGTCGAACCGGACGAGGGGCGCGAGCTGGCGCAGCATCTGCAGCACCTGGGTCGCGATGATCAGCAGGATGGCGTCCCACCCGCTCACCCTCCACGCCCCGAACATCAGCACGGCGATGACCGCGTTGAAGTACAGCCCGCCCAGGTCGGTCCGCACCCGGCCGGCCCGTCCGAGCCGGTAGCTGTCGGTGACGTCGGTGTAGAAGGCGGGCCAGATCAGGTAGAGCCCGGCGCCCATGGCACCGGGCCGGGCGCCGCCGTAGCGGGCGGCGGCCGCGTGCCCGATCTCGTGGAACCCGGCCGAGATCACCGTCAGGACGAAGACGAGCAGCAGCAGCCCGGGCCGGTCGAACGCATGGTGGGTCGCCGAGCCCAGGCCCTTCTCCAGCAGCAGCCACGCGCAGACCGCCGCGAAGGCCAGGCAGACCAGGGCGACCACCACCGGCGCGAACAGCGCGGCGAACGGCGCGGTGAGCCGGTTCGTCGCCTCCGGGTCCGAGACGACGTACTTGAAGCGCAGCGCGAGCAACGGGTTGGCCCGCCTGAGCTCGGGCTCGGACCCGTCCGCCCGCCTGAGCAGGCCGAGGGTGCGGAGCCGGTCGCACAGCGCCTGCACGTTCTCCGCCGTGACCGCCCGGCGGACCTGGCGCCCGACGAGCTCGGCGATGCCCTCCGGGGTGCGCACGCCGTCGACCGCCGCCAGCACGAGGTAGAGCAGCTTCGTCAGCTGGACGACCTGCCCGTCGGACCGCCGGACCAGGGCCGGCGGCTGGCGGTAGCCGGAGCCGGCCACCTCGCCGAGCAGCTCGACGCCGCGCGCCCGGACCGGCGCGCCCGGCATCGCAGGTGGCGCGCCCGGCGCCGGGGGTCGCGTGGCCGTGTCGCCCGGCGAGGTGCCGGCCGCGTCGATCGAGCTCACGCGGGCCTACTGCTCGATCTGCGAGCTCTGGTCGATCGTGGCCTCGGCGTCGGCGTCGATGTCCTGGGTGATGATCGCGTCCTGCTGGGCGATGGCGGTCGCGTCGGAGTCCACCGAGCCGACGTTCGCCGCGACGGCGGCGTCGATCGGGGCGGCGACGTTGGCGTTCGCGGCCACCGCGCCGCCGATGGGGGCGGCCAGGTCGAGGTCGGCGGCCAGGTCGACGTCCACGTCGAGCAGGTCCCCGTCCAGGACCGACCCGGTGTCGGTGGGGTCCGTCGCCTCCGTGTCCGACGGCGTGGTGGTTCCGGTGTCGTCCGTGGCGCCGTCGGAGCCGTCCGTGGCGTCCCCGCCCGTTCCGTCGGCGGCCTGGTCGATCGTGCTGTCCTGGACGCCCTCGGCCACGGCCTCGCCGGTGATGCCCTGGTCGATGATGACGCCCTGGTCCGCCAGGGCCTGCGCCTCCGACCCGGACGAGAGGACGTTGGCACCGACGGCGGCGTCGATCGGGGCCGCGACGTTGGCGTTCGCCGCCACAGCAAGGTCGATGGGGGCGGCGGCGTCGAGGCCCAGGTCCAGGTCGGCGTTGAGGTCCAGCAGGCTGATGACCTCCTTGTCGGGCAGTGCGGCGCCGGCCTCGGCCGCCAGCTCGCCCTCCGACAGCGGGGTGAGTTCCTCGTCGTTCATCGTCGCGCTCCTCCCAGCGTGAGGTGCTCAGGCTTCTGCGCCCGAGATAATCGGAAAACCGCTCAACAAAGTGGCAGGGGTCGCCGGTGCCCGCAAGCGGAGCCGGGCGGCAGTTCGGCGTGCGCTCGGTGGCCCGTGTGGCCATCGTGACGAGGTGGATGCCCTCGCGATCCTGGTCGCGCTCGCGCTGGCCTCGGTGTTGCTGGTGGGGCTGGGGGAGCGGCTGCGCCTGCCCTGGCCGGCGCTCATGGTGGTCCTCGCCGCCGTCGGCAGTCTGCTGCCGGTCGCCCAGGAGGTGCCGATCAGCGAGGACCTCATCCTCCCGCTGTTCCTTCCGCCGCTGCTCTTCGCCGCCGCCCAGCGCACCTCGTGGGCGATGTTCCGCGCCCGCTGGCGCGCCGTCGTCGGCCTCGCCCTGCTCCTCACGGTGGTCACCATCGCGGCCGTCGCGGGCACGGTCGCGGCGCTCGTCCCGGGGGTGTCCGTGGCCGCCGCGGTGGCCATCGCCGCGGCGGTCGCCCCGCCCGACCCCATCGCGGCCGAGGCGGTCGCCGGCCCGCTGGGCATCCCGCGGCGCATCGTCTCGGCCCTGCAGAGCGAGGGGCTGTTCAACGACGCCGTCGCGATCGTCGTCTTCCACGCCGCCGTCGGCAGCCTCGCCAACCACACCGAGCTCGGGCCGCGGGTGGTGCTGGACTTCGTCGTCGGCCTGGTGCTGGCCGGGCTGCTCGGCCTCGTCGTCGCCTGGGTGGCCGACTGGCTGACCACCCACCTCACCCTGGTCGCCGCCCGCAACGCCCTGCGCCTCGTGCTGCCCTTCGCCGTGTACCTCATCGCCGAGGAGCTCGGCGTCTCCGGGGTCATCGCGGTGGTCGTCGCGGCGCTGCAGATGGGCAGCGCCCAGCAGGTCGACGCCGTCGAGGACCGGCTGACGGGCAAGGCGTTCTGGGACGTCGTCGAGCTGCTCGTCACCGGCATGGCGTTCGGCCTGATCGGCGTCGAGCTGCGCTACATCCTCGACACCTCCGAGGCCTCGCTCGGACGCCTCCTGGGGACGGCGGCAGCGGTCTGCGGCGTCGTCGTCGTGGTCCGGGCGGCGTGGATGACGCTGTCGGTGCTCGCCGTGCGCCGGTCCGGCCGCCGGTGGCTGGCCCCGCGCACCGGCCGCGAGGCGCTCGTGATGACCTGGTGCGGCATGCGCGGGCTCGCCACGCTCGCCCTCGCCCTGGCCATCCCGCGCGCCCTGCCGGACGGCACGCCCCTGCCCGGCTACGACCAGCTCGTCGTCACCGCCGTCGCGGTCCTCGTGGTCACCCTGATCCTGCCGGCGTTCACGCTGCGGGCGCTGGTCCGGGCGCTCGGCGTGGTCAAGGAGGGGGACGAGGAGAACCTCGCCGAGCAGCGGGTGGCCCAGCGCGCGAAGCGGGCGGCGGCCGAGCACCTGCACAACCTCGGGGACGGCGAGCTGTCCGAGGACGAGGCCACCCGCATCCGGGTCGACCTCGCCCGGCTCGACGAGGCGCTGCCCGGCCCGGCCGAGGAGTACCCGGCCGAGTACGCCGAGCGCGTCAGGGAGGCGGTGCACCGGCGCGAGGAGATCGAGCGGCGCCGCAACGGCGCCCTGGCCGCGGCGAGGGCCGAGGTGCTGCGCATGCGCGGGGAGCCGGGGGTGGACCCCGAGGCGGTCGACGCCGTGCTGCGCGAGCTGGACCTGCAGACCAGCCACCACTACCGGCGCCTGGACACGTGACCTGATCCGTCGCCCGCGCCGCGGTCGGCCTCACTTGAGGGGGTTGCGGGTGACGGACCGGTGCAGGGCCCAGGCGGCCAGGACCGCGAAGCACACCGCCTGCACGCCGAGTAGTCCGAGGTCGGTCAGCCACTGCTCGGCGGTGGACTCGTACAGGGCATCGGTCGCCGGGGTGGGCGGACGCTCGAGGCCCACCGTGGCGGCCCCGGCCGCATACCCGAAGCGGGCGGGAAGCAGCCACGACAGCTGCTCGAGCACCGCGCGCCCGGAGACGGTGAACAGGCCGCCGCACAGGGTGAGCTGGGCCATGATGACGACGACGAGCGCGGGCATGGTCTGGTCGGCCGAGGTGACGAAGGCCGAGATCAGCAGGCCGACGATCGTCATGGTGACGCCCACCGCGGCGACGGCGACGGCCAGCTCCTGCGAGCCGGACCCCAGCACGAGCGCTTGGTCGGGCCTGCGGACGCCGACGAGGGCGAGCGCGGTGAACACGACGCACTGCGCCGCGACCAGCACCCCGAGGACGAGGATCTTGCTGATCAGGTACGCGGCCGGGGACAGGCCGACGGCGCGCTCCCGGCGGTAGATGAGCCGCTCGCCCACCAGCTCGCGCACCGCCAGCGCCGCCCCCATGAGCGCTGCGCCGACGACGAGCACGATCAGGCGCAGGCGCACCGACAGCAGGTCCTCCGCCGTCGCCGACTGGACCGAGAAGCCGTTGTCGGGCGGGAAGGCGTGGGACATCAACGCCAGCAGGAGCGGCATGCCCGCCAGCAGCGCGACGAAGAGCCGGTCCGCCGCGAAGACCGCGACGCTCCGCCGGACGAGCACTCCGAGCTGGTGCAGGGGGGCCGGCCGTGGGGGAGGGGACGCCACGCCGGCGGGAACGGGCACGTCGGCGACGCCGGTCCGCCCCATGTACCTGTCCCGCGCCGGTGACTCGCCGTAGCGGCGCACCCACGTCTGGTTCTCGAGGGCGGCGAACGCCGCGGGGTAGTCCTGGGCCCCGAAGAACGGCAGCACCTCCGCGGGCGGCCCGAAGAAGGCCACGCGGCCCCCGGGCGCCAGGACGAGCACCCGGTCGCACTCGTCCAGCGCGAGCACGCTGTGGGTGACGACGACGACCACCCGCCCGGCGTCGGCCAGCGACCGCAGCCCCCGCATGACCTGCCGGTCGAGGCCGGGGTCGAGGCCCGACGTCGGCTCGTCGAGGAAGAGCAGGTGCGGTGCGGTGAGCAGCTCCAGGGCGATCGAGGTGCGCTTGCGCTGCCCGCCCGAGAGCGAGTCGATGCGCTGGTCGATCTGGGCGGACAGGTTCATCTCCTCCAGCACCGCGGCGACGCGCGCCGCCCGCTCGGTCGCGCTCGTGTCCGGCGGGAGGCGCAGGCGGGCGGCGTAGTCGAGGGCGCGGCGCACGGTCAGCTGCCGGTGCAGGATGTCCTCCTGGGGCACGAGGCCGACGAGGAAGCGGAGCTGGTCGTACTCGCGGTAGAGGTCCCGGCCGTTCCAGGTCACGCGTCCCCGGGTGGCCGGGCGCAGGCCGGTGAGCGCACCGAGCAGCGTGGACTTGCCCGCGCCGGACGGGCCGATGACGGCGACGAGCGTGCCGGTCGGTGCGGTGAGGGAGACGTCGTCGAGGAGGTGCGCACCGGACCGGGTGGTGACCTCCAGATGCCTGGCGTCGAAGGCCGGACGCCGCGCCTCGGCCGGTGCGACCACCTTCGCGCCGTCCCACACCAGGGTCGTCGTCCCGGCGCCGATGCGGGCGCCCGGGGCGAGCACCCGGGGTCCGGAGATGCGCTCGCCGTCGAGGAATGTCCCGTTGAAGCTGGCGAGGTCGCGCAGCACCGCCTGCTCGCCGACGTCGATGGCGGCGTGCCGCCGTGACACGAGGGGGTCGTCCACCGGGACGTCGCACGAGGGGGACCGGCCGATGGTGAGCACCTGCGTGCGTCGAGGCGTGACCACCGGCGTCAGCACCAGCTCCGGGCCGTCCATCGCCCCGACCCGGAGCCGTGCCGGCTCCCCGTCGAGGCGGACCGGCTGGTCGACGGCGCGCCGCGCGCCGACGAGCCACGTGCCGTTGTGGCTGCCCATGTCGGTGAGCCACCACGCGTTCTCGGCGTACCACAGGCGGGCATGCTCCCGGCTGACGCGGTCGTCGTCGAGCCGGACCTGGCAGCGCGGGTCCCGGCCGACGATGACGTCCTGCGCCGGCGGGAAGGTCCACTGGCGCGCCCCGCAGGCGACGTGCAGGGCGAGGGGGCCACTCGAAGGTACGGACATGGTCGCTTATCCCTTCAGGCGCAGGGAGTCGGCCACCTCGGTGAACAGCTCGACGCGGTCGTCGTACAACCGGGTGGGGGCGAAGAAGACCAGCATCTGCACCGGGTCCGTCTCCACGACGAGGACCTGCACCTCGAGGGTCTCGGTGGGGTCGAGCGGCAGGGTGCCGTGCATGGCCTGGGCGTGGGCGTCCCCGGCGGTTCGGGTACCGAGGTCGGCGAGATGGGCGCCGGTGCCGGGCAGGAGCCCCTCGGCGCCGCGCACGCGGGCGGCGGGACTGGCGCCGGCGGGCAGGAAAGGGCGGTGATAGACGGCCAGCCCGACGGCGCTGGCGGGGTCCTGCTTGGCCGTTCGCGCCGCGCCCTCGAGCGCGGCGGGTTCGTCGAGGAACAGGGCGGTGAGGTTGGTCGGGGACAGCACGCTGACGGTCGTGTTGCCCGTGCCCCCGGTGCGCACCGTCCAGCTCTGTGGCACCTCGAGGGTGTACGGCAGACCCTCGTCCGTGGCGGTGGTTCGCTCCTCGGGCGTGAGCGCAGCGACGACGAACCCGGCGGCGACGAGGCCGACCACGGCGACGCCCAGCGCCGCGAGGAGAACGGGCCGCCTCCTGGCCGGGCCTCGCAACCGCTGACGCAGCCGGGCACCGCGACCGGGGCGACCACCCACCCGGTCCGGCGCCGGGGCGGGTGCCGCCCGGCCTGGTCGGCCGGCCTTCGACCCGGCGGCCACGGCCGGTATCGCCCGGTCCGCCTTCCGCGGCTTTCGAGCTGCCTGCTCGGTCTCCATCAGGGCGACGAGGGCGCCGCAGGTGCTGGGCCGGTCCTCGCGCCGCTTCGCCATCCCGGCGCGGATGGCCGCGTCCACCCTGGCCGGTACCTCGGCCCGGACCGCCGTCAGGCTCGGGGGGTCCCGGTACATGTGCGACCAGAGCTGGGCGGAGTCGTCGTCGTGGTCGAACGGCGGACGGCCCGCCAGGAGGGCGAAGGCGACGCACGCCAGGGCGTAGACATCGGCGCGGCCGTCGACGTCCTCCCCCCGGATCTGCTCGGGCGCGACATAGTCGAGCGTGCCGAGGAAGTGGCCCACCGTGGTCATGCCGGTGACGGACGAGGACCGCTTGGTGAGTCCGAAGTCGGTGAGGTAGACGTGGCGGTGGCCGTCCTTGCGGTCGTCCGCCAGCAGGATGTTGCCCGGCTTGACGTCGCGATGGACGAGCCCGGCGTCGTGCGCCGCGTCGAGTGCGGCCGCGGTGTCCCGCAGGATCCGCAGCGCCTCGGGAAGGGCGAGCGGGCCACGGAGCGCCAGCTCGGCCCGTAGGTCGGTGCCCTGGACGTAGCGCATGGCGATGTACAGGTGCCCCTGCCACTCGCCCGCGCCGTAGACGGGAATGACGTTGGGGTGGTCCACGGAGGCAGCCAGCTGCGACTCACGGACGAAGCGGCTGCGGAACTTCTCGTTCTCGGACAGCTCCGGGGCGAGGACCTTGAGGGCCACCGGGCGGTTCAGCCGGACGTCGGTGGCCAGGTACACCACGCCCATGCCACCGCGTGCGATGAGCGACTGGATGCGGTACCCCGCCAGCTCCGTGCCCGGGTCGAGGTGGGGCTGCGGCGGCGCCATCGGTCACTTCTCGGCGTCACCCAGGCGGGTGCCGCAGCCGGTGCAGAACCGGGCCCTGGGCGTCACGGCCGTGCCGCACTCCGGGCAGAACGACGGTGTGGCGCCGGCCGCGGCGCGAGGAGCCTGCGTCCCGGCGGTGCGCGTGGGCTCCGCAGCTGGCGGCGTTCCCGCCGGTGGTGCCGGCCCGGGCTCCTCGGCGGCGGCCTCCGGCGCGGCGGGCCTCTCGTCGCGCCGTGCGGCGGGCGGGGCGGCGGCCGTGACGGTCGCGCCGCGCGGCGGCGGGGGCGGCGCGGCCGGCGCAGACGGCGGTGATCCCACCGGCGGAGGAGCCGCCATGACAGGCGGCGGAGCGGGCGACCCGCGGCGGCGCATCAGCACCACGACCGTCAGCGCCACCGCCAGGGCGGCACCGGCGATGCCGACGAGCAGGGGGACGGACGGACCGTCGTCCGATCCGGTCGAGGCTGCGGCGGGGGCGGCGGGCGTGCCCCCCTGGGCCCGCGCCGCGTCGAGGTGGCCCGCCGCCAGCGCCGAGTCGTAGTAGGTCAGGGACTCCTGGAGCTCGCTGGCGGCGCCGTCGGCGTTCCCCTGGGCGAGGTGGTCGACGCCGCGGCGGAAGACGCCGTCGAACGGGGAGGGGGAGGCGTCCACGCCCGCCTGCTCCATCGCGGCGGCGACGGCCGCGGCCGGCACGAGCGTCGCGGGGGCGCCCGACGGGCCCGCGGCGGCCAGACCGACGACGTCACCGCTGGCGCGGTCGAGGACCGGACCGCCGGACAGCCCGGAGCGCAGCGGTCCGGCCAGGTCATCCTTCGCGGTGATCTGTTTCGTGGCGCCGTCCGCGGTGACGGGGAGCACCTGCGGTGGCTGGTCCTTCCCGGGTGGGCCGGCGAAGCCGACCAGGTCGGTCTCGGAGGCCGGATCGGCGTCGGTGGCCGCGAGGCGGGCGGTGGGCGCCCCGCCGCCGCCGGTGATGCGCAGCAGCGCGACGTCGGTCGGTGCCGACGGCGCGTTGAGCAGCTCCGCTCGGCTGCCGCCCGGCTCGGTCGTGTACGTCAGCACCCGGTACTGCGGGGCGACGAAGAGGATGCAGTGGGTCACCTGCTGATAGCAGTGCTGCAGGTGCGGACCCCAGTGGAGGTCCGGGGTGGTGCCCTTGCGGGCGGGGTCACCGTCGTTTCCCACGACGGGCACACCGATGACCTTGGTGAACAGCTCGTTCGCCGCGTAGACCGCCACGGCGTCCTCGTCGACGTCGAGGTTCTCCCACGTCGTGGCCACCACCCCGTCGGCGGAGGTGAGCACCCCGGTCCCGGCGCCGAGGGGGACGGTGGACCTGCCCCGAGCGATCTGCACCTCGCCGGTGCTGTGGTCGATGTGGGCGATCTCCGCCACGGCGGAGAGCTCGATGCGCACGAGGGCCGCCTTGGAGCCCTCCTCGCCGCTTCGGAGATCGTCCGTCGGTGGAGTACTCGTCGCTCCGGTCGCTGCCAGGGCGGCGGCCATGCCGAGAAGAGCCAACGACCGAGACGCACTCGTGAGGACCATCATTGGTGCCTCTCCAAGCGACGAAGGGGTTTTCACCGTAAGCGCGATTTCGCGGCGGCGTCAATTGGCGAATGTTGCGGCTATTTGTGGGGATTTATGCCGTAATTTTCGGCGGGTGCCGGGTCAGTCCGGGGGCATGCCCGCCCAGGGTCCTCAGCCGCTGCTCGCGCCGGAGGGCCCTCGGTGCTCACAACGCAGCCGGCGTGCGGAACGTGGCGCAGGCCCGGAGGCGACGGCGCGTCGTCGCCGCGGCATCGTAGGCTGCGGGCAGCGGACGCCGCGGGCTCGCGGCACTCGACCTCGACGACGAGATGGGGATGGCACATGGACACCGACCGCAGCACCGACCAGGCCGTGAGGCTGCGCTTCGACGACGTCGAGCCGGTGGTGGACTCGCAGGCGTGGGTGGCGCCTGGGGCGGTGCTCGTCGGCAAGGTGACCCTCGCCGCGGACGCCAGCGTCTTCTACCACGCGGTGCTGCGCGGGGACATGGACACCATCGACATCGGCCGCGGCTCGAACATCCAGGACGGCTGCATCGTCCACACCGACCCCGGCCACCCCGTCCGGGTGGGCGAGAACGTCTCGGTGGGGCACCGGGCGGTGCTGCACGGGTGCACGGTCGAGGACGACTGCCTCATCGGCATGGGCTCGGTGGTCCTCAACGACGCGCGCATCGGCCGCGGCAGCCTCGTCGCCGCCGGGGCGGTGGTCCCCGAGGGCATGGAGGTGCCCCCGGGCTCCCTGGTCGCCGGCGTGCCGGCGAAGGTGCGCCACGAGCTGTCTGAGGATCAGCGCGCGAGGATGCTGGAGAACTCCGCGACCTACGTGGCGCTCAAGAGCCGGCACCGCGAGGCCTGGGGCTGACATGGGTCCCGCTCCGACCCGCGCGCCCGGCGCCGGGCTCGCGATCGCGCGCGGCGCCGACCTCGCCAGAGCCAGCGGCGCCGTCCTCGCCAGAGCCCGCGGTGCCGTCCGGCTCCTCGCAGCCGCGGCCTGCGCCGGCGCGCTGCTCGCCGGCTGCGGCGGAGGTGGCGGGCCCAGCCCCACGGCCCCGTCATCGGCGCCGAGCTCCGCCAGCCCTACGCCGGGCCCGACCCAGGGGAGCACCATGCCACCGGAACCCGCGGCGGTCGCCGATGCCGCTGTCGCCGACCTCGCCAACCGGCTCAGCACCGGGAGCGAGACGATCACCGTGGTCCTCGCCCAGCGCGAGACCTTCCCCGACGGCGCCCTCGGCTGCCCGCAGCCGGGTCACATGTACACCCAGGCGCTCGTCGACGGCTACCGCGTAGTGCTGGGTCACGCCGACCGCGAGTGGCTCTACACCGCCGACGGCGACGGCGTGCCGCACCTGTGCCCCTCGGGCGAGCAGGACGGTGGCACCCCGTCCGGGGCGCCGGCCAGCCCGAGCGCGGGCTGACCCTGCGCCCCGCCTGGAGACTGTCGCCAGCCCAGGGGTAGGCATCGGCAGCAAAGGTTGCTTCACTGGTGGTGAATGCCTGTTCACCACCAGCCGAGGAGAGCCATGGTCGACCATGCCGTCGCCGCGGCCCCGTCCGCCGGCGGCGCTGTGCCGCGGCGCCGCACAGCGCTCGTGCTCGCCACCCTCGCCCTGTGCGGCACGGTGGTGTCGCTGCAGCAGACGGTCGTCCTGCCGCTGCTGCCGGACTTCCCACACCTGCTGCACACCTCCGTCGACAGCGCGTCCTGGCTCGTCACCGCCACCTTGCTGGCCGGGGCGGTCGCCACGCCGTCGATCTCCCGCCTGGCCGACATGTTCGGCAAGAAGCGGCTGATGGTCATCACGCTGGGCGCCATGGTGCTCGGCTCGCTGCTCGGGGCCCTGAGCGCGGCGCTGCCGCTGGTCCTTGCGGCCCGGGTGCTGCAGGGCGTGGGCATGGCGCTGGTCCCGGTCGGCATCGCCACCATGCGCGACGCGCTGCCGCATGACCGCGTCCCGCTCGGCGTCGCTCTCATGAGTGCCACGCTGGCCATCGGCGCCGGCCTGGGGCTGCCGCTGTCCGGGGCCATCAGCGAGCACATGGACTGGCACGCCATCTTCTGGCTCACCGGCGGGCTCGGCGCCGCGATGCTCGTCGCGGTGGCGGTGATCGTCCCGGAGTCGCTGGTGCGCACGGGTGGCGCCTTCGACTTCCGCGGCGCGGCCGTCCTCTCCGCGGCCCTCACAGCCGTGCTGCTCACGCTGTCCAAGGGCGCGCACTGGGGCTGGACCTCCCCGACGACCCTGTCGCTGGGCGTCGTCGGTCTGGCCCTGCTGGCCGTCTGGGTGCCGCTGGAGCTCCGGGTCCGCCGGCCGCTGGTCGACCTGCGGGTGGCGGCGCGACCCGCGGTCCTGCTCGTCAACGTCGCGGCCGTGCTCACCGGGTTCGCGATGTTCTCCAACATGCTCGTCACCACCCAGCTGCTCCAGCTGCCCCCGGCGACCGGGTACGGCCTGGGCCTCGACGTCCTGCACACCGGCGTGTGGATGGCCCCCAGCGCCCTGGTCTTCGGGCTGATGGCGCCCGTCTCGGCCGCCGTCACGCGCCGGTACGGCCCGCAGGCGACGCTGCTGGCGGGAGCCGCGAGCATGGCTGCGGCCTACGCGGCCCGGGTCTTCTACAGCGCCGACCTGTGGCAGATCGTGGCCGGGTCGATGGTCGTCGCCGTGGGCACGTCCATGACGTACGCCGCGATGCCCACCCTCATCATGCGCGCGGTGCCGGTCACCGAGACGGCGTCCGCGAACGGGCTGAACACCCTGCTGCGCTCGGTGGGCACGTCCACGGCCAGCGCGACGATGGCCGCTGTGGCGACCATGGGGGCGGTGCGCGTGGGGGCCGAGATCTTCCCGGGCTTCGGCGCGCTCATGGCGGTCTTCTGGGTGGCGGGCGCGATGTCCGCCGCGACGGCGCTCCTCGCCGTGCCCATGTTCCGCATGCGCGACTACGCGGAGCCGGTGACCGAGCCCAGGCCCCGGGACGCCGTGCCCGGCGCTCGCGCCCGCGCCCGCGCCGCCGCGCCGGAGATCGCGCGATGATGAGCGCGGGACAGGTGACCGCCGAGACCGGTCACGACGCCGCGCCGGCCGCGGGCTCCCGGGGCGCCGTCCTCACCGCGGCCGCCGAGCTGTTCGCCGAGCGTGGCTTCAACCAGGTCACCATCCGTGACATCGCCGCCCGCGCCGGCCTCTCGCCGGCGATGGTCATGAAGTGCGGCGGCAGCAAGCGGGACCTCTTCTACGCCGCCGCGACGTTCTCGGCTCCGCCCCTGCCCGACGTGCCGGACGCCGAGCTGGGCGAGGCGCTCGTCCGGGACCTGCTCGAGCGTTTCCACCGGGCCGCCATCGAGCCGCTGACACGCGTCCTCGTGCTCACCCTGTCCGGCCCGGACCCCGACTCGGTCCGCGAGCGCTTCGCCATCGGCTACCTCGACCCCCTGACCGAGCGGCTGGGCGGCGACGAGGCCGCCCGACTGCGCGCGGAGCTCGTCGTCGCCGCGCTCGCCGGGCTGGCCGTGAGCGTGCGCATCCTTCAGGCGCCCGCGTCGGGCGCCGACCCGGCGGAGGTCACTCGGCGTTACGGCGCCGTGGTGCAGCGGCTCATCGATGGCTGAGCGTCAGACGAGGGCCGTCGCCAGCATCCGGCCGAAGGCCTCCTCGGTGACGATCGGGATGCCGTAGCCGGCCGCCTTGCGGGCCTTGCCGGACAGGGAGTCCGGGTCCGCGGCGACGACGAGGCGCACCTGCTTGGTGACGCTCGGGTGCGGGACCAGGCCCGCCGCCGCGGCACGGGCCTGCCAGACCTCGCGCGGCTCGGCCATCTCGCCGGTGAAGACCACCTTGTCGCCGGGGGCGAGCCGGAAGTGCTCCACCGCCGGAGCCGGTGCGTCGTCGAGCACGGCAACGGTGCCGGCCTCGACCTCCAGCGCGTCGTCGACCTCGACGGGATCCAGGTCGAGGAGCGCCGCGACCGCGTGGAGGTCCTCCCGCTCGGCGCCCGAGACGACGCCGTCGGTGAGGGCCGCGCGGGCGAGCGAGCGCAGGTAGGCGCGGTGCAGGGCGATGGCCGTGGGCTGGTCGATGCCCAGGTCGAGGGCGGTGGCGACGAGCGCCTGCTGCTCCCGCACGGACAGGACGCGGTCCATGAGCGCGTGGTCGAGCAGGGCGAGGTAGTCCGTCTGCGCCTCGCTGCCGGGCACCGCCACCAGCGAGTCGACCAGGCGGGAGAGGAAGGGCACCTCCCGCTCGGTCGCGTTGCCGCGCACCACGCACCGGGCCCCGCCGACGGGGATCTCCGGCCAGCTCGCCTGCTCGGCGGCCGCGACCGTCTCCCACCACGGCGCCGTCCACCGTCGCGGCGCGTCCAGGCCGAGGGCGACCTCGGCCCGGGGCAGGCCCGCGACCTCGAGGTAGTGGCGCAGCAGGCCCGCGGCGGCGGTGGCGTCGGCCAGCGCGCTGTGGTGGTGCTCGAGCGGGACGCCGACGTAGGCGCAGCACCCGGCCAGCGTGCGCGGCGCCTGGGGGAGCAGCCGGCCTGCCCAGCGCAGCGTGCACAGCGTCGTCTCGGCGGTCAGCGGCACCTCGTGGCCGAGCCGGCGGTAGGCGGCGGCGAGGAAGCCGGCGTCGAACCGGGCGTTGTGCGCGACGAAGGTGCGCCCGCGCAGGAGCGCCGTCAGCGCCCCGGCCAGCTCGGTGAACGTGGGGGCGGCGAGGACGTCGGCGGCGCGGATGCCGTGGACCTCCTGAGGGCCGAGGTCGCGCTCGGGGTTGACCAGGGTGGACCAGGTGTCCTCGACCTCGCCGACGGGGGAGAGGAGGACGACACCGACCTCGACGATGCGGTCGTGCCCGCCGGGGCGCAGGCCGGTGGTCTCCAGGTCGACGACGGCGTAGCCGTTCATGTGCCGCTCGTTCCGTGCTCGGCAACAGATACGGAGCATCTCTACCAGAACGCGGGGACACGACGGCCAGCAATCAGACGAGAGGTGCACATTCGCGTCCGAAACGTGTCCGGACGTCCGGTTCGGCTGCCACGATGCGGGGCATGAGCGACTCGCCCGCGCCCCTCGAGGACTTCCTCGACGCCTTCCACCGCCTCGCCGAGGCTGCCGCCGAGCAGGCCCAGGCCCGGCGCGCGGCCGGCGCCGCGCCGCTGCTCCCCGTCCTCGAGGCGCACCTGGGCACGGACCCGCGCGGCATCGCGGTGCTCACCGAGATGCTCAGCCCGCTGCGCGTCGTGGACGCCGACGTGGCGATCGAGCGGGTCGTCGCCGCCCACGGCGGCGGTGAACTCATCGGCATCGGCGGGGGCGACCAGCGCTGGCACAACACCCTCTCCGAGATCCTGCAGATGACCGTCCACGGGATGTTCCCGCTCGGCCCGGTCGACTACCGCACCACGCCCGTGGGACCGGAGGAGGAACGCTCCACCGTCGCCTTCGGGCTGCACCTGTTCCACGTCACCCGTGACGGCGACCGCCACCCTGTCGCCGTGCTCGAGCGCGCGGGCGTCTCCCAGTTCGGCCAGCCGCCCCGGCTCGAGGTGCTCGCGGCCGCCGACGGCGTCGCCGAGGCGCTGCTCGCCGAGATCCGCGCGGCCATGAACGCCCACAGCGTGCTGCGCGGGCAGGTGGTGACCTTCGCGCCGTCGGAGTACGGGCCCAGCGCGGGCGGGGTGACCTTCGTGCCGCGGCCCGACGTGGCCGCCGTCGACGTCGTGCTGCCGCCCGGCCGGCTCGAGCGGATCGAGCGCCACGTGCTCGGCATCGCCCGGCACCGCGGAGACCTGCTCGCCGCGGGCCAGCACCTCAAGCGCGGGGTGCTGCTCTACGGCCCGCCCGGGACCGGTAAGACCCACACCGTGCGCTACCTCGTCGGCGCGGCCCGCGAGGCCACCGTCATCCTGCTGTCGGGGACGTCGCTGCAGTTCATCCATCAGGCCGCGGAGGTCGCCCGGGCGCTGCAGCCGGCGATCGTCGTGCTCGAGGACTGCGACCTCGTCGCCGAGGAGCGCAGCCACCGCACTTCCTCCCCGCTGCTGTTCGAGGTGCTCGACACCCTCGACGGACTGGCCGCCGACGCCGACGTCGTCTTCCTGCTCACCACCAACCGCGCCGACATGCTCGAGCCGGCGCTGGCCCAGCGCCCAGGCCGGGTCGACCTGGCGGTCGAGATCCCCCTGCCGGGCGTCGAGGCGCGCCGGGCCCTGCTGGCCCTCTACGCCGCCGGCCTGCCGTTCTCGCCCGCCGCGCTCGACGAGGTCGCCGCCGCGGCGGAGGGCACGACGGCCTCGTTCACCAAGGAGCTCGTGCGCCGGGCCGTGCTGCGCGCCGTCGAGCGCGGGGGAGCCGACGTCGGGGACGCGGACCTGCGGGCCGCGTTGACGGAGATGATGGACGACGGCGAGGCGCTCACCCGGGTCCTGGTCGGCGGCGGGCTCGCCGGCCCCGGGCCGGACGGGGGCCAGTTCGGCTGGACGGCCGCATCCGGCGGGATGCCGGAGCCTGGGGTGTGGCCGGGCGGCTGAAGAGCTCCCCGCCCCCCTCTCCCCGCGAAACGTCAAGTACGCCACGAGACGTCAAGTACGCCGCGAGGTGTCAACTAGGTCGCGGAAGCCGACCGCCCCACCGCGCTCCAGCGATTGACTCCGCCTCGAAACTTTGTTCGAATTATCTCGTGCGCTGGGAGAGGCAAGAGCTGAAGGTCACGGACGCGACGGCGCTGCTGCCGCTGGCCGGGCTGGTGCGCAGCGTCCAGACCCCCGATTTCGCCGGGGTGACCTTCCACGAGGTGGTCTGCAAGAGCGCGCTCAACCGGGTGCCCGCGCAGTCGGCGATGCCGTTCCACTGGACGATCAACCCCACGCGCGGCTGCTTGCACCGGTGCACGTACTGCTTCGCCCGCCGCACCCACGAGTTCCTCGACCTCGACGCCGGGCAGGATTTCGACACCCAGATCATCGTCAAGACCAACGTCGTCGAGGTGCTGCGCCGCGAGCTCGCCCGGCCCTCCTGGCAGCGCGAGCACGTCGCGCTCGGCACCAACTCCGACCCCTACATGCGCGCCGAGGGCCGCTACAAGCTCATGCCCGGGATCATCACGGCGCTCGCGGACTCCGGCACCCCGTTCTCCATCCTCACTAAGGGCCCGCTGCTGCGCCGCGACCTGCCGCTGCTCGTCGAGGCCGCCAAGCAGGTGCCGGTCTCGGTGGCCGTGTCCCTCGCGCTCATCGACCCGGATCTGCAGCAGCGGGTCGAGCCCGGCACCGCCACGCCCAAGGCACGTCTCGAGCTCATCCGCGCCATCGCCGACGCCGGGCTGGAGTGCTCGGTGCTCGCCATGCCGATCCTGCCCTGGCTGACCGACTCCGAGGACCAGCTCGACACGCTCTTCGGCGCCCTCGCCGACGCCGGTGCCTCCGACGTCACCGTCGGCGCCCTGCACCTGCGCCCCGGCGCCCGCGAGTGGTTCATGGCCTGGCTCGGCCGGGAGTACCCCGCCCTGGTGCCGCGCTACCGGCGACTGTACGGCTCGGGCTCGTACGCGCCCAAGGACTACCGGCAGTGGCTGGGCGAGCGGGCCGGCCGGGCCCGGAGGAAGCACGGCTTCGACCGTCGGGCCCCGCGCCGCTGGGCCCGGGACGCCTCCGAGACCGCGCCCGGGGCGCTGGCCGCGCACGACCCGGCCCGCGGCGTGCCGCGCGACCCGGCGCCGGCCCTGCCCGAAGCCCCGGCGCCGGCCCAGCTCGCCCTGTTCTGACCCCTCCCGCATCGGCCCGTGTGTGCCCGGGCGCGACACATCGACACCCGTCAACGGGTGTATCGGGGCCCGTCGGACGATCATGGCCCCAGGGACACCCGAGCCGACGGGTGCGCGCGCAGCTGAGGAGCGTCATGACCGTGACCCACCAGGACATCTCCACCACCAGCCAGTGGCAGGCGCTGACCGCCCACGCCGACCAGCTCCGCGGCACCCACCTGCGCGACCTCTTCGTCGCCGACCCCCAGCGGGGCACCACCTTCGCCGCCGAGGCGGTCGACCTCTACGTCGACTACTCCAAGAACCTGGTCACGGACGAGACGCTGCGCCTCCTGGTGGACCTGGCCCGGGCCGCCGGCCTGCCCGAGCGCATCGAGGCGATGTTCCGCGGCGAGCACATCAACGTCACCGAGGACCGCGCCGTCCTGCACACCGCCCTGCGCGCCCCGCGCGACGCCGCGCTCGTCGTCGACGGTCAGGACGTCGTCGCCGACGTCCACGAGGTCCTCGACCGCATGGCCGCCTTCGCGGACAAGGTCCGCTCGGGGGAGTGGACCGGGCACACCGGCAAGCGGCTGACCACCATCGTCAACATCGGCATCGGCGGCTCCGACCTCGGCCCGCACATGGCCACCCTCGCCCTCGCGCCCTACGCCGACCCCGACATCACCTCGATCTTCGTCTCCAACGTCGACGGCGACGACATCGCCGCCGCCCTCAAGGGCGCCGACCCCGAGGAGACGCTGTTCATCGTCGCGTCCAAGACCTTCACCACCATCGAGACGATCACCAACGCCAAGACCGCCCGCGCCTGGCTGCTCGACGCCCTCGGCGACGACGCCGCCGTCGCCAAGCACTTCGTGGCCGTGTCCACCAACGCCGAGAAGGTCGCCGAGTTCGGCATCGACACCGCCAACATGTTCGGCTTCTGGGACTGGGTGGGCGGGCGGTACTCCTACGACTCCGCCGTCGGCCTGTCGCTGATGATCGCCGTCGGCCCGGGTAACTTCCGCGACATGCTCGCCGGCTTCCACGCCATGGACGAGCACTTCCGCACCACCCCGCTCGAGCGCAACGTCCCCGTCCTGCTCGGCCTGGTCGGGCTGTGGTACCGCAACTTCCAGGGCACCGCGACCCACGCCGTCCTGCCCTACAACCAGTACCTCTCGCGGTTCCCGGCCTACCTGCAGCAGCTGGACATGGAGTCCAACGGCAAGTCCGTCACGCTCGACGGCGCCCCGGTCACCTACCAGACCGGCCCGGTGGTGTGGGGCGAGCCCGGCACCAACGGCCAGCACGCCTTCTACCAGCTCATCCACCAGGGCACGCAGACCGTGCCGGCGGACTTCATCGGCTTCGTCCACCCGGCCGACGAGGTGCCCGGTCATCACGACCTGCTCACCGCCAACCTGCTCGCCCAGACCGAGGCGCTGGCGTTCGGCAAGAGCCCCGAGGAGGTCCGGGCCGACGGCGTGCCCGAGGAGCTCGTGGCGCACAAGACCTTCGCCGGGAACCACCCGACGACGACGATCCTCGCCCCGCGCCTCACGCCGTCGGTGCTAGGCCAGCTCGTGGCGCTGTACGAGCACAAGGTCTTCACCCAGGGCGTGATCTGGAACATCAACTCCTTTGACCAGTGGGGCGTGGAGCTGGGCAAGGTGCTCGCGAACCGGATCACGCCCGAGCTCACCGCGGAGGAGGAGCCGGCGCTCGGGCACGACTCCTCCACCAACGCGCTCATCGAGCGGTACCGCGTGGCGCGCCGGGAAGGCTAAGTCGCGAGCGCGGGTCCTCGCGCCGCGGGCGGGTGGTCTACCACGCGCCGGTGGCGCGAACGGGCGCCCGGGGCGAGAGCGGCCGCGCCGCGTCAGTCCTGCGGCGTCGGGGCGGCGCCGTACTCCTCGTCGGTCACGGGCGTCAGCCACTGGACGACGTCGTGCTCGGCGTCGCCCTCGTTGATGGCCAGGTGCACCATGAGGCGGTCCGGCGCGGCGCCGTGCCAGTGCTCCTCGTCGGCCTCGAACAGCACGCGGTCGCCGGGGCGGATGACCTCGACCGGCCCGCCCCGCCGCTGGCACAGGCCGACGCCCTCGGTGACGAAGACCGTCTGGCTCAGCGGGTGGCGGTGCCAGTGGGTGCGCGCGCCCGGCATGAAGTGCACGAGGCTGGCCTGCACCCGCGAGGGGGCCGGCGACGCCGCGACGGAGTCGATGTAGACGTCGCCGGTGAACCAGTCGGCCGGGCCCTTGGCGGTGCCGATGGAGCTGCGCGTGATCTGCATGGAGGCGGCCCTCAATTCTGTGGTGAGCGACGAAGGGTTCGCCGCGCGGGTCAGCTTGTGGTGTCGGCGACGGTCGGCGCCGGGAGGTGGGTCGCCGCCCAGCTGGCGAGGAGCTTGAGCCGCTCCTCGGAGGCGGTCCCGGGCTCGGCGGTGTAGATCGTCAGGTCGAGCACCCAGTCACCGTCGGCCGCGAGACCCATGGAGTGGTAGACGAGGTCGAGCGGGCCGACCTCAGGGTGGATGAACTGCTTCTTGCCGGCGGTGTGGATGCGCACATCGTGCGCCGCCCACCGGGTGCGGAACTCATCGCTGAGTGTTGAGAGCTCGCCCACCAGTTGGCGCAGGTCCATGTTGTCCGGGTCGCGGCCGGCCTCGGCGCGCAGCAGCGCCACGGTGACGTTGGCGGCGCTGTCCCAGTCGGCGAAGTAGTCCCGGGCGCCCGGGTCGAGGAACTGGAAGCGGGCGATGTTCGCCGGCCGGCGAGGGGCGGCGTACAGCGGTGAGTAGAGCGCCCGACCGAGGGCGTTGATCGCGAGGATGTCCATGCGGCCGTTGCGCACGAACGCGGCGGATTCCGTCATCGAGTCGAGCATCCACTGCACCCGGGGCGGGACCTCGGCCCGCTTGCGGCGCCGCGGTGCCCGGTTGGCGGGGCGGGCGGCGCGGGCGAGGTCGAACAGGTAGGCGCGTTCGGCGGCGTCGAGCCGCAGCGCGCGGGCGACGGCCTCGAGGACGTCCTCCGACACACCGCTGATGTGGCCCTTCTCGAGCCGGGTGTACCACTCCGTGCTCACCCCGGCGAGGACGGCGACCTCCTCCCGGCGGAGCCCGGGCACGCGCCGTCGTCCGCCGGCGGGGAGGCCGACCTGCTCGGGCGTGAGCTTGGCGCGTCGGGTGACCAGGAAGTCGCGGATGTCGGAGCGGTTGTCCACGCCTCCACGGTAGGGCGGCCCTTCTGGGCCGAGGGAGGTTGTCGTTCAACCCCCTACCAACGCGACCTCCCGCGCCGGCGCCGGGAAGGATGTCATGGATGCGGCGCCGGGGGCGTGGGATCGCCCGCCCCGACGACTCCCCACCGACAACCACAAGGAGCACCCTCATGCGAGGAGCAGTCCTCTACGGCCCCGGCGACGTGCGCGTCGAGGAGCGTGACCGCCCCACCCTCGTCGAGCCCACCGACGCGATCATCCGCGTGACCGCCGCGTGCGTGTGCGGATCGGACCTGTGGCCGTTCCGCGGCATCGACACCTCGGACCAGCCGCAGCCCATGGGCCACGAGTACGTCGGCATCGTCGAGGAGATCGGCGATGCGGTCGAGAACATCACGGTCGGCGACTTCGTCGTCGGCTCCTTCTTCGCCTCCGACAACACCTGCGAGATCTGCCGGGCCGGCTACCAGAGCCGGTGCGTGCACAACGTCCCCATGGGGATGTTCGGCTCCCAGGCGGAGTTCCTGCGGGTGCCGCTGGCTGACGGCACCCTCGTCGCCACCCCCGGCATCCCCGACCCCGACCTCGTCCCGTCCCTGCTGGCCGCCTCCGACGTCCTCGGCACCGGCTGGTTCGGTGCCGTCGCCGCCGAGGCCGGGCCCGGCAAGACGGTCGCGGTGGTCGGCGACGGCGCCGTCGGCCTGCTCGCCGTCCTCGCCGCCAAGCAGCTCGGCGCCCAGCGGATCATCGCGATGAGCCGCCACGAGCCGCGCCAGCAGCTCGCCCGGGAGTTCGGCGCTACCGATATCGTCACCGAGCGCGGGGACAAGGGGGTGGCGCGCATCAAGGAGCTCACCGGCGGCCTGGGCGCGCACTCGGTGATCGAGGCGGTCGGCACGCAGGAGTCGATGATGCAGGCGATCCGCTCCACCCGCCCGGGTGGGCATGTCGGCTACGTGGGCGTGGCCCACGGCGTCGAGCTGCCCGGCGAGGAGCTGTTCTTCTCCGCGGTGCACCTGCACGGCGGCCCGGCCCCGGTGCGCCGGTTCTTGCCCGAGCTCGTCCAGCTCATCTGGGACCGGACGATCGAGCCGGGCAAGGTCTTCGACCTCGAGCTTCCGCTCGACCAGGCCGTCGAGGCCTACCAGGCCATGGACGAGCGGCGCGCCATCAAGACGCTGCTGCGGCCCTGACGCCGAGCGTCGGGCGAGGGCCGGCCACCACCCGCCGCGGCCGGACCGCCGAGCCGAGCCCTCAGGGGCGCGCCCGGCGGTCTGACCGGCTCAGCCCGCCAGGGTGTGCTCGGGCTCGGGGATGGTCCGGTCGAGCGGGTGCGCGACCTCATCGCGGCCCATCCGGGCCAGCACCCACGCGGCGACGCCGAACAGCACCGGCACCAGCGACGCCACCAGGAACACCTCCCGGATTCCGACCGCCTCGCCCACCGGCCCGGCCAGCGCCATCGAGACGGGCATGAGCAGCAGGGAGACGAAAAAGTCCAGGCTGGAGACCCGGCCCAGCAGCGCCGGCGGCACCCGCCGCTGCAGCAGCGTGCCCCAGATGACGTTGCCCATGCCGCTGCTCACCCCGACGACGAACACCGCCGCCACCATCACCCACAGCTGGCTGGTCAGGCCGACGAGGGCGAGCGGCACGCTGCCCACGCTCCAGGAGAACACGAGCACGGTCAGGTACCGGCGGGGCAGGCGCCAGGAGGCGACGGCGAGGGAGCCGATCGCGCTGCCGACCCCGAACGCCGCGAGCACCAGCGCGAACTCGCCCGGCCCGCCGCCGGCGTGGTCGCGCACCGCGAAGGGCAGCAGCACGTCGATCGGTCCCATCATGAGCAGCACCCAGCCGCACGCGAACAGCAGCGTGCCGAGCAGCCACGGCGTGCGCACCATGTAGGCGAAGCCCTCGCGCAGGTCGGCAACCATCGCCCGCATCGGGTGGATGTCCCCACGTGCCGGCTCGCGGCGCGCGGTCTCGACCCGCAGCAGGCTCAGCCCGACGACGGCGAGCACCTGCGAGCCCGCCACCGCCGCCAGGGCGAGCCCGGGGGATGCGGCCGCGAGCACGGCGCTGGCCAGGGCCGGGCCGGCGGCCTGCATGAGCGCCGGGCGCATCATGCCCTCGACGCCGTTGGCGGCGAGCAGCTGCGCGGGCGGCAGGATGGTCGGCAGCATCGCCGTGTACGCGGGGTAGAAGAACCCGTCGGTCGCCCCGACGGCGACGGAGAGCACCACCATGTGCCACAGCTCGAGGTGGCCGGTCAGCGAGAGCCACGCGGCCACGCCGATGAGCAGGGCCTTTGATGCCTCCACGCCCATGAGGATCAGCCGCTGCGGCACCCGGTCGGCGAGCACGCCGCCGAACAGGACCGCCACCACCGCGCCGAGCGCGGCGCCGGTGGCCACCTGGGACAGCTGCACCGGTCCGCCGCCCAGGTCGATGACCTGCCAGACCACCGCCACCAGCCACATGCCGGTGCCGAGCAGCGAGAGCGTCAGGGCGCCCACGAGCGTGCGGTACGCGGGGACGCCGAACGGGCGCAAGGCGCGGGGGAGCTCCCGGCGGCGCGTGGTCGGCGTCGGGGCCTGCGACATGGTGCCTCTTTCGTGCGCGCGCCGGTCCGGCGCGAAATGGTGCGGAACCACCAGGGTGAGTCCTGAACGTTTCCCGAGTCCACGGAATTTCCCGGCGCTCCCCGCGCCGAGCCGGTCGACGGGCGCGCACCCTGTGCTGGTTGAGCAGCCGGTAACGCGATGGACCATCGCCAAGGCAGGACGGTCAACTCGCTGACGGGGCGGTCGGGCACCGGCATCCTTGATCCATTTGGGACGTCTGGTCGATGAGGAGCCAGCCATGTCAGTGATCGGGAAACGGACTGTCAGCCGTGGCACGGAGAACACGGCGCTGTCGTTCGCTTGCACGCTCGCCGCGGGCGCGGTCGGTGGCGGCCTCGTCGGTCTCATCGTCGGGGGTGTGCTGGGCCGGCTGATCATGCGGCTCCTCGCGGTCACGTCGCCGGAGTCGGTCCAGGGCCGGATGACCGACGACATCCAGCCGGTGGGTCAGATCTCCCTCGCCGGCACGCTGCAGCTGTGCATCACCACCGTCGCGCTCGGCGCGATCGCGGGTCTGATCTACCTGTGGGTGCGCCGGGTGCTGCCGCCGTCGCGGCGGGCCCGATCGGGGCTGTTCGCGTTGTTCGTCGGCAGCATCGGGGGCGCGTTCCTCGTCCACGACCATCCCTCGTTCGACTACTCGGTGCTGCGCCCGGAGTGGCTCGCCGTCGTCTCGTTCGTCGCCATCCCGACCCTGTTCGGGTTCCTCGCCCCATCGATGATCGACCGGCTGGAAGCGCCCGGCGGCTGGGCTCACCGCGGGCCCGCCTGGCTGGTGATCGGTGCCGGCGTCGCCGTGCTGAACCTCGCGCTTGTGGTCGTCGCGCTGCCGGTGGCCGCCGCGTTCGGTATCCGCCTGTCGGCTTCGGCGGTGCGGTTCTGGCGCAGCGATGCCGTGACCGTGGCGGGCAGGGTGCTGTTCGTCCTCATGGTCGCGTGGGGGTGCTACGGGATCGCCGCGGACGTCATCTCCATCGCGACCAACACGCCGTCCCCGGCGCCGTTCCACCCCTGACCCGTGCGCGGGCGTGGGGTCTGCGCGCGCCGGGGACCTCTCGTGGCTGACGCCTCAGCGGCATCCGACGGAGGCCGACGAGGCACCCTCGGGGGCGGTCAGTCCTGCTCGCGCCACTCCTCGGCCAGCAGCGCGTACCCCGTGCCGTCGAGCCATCCCTCGGACCGGTGCAGGGACTCCCGGACCGTGTACAGCTCGCGCCGCATGCCCACGCGCTCCATGAGCCGCCAGGACGGCTCGTTGGCCGCGAAGCAGTTCGCCGTCACCCGCCGCAGTCCAAGGTCGTCGAAGCAGAGCCGGAGCAGCTCGCGCACCGCCTCGGTGGCGTAGCCGCGGCCGCCGTGGTCGGGGTGGAAGGCCCAGCCCAGCTCGGCGTGCACGCCGCGGGCCTGGTCCACCACCTCGGCCTGGGCCCACGCGTCCTCGACGGCGACCATGAGGTCGCCGATGACCTCCCCGTCCCGCTCCACCACCAGGGTCTTGGCGAGGGTGGCCGGGGCCTCGAAGTACGCCCGGTAGTCGGCCAGGGTGCGCGGGGCGCGGGAGAGCCACCGGTACACCGGCTCGAGCCGGCGGTACTCCCAGGTCGTGACGGCGTCGAGCGCCGTCGCCGGCCGGATCAGCAGGCGGTCCGTGCGCAGGGGCCACGCGACCTTCGCGAGCGAGAGCGTCTCGGTGGTTTCGGCCATGGGAGTCAGCATGGCAGGACGGTCCCGGCGGCTCGGTGCGGTTGGGCGGCCTGTCCGCCTCGCCGGCCGCGGGCTCCAGGCGCCGACGACGTCGCGGACGCGACCTCCGCCCCTGTTCGCGCGCGCCCCCGCGGCGCACCATGAGGTCAGGTCGGTCTCGACCGTCCGCGCCGCAGGGGAGCGGCCCGGCGAGAGGGGGCCCACGATGGCCGACAAGAGCACCATGACCGGTGAGCGCGAGCTGACCGCCGCGCTCGACGAGGTCCTCGGCCGGTGGGCGACCACCGGGATGGCGGTGGCGGTGGTCCGGCGCGGCGCACCGACGTGGTTCTCGAGCCACGGCGTCACGGACCTCGACGGCGGCGCCCCGGTGGACGCCGACACGGCCTTCCGCATCGCCTCGGTCACCAAGGTCGTCACCGCGATCGCGGTCATGCAGCTGTGGGAGCAGGGCCTGGTGGACCTCGACGCACCCGCCGCGAGATACCTGCGCGCCTTCCGGCTCGTGCCCGCCGAGGTGGGCTTCCGGCCCGTGACGCTCCGCCACCTGCTCACCCACATCGCGGGCGTGGTGGCGGTGCGCGGCCCGGCGGACCTGCTCCGCCCGGCTGGGCTGGGGCGTCCCGGTCGGCCGCCCGGTCCCGCCGCCGGCGGCGTACTACCGCCACGGCCTGCGCGTCGCCGTCGAGCCCGGCACCCGGTTCGGCTACAGCAACCACGGCTTCACGGCGCTCGGCCAGGTCGTCGAGGACGTCACCGGCGTCCCGCTCGCCACCTACCTGCGCGCGCACGTCTTCGCCCCGCTCGGCATGGACGCCACCGGCCTCGCGCGGCCCGCCAGCGGCCGGGCGACCGGGTACCGGCTGCGCGCCCACGGCCCCGCGGCGGTCCGCGACCTGGAGGTCGTCACCGCGGCCGGGGGCGGCGCCTGGTCCACCGCCCGCGACCTGGCCCGGTTCGCCGAGGCCCTGCTCGGCGGCGGCACCAACGAGCACGGGTCGGTCCTGCGCCCCGCGACGCTTGCGACGATGTTCGCACCCCAGTACCAGCCCGACCCGCGCGTCCCCGGCATCGGGCTCGCCTTCCTGCGCGGCGAGGTCGGCGGGCATCGCACCGTCGGGCACGACGGCATCTGGCTCGGCTTCCTCGCCGACCTGCGCATCGCGCCCGACGACGGCGTCGGCGTCCTCGCGCTCGCCAGCACCGGCAACTTCGAGCCGCGCGGCGCGCCCGCATCCGCCGTCGAGGCCCTGCTGCGGCTCCTGCTCGACGCCCCCGAGCAGGACGACGACGCCGTCCCCGAGCGCCCGTGGACCTGGCCGGAGCTGTGCGGCCGGTACGGCTTCGGCCCGGGCGTGCTCGTCGACCCGCAGCCGCGCCTGCTGCTCGGCGCGGGCCTCGAGGTCGCCGTCCGGCACGGGCACCTCGTCCTCCGTGGCCAGATGCCGGTGCCCGCGGTGCGGCGGGGACTGCGCCTGCATCCCGACCGCGAGGACCCCGACGTCTTCCGGGTCGACCTGTCATCCCTCGGGCTCGGGCCCACCCGCGTGGTGTTCGGCCGTGACCCGGGCGGCGCGGTGGCGGCGCTGCACCTGACGCCCCTGCCGATGTCCTTCGTCCGGCGCCCCGACCGGCACCAGCGAGCGCGTGCCGCCGGTCAGCCGCCGGCCGCGGCCAGGCCGGCGCCGGTGGCCAGCCTGCCCTGGCCCACCCAGTCGGGGACCTGACGGCGGACCGCCGGCGCGGCGTCGACGAGGACGCTGTCCGTGCGCAGGGCCGCGGGCCAGGAGAGGTCGCCGCGCCACAGCCGGGTGAGGTCCCGCAGGCTGCTGCGGACGGTGGCGGCGACGTCGTAACCGGGGTCGAAGTCGCACAGGTCGACGGCGCCCTCGGCCACCACGAGCCACCACCGCGCGGCGCGGGCGTCGACGCCGTCGAGGTGGAAGGCCATGACCGTGCGGGAGCGCGGCCACCGCTCGACGGGCACGGTGCGGCGGATGTCCCACATGAGCAGGTGCGGGTCGAGGTCCTCGTCGCCGAGCTCGCCGACCCATCGCATGCCCCAGCGGCCGAGCGCGTCCACGACCTCGGACAGCTCCCGGCCGGCCGGGGTGAGGTGGTAGCGGGCGTGGCCGTCGAGCTCGCGGCGCGTGACCACCCCCGCCCGTTCGAGGGTCCGCAGCCGCTTGGAGAGCAGGGCCGGTGACATCCGCGGCACGCCCCGCCGCAGGTCGTTGAACCGGGTGCTCCCTGCCAGCAGCTCGCGGACCACCAGCAGCGTCCACCGCTCGTCGAGGACCTCCATGGCCTTCGCGACCGGGCAGAACTGGCCGTACGTCGTCATCTCCACCTCCCGGCGGACACCCCCAGTACACCCCTGGCCGGTCCGGCGCACCAGTACAGATCCTGTACCGCGGCCGGTACAGAGGCGGCACTGGAGGCGCCGCGGCCGTGGCCGGACGCTGGAGCTCCCTCTACGACGAAGGAGTTCTTCCCATGAGCCAGCTCATCGCCGACGACACCGACCGGGCGCTGAAGGCGAAGCACGCCGCCACGTGGGCGCTCGGCGACTACCCGGCGGTCGCGACCGAGGTCATCCCGCGGCTGGGGCAGGTCCTGGTCGACGCCGCCGGTGTGCGGCCCGGCGACCGGGTGCTCGACGTCGCCGCCGGCAGCGGCAACGCCGCCATCCCCGCCGCGCGCGCCGGTGCCGAGGTGGTGGCCACCGACCTGACGCCCGAGCTGCTCGCCGCCGGGCGCTCCCGGGCCGAGCGCGAGGGCCTCGCCCTGGAATGGCGGCAGGCCGACGCCGAGGCGCTGCCGTTCCCCGACGCCTCCTTCGACGTCGCCCTCTCGTCCGTGGGCGTCATGTTCGCGCCGCACCACCAACGGGTCGCGGACGAGCTGGTCCGGGTGGTCCGGCCCGGTGGCACGATCGCGCTCGCCTCCTGGACCCCGGCGGGCTTCATCGGCCAGATGTTCGTCACCATGAAGCCCTACGCCCCGCCGCCGCCGCCCGGGGCGCAGCCGCCGCCGCTGTGGGGCGACGAGGACCACGTGCGCGAGCTCTTCGCCGGCCGGGCCGGCGCCGTCGTCACCGAGCGGCGCGACCTGCCGGTGGACCGCTTCGCCTCGCCGGAGGAGTTCCGCGAGTACTTCAAGGCGCGCTACGGCCCCACGATCGCGGTCTACCGCACGCTCGACGCGGTGCGGGCGGCGCGGCTGGACCACGCCCTCGACGAGCTCGCCCGCCGGTTCGGCCTGGTCGACGGCGTGCCCTCGCCCGGCACGGCCGTCGGCGGGACGAAAGCGGCCGGCGCGGGTGGCCGCGCGATGGAGCGGCAGTACCTCCTCGTCACGGCAACGGTCCTCGGATCCCGCATGGGGTGACCGGCGGCCGTGCCACGGCTGCCGGTCGAGCAGGCGCCGCAGCACCCGAGGCCAGCCCGCCCGCACGGTGGGGATGACACCGGGCGATGGCAGCATCGGACCCGTGACCAGAAGCGACGTGCGCCGGCGTTCCCGCCGCGCGGGCGTCCTGTCGCTGGCCACGGTGCTGGCCCTGGCCGCGTGCGCCGCCGTCGCGGCCCAGGCGGCGCCGACCCTGCTCCCGCCGTCGGAGGAGCGCTTCCCCGGCCAGGTGCGGCGCATCGCCTCCGGCACGAGCGCCGAGCAGCGGACGGACCGCGAGCTGGTCGCCTCCGGCCGGCGCCTGTGCGCGGAGCTCGACGCGGGCGCCACGGCGGCGTCCTTCGCGGCGGCCGCCAAGACCTACGACGTCGACCGTGCCGTGTTCGACCGCCTGCTCGAGACCTCGGTGGCGACCTTCTGCCCCGAGCACGCCCGCCTCTGACCGCCAGCGGCGGGCACCACGCACCGGACGCCCAAGGGGGACGACGGCGGTGACCCCGGGTGGCCGCGGTTCACCGCACCAGCGTGCGGCCCCCGAAGCGCAGCACCACGCCGAGGGCGACGGCGGCGGTGAGCAGCCCGGTCACCACCGGGTCGTAGTGCGAGCCGTGGTTGGGGAACAGCGACCAGGCGACGTTCGACGACGCCTGGCAGGCGACGACGGCCAGCACGCCGGGGCCGGTGTTGTTGTAGATCCACGCCAGCAGCACGCGCAGCGCCACCGTGAAGAGGCACTGGCCGAGCACCCAGCGCGCGCCGTGCCCAGGCCTGTGCGTACGGCACCACGTGCACCAGCGCCCACACCGCCCCGAGCATCAGCGCCGCCCGCAGCGCGCCGTGCCGCTCCTGCAGCGGGTCGGTGGCGTACGTCGTCCACCCCAGCTGCTCGCACCACCCGGTGACCAGGTACAGCCCGGCCAGCACCGGGATCGACGCCCACGCCACCACCACGGGCTGGGGGAGCGGTAGCCCGGCCACGCGCGCGACCACGTAGCTCGCCGCCACGATCGCAGGCATGAGGAGCAGGGTGGGCACGTACCAGCCGGGGGAGGGCGGACGCGGCCGGCGGGTCGCCGTCGTCAGCAGCCGCCGGACGGCCGCGCGCCCGCCGCGCCGCCACGCCAGGACGAGGGCGGCCACGCCGGGGACGACGAACATCAGCGCGCTCGCGGGCAGGTCGGCGCCCGTGAGCCGGGCGGGGGCGTCGCCGAGCAGCGGGTCGAGCGCCCAGAAGACGGCCGAGAGCACGACGACGAGGACGACGAACGCCGTCACCGACCGCTCGGTGCCCACCTCGCCGGTCGCCGTCGACCCGGGGGCGCGACTCCGCCTGGCGCGCACCCCGCCAGTGTCGACCGGCCGGCCACCCTTGTCAGCCCTACGTCCCCTGCACTCGGCTGCCACCTAGACTGCCGCTCGTGAACGTCTTCGAGTTCATCGGGAACTACTGGTGGCTCGTGTTTCCCATCGGTGGGGCCCTGGGCGGCACCATCAACTCCATCGCGCGTAACGCGCGCAGCTGGGACGAGCGGCGCAGGCAGGACAAGATCGAGCTCGCCCGGATCAAGTATGGCGCCCGCGCCGCGGCGGCCGAGCAGGCCAAGATCACCCAGAGCGAGATCGATCGGACCCTGGCCCGCCACGACGCGGCCAACAAGCGGTGGCTGGACTACGAGCTCGACGTCGCCAAGCTCATCGACTACCCGCTCATGACCGACATGCGCGAGCCGCTCACGCTCGACTTCCACCGCGCCAGGCGCGACGCCGACGCCCTGCGGCCCGAGGACCCCGACGAGCTGAAGGAGCCCAGCCGGCTCACCGAGTACCGCGACGCCGTGCGCCGCTACGAGACGGCGTTCGACCTGGCCGAGCAGGAGGCCCGCCGCCGGCGCGCGTCCGACTTCACCGTGACCGAGCAGCAGGCGCTGATCCGGGCCAAGCGGTTCATCGCCCTCGCCGACGACCCGGCCGCCACCTACGCCGAGCGACAGTCGGCCTACCGGCGCGCGACCCGCGAGCTCGAGGGGCTCGTCGTGCTGCCGACCGCCACCACCGACGCCTTCGAGCAGCGGATCGCCGGCGCGATCGACGCGCCGTCACATCCTGAGGGGCCGGCCAGGCCCCAGGCGGGAACCGCGGGCGACGGCCCGGCCCACCCCGAGGCGGACACCGGCGACGACGGCGCCGCGCACCCGACCCCCGGGCGCGGCTGACCGACCGCTCAGCCGACGCTCGCGCGCAGCTCCTCGAGCCGGGCCACCGCCTCGTCGAGCAGCGCCGGGTCGGTGCCGCGCACGACGATGTTCGTGCCGCGCACGTCGCCGTCGCGGAACGGGTAGGACCCGACGGTCAGCTGCGGCATCTCCTCGGCGAGCCGGCGCAGCGGGGTCGCGATCCGGCCCTCGCCCACCTCGAAGCGCACCTCGCGCGACAGGCGCGGGGTGCCGGCCTCGAGCTTCGGCAGGACGATGGCCAGCATCGCCACGAAGATGCTCGGCACCCCGGCCATGACGTGGACGTTGCCGATGCTGAAGCCCGGCGCGCCGGAGACGCCGTTGACGATGAGGGTGGCGCCGTCGGGGATGCGGGCCATGCGCAGCTGGTCGGCGGTGGCGGTGACGCCGCGCGCGGCGAGCGCCTTCTCGATGAGCTCGCGGGCGTCGTCGCGCACGTCGATGCCGACGCCGAAGGCCGCGGCGACGGCGTCAGCGGTGATGTCGTCGTGGGTCGGCCCGATGCCGCCGGAGGTGAACACGTGGGCGTGCGCGACGCGCAGGGCGTTGAGCGCGTCGACGATCACGGCGTGGTCGTCGGGCACGACCCGGATCTCGCGCAGGTCGATCCCGACGCGGCTCAGCTCGCCGGCCAGGTGGTAGGCGTTGGCCTCGCGGGTGCGTCCGGACAGGATCTCGTCGCCGATGACGAGGATGGCGGCGGTGGGGTTCGGCATGCCCGCAGCCTAACGAGGTGGGCTGAGCGGTCGGCCCGCCGACGAGGCCACAGCATGAAACGCCACAATTGGGGCTGCAGTGGCGGAAGTGGCTCGCAGTGCCGCCACATCTGTCACGCAGCTAGCAATTGTGGCGTTCTGAGGGGCGTGGACCGGGGACATGAGGGTGCGCCACCGTTCCGAGCCGCGGGCGTGGGTCAGGCGCCGGTGATCTCCGCCAGCCGCGCCCGCAGGAGGCGCTCGACGACGTCGTCGGGCAGCGGGTGCTCGGCGGAGAAGCGCACCGTGCCCTTGGAGAGGGAGTAGCCCGCGAGTTCCTCGCGCACGGTGTCGATCGCCGCGCCGGAGAACGGGTAGAGGGACAGGTGCTTCGCCGTGGCGACGACGCTGACGAGGGGCTTTCCCGCGACCTTCAGGGCGGGCATCCCGTAGCTCATGCCGTCCTCAGCGTCCGGGGCGAGGCGCCGGGCGATGTCGATGACGTGCTGAAGGGCCTCGCGCGACGGCGAGGGTACCTCGGCGATGGCCTGGTCGACGCTGCTCATGCTGTCATCGTCCCGAACGGCCGGTCGTTCCGTCCGCGCATTCGTGGCGCAACGACATGCGCCCGATCGTGGGCGTCTCAGGCGACGAGCCGGATCACCGCGGGTTCCCCCGAGGTTGGCCACGCGCTGGTCAACCGTTCACCACGGCTCCCTACGTTGGCGGCATGAGAACCCTTCGCAGAGTCGCCCTCGCCAGCCTGCTCACCAGCGCCGCCGTCCTCGCCGCCGCCCCCGCGACGGCCACGCCTCCCGCCCACGCGGGCAAGCCGACCGACGTGCGGGTCCTGGCCTGGAACATCTACCACGGCGGGCTCGACGACAACTGGGACGACGTCGACAACCGCCAGGAGGTCATCGACCAGATCGTCGAGGTCAACCCGGACGTGTTCTTCTCCGTCGAGACCTATGGCGCCGGGGACGAGATCGCCGCCGCGCTCGAGGACGCAACCGGCAAGGATTGGGCCGGCGTGCAGATCACGCCGAGCTCGACCGGCAACGACAACCTCTGGCTCTTCACCCACTTCGACGTCGACGAGGTGTTCCCCGCCCCGGCCGGCTACCTGGAGACCGGCGCCTTCCACCTCGGCGGCGCCCGGGTGATCGCCGACGACGGCCGCGCGCTCAACGCCTTCACCTTCTGGAGCAACTACACCAACCCCTGGGTGGGCGACCTCATCGAGGCCAACGCCCGCGACGTCGCCGCCGGCCGCGAGCCGTCGGTGCCCGCGCAGGAGATCGTCGACGCCGACCAGCGCCAGACCCGGACGGTCGCCGAGTTCCTCGACTACGTCGACACCCACGCCGCCTCCGGCGAGCCGGTCCTCATGGGCGGGGACCTCAACACCATGCCCGGGTCCGACTGGACCTCCCAGTGGGCCGGCTGCGCCGACCACTTCGGCCTGTCCTACGACCTGGAGGCCACCGACCAGTTCACCGACGCCGGCTTCGTGGACACCTACCGGGCCGCCAACCCCAACGTCTGCCAGGCCCCCGGCATGACCTGGAGCCCCCGCCTGGACATGATCACCCCGGACCGGATCGACTTCATCTACGCCAAGGGCCAGGTGGTCCAGGTCAAGGACTCCTACACCATCGCCGCGCAGCCCGGCGCCGAGCAGTTCTCCTCCGACCACTCCGCGGTCGTCTCGGACCTGCGCATCAAGTGACCCCGGGGCGCTGAAGCACGCCGGCAGGGGCCGGGCACCACCACGGGGTCCGGCCCCCGTCAGGGCGCGGGCCAGTGCCGCAGCAGGGCGTCGAGTCCGTCGAGGATCCGTGATCAGGTTTCCTCGGTGTCGGGGGCGCTGTGGCTGAACCCGCCCGCGATGCACGACGGCGTCTTCCGGCCAAACCCGTTGACGGTTCACGCGGGCTTGTGAAGGCTGGGCGCTCGGCCGACCAACGAAGGGGCGTATCCATGGGCACGATCGCGGTGCACGAGTTCATCTCGCTCGACGGCGTCTACGAGGACCCGAGCTGGACGTTCGAGTACGGCTTCGACCCGCAGATGGGGGAGACCCTCGGGGCGATCACAGGGGCCGCGACGGCGATCCTCCTGGGCCGCCGGACGTACGAGATGTTCGCACCGGCCTGGTCGGTGCGCACCGCCGAGGACGACCCCGGCGCCCCGTTCTTCAACGACACCCACAAGTACGTCGTCGCCTCCCGCGAGCCCAGCGCGGACTGGGGCCCCTCGACGACGCTGCCGTACTCGAAGGACGCGATCCTCGGCCTGAAGGAGAGCACCGACGGCGCGATCTACGTCTCCGGCAGCGGCACGCTCGTCCGCGCGCTGCTGCGCGACGGCCTCGTCGATGACCTGCACCTGTTCGTCTATCCCGTCGCCCGCGGCACGGGCGCGCGCCTGTTCGACGACGGCGCCGTCCCCACCCGGCTCACGCTGAAGGCCCACGACGTCTACGACAACGGCGTGGTGCACCTGGACTACGGGCGCGGCTGACACCCGCGCCGCATCATCCCGACGGCCGCCGACAGGCGCGATGAGACGTCAGCTCAGGCATCCGCCACGGAGCGGCTCCGCGGGGAGACGGCGGGCACCGGGGCCACCTCCGGCGCCGGGCGCCGGTGCGCGGCGTACATGGCCAGCGCGACGAACACCAGCGCCCCGAGGAAGTTCCCCACCAGTGCCGGGATCTGGTTCCACAGCCACCAGTCGCCGAGCCCGATCGGCGCCCCGAGCATCATGGCGCCGGGGACGACGAACAGGTTCACTACGCCGTGCTCGAGCCCGAGCGCGAAGAAGGTCATGACAGGCAGCCACATCGCGAGGATCTTCCCGCCGGTCCTGGTCGACGTCAGCCCCATCACGACGCCGGTGCCGACCAGCCAGTTGCACAGCACCCCCTTCAGAACGACCAGCAGGATCCCGGCGGCGCCGAGGTATTGATGGTCGAGGGTCTTGTGCGCGGCGAGGTCGACCAGCGCCCGCGCAACCGGCGCGTCCGGCGTCGTCCACATCTCGCTGGCCGTGGCGGCGAAGAGCAGCCCGAACAGCACGCCGCCCAGCAGGTGCCCGACGATCACCCACCAGAACGCCCGTGCCATCTCGGTGGCGGTGGCCCGCCGTTCGAGCACGGCGAGCGGGACGACGGCGAAGGAGCCGGTGACCATCTCGAACCCGAGCAGCAGCACCATCACGAAGCCGACGGGGAAGACCAGGGCACCGGCGAACGGGAGCCCGGTCTGGGTGGCGGCGGTCAGCGCCAGCGTCGTCGCCACACCGAGGAACATGCCGCCGAGCGTGCCGCGCAGCACCAGCTGCCCCCGACGCAGGTGCGCCTTCTTAGCCCCGAGGGCCACCATCGCGTCAACGACGGCGGCGGGCTCGACGTAGGACATCTGCCGCCTTCCGGGTGAGGGTCTGGGATGCCGCCACGCTACGGACGGCGGTCGGCCTCAACCTGGGACCGGCGTCCGTGACCGGGTGTGCCGGTGGTCACCCCGCTACCTCGCGCGTCCACCGGCCAGGCGCGATGCTGTGCGGGTGGGTATCGACGAGGTGCTCGCCGCGGCACGAGTAGGAGTCCAGCGGCTCGAGCCGCTGGAGGTGCGGGCGGCGGTCGCCGCCGGGGCGCTGCTGGTGGACACCCGCACCGAGGCCCAGCGGCGCGAGCAGGGCGAGCTCCCCGGCGCGCTGGTCATCGACCGCACCGTGCTGGAGTGGCGCCTGGACCCCGCCTGCCCCTGGCGCATCCCCGAAGCCACCGGCTACGACCTGCAGGTCGTGGTGGCCTGCCGCCACGGGTACAGCTCGAGCCTCGCGGCCGCGTCGCTGCGGGCTGTGGGCCTCCACCGGGCCACGGACATGATCGGCGGCGTGGACGCGTGGCGGGCCGCCGGGCTGCCGATGGGCCAGGGACCGGCCGACGTGCGTCAGTGACGTGACCGCTCGGCGGTCTCGTGTCGGGCCGCGCGTGGGCCGCGCACCCCCAGCGGTCTTCGCGCGCCGCCTGGCCCCCGGGATGTGGATCAGGCGGGACGGAGGCGCGGGTCGACCTCGCCGTGCACCCAGGCGCGGACGACGTCGGTGAACAGGCCGGCGTCCTCGATGTTCCATGCGTGGTGCATGCCGGGGGCGATCCGGCACTCGACCTGCGGGACCGCTCGGCGCAGATGGGGGAACGACCGCCGCACCGACGCCGACTCCTTCCCGCCGGCGATGGCGAGCAGCCGGCCGCGGTAGGCGCCGATGCCGTCCGGCGCTCCGCCGTCGTACACCTCCCGCATCAGGCGCACGGCGTTGTCCTTGCTGACGGTGAGGCCGTGCTCGACGAAGAGGTCGCGGTCCTCCGCGGGAAGGCCGAAGGCGTAGGACTGCGCTTGCCAGAACCATCGCTTGTCCCAGAGTCCGAGCTGGAGGTCGCCCAGCCAGCGGGTGAGGCCATGGACCCCAGCGAGGGGGACGCCGGTGATGAGCGCGGAGCGCACGACCTCGGGGTGGCGCGCGAGCAGGCGGGTGGTCACCACGCCGCCGAGGGAGAGTCCGACGACGTGGGCGCGGCCGCCCCTGGCGTGTGCGGCGATGGTGGCGGCGACGTCGTCCGCCGTGGCCGCGAGAGACTGCCAAATTTCGCCGGCGCGGTTGCCGAAGCCGGGGAGGTGCGGCGTGAGCACGTGGTGGTCGGTCAGGGCCTTCACCTGGGGGTCCCACATCCAGTTGGCGACGTTGCCGCCGTGCAGCAGGACGATCGTGGTGTCGGACTCGGCGGAGGCATGGTGCTCGACGGGGTAGGACCGCGGGCGGCCGGCGGTGTGGGTGGTCATGGCAGGTCCTTCTCGAGGGTGTCGAGCCAGTCGAGCTCGGCGCGCGCGTGGGCGAGCCCGTTCTCGAGGGTGGCGACGCGGAGGTAGCCGGCACGGTCGGTGACAGCCGTGGCGGGGCGGAGGGCGGTGAGCGCGGCGAGGAGCTCTTGGGTCTGCTCCCGGCGCTGCGCGAGGAGGACACGCACCTCCTCGGGCTCCAGGTCACCGGCGAAGAACACGCGCGCGAGGAAGGGGTCTCGGTCGGTGGGGGTGGGCAGGGGAGAGGCGAGCCAGTCCCGCAGGGCTCGGCGGCCGGCCTCGGTGATGCGGTGCTCCTGGCGGTCGGGCCGGCCCTCCTGCGGAATGACCTCGACGGTGGCAAGGCCCTCGCGGACCAGGGAGGCGAGCGCGCGGTAGACCTGCGCCTTGTCGGCGGCCCAGAAGTGACGGATGGTCGAGTCGACGTGCTTCTTGACGTCGTAACCGCTCATCGGAGCGAGCGCGAGGAGGCCGAGGATCAGCCGGGAGAGCACCATGGCCCATAGCTGACAACGCACCTAGCGGATTTGTCTACCATGCACCGTTGGCGCGCGCGTGACGCGCTGCAGGCCATCGCGGGCGTTCCCGCGCGTCGTGGCCCGGCGTCAGCGCGTCTCTACCGCCATCGGGCCGTCCCCGGACACCTTGCGGTCCCGCACCGCGACCACGAGCGAGACCAGCAGGCACACGCAGATCGCCCCGAACGCCGCGGCGAAGCCGTGCTCCCACGCGGCCACCCCGACCACCCCGAAGAAAATCGCGGTGATCATCGCGTTGCCGATCGCGGTGCCGATGCGCTCGGCCGTCGACTTCACCCCGCCGGCCGTGCCGCCGTAGCTGGTGGGCACGTCCTCGAGGGACAGGGTCTGGTTCGCCGAGCCCAGCGCGCCCTGGCCGAGGCCGACGAGCATGAGGGGCAGGGCGAGCCACCCGAAGCCGATCCCGGCGTTCTCGATGAGGACGGCGACCGCCACGCTCAGCGCCGATCCGACGATCGCGCACACCAGCGCCCCGACGACGATGCTCCGCCCCTTGATCAGCGCCCGGCGCCCGGCCCAGGCCGACGAGAACGCCGAGACGACGGCGTTGGGCAGCCCGACCAGCCCGGTCTCCAGGGCGCTCGCCCCCAGGCCGTTCTGCAGGTACAGCGCCACGACGACGAAGATCGACGTCGACCCGAGGAAGTACGTGCCGGCGACGAGGGTGCCGTTGGAGAAGGAGGTGAAGGAGAACAGCTCCAGGTCCACCATCGGCGCCCGGCCGCGCGCCTTGTAGTGCCGCTCCCACATCGCCCACAGGGCCACGAGAACGAGCCCGGCCGGCAGCAGCAGCCAGATGACGCCGCCGGTGCGGGACATGAACGGCAGCATCACGCACAGCACCGCGACGGCCAGGACGACGGCGCCGACCGGGTCGAGGTCGATCCGCTCACGCACCAGCCCGGGAGAGCCGAGCCGGCCGGGCCGGCGGTTCCGGCGCGCCAGCCGCCGCGCCTCCCGCAGCCCCTTCTTGGCCGCCCGCCGCTGGCGCTCCTTGCCGAAGGGGAACCAGCGCAGCGCGAGGACGCAGCCGATCAGCCCAAGGGGGAAGTTGATGAGGAAGGAGGCCCGCCAGCCGATCTCCGGGCCGAACGCCTGGATGATGAACCCGGCCAGCACCGGCCCCACGGCCACGGAGACGGCGACGACCATGCCGAACAGCGCGAAGGCCCGGGCGCGCTCCATCCCGCGCCAGTACTGCTGGATCATCCCCATCGTCTGCGGGTTGTACAGCCCGGCCCCGATGCCCTGGACGAACCGGGCGACGTTGAGGAAGTCCGGGGTCGGCGCCAGCCCGCACGCGAGCGAGGCGACCGAGAACAGCAGCAGCCCGATGACGAAGAACGCGCCCCGACCCAGCACGTCGCCGGCGCGGCCGGCGGGCACGAGGCTGATCCCGAACGTCAGCGCGTAGCCGGAGAGCACCCACTGCAGGTCGGTGTCGGTGGCGCCCAGGCCGCGGGAGATCGACGGCAATGCGACGTTGATCGACGAGACGGCGACCAGCGCCATCGCGATGGGGATGAGGAGGACGACGAGAATCCGGCCGCGATGGAAAACACGGTCGGTGCCTTCTACACGGATCAGGTTCGGATCGTCGCTCACATCCCACTTGTAAGGCCTCGGACGTCGCGAATCCATGCCGGCGGCTCCCCGGCGCGTCGAATGAGACGAGAATCTCCGCTTCGTGGCGTCCGAGCGCCGGAAATGTGCCCGGCCGCACGTCGGGCGGCCCCTCCGGGGACACAGCGAGACGCCCCCTCAGAGGACACGCCGAGGCGGCCCGGGCGCGTGATCGCCCGGGCCGCCTCCGCCACCTGGTGGGTCAGCGCCTCGACATATGCCCCGTGGGCGGTGCCGGTGCTTCGGTGAGCATCAACGGCCGGTTCGTTCGCGAGTCGCCTGACAGCCTGGCAGCGCTCTGTGAGTACCCACTACCTGCACATCACCTGCTTCCCCTCGCGTGCTTCGGGAGCGTCCTCGCTTCCCTGCCGCTGAGCGACTCCGCCGACCCTCGCCGTCCTCGGCGTCGCCGTCGGGGAGATCCCCGAGCCGCCGTTTCCGGGTGGGGCGTCGTGCCGTTCAACTGGCTCCAGCCTGCCACCGCGGGGCCCGGGATCCCGGGGACGTTCGTCCCGATGGGGCGCCGCACTTCGGCACCGCTCCCCACCTGCGATGAGGCCGAGAGAGGCGGGCCTACGGCGTCCCGTCCTCGCCCGGGCGCACCAGCCCCGACTCGTACGCCGCGACCACCGCCTGCACCCGGTCGCGCAGTCCGAGCTTGGCCAGGATGCGCGCCACGTGCGTCTTCACGGTCTGGACGCTGACGTACAGCGTCGCGGCGATCTCGGCGTTCGACAGCCCCCTGGCCACGAGCACGAGGACCTCGGCCTCCCGCTCGGTCAGGGTGTCGTGACCGGGCGGCGGGCTGGGACGACGGCGGGTGAACTCCTCGATGAGCCGGCGGGTGATGCTCGGCGCCAGCAGCTCCTCCCCGCGCGCGACCGCCCGGACGCCGTTGACCAGTTGGGTGGCGGGCAGGTCCTTGAGCAGGAACCCGCTGGCCCCGGCCAGCAGGGCGTCGTACACCAGCTGCGAACGGTCGAAGGTCGTCAGCATGACCACCCGGGTCGCGGGGAGTGCGTGGTGATCCGCCGGGTGGCGTCGATGCCGTCCAGCCGGGGCATGGCGATGTCCATGAGGACGACGTCGGGACGCCGCTCGCTCACCAGCGCGACGGCCTCGGCGCCGTCCTGCGCCTCGGCGACGACGGCCAGCCCGGGCTCGGAGTCGATGATCATGCGCAGCCCGGTGCGCACCAGCTCCTGGTCGTCCGCCAGCAGGACGGCGACCTCGGCCTCGCTCATCCGACCACCACCGGGCTCGCTCATGCGACCACCACCGCCGGCAGGGGCAGCGACACGCGCAGGCGGAAGCCGCCGTCGGGGTCGGGGCCGGCGTGCACTGCACCGCCCCGGGCGGCGAACGCCTCGGTCAGCCCAGCGAGGCCGGTGCCGGTTCCGGCGATCCGCGGGGCCGACGGCGCAGCGCCGCCGTGGTCGACGACCTCTACCTGGACCCGGTCGCCGACGGCGGACAGCTCCACCCGGGCGGGGGACCCGGGGGCGTGCCGGGCGACGTTGACCAGCCCCTCGCGCATCGCGCGGGCGAGCAGCGCCTCGGTCTCGGGGGGAAGCGGCGGCCCGCCCGGTGCGGTGACGAGCGTGACCTCCACGCCCAGCCGGCGGGCGTCGTCGACCACGGCCGGCAGGGAGAGGCCCGCCGGGGCGTCGAGGCTGTCGAGCCCGCGGCGCAGCTCCGCCATCCCCGCGCGTGCCGCTTCAGCGATCGTGGTCAGGGACTGCGCCGCCCGATCGGCGTCGTCGCCGAGGCGCTGCGCGGCGGAGGCGTGCAGGCACACCACGGTCATGGCGTGGGCCACCGAGTCGTGCAGGCTGCGCGCGATCGACTGCCGGTACTCCGCCACCGCCAGGCGGACCTCGGCCTCCCGGCCGCGCTCGACCTGCTGCAGCAGGCGGTCGAGAGCGTCCGCCCGCGCGGACCATGTGGCCGCCACCGCGCCGGAGCCGACCACGAGCCCGCAGATCACCGTCGCGGCGGCGACGGCGCCGGCCGTCGGGACACCGACCATCAGCACCGTGCCGAGCACCAGCACCGCGGCCCCGGCCAGGCGCCGCGCTCCCGTGGCGTGGGCGCCGACGGCGAAGCCGAGCAGCAGGAGCCACACGATGGTCGTCACCATCACCGTCGGCGGGGTGAGCGCGACCTCCATGAGCACGGCCAGCGCCATCCCGGCCGCCGCCGTCGTCACCGGTCGCCGGCGGCGCACCACGAGCAGCGCCCCGAGCGCCAGGCAGCACGCGGCGTTCAGCCTTACCGGGCCCCGGGAGGAGGCGACGGCGACGCCCTCCACCGCCATGGCGACGCCCCACAGGCCGACGAGCACGTCGGTGCGGCCGATCGGGCTGGGGGCGCGGCGAGGCAGCGGGGCCTCGGCGCCCGGCGCGAGGTCGGCGGGCGCGCGCAGGACGCCGACGGCGGCGCGCAGCTCGTCGAGCGCCTCCCGGGCGGTGGTCTCGATGGCCGCGAAACCGGCGGCTGGTGAACCGGCAGGGTGCGACAGGCCGCCGGCCGCCTGGAGCGCGATGGCGCCCATCCGCTGGATGATGTCGTGCTGGACCAGGGTCTCGACCCGGTTCTGCTCCTCGAGCCGGGCCGCGCGGACCTCGGCGGCGCGCTGGGCCAGCCGCTGCTCGGACAGCTCCCGCAGTCGCCGCACCTGCGTGCGCCGGCCGGCGACGACCGCGCCGGCCAGCGCCGGGCCACCGACCACCGCGGCGAAGAAGACGAGGTCGTCGAGCGGGGCGTACTCCTGCGGGGCGACGATCTGATTGGCCGCGGCCAGGCCGACCGCCGCCACGGCAGCCCCGGCTGCGCCCGGCGCGGGCCGGCACCACAGCCCTACCAGGGCGCCCGCGAAGGCAGCTATCGGAAGCAGCACCGGGCCCTCGGTCAGAGGGGACCCGCCGAGGACGGCCAGCACCACGACCACCGTGCCGGCGCTCAGCGCGACGAGCACGATCGCCTCGCGCCACCTCGCGCGCGTCCTCATCGCCGCCACGGCAGGGAGCATAGGGCCGAGCAGAATCGTCGGACGTCACTCTGGAGAGGGACGTTTCGGGACCTCCTGCGCGGCCAGTCTTCTCGCCATGAACACCACACGCATCGCCCTGACCACCGCCCTCCTCGCCGCTGGCGCCTGGACCGCCAAGGCCGTCGCCATCGGGATTGCCGGCGGGCTCGACAGAAGCCCATTCGAGAACCCGCTCTTCTTCCTCGGGCTCGCCGCCTGGATGGTGGCCCTGGCCGCCAGCGGCGCCGCCCTGACCCGTGGCGCGCCCACCCCTGTCAGGATCGCGGCGAGCCTGGGGGCCGTCGCGGCGGGCTGGGTCGCCGTCGTCCTCGTCGGCGCCCTGGTGGGCGACCGCGTCGCGGGGCACTGGGCGTGGACCGAGCTCAACCTCTGGGTCGCTGGCGCGTTGACGCTCGGGCTCGCGTTCTGGCTGGACCGCCGGGTGGAGACGGCCGACCACCGCAAGGAGCTGCCTGACCGCCAGACCGTGATTGCTGACCGTAGGAAGGAAGCGGCGGCCCGCTGGTAGGACCAACCTCATCGCTCGCCCTGGGACGGCTTCGTCGGCGCAGCTCATGCGAGGTGCGCCGGCGCAGCCGTTCGTCGACTCCTGCCGACGTTCTTTGCAACCCCTTGACCTACCGGACAGGTCCTGGCTGGATATGACTCAACGTCACGGGGACCGGGACATCGGAGTCCGGCTCCGCGGCGCGAGCAGTCAATGGGGGGATTGACTGGCCTGGCTCGGTGAGTTTCGGCGTGATCGCAGCACGGTCACGCCCGACGAGCCGCGACGGCACCGCCCTCCCTGGCCGCTCGGCCACGCACCATTCCGCTCGACCGGTAACGCCGGTCCGCACCAGGGGGCTTCACATGACACACGTAGGACGTCGCCGTCGCACCGCTCTCGGCGTGGCCATCGCCGCCACGCTGGCCGCACCGTTGGCGTTCGTACCCGCCGCGACCGCCGCACCGCCGCACCGCCGCAGGGCGCAGGGGAGCCGGCCTCAGGCTCCTGCAAGATCTTCGACGACCCGCAGTACACCGGCTGGTCCAGCTACGAGGAGGTGGTGGCCCAGCTGAAGCGCATCGAGGCGACCAGCGGCGGGCGGGTCGACGTCGAGGTCGTGGGCCAGACGAAGGAGGGCCGCGACATCCACGCCGGCCGCGTCGGCACCGGCGACCGCGTGCTCATGGTGCAGAGCGCCATCCACGGCAACGAGCGCACGGGCACGGAGGCGTTGCTCGCCATCCTCAAGGACCTGGCCAGCGGGAACGACCCCGACACCACGCGGGCGCTCGAGGGCGTCACCCTCGTGGCGATGCCCATGGTCAACCCCGACGGCGGCGAGCTGAACCGCCGGATCAACGTCGTCGACTGGGCCGACGTCGTCGAGGACTACCCACAGCTGGAGGGCGCGCCGCGGGCCTGGTACCACTCGCTGCGCGGCGACGGCATCAACCTGCCGGGCTTCGACCTCAACCGCGACTTCAACCCCGACCTGGACTACGTCCCGCAGCCGGGCGACCTGCCCGGCAACCAGCGCGACGCCGGCTTCTTCCTCTCGCCCGAGTCCCGCGCCATCCGCGACGTGTACGTGGACCTGCAGGCGGAGTTCGGCGAGGTCGACGCCGTCGTCGACCTACACCACATGGGCCCGTGCGACGCCCTCACCGGCGGGCCGCAGGACGGCAAGCCCATCTCCGTCTCCCTGGACTACCCGCCGCTCGGCGTCGACGACGGCGCCGCGTACCAGCAGGACTGGCCGCTGCTCGACCAGGACGCCTCCCGCCGCCACGCCCTCGCGGTCGCCAACGGCATTCAGGAGGCGTACGGCTCGCAGTCGCCGCTGGCGGCGGTGGGCCGCTACTACCACCCGGACGAGCGTGAGTACGCCGGCCAGGGCCGGTCCGCCTTCGCCCTGAACGGCTCGGCCACCGTGCTGTTCGAGGTGCGCGGGCAGCAGGACGACCTGGGTCAGAAGCTCCACGGCATGCTCGTGCGGAGCGTCCAGACCGGCGTCGAGTCGCTGATCGACGCCATGGCCACCGGCGAGGTCGACACCCTCGATGGGGACGACTTCTTCGAGCTGCCGGACTACGGCTGGGACACCCAGGCCGACTGACCGTACCGAGCGGGGCCCGGTGGCGCCTGGCCCGCTCGTCGCGTGTAGTGAGCCGCCTGACCGCTCGCGCGATCGGTAGCTTGCAGGCGCGGCCTCAGGGCTGAGAAGAATCCGATTCCGCCGAACCGACGACCACGTCGTCCCGGGCCACGATGAGCGGGTTCGTCGGCCCAGTGCGCAGCAGCCGGTTCCGGAGGGTGCGGGAGAGCTCATCGTCAGGAGACGGCACCGCGGGTGACGCGGTGGAGGTGGGCTCGGTCGGTGAGCCGGTCTCGCCCGGTGGGGGCCCGCTGACCGTCGGGCCCCCGCTCGGCGTAGCGGGGCCGCCAGGATTGCCGGCGTCACCGCTGACGGGCACCTCGACGAGCACCGCCTCGAACCGGGTGGTGCCGGGCGGCTCCTCCAGCGTCCAGTCGACCCGCCACGACCCCCCGGGGAAGTACTGGGCGGGCGGCGAGACCGGCTGGGCCTGCTCCTCCGCGCCCAGCGCGTCGCTTGGGGGATTGGTTGGCGCTGCGTTGTCGAAGTAGCCGAACACGAAGACGCGCTGGTTGGGCTTCAGCTCGCGCACCCGTCCCTCGAACCAGTACGAGACGCCCGGTGGTGGGTCGGCGGGCATCGTCCCCGTCTTCAGCAGCTCGATCCTGGCCCCGGAGAACGTCGTCGCTTCCTTGCCTTCGCCGTTGTTCCCGGCGACGTCATTCCTCTCGCCGTCATTCCCCGCGACGTTGATGAGAGCCACAGTCACCGCCGCTGCGGCAGCAAGCGCGGCCGCGAGGACCTCGGGCTTCTTCCACGAGGAGCCTGCGTCAGAGGGTTTCCTCTGGGGCATCGTCGCCTCCGCGGAACGCTGACGTCTTCCGCTGCCCTCACCTTACGCCGGTGACCTTCCCCTGGATCGTGACCCGGGGGAGCAGCTCCAGCAAGTGGATTTCTGGCCGCTTTCAGAAGCCGTGCCGCTCCCGGTGCCGCCGCAGCCGCGCGGCCGCCAGCGGGATCTCCCACGCCGCGCACAGCTCCTCCGCCCGGTCCGCGTGCGCTGTCGCCTCCCCGACCCGACCGGCCGCGAAGGCCGCCATGGCGAGGTACATGTCCACCGGGCCGGACGCGTTGCCCCCGCCCGCGTAGCAGACCTGCCCGGCGTACGCCGCCAGCTTGGCGTGAGCCGCGGCGCCCAGCTCGGCGTCGCCGAGCCCGAGGGCCGCCTCGCCGGTCATGCCCCAGTCGAGCACCGAGAACCAGAAGTCGTGCCCGAGGTCCACCGGGTGCGCGGCCAGGTGCGCCCTCGCCCGCTCGACCTCCCCGGCGCGCAGGAAGTGCACGAGCACCGAGGCTGTGACCGGCAGGTACCCGCCCTCCAGCCCGAGCAGCAGCGGGGCGACCTCGGCGCTGCGGTCCTGCCAGATCCGCAGCGCGATGCGGGTGCCGGCGACGGCGGCCGGCGTCAGCGGCAGGGAGACGGCGCGGTGGCGGGCCTCGATGTCCGCCATGCGCCGCTCGGCCTCATCGAACCGCCCGCCCATCGCCAGCCAGGGCAGCTCGAGGTTGTCGAGCACCAGCAGCGGGAAAGGGCAGCCGCAGCCGGGTCGCGTGCTCGCGCGCCTGCGCCGCGGTCACCCACATCTCGGCCACCAGCCCCAGCTCGCCCTGCACGACGGCCAGGAGGCAGAGGGCGACGACGAGCGCGCGGTCGTCGCCCAGACGCTCGGCGAGCCCGGCGGCGGCGGTGGCGTAGCCGAGCCGGTCCTGGCGGGTGGCCGGGTGCCACAGAGCGATATACGCGATGGGGTGCGCGTCGAGGAGCAGCGCGTCGTCGCCGAGTCGGCGCGCCATCGCCAGGGCGCCCTCGACCAGCTCGCGCCGCTCGGGCACGTCCGCGGCGTAATACAGCTCGGCGGCGAGGCTGAGCATCGCCCGGCAGCGCGGCGCCCCGTCGCCGGGTGGCAAGGCGACGAGGACTCGCCGCAGCGTCGCGACCGCCAGCGTCGACACCATCCCGGCCTCGGCCAGCTGCCACAGCGCCCCCGTGGTCGGCGCGCACGCCGCCCGGGCCAGCAGCTCGACGTCGTCGAGCTCATCCGCCACGGCGGCCGCATCCCGGGAGGCGGCCGCCAGCCCGACCCAGTCCGCGGCCCACCGGTGGGCCTCGGCCAGCGTCATGAGGAGGGCGTAGCGGTCCCGGGCGGTGGCGGCCGGGTCGGCCGCAAGGGCCTCCAGAGCGGCGCGCAGCAGGCCGACGGCGTCGTCGTGGGCGTGCAGCCGGCGGGCGACGGCGGCCGCGGCGACGGCGGCGCGCCACGCCCGGCCGGCGTGGCCCGGTCCAGCGCGGAGCCAGTGGTGCGCCGTCTGCGACTCGTGCCCCGGCGTCGGCTCCAGGTGCGCGGCGACCCGGGCGTGCACCCGCGCGCGCCGGGAGGCGGGCAGCGCGGCCCACAGCGTGTCGCGGACCAGGGCGTGCGCGAAGGCGAAGGCATCGACGTCCTCCTCGCGCACCAGCCCCGCGGCCAGCGCGGGCTCGAGCGCGTCGAGCAGGTCGTCCTCCGCTGTGCCGGCGGCCGCGGCCGCCGTGGCAAGGACGAACCTCCGCCCGACGACGGCGGCCGCGCGCAGCGCCGTCACGGTCGCCTGGGGTAGCCGGTCCAGCCGGCGGCGCAGCACGTCGCGGACCGCCGCGGGTGGGTCCGGCTCGGCGAGCAGGGCGGCAAGGTCGCCGCCCTCGCCGGCCAGGCGCGCGTACTCCACGAGGAAGAACGGGTTCCCGCCCGTGCGCTCGCAAAGCGCCGCTGTCGCGGCCGGCCCGGGCGCGGTGCCCGCGACGGCGGTGACCACCGCGGCGGCCGCGTCCCGCTCGAGGCCGTGCAGGTGCAGGCGCAGCGCGTGGCGACGGGCGAGCGTCTCGGCCACCGCCGCCAGGGGCTCGCCGGTCGCGCCCTCGCGCCACGTGGCGACGACGAGCAGCCGGCCCTGCTCGACGGTCTCGCCGAGCAGGCGCAGCACCCGCAGGCTGGCCGGGTCGGCCCAGTGCAGGTCGTCGAGCACGAGGAGCACCGGGTCCTCGGCGGCTGCCGTCGTGAGGGCCGCGACGATGCGCTCCCAGGTGCGGAAGGCCGCGCCCTCGTCCTCCCCGCCCACACCCAGCGGCAGCTCCTGGCCCATGTCCCGGAGCACCGCGGCCCACGGATACAGGGGTGGGGCGCCGTCATCCTGCGAGCAGCGGCCGACCAACACCCGCCCGCCCCGGGCGCGGGCGTGCCCGGCGAGCTCGGCGACCAGACGCGACTTGCCGATGCCGGGCTCGCCGGTGACGACGGCGAACGCTGGCGTGCCGGCCTCGGCCCGGGCAAGCAGGTCCCTTAGCGCGGTGAGCTCGTGGTCGCGCCCGGCCAGGGGCCAGGCGTGGGGGAGCGGGGTGGCGGCGGCCGGTGCGGGCCCGGATGCTGCGGGTGGTGCCGGTGCTGCCGGTCCGGCCAGGCCCGCTGTGGCGTGCCGGGTACGGGCATCCGCAGTGCTCCCGGTGGTGCCGTTCGCCGCACGCGGCGGCCTCCACGCCAGCGCCGGGTCCTGCCGCAAAATCGCGGTGGTCAGGTGGCGCAGCTCCGGTCCGGGCTCGAGGCCGAGCTCGTCGGCGAGCAGGTCGCGCACCTGGCGCAGCGCGGCGAGGGCGTCGGCCTGGCGGCCGGCTCGGGTCAGGGCCACCGCGCGCAGCGACCACAGCCGCTCGCGCAGCGGGTGGGCGGCGGTCAGCGCCTCGAGCTCGGCGGCCACGGCGCTGTGCCGGCCCTGGGCGAGGTGGGCGACGGCGAGGTCCTCGACGGCGAGCAGGCGCAGCTCCTCCAGCCGGGCCCGCTCGGCCAGCGCGGCCGGGGCGTCCTCGAGCTCGACGAACGGCGCGCCGCGCCACAGCGCCAACGCCGCGGCGAGGCGGCCCGCGGCGTCGTCGAGGGCGGCGGGGTCCGGGCGCGGGGCGGGGGCGCCGTCGGGAATGGAGGATGCCCCGGCGAGGGCGCGGTGCGCCTCGCCCGCCAGGTCCTCGAAGACGGCGACGTCCAGCCCGGCCGGCTCGAGCTGCAAGGCGTAGCCGGGGCCGCGGGTGATCAGCACGGTGGCGGGCGCGCGGGCGGGCCGGTCCGGCTCGAGGCCGCGGCGCAGCCCGGCGACGTAGGCCTGGAGGGTGCCGGCCACGCCGGGCGGCGGGGCGTCGCGCCAGAGCAGGTCGACCAGGGTGTCGACGGGCACCGGTCGGCCGCGGTGGAGCGCGAGGGCGGCCACCAGGGCGCGCTGCTTGCGGGTGCCGAGGTCGACCGGGGCGTCGCGGTGGGCCTCCACCGGACCGAGCACGGCGATCCTCACGCGCCGGAGCATAGGGCCGCGCGGGGCGCTCCGGCGGTGCTTTCGCGCCGGTCCGGCTCCTTGTGGGCGGGCCGGGTGAGGGCGCGGGACGACCGCTGCCGCCGGGGCGGCGTGCCGCTCAACCCCGCACATTTCCGGCCGCGCTGCCGATGAAACTGCTTGGCAAAACCACATCGCTCGAGAAGAGAGCAGCATGTCCAACCGTCCCTCGCGCCCCGGTCACCGGTCGCGCGCGTTCGCCGCAGCCACCGCGCTGCTCGCCGCCGCCTCGCTCGCCGTGCCGGCGGCGGCGTACGCGGCTCCCTCCGCCAAGGCCGCCCCGCAGGCCGCCAAGGCCACTTACATCGTCACGCTCAAGGACGATGTGCCGGCCCGCGGCGTCGCGAGGGCCGTGCAGGCCAACCCCAAGTTCGTCTACGACACCGCGCTCGACGGCTTCGTCGCCGACCTGAACGACGCCCAGGTGCGCACCCTGCTGCGCAACCCCGCCGTCAAGGCCGTCGAGAAGGACCAGGTGATCTCCCTCGGCGAGCCGGCCATCACACCGACCACGGCGACGGCCACCGCGACGAAGGTGACGACGCAGAACCTGCCCGGCAACCTGGACCTGTGGGGCCTGGACCGCCTCGACCAGCCGAGGCTGCCGCTCAACGGGTCCTACCGGTACACCGAGACCGGCGACGGCGTCACCGTCTTCGTCGTCGACACCGGCATCGACACCACTCACCCCGAGTTCGGAGGCCGGGCGGTCAACGTCTTCGACGCCTTCGGCGGCACCGGCAAGGACGACAACGGCCACGGCACCCACGTCGCCGGCACCATCGGCGGGAAGACCGTCGGCGTGGCGAAGGACGTGCGCCTGGCCGGGGTGAAGGTCCTCGACGCCTCCGGGAACGGCGCCTACTCGGCGATCATCGCCGGCCTGGACTACGTCGCGAAGAACTCGCCCGGTCCGGCCGTGGCCAACCTGTCCCTCGGCGGCCCCAACAGCGCCGCGCTGAACACCGCCGTGGAGAACCTCTCCGCCTCCGGCGTGGCCGTCGTGGTCGCCGCCGGCAACGAGGGCCGGAACGCCGCGAACGTCAGCCCGGCCTCGGCCCCCTCGGCGATCACCGTCGCCGCCACCGACAAGAACGACGACCGCGCCGCGTACAGCAACTACGGCCCGGTCGTGGACCTGTACGCGCCCGGCACCGCGATCACCTCGACGTTCCTGGGCCGCAAGTACGCCACCGGGTCGGGGACGTCGATGGCCGCCCCGCACGTCGCCGCCGTGGCCGCCCTGTACAAGGACGCGGTCGGCGAGGCCTCCTCGGCCACCGTGCAGAGCTACCTCAAGAGCATCGCGACCCCCGGGGTGGTGAAGTCCAACCCGAGCGGCACCGCCAACCGGCTCCTCAACAAGAGCACGCTCTGACGACACCGCGCCGAACGGGCCCGCCACCTGGCAAGAGGTGGCGGGCCCTTCGTGCCGTCGGCGGCACGGACGCCTCTGCCGGCCGGCTCTCCCACGTGCCGGCAACCGGTCAGGAGGTGGCCGTCTCCCGGCCCACCGGGTGGTTGGCCACGAACAGCCCGCCCGGGTCCACCGAGGCACGGATTGCCGACAGCTTCGCCCAGGTGTCGGCGTCGAACCCCGTGCGCGGGTCGACAACATTCTCGGCGTAGTTGAGGTACTGGCGGCCGTTGGCCCAGGGGGAAAGAGCACCGATCAGGGCGCGGGCGTCGGCCGCGCCGGCGGCGGCCATCTCCGGCGTGGCCGCGATCGCCACGCCGTAGGCGGTGAAGGCCGCGTCGAGCCGGTCGAGGGCTCCGCCGCCCTCGTGCCGGCGGCCCAGCGCCCCGCCGAGCTGGCGCAGCTCGGCCATGAGGAGCGTGGACGGCGATCCCGGGCCCATCTGGGAGAGCAGGGCGTCGACGGCGCCGTCCGGGGCGCCGGCGAGCAGGGCGGCGTCGGAGACCGACGGGGTCGGGCCTTCGGGGTCCATATGGATGCGGGTGACGGCCGGGGCCGGTATGCGGGCGAAGGTGTCGATCTCCGGGCGCAGGGCCCGCAGCTCGGCGAGGAGCTCGGTGGCCCGCTCGTCGGAGGCGAGGACGGCGCCGTCGACCACGGCGAGGTGCCGGCCGCGCACGAGCGCGGGCAACTCGGGCAGCGGCGGGAGCTTCATGAGCCGGAAGGCGGTGGTGATCTCGTCGGGGGCGGTCGGAGCCCAGGCGGCCCAGGTGCGCAGCACCTTCTCGGCGTCGGCGACGTCCCACAGCAGGAAGCCGGCGTAGGCGGACTCGATGGGGTAGAGGCGGAACTCCAGGGCGGTGACGAGGCCCAGGCCGCCGCCCCCGCCGCGCAGCGCCCAGAACAGGTCGGCGTTCTCGTGCCGGTCGGCGCGGACCAGCTCGCCGTCAGCGGTGACCAGCTCGACGGCGGTCAGGCTGTTCGCGGCCAGGCCCAGCTGCCGGGCGTACCACCCGATGCCGCCGCCCAGGGAGTACCCGGCGATGCCGACGTCGGGGGAGGAGCCGTGCAGGGCGGCCAGGTCGTGCGCCGCGGCGGTCTCGACGGCCGGCTGCCAGATGGTGCCGGCGCCGACGCGGGCGCGGCGGGTGGCGGGGTCGATGGTGACCTCGTCCAGGGCGCCGGTGCGCAGGAGGACGACGTCGCTGAGGTCCTGGGCGGCCAGCGGGCCGGCGTTGTGGCCGGTGCCCTGCGGGGCCACGCGGAGCCCGGCGGCCGCGGCGCGGCGCACGACGGCGGCGACCTCGGCGGCGGTGGTAGGGGTGGCGACGGCGGCGGGGCGCTGGTCGTGGCCGATGCTCCAGGGCTGGCGGGCGGCGTCGTAGCCGGGGTCGCCGGGCAGGTGGACGGTGCCCGCGCCGGGTTCGCGCAGGTCGGTGGCAGTGGTGGTGCCGGTGGGCATGTCGGGGGACATGAGCTCGCTCTCGGTGTGATGGTGATCTGTTGGGATCACCGTGGCCGAGGACGCTTGGGCGCCACTTGGGGTCGGCTTGGGAACGACGCCGCCTGCACTGAACGGTGGCGGCGGCTGGGCGCGCCGTGCGACGCCCGACGGCGTGGCCGGGCGTCAGCGGAACAGTACGACGACCTGCGTGAGCAGCGGGGCGACGACGAGCGCCGGAAGCATGTCTGCCACCGGGACGTCCCGGATGCGCAGCAGACGCAGGCCGATGCCTACCAGCATCAGCCCGCCGGTGGCGGTCAGCGCCGCGACGTGCGCCTCGGGCACCACCGAGCCGAGCAACATCCCGACGACGGTCAGGGCGCCCTGGTACACGCCAACGGACACCGCGGAGAGCAGCACCCCGACGCCGAAGGTGGAGGCGAAGGCGAGGGCGGCGAAGCCGTCGAGCACGGCCTTGAGCACGAGCTGGTCGATCCCGAGCCCCAGACCGTCCGAGATGCTGCCGAGCACCGCCAGCGGGCCGACGCAGAAGAGCAGGGTGGCGGTCAGCCAGCCGTCGATGAACCGCTGCCGCGCGCCGGACGCCTCGAGCCTCACGGTGCCCGGGCGAGTGGTCCAAGTGTGGACGCGACCGGCGAGCTGCTCGAGGCGGTCGGCGATCCGCAGGCCGGAGCCCACAATGCTGCCGATAAGGAGCGCGCCGAGAACGATGAGCACCGCGCCGGAGCCCACGGCGGCGGCGAGCGCGGGGTCCGCCACGCTCATGGCGGACTGCGCCGCCACCAGCAGCGTGACCAGTCCCAGACAGTCGGTGACGACGTCGCGCACACGGTCCGGGAGGCGTTGGCCGACGGCCATCCCGAGGAGAGAGCCGACGACGATCGCGCCGACGTTGGTGAGGGTGCCGAGGCCCGGATAATCCACGAAGGGTCACGGTAGCGGTCGGTCTAGCATCGCCGGTCGGCCCGAGCGAGTTGATCGTCCTCGGCATGAACAGTGCCAAGCAGAGGGCCGCACGCCTCGACGTGCCGAGTGCGAGTACCACCCTTACGGGCCCACCCACCGCGGAGTGAGCGTGTGCCCCAGCTACCGTCGCTCTTTTTGGCCTGTTTGCGTAGCTTCCCCGCGAGTCGCGGCGCTGGCCGAGTGCCGAAGACGACACTCAGGCTCGAGCGAAGCGCCGTGCAGATGCACACCTCGAGGTGCAGGTGATATGGAGTCCGCTGCCGACCCATGCCGGTGACGGCGCACCGGGGAAGGGTCACGCCAGTCGGCGCAGCCGTGCGCGGTGGCGGAATCGCTCCAGCACGCCGTCCGGCGGCAGGGGGTGCTGTGCCTGCCACTCCTCCGGCAGGACCGGCCCCACCGGCTCGGGCAGGACCTGCTCAGCGCTTCCTGCCTCCGGGTCCCAGTCGCTCGAGGTGAGCCTGGGCCGAGCCGCGACGTTCCGCAGGGGCTCGGTCCTCACCCGCCGACGGTGCCGCGTGCGCGAGGCAGAAGGTTCCCGCCAGAGGATCGCGATCGCCGCCCGGTCCCAGTCGGCAAGCTCGCAGTACACGTGCAACTCGACCTTCTCCCCGGCCGCGAAGGCCGGTACCAGCGCCATGTCCTGCGCGAAGTGTGCCCTGGCGCCTTGGGAGTAGCGCATCTCGCCGTGCGCCCAGACCTGACATCCGACGCCCTCGACGCGGACCCGGAACCCAGGCCCCTGCCCGGCGTTGCCGAGAGAGCACGTCGCGTGCGGGTGCTCCCCGTTCCCGTAACGATCGAAAGCACTCCAGATGGACCTCGCCCCGAAGAACACCCACTCGGGCCTTCTGGTGTCCACTCGCCGCCACCACAGGCCGATTGCCGTCGACGTCACAGTCGCCACCGCCGTCGCGGCAGCAGCAGCTAGTCCCACGCCGGTCCAGAAGTTGGCGGAGAAGTCCCACGTCATGCACGAACCGTATCGGGCGCCCCGGACCGCAAAATTGAGCGACGACGGGCCTCCGGCTCGGCGCCGCACCCGAACACGGGCACGGCCATGGCCACGGCCCACGGCCACGGCCGCCACGGCCACGAGTCACCGCTATCTCTCGACCTCAATGGAGGCAGGCTCGTCTCGATGCCCGACACGCGCATCGGCGCGGCGCTCACGAGGTAGCAGTGGCGATCCGCCTCGCGAGAACACGCGGCGCCGGGGGACGCCGGCCCCACCCGCCCGGCAACCGGCCGCCTCGTATCAAGGAGGGGGCGGGTGCGTTTGCGCGAAGCCCCCCGCCCCATCTCGACGACCCACCTCAGTCGGGCGCGCTGCTCCGCCTCGTTCCCCCACCCAGGCGCGTTTGTCTCCGCCACCATTCAGTCGGCCCTAGGCGGTTCGGCCGTACCGGAGGCAGGCCCTCCGGCGACAGTTCAGAGAGTGGGCGCCGGGAACGCCCAGTCGGACACCATCCCGGCGTTCTGGGTGGGGCCCGGGCGCGTAACCGGGTCGCCCGCTCGTTCCCGCTCCGCCACCAGGTGGTTGAGAGCAAGGAGTTGCGCCAAGACATCCGCCTCGGCGTCGAAGCCGTAGGCGTCCATCACGGCGGCGTCGAGTTCTGCGTGAAGGTCGCGGAGCTGGGACCGACCTGGCCGGCGCAGCACGTCGTACTGGGCCGCGAGGGACACGCCCATCGCGAAGGATTTCGCGCGGTGGTCGACGATCGCTGCGGCCGCCTCTGCGACCGCCTGCACCGCCTCTGGGGTTGGGTCCTGGGGCCACGGGAATGTGTCGGACACGGTCGTCGTGGTGTAGTTCGGATCGACCTTCATCGTCGTGCAGCGTTCCCGGTACCACGCCACGTGCGGCGCGGCCTGCAAGATTCCGAGGGAGTAGTCGTCGGCGAAGGGAAAAGCAACGATCGAGTCCGTCACTCGGTATCGACCGTCCACGAAGGTGAAGACAGGCCCTCGCTCAAACGACGTGGTTCTCGTGAGCGCGATGTAGCGCGGCAGAGCCGCCACCGCTGCCGCCAGTTCAGGCCGGGAGCGCCAGAGCCGCCACCACTGCCTCATGAAGTCCCGGCGGGGCCAGGTCAGGCGCGCGGCGGGGTTGGACGCAAGCTTCGCCTCGTTCCGCTGTCGTTCGGCCTCCGCCTTCTCCTGTCGCAGCGGCAGGACGTCGCGGTCCATGTACGCCATGAGTTTCGGGTACCGCGCCCACACGTCCCCGGCGTCGGTTACCGGTATATCGATGATCCACTTCTCCACGTCGGTGCGGTGCAAGAGCGCCTTGCCACCGAGTACGGGGTGGATCACTTCGGCGTCTGCCGGTTCGGCCTGTAGGAAGGACCGAGCCGCTGCGCTGGTGATTTCGTACACGCTGGAGGCTCCGCTGGTTTGCCCCTGGAAGACCATGGCGTCGTTGGCCTTGATGATCTGAGCCGTCCTCAGGTCGGTGCGGGGCGACAGGGAGCTGGAGATCTCGGCGACTTCGACCGGGTGCTGACCTTCGTCCAGCCAGAGCGTGCGCGTTACGGGCGGCTGACCCCCCTTCTGCCAATTCACGATCGAAACGTGGACGACGGCGTCGCCAGACCACGGCACTGAAGAGACAGCGTCGAAGATGACGCCGTCGTGGTCGGTGACGTAGTCGAGAGAGGCCTTGCGGCTGTCGCCCTGACGCACGGAGTTCGTCGCGACGAAGCCTGCGCGTCCCCCCTCCGGCAAGTGATCATGCGCCTTGGGGAACCAGTACGTGACGAAGTCGGCGACGCCTCGTGCCGGGTACCGCTCGTTCAGCCTGGCGACGTAGTCGCCGCCGAGCTCGTCGACCATGCGCCGGTTCCCCAGGTAAGGCGGGTTTCCGATGATCACGTCGGCGCGGGGCCATGGCGAGAACAGTGCGTCGGAGCAGCTGATCACGCCATCGAGGTTGTCGAGGGGCAGCACTGTGCCCTCGTCGCCGAGTTCGTCGGCGGCGAGCTTCTTGCCGAGCTGCATGGTGACCTTTGCGACCTCGACCGCGAAAGGGTTGTTGTCGATCCCCAGGAAGTTCTCCGGGTCGACGTACCGAAGGGCCGTCTGCCCGACGGTGAGCCGGCCCGTGCGTCGGGCAGCGATCTTCTCGGCGATCTCGTGCTCAAGTCGACGGAGCTCGCGGTACGCCACGTAGAGGAAGTTCCCCGACCCGCACGCCGGGTCAAGGACCTTGTAGATGGCCATCGCGTCGAGAAGTGCCTGCAGCTGCGGGATCGTCGTCGCAGAGTCGATGCGTTCGCGCCACGGATCGACGATGCATGGCCCGACGATCCGTGCGATGTCTGCCTGGGAGGTGAAGTGCGCGCCCCTGGCATGCCGTTCGCCGGCGTCCATCGAGCCCTCGAAGAGGGTGCCGAAGATTTCGGGTCGCACTTCGGCCCAGTTCGTCTGCGAGGCTTCGCGGAGCAGGTCGAGCTCCTCGGTGGTGAGCTCCTGGGGGTGGATGTGGGCGAAGAGACCGCCGTTGAAGTACGGGGTTCCCTGGTACCGGCCTCCCGCGGTCTTGCCCGGGGTGTTCATCTCGCGGAAGAGCCCGCCGATGAGGTCGAACGCCTCGGCCCCGGTGTGCGCGTCGCTGATCGCCTCCGTGAACGAGTGCCGAGGCAGCAGGCCGATGTCCTCGGAGAACATCGCCATGACGCACTGAAGCACGAAACGCTGGGCGACCTCGGTCGTGACGCCGCGCGCCTTCATCGAGGTGAAGACGCGCGCCACCTCGGCGGCGGCCTCTCGGGTGACCTGGACGAGGTCGTTACCGAAGACGGGCTTGACCTCCCGCGGCAGCATGAAGCCGAGGACTTCCCACCGCTGCGGCAGTTCGTCGAGGGTCACCACGTCGACCGGCTCGTCGAGTTGGTTCTCGAAGTCGTAGACCCAGAACTCGTCGAAGTTGCAGAGCACGACGTAGCGCGGCCGGTCTGGAACCGCGCGAACCCAGTAGTCGAATGCCTGTCGGTAGTGCTTGCGAAGCGGCGTGCCGGCCTTCTTCATCTCGATCAGCACGCGGGGCTTCCACATCAGGTCCGCGAAGCCGGTGCCCTTGTCCTCTCGCCGGCGGAGCCGAGACTCGAACTCGGCTCCAGCGTCCTGGACGCCCTCGTGGCCGAAGGCGCGGAACAGGCGGTCGAGGAACGGCTGCGCCTCCCCCTTCTCGTCCCCCTTGAGCTTCTCTCTGCGCCACTGAGCGAACGCGGCCAGGCTCGCTCTGAGATCGGGGGTCGACGGGTTCACGGCGGGCGACATGGCTGCAGCGTATTGCCGACCCGGCCAAGTGCGGCATAACTCGCCGACGTGCTCCGTAATCGTCGGCTACGAGCGCGCCGGTGTGGTCACGGTTGTGGTCACGGAGGCGACGGTCAACCCCGGCACGATCCGGGTCTGTCCGGCGCGTCGCAGAGTCGGGGGCGGGGAGTCCGGCACATTCCGGTCATCCCTGGGGGCCTCCGTCAGCACCGCCGCGTTCCTTTAATCCGCTGGCGACGAGCATCGATCTTCGTTGATGGATGACATGTCTGGTCGTGTTAAGCAAGCATTCGCGTCTCCACCCGAGTCGCAGCGCGGCGCGATGGCTGACCGGCGCCGCAGTGCAGGCAAGGTGGGCACTGCTTTGGCGGTTTTTCCTAGGTACTGGTCGGAAACTGGCCGCGTGATGTGGGTTTGCACCCATACAGTTCAGTAACCGCCCACCGAGGCATCGCCGCTCTGTGGTCGCACCCCTGCATCGCACCCTAAGGAACTCGATCGATGTTGACCGCCAAGGAACGTGTCGGACGCGGACTGGATCTGCTGGCCGAGGGACTGCGTCCCTTCGTCGACGAGCACATGTCCGCCCAGGCCCATGGCAAGGACTGGGTTGCACTGCTCGGAGCGCGCGATGCACAGCGCACCGGTTCCTCCCGGGGCGTACTCGATGGAGGACCCTCGGTTCCTCCTGCGGGTCCTAACCGAAGAGTGGCGGGTTTTCCGGGAGGACTTCGACCGCGTCCAACAGGCCCTCGCGCAGGAACTCCGGGATGTGGGAAACCGCTGGGCCCACGAGCCGGCCCTTCCCGACGAGGACGCCGTCCGGGCGCTCGACACCATGGAGCGCTTGCTCAGATCGGTCGGCGCAACTGAACGAGCAGGTCTGGTCCGCGAACTTCGTACCGGTCCGGAGGCTGCGACCTCCAGTCAAGATGCGGCGGTGGAGTTCGATGTCCCGGAGGCGTCAGCAGCCGAAGCGCCGGTAACGAACGAGCGCGAGGCAACAGGGGGTGAGCACTTCGCCAGGCGAGAGCGCGCTGAGCTCCGTCGCGGCATGGCCCGCACGGTCATCGCCGAGGCTGGCCTCGATGTCGAGCTCGTCTACCGCGACGCGGTGAACTTCGCCCTCGTGAACAACGGCATCACTCCGCTGCTCGGTCTGGCGATCGCCAACCCCGGCGCCGAGCCGACCGGGGACATCGACATCTCCCTCAGCATCGCCGCGCCATTGCCCATCGAGGTGGCCAGCGAGCTGCACTTTGTCGTGCCCAGCATCCCGGCCGGAGGGGACGTTCACCTCTTCGCCGCCGACCTCAAGTGGTCGCTCGACCCGCGCGCCTTCGTCCAGCTCGAGGAGGCCGTCGGCGCCCAGCTGCACCTTTCTGTCGTGGCCGGGGGGCGGCGTCGACACACTGAATCCGACGTTCGGCTGCTGGCCCGGGACGAGTGGTGGGCCGTCGCGATCCCGGAGTCCCTCGCCGCCTTCGTCCTGCCTCGCGACAGGGCTGTCGGGCGTCTGCTCTCCGAGGCAAGCGACCTGCTCGCGTCCCGTACCGGTGACCCGTCCCTCCAGGGCTACCAGGCTGGCGCCGAGCGCGTCCTGGCCATCGCGGAGGCAGTCTTCGACGCGATGCGAGCCCGCGAGATCCGGTACATCGACCCGCCACCATCCTTCGAGGGCACCGGTCAGAAGATCCGGCGGCCGGGCGAGGTTCTCGACGATCGCTGGGGCACATGCCTGGACCTGGCCACTACCTATGCGGCCGCGCTGGAGGCCGCCGGCCTCAACCCGGTGATCACCGTCTGCGAGGGGCACGCATTCGGCGGCCTTCTGGTCAGCGAGGTGCACCTGCCAGAGGTCGCGGTCACGGACCCCAACGTCATCGTCACCTCCGCGGACAGCGGCCTCCTGGTCTCGATTGAGACCGTCGCTCTGACCGCAGGGAAGCCAGGCTCGTTCAGCGACGCCCGAGCGACCTCCGGCAACTGGTTCCGCGGAGGCCTCGACCAGGTCGAGTACCTCCTCGACGTGCGTGCCGCCCACCGTCGGGTCCGACCGCTTCCGGTGATCACCTCGGACGGTGCCGTCACCGTCGAGGTGGAACGCGCGCCGGGACGAGAGATCCCGGTGCCGCGCACCGTCTCCGCACCCAAGGTCGCCGAACCCGCCGTTCAGGCCGGCAAGCCGGCCGCCGATGAGTTCCCGGCACGTATCGCCAAATGGCGTAACGCGCTCTTGGACCTCAGCTTCCGCAACCCGCTCCTGAACCTACGTACCGGGCGCAGCGGCCTGGAGCTACACGTACCTTCTGGCAGTCTGCCGCGGTTGGAGGACCTCATTGCCGAGGGGCGCGCCATCACGCTCCTGCCGCATGACCAGCTCGAAGAGATCCACGCCGTTGCCGGCGCTCGCACCGCTCAGGACGTCGACGCCGACCAGCTCGCGGCGATCCTTGCCGAGGAACGCACCCTCTTTGCAGCCATCTCCAAGTCTGGCTATCTCGCGCGCGCCCGGGGCCTCGCCCGCAAGGCCAAGACCATCGTCGAAGAGACCGGAGCCAACAACCTCTTCCTGACGCTCGGGACGCTGCACTGGGAGGACAACGGCCGACAGGCCCAGGCGCCGTTGTTCCTCGTCCCGGTCACATTGCGCGGTAAGCGCGGCCGGGCGTTCGTCATGCAGCTCGAGGAGGGCGGCTTCGCCGTCCCGAACCAGACGCTCATGGAGAAGCTCAAACTCTCCAAGGGCTTCGACGTGCCGGCATTCCGCAACCCGGAGCTCGACGACAGCGGCATCGACCTCGCCGACGCTCTTCAGCAAATTCGCGTTGCCCTCGTCCAGGCTGGCCTGCCGTACAGGGTGGAGGAGACCGCGCATCTCGCCATCCTTCAGTTCTCCACTCTGCAGCTCTGGCAGGACATGGGCCAGCACTGGCAGGCCTACCTGAAGAACCCCGTCGTGAAGCACATGGTCGAAACTCCGGTGGAATCGTTCGTCGACCCTGTCCCGGCGCCGGAGCCAGACCCACACGCTGAGGCCACCGCGTATCTGCCAGTGCCCGCCGACGGTTCCCAACTCGAGGCGATCCGTGCCGCCACGGCCGGTCGGTCCTTCGTCCTGGAGGGCCCGCCTGGCACCGGCAAGTCCCAGACCATCACCAACCTCATCGCGAACAGCCTTGCCCACGGCAAGCGGGTGCTCTTCGTCGCCGAGAAGCAGGCCGCGCTCGCCGTCGTCAAGCGGCGGCTCGATGCCGCTGGCCTCGGTGACTTCAGTCTCGACCTGCACGGCAAGGAGCAGTCGGCCACCGGCGTGCGGGAGCAGCTTCGCGCCGCCCTGACCCGACAGGTCGCAAGCAACCCCGACTCGTGGGAGGCGCTACGCGCGACCTATCGGAGCCTGGTCACCAACCTGGCCCGCTACCCCCGGGGCCTGCACGACGTCGGCCCTGCCGGTCTTTCGGCGTGGACCGCCCGACAGGTTCTCCTCACACTTGGCCGTGCTGAGGACGCCGACCTCGCCGTTCCGCCGCACGTCGTCTCGGGTGGCACGGACATCGAGGCCGTCTATCGCGCTGCCCGCGACCTGGGGGAGTCGGCGCAGGACCTTGGCACTTCTGTTGCGCGCCATCCCTGGACGCTCGCCGGTCCCGCCGACCCGGAGACCCTGGACCGTGCTCGCATCGCGAGTGCGCTTGACGCCCTCGTTGCCGCAGATGCATCGATCATGGACGCCCGGGTACGCGCCCTCGTCGGCCGCGCCAACTCCATCGACCAGCTTCGCGCAATCGGAACCTGGCTCGGACATGCCGAGAATGGGACCGCCGTCGCCCCTGACGACGCTGCTCGGCTCGTCAACGCCCATTGGGAGCATCAGGCGACCACGGCAGAAGGCGCACTCGCGGAAGTACGCCAAGCGGCCGCAGCCATGCTTGCCGTCTTCCGGCCCAGCGTTCTCGGCGCCGACCTTGAAGGGCTGCTCGGGCAGTCCCGAACAGCAGACGGCAAGCTCTTCAAGGGCAAGCCGCGCCGCCTCATCCTCGAGCAGCTGGCACCCCACATGGTCGACGGCGTAGCCGTGGCGCCCAAGCAGCTGACCCCGACACTGACCCAGCTCCTCGAACTACGGGCGCACTGCCAGAGCGTCGACGCTCTGCTCGCCGCCGTCCCCGGCGTCACGCTGCCAAGGGGCTGGAACCCACTGGAGGTCGGCGCCGACACCCGATACGGCGCGAACCTTGTCGCGCTGTATGACTCCGCCGTGCTCGGGCGGCTGCTGCCCGAGGCCACCGCCGAGGCGCGTGCCGCGGCACCGATGGATGGGGGTATGTCGTCCGGGTGGAGCTCGCACGCCGTCCCCGCGTCGGACGTCCAACCACCCTTCGGGGGGAACGGCAGCCAGGCCCCAACCGGTGGATCTGCACTGCCTGCCGGCGCGGGCGCTGCCGTCGCCACTCTCGCGGCAGCCTGGTCTGAGTGGCTCGGCGTCCTCGCCTGCACGCCCAAGGACGTGGACTCCTGGCGTGCTGGCCGATCCCTCACCGGGGCGCTGCGAGAATCCGCACCCGCCTGGCAAACCGACGCGAACGGCCGTCAGTTCCACCATCTGGCTCGGTGGTCGCGTGTGCGCTGCCACCTCCGTGACCTCGCGAAGGCGGGCCTGGACGAAATCGCCGAAGCCGTCCGCCACGGACGAATCGATCCGCTCGATGTGGGCGACACCGTTCGGCATGCCGTCGCGCGCGCAGCCCTGACCGAGCGACTCTCCGCCGCCGGTCTCGACGGCTTCGACGAGGCCCACCGGGGCCGGCTCATCACCCGCTACCTCGAAACCGGCGAGGACGTCCGCAAGCGGATGGTCGCCGAGCTGCCGGCCCGGATCATCGCCGCCCGCAGCTTCCGCACCGACCGGCTCATGGGGCGCGTGGGCGAGCTCAACCGCGAGCTCGGTCGGCGGCGCGGCGCGCTGAGCACCCGCGCGCTGTTGTCGAAGTTCGGGTCGGTCATCGGGGAGCTGACGCCCTGCCTGCTGATGAGCCCCCACTCGGTCGCCCGATTCCTGGAACCCGGCGCCATCGACGTCGACATTGTCGTCTTCGACGAGGCCTCGCAGATCAAGGTGGCCGAGGCAGTCGGTGCCATGGGGCGTGGCAAGTCCGTCGTCGTCGTCGGCGACTCGAAGCAGATGCCGCCGTCGACGTTCGGTGGCGGGGACGGCGAGGAGGGGGACGACGACATCCCCGCGGGGATGGTGCCCGTGGACCAGGAGAGCATCCTCTCCGAGGCGGTCGAGTCCAACCTTGAGCGCATCTGGCTGTCCTGGCACTACCGCAGCCAGGACGAGTCGCTCATCGCGTTCTCCAACCAGTACTACTACGAGGACCGGCTCGCGAGCTTCCCCGGCCCGCCCGAGGAGCGCCCTGAGCTGGGAGTGCGCTGGACCCGGGTGGACGGCACGTTCGAGCGCGGTCGGGGCCGGGTTAACCGCGGGGAGGCCGCGGCGATCGTCGCTGAGATCGAACATCGCCTCGTGAATGACCCCGACACCTCGATCGGCGTCGTCACCTTCAACGTCGAGCAGCGCGACCTCATCCTCGACCTACTCGAGGCCTCGGACGTCCCTGCCGTGGGCGCCGCACTGGAGGCGCAGCGAGACCCGATCTTCGTCAAGAACCTGGAGAACGTGCAGGGCGACGAGCGTGACGTCATCCTGTTCTCCCTCGCATTCTCCGTCGATCCGGTCACCGGGAAGCTGCCGCTGAACTTCGGGCCACTCAACCGGGTCGGGGGAGAGCGACGGCTCAACGTCGCCATCACCCGCGCCCGGCAACAGGTGGTGCTCTTCTCCTCCTTTGCCCCGGAGGACATCGAGCTAAGCCGGACCAACTCTCTTGGGCTGGCCCACCTGCGCGACTACCTCACTCTCGCCGCGCGCGGCGTCGGCGGGGCGAGCGGCATCAAGCGTGCCCCGGTGCAGGACCTCCACCGCGACGAGGTCGCCACAGCGCTGCGCGGGGCGGGCTTGCTGGTTCAGGAGGAGCTCGGACTGTCCTCGTTCTCCATCGACCTTGCGGTCAGCGCCGGGGCCGGACGGCCCTGGGTGGCGGTCCTCCTCGACGGACCTGGCTGGGCGAGCCGGGAGACGGTGGGAGACCGCGACGCCCTGCCGACTACCGTGCTCGCGGGCACCATGGGGTGGGCAGCGGTCGAGCGCGTGTGGATGCCCGCATGGCTGGCACGCCGCGATGAGGTCGTGACGCACCTGGTCCAGGCCGCGGAAACCGCCGAGCATGGCGCGCCTAACACCGCGCGTGAACATGCGGATGGCCCAGCCGATGCCGCAGAGGGCGCGCCTGCTAATGGCGTGCCGATGCCGGTGGACGTGCCAGCAGCAGCCAACGGGCCGATGGCAATCCCAGCGGGACCGCCGCCGGCGGCGCTCACGACGTCGGCTGCCCCCCTCCAGGAGGACTTCGCGCTCGTGGCCTCAGGCGCGCAGGAGGAAGCGACCGTCTCTCTTGCGCCCGTCGCGGTCGCCCTCGACGAACCGGTGTTCGTTGGGGCCGACGATGCGCCCATTCACGCTGGCGATCGGGCGCTGCTCGACCACATCGACCAGCGCCGCGGTGCATCCCGAGTGCGCGAGGTCGTCATGGACGTCATAGCCGTGGAGGCACCGGTTGAGGCCGCCCGCCTCGGCCGGATCGTGGGTCGACGGTTCGGTCTGCAGCGGGTGACGACAAAGCGGTCGGAGGCCATCGTGTCTCTGGTGCCTCGGCAGCTGGTGGACCGCGGACCGCTCGGCACGTTCGTGTGGGCGGAGGGCACCGCGCCGGAGACTTACACGATCTTCCGGTCCACACCCGATGGGGTGGACCGCACGCTGCACGAGGTCGCACCTCAGGAGATTGCCAACGCGATGAGCTGGGTGGTCGGGGCGAGCCACGGCGCGACACGAGAAGAGACGTTGCGCGAGACAGCCGCCGTCTTCGGGGTCGGGCGGCTGACAACCCAGATCCGGGAGCGGCTCGAGCGGGTCCTCGACGGCGCGCTCGCTGCTGGCAGCCTCCGCGAAACCGACGGACTGATCCATGGGTGATGGCTCCGTGGACAGACCGGTAGGGGGCAAGCCGGCATTCGTCGCTGCACACGGCATCGTGGCTGCCAGCGATCTCACGTTCGATGAGGCCTATGGCCTTGCCCGCATGGTGCTCGAACTCCGCGGCCCCGTGCCGGTCAGCCGGAAGAGATCCGCTCAGCTGCCGCACGCCGTCATCCGCCGGCTCACTGAGAAGGGCTTTGTCGAGCAGCTGGGTCAGTCGCAGCTGACGGAGTGGATCGAAGTGCAGATGGTGCGCAACCTCGCCGCCGGCTCGCATGGTGACTACTCGGCCGTGAGGCGGGGCAGGGGCGCGGACGAGCGGACGCAGTGGTTCGCCGTTCCAACGGAGGCTGGATCGGCCCTCGTCTATGGAGCCATGCCAGAAGAGAACACGTCGGCCACGAGCCCTGCCGAGCCTCCTGCGGACGCCTCTACCAGGTCGGACGGCGCACGCGGTCCTCAGGCCGACCTGCTCGCGCGCTCTTCCCCCGTCGACGTCGCTGCCGCTCTGAGATCAACGCCAGCGACGAAGGCGCGTGACGTCACGCGTGCCGTCTGCCCGAACGGTCCAGGGCTGTACGCATGGTGGTGTGAGCCCGGACTCGTCCCGGACCTTGCGCACGCCCCCGACGGTCCCACCGTGAGTAAGGACGGCCGACTGGAACTCCTGTACGTCGGACTCACCACGGGCACGTTGCGGCAGCGGATCGTGGGCAATCACCTCGGCAACCGAACGGGCTCGAGCACCCTTCGCCGCGCGCTTGGCGCGTGGCTCGGGGAGGCAGAGGGATGGCAACGCGAATGGCGTAGCGGACGCCAGCAGCATTCTTCGACGTCCGAGGCCGAGCTCACGCGATGGATGCGCGAGAACCTGTACCTGACCTGGGTGAGGCATCCCAACCCCAGTGACGTTGAGGCGGACGTCATTCGGCTCCTGCTGCCCCCGCTGAACTATGTGCACAACAGCGCGCACCCCAACTACTCCGAGCTTCGCCGTCGTCGGGAAGCTTGGCGGACCGGCGGGTCCGTCGGCTAAAAACGTGGGCAGCGTCCCGAAATCGCACGCCGCATGGCAAGGTCGGCCCGGGCTCGCCATGCGAATGTGCGGTGGTCTGCGGCGTCAGTGACCCCGGCTACACGCGCATGTCCAGTACGTCCTCGAGGACGAACCGGTCCACCAGGTGCCCCTGCGGGGCGAGCCACTCACCGACCTCCTGCAGCAGGGTCTGCGCGGTGACGATCCGCATGAATGGGCAAGAGTTGACGACACCGACGGCGCCAGGGGCGTTGGGGTGCACGACGATCCACCCGCGAACCTCGGCACCCGGCATGAGCATGCGAACGCGCTCGATCGCCGTGCCCAAGCTCGTGCGATAGCCGGCATGCATCTGCTTGTTCCGAAGAATGCGGCGCCACGGATCGAGCTCGTAGAGAGCGGGCTGCCAGAGCTTGGAGTCGATGAGCGCCACACGATTGCCGGCGACCACCGCGTGGTCGATGTCGGCTCGCGCTGATCCAGGGAAGCGCATGCCGTGGACAACACGCACACCCGGCATGACGCAGAAGTGCTCCAGGAGGCTGGCGGTGATCTGTTCGCCGAGTGTGCCAAGCGCGACGTTGCGTTCGCCGAACCGGGGCAGCGCACCGACCAGATTCACGCCCGGGGTGCCGAAGGCGCGCTGCTCGGCGTCCCAGTTGGGATCGAGCCGGGCGGCGCGCCGATTGAGCGCGTCCGCACGGGCGGTCGCGAGGGCTGACGCGCGGTGCCAGCCACGGCGGAGCAGCGCTAGATACAGGGCTAAAAAGGCGAAGGGGACGACCATCAGCGGGTGGGGGAGCGCGCCCGAGACGAGCAAGACGGTCATCCCGACACCGTTCGAGATGAGCGAGAGGAGGAGCGTTGCCGTGACCGCCAGGTAGAGGAGCCGGCAAGCGCGCGGTGCCCGGCCGCGTGCGCGGAGGCCGACGCACGTGACGGCGCCGCCGAACAGGGCGAGGCCGAATACCGTCTCCGCCCCGCTGGAATCGCCGGCGAGGTGGCTCGCGGCGATGCCCAGCACGCTGATCGCCACGAGAGTGACCACCCCGCGCTGAGCGGCCCCGTCAAATGGCGGCGGCTCGGCCTGCGTCTGCGTTGGCCAGACGACGGGATGCTGCGGCCAGATCCTCTGGTGCCAGTTCAGGGAGGCTAAGTCGAGGACCGGGGAGGGTATGTGCCCCTGGCTGCGAATGTTCTGGTCCATGGCCGTCCTAGGGAGATCGAAGGGCCGCAGCCTATGGCGGCTGCTCGCTCAGCCGAGGTGGTTATGGATAGAAAGGAGCCCGAATCTCAGCTTGGGGCAACTAGCCGCCGACTGCGCTGGCGTTTCCCGGGGCCGGGACTTCGCCGATTAGGGCAGCGGCGCGCCCCGGGCGGCGGTCCAGAGGTCGTACCATTCCTCGTGCGTCAGCCTGGGCGGGCCGCTGACAGCGTCGCCGCACGCCCGGATGCGGTCCGGGTTCGTCGAGCCGATGACCGGCGCGATGCCGGCGGGGTGCCGCTGCAACCACCACAGCACGACGGTTTCCGGCGTGGTGCCCTTTGCAGCAGCGAGGGAGTTCACGAGTTCCGCGGCGTCGTCATCGGCTGGCGTCTCCGGCCGGCCGGTGTACCGGCCCTGCGCCAGCGGGCCCCATGCTTGCAGGGCGATGCCGTGCTCACGGCAGTACTCCAGGGTGCCGAGTGGGAAGCCGTTGCTTGTGGCCTCCGCAGTGTTGACCAGGACGCCGGCCTCGAGCCAGTCGCGCCGGTGGAGGCTCATCTCAAGCTGGTTGACCATCAGCGGATGGTCGAGATGGGCTTGGAGCTGAGCGATCTGCTGACCGCTCATGTTGGAGACGCCGAACTGACGGACGAGGCCCTCCTCGTGAAGGAGCGCCAACGCTCCGGCGATCTCGGCGGGAGAGGCGAGAGGGTCGGGGCGGTGCAGGAGCAGCACGTCCAGGTAATCGGTGCGAAGGCGCCGCAGGCTCTCGCGCACGCGCAACAGGATCGTCTCGCGGCGGAGGTCGTACAGGCCTGGACGGTCCCCGCCGGGCAGGCGGATGCCGCACTTGGTCTGGATGACGATTCGCTCGCGCAGCCCGGGCCAGCGCGCGACGACCTCTCCGAAGACCGCCTCTGCCTTGCCGCGTCCGTAGATGTCGGCGTGGTCGAACCAGGTGAAGCCCGAGTCCAGTGCCGCCTGGAGGGCTGCCGCGGCGCGGTCGATCTCCGTCGTGCCGTACTCCGTGGTGTCCCAGGTGCCGCCCAGCCCCATGCAGCCGTACAGGGCCGTTGGGCTCGTACCCAGGCTCGTCCGACTCGACTGTGTGGCAGCGGCCTCCCGGGGCCGACGGTCGGCGCTCACTCAGCCGTCCTCGTCGGCTTCTGCTCGTCCCCGCGCCGACGTTGGCCTCGCTCAGCGATACCGCTGAAGAGTTTTCCTGTCACGGATGTGGCTCGGTCGAAGGTCTGGTTACCGAGGCGCCGGGCGGCATCGACCCCCTCTGCCCCCGTCTCGAGCACCTTGTCTCGGGTCTCAGCCGCCGCGTCTGCCCATCGCTTCGCCTCCGATGACTGATTACCGGACTCGATCCCGAGCCTCCCGCGGAAGTCGTGGACGCCGGCCGTGACGTGGTTGCTCGATCGGACGACAGCCGGGGACGTGGTCGGGTGCAGCAGCACCTTCGCGTTAGCAGTGCCGGCGGCCGCAAGCATGCGCGCCACGAGCCGCTCGGTGCTGCGCGAGATGAGGTCTAGTCTGTTCTGCCGGGCAGTCTTGAGCCCGAGGCGATGGCGGTCCAGCTCGTCTGGAGATGCGTCCAACACCCGATCGAGCTCGAGCACGGCGATCGCGTCCTGCAGCTGGAAGCAACGGGCCAGAACCGCCAGCCACTCCTGAACCTTGGCTTCGGCTTCCTTCGCCGTCTTGGCGAGATCCCCGATCTCGCGCTTCCGCTCCAACTTCTCCGCAAGCGCGTCCAGCTGACGCAGCGCATACGCCTGGGTTCGTGCGATCGTCGCCGTTGTGGCCTGCACCTTCGACCAGGTGACCTCAGAGACCCGGCCCACCTGCTCTCGGATGGTCATGGCCTCCTCGATCACGAGGTCCACCCCGATCATGTCGGCCAACACGCCGTCCTTCTGGGCGCGGAGCACGTCGTCGACCTTCTCGTCGATCGTGGCGAGGTAATCGGTGATCTCGTCCATGGTTTGTTGCATCGCGACCTGCGCCATGATGCCCGCGGCACCAGCGAGCATCGCCGGGTTGGTCAGAAGCGATCCGGCGTTGTCGATCTGCAGCCATTTGGCGATCTCGCCTGGCTTCCCCACCATGGCGTGGCTGACTCCCGCTGTCTTGCTCTCCATCAGCCCGTACTTCTTGACAAGCTCTGCGGACTTCTCAGTCAGTTTCACCCAGCGACCGGAGTTGGCTGCGATCGAGGAGCCCGCCTGTACTGCTGCAGCCCCGGTACTGAGGAGAGATCCGAGTCGTTGCGGTCCGAGGTCTCGCGACGACGGCAGTCCTTCGGAGGCTAGGAAGCGTTCGACGTCGGTCGCATTCCCGATGACCGCGAGCCCATCGCCGTCGCTGATCAACTGAATCTCGTTGTCCATCTTCGGCTCCTGTGGCTCGTCTCAGTTGTGGGTCGTCGGGGGTGGGCGCGGCGTTCGCCGGGGTGAGGTCTTCCGGCCCTAAGTTAAAGGATCCACCGTCCGCCGGACCTTGACGGGCCCCGCGGTACGTTATCCCGGGCGGCTGATCGAAGCGGGAGACTTCCCGCCCCGACACACCGTCAAATGCGAAGAGGCGGAGTTTGGATCCTGGGCCTTGGCAGGGATGTTCTCGCGTCGGGAGGCGAGCCGCGAGCGATACGGTCATGCCCTCACCAATATGGAGGAGCACCCGTGATCGACTTCCAGAACGCTTCCTACATCAAGCTCAGCGCCTGGGACGTTGCCACGGCGCGGGAAGAGTTTGCGCCGATCCTCATCGAGAACGAGGTCGTCCACCTGGCCTTCAAGGGGATCCGCGATTCGGTCACCTTCACCAACAAGCGCCTCATCGCGCTGAACGTCCAGGGCATGACCGGCAAGAAGAAGGACTACACCTCGCTGCCGTACAGCCGGATACAGGCATTCTCGGTGGAGACCGCCGGCGTTTTCGACCTCGACTCCGAGATGGAGCTGTGGTTCAGCGGGTTGGGCCGGGTCAAGCTCGAGTTCGCGCGCGGGGTGGACATCCGTGGTCTCAACCGGCTCATCGGCGACCACGTTCTTTGAGGCCGCCGCTGCGGTGCCGCCGCGCTGGGCACCACGCGGCGGCGACGTCCTCCATCAGCGACGGCGGCGCAGGGAACGCATACCGAACGAGGACCGATGAGACTCAGTGCGCGGTCTGTCCGCCGTCGACCGTGAACACCCCGCCGGTGGCGGAGCTGGCCTGGTCGGAGGACAGGAACAGCACGATCCCGGCGATCTCCCGCGCCTGCGCCGGGCGGTGCATCTGAATAGCCGACATCACCGGGCGGGGGAGGTTCGCGTCCCAGGCGCACTTCTCCGGGGTGTTCAAGGAGCACTTCGCGCAGACGCCGTCGAAGACCGCAGGGGGCGATGACCGTCCGCTCACGTCAGCGGGCGGGCGCTTACCCAGTCGTCCACCCCAGTCGTCCACGGCGACACTTGTTGACCATTTCCCCGTCCGGGCCTACCTTGACGGCCAGGTCCTGGGCAACGGCGCCCGGGAGACCACGGTCGGGGGCCGCCATGTCGCACGCTCGTCGGTTCATCGCAGGACGCCTTGTTCGGGTCGCCGGCGGCGCGGTCCTCGCCGGCACGCTCCTCCTCGCCGCGTGCTCGAGCCCCTCGACGCCGTCCTCGTCGCCGACCGGGGGCGGTGCGACCAGCGGCGGTGGCGGCGGCGCCGTCGTCGGGCTGGTCACCAAGACCAACACGAACCCCTACTTCGTGAAGATGAAGGAGTTCGCGCAGAAGGAGGCCGACGCCGAGGGCCTGAAGCTCGTGGCGCTGGCCGGGCAGTTCGACGGGGACAACGAGGGCCAGGTATCCGCCATCGAGAACCTCGTGTCCCAGGGGGCCAAGGGCATCCTCATCACGCCGAACAACTCCTCCGGCATCCTCGCGGCCATCAAGCAGGCCCGCGACAAGGGCGTCGTCGTCATCGCCCTCGACACCGCCACCGATCCCGCCGACGCCGTCGACGCGACGTTCGCGACCGACAACCGGATGGCCGGGGAGCTCCAGGGCAAGTGGGTCAAGGCGACGCTGGGGGACACGGCGCCCAAGCTCGCGATGCTCGACGGGACGCCCGGCGGCACCGTGGACACCTTCCGCCACGAGGGCTTCCTCACCGGGATGGGCCTCAAGGAGGACTCGCCGGAGATCGTCGGCAAGGAGAACACCAACGGCGACCAGAACAAGGCGCAGGCGGCGATGGAGAACCTCATCGCCCGCAGCCGAGACATCAACTCGCTGTACACGATCAACGAGCCCGCGGCGCGCGGCGGCTACCAGGCGCTCAAGGACGCCGGGCTGGCCGACCAGGTGACCATCGGCTCCATCGACGGCAGCTGCGCGGGCGTCCAGGCCATCAAGGACGGGCAGATCGGTGCCACCGTGATGCAGTTCCCCGGTCTCATGGCCACCGACGGCGTCAAGGCCGTCGCGGCGTACGCCAAGGACGGGACGAAGCCGTCGGGGTTCAACGACACCGGCGCCCAGCTCATCACCGACAAGCCCGTCTCCGGGCTCGACTCCAAGGACAGTGCCTGGGGTCTCGAGAACTGCTGGGGCTAATGACGACGGCGCCCGGCAGCACGGCGCCACCAGGGCGGACCGGAGACCACATGAGCGATCGGACCGTGACTCCGCCGGAGACGGCGCGAGGGCACCTCGACCTGGCCACGGTGCTGCGCAACCCGCTCATCGGGCCGCTCGCCGCGCTCGTCGTGGCCGTGGCGGTCTTCAGCTTCGCGACGGACACGTTCCTGACCGCGAACAACCTCTCCCTGGTCCTCCAGCAGTCCGTCGTCATCGGCATGCTCGCTGTCGGGCAGACGCTGATCATCCTCACGGCCGGGATCGACCTGTCGATCGGGGCGCTGGCTGTGCTCGGCACGATCATCATGGCCAAGGTCTCCCTGGACCACGGGCCGGCGGCCGGCCTCGTCGTCGCCGTCGTCGTCCTCGCCGTGCTCGGCCTGGTCAACGGCACGCTGGTCGCCATGCTGCGGCTGCCGCCGTTCATCGTGACGCTGGGCATGCTGACCGTCGTCTACGCCGCGACCCAGCTGTACGCGGGCTCGACGACGTACGCGGTCCCGGACGGGCCGCTGACGGTCCTGGGCGCCCGGATCTCGATCGGGAACGCGTCGACGACGTGGGGCGTGGTGGTGATGCTCGGGCTCTACGTCGGGGCGTGGTACGTCCTCACGCAGACCTCCGCCGGGAAGCACCTCTACGCCGTCGGCGGGAACCCCGAGGCGGCGCGGCTGTCCGGCATCCGCGGCACCCGGGTCCTGGTGTCCGTCTACCTCTCGGCGGCGCTCATCGCCGCATTGGGGGCGTGGGCGGCACTCGGCCGGATCCCGAACGCGGACCCGAACGCCTACCAGAACGCCAACCTGGAGACGATCACCGCCGTCGTCATCGGCGGCACCAGCCTCTTCGGAGGTCGCGGCGGGGTGGTGGGCACCCTGGTGGGCACGCTCATCGTGGCGGTGCTGCGCAACGGGCTGACGCAGGCCGGCATCGACAACCTCTACCAGAACATCGCCACCGGGATCCTCGTGGTCGCCGCTGTGGCCCTCGACCAGATAACGCGCAGGAGGACGCAGTGAGCCAGGCGACCGACCCCGGCGCAGGCACCGAGCCTGCCCCGGGCACCGAGCCCGCCGGGGGCGCGGGGCCCGTCGCGGGACGCCCCGTGCTCACGGCGTCGCGGCTGACCAAGCGATACGGCAGCGTGACGGCGATGGACGAGGCGGACTTCGAGCTGCGCGAGGGCGAGGTGCTCGCCGTCATCGGGGACAACGGCGCCGGAAAGTCGACGCTCATCAAGGCGCTGTCCGGGGTGGTGGTCCCAGACTCCGGCGAGATCCGGATCGACGGCGAGCTCATGCGCTTCCACTCCACCCGTGACGCGCGAGCGCACGGCATCGAGACCGTGTTCCAAGACCTCGCCCTGGTGCCGGCGCTGGACATCGCCAGCAACCTGTTCATGGGCCGGGAGGCGCGCCGTCCCGGGGTGCTCGGCGCGGTGTTCCGACGGGTGGACAAGGCCCGCATGCGGCGCGAGTCCGAGGAGCTGTTCCGTTCCCTCAAGATCGGCATCCGGTCGGTGACCCAGCCGGTCGAGACGCTCTCGGGCGGCCAGCGCCAAGGCGTGGCGGTGGCCCGGGCGGCGGCGTTCGGCCGGCGCGTCATCATCATGGACGAGCCCACCGCCGCGCTCGGCGTTCGTGAGTCCGGCACGGTCATCGACCTGATCAAGCAGATCCGGGACAAGGGCATGCCGGTCGTCCTCATCAGCCACGACATGCCGCACGTCTTCGAGGTGGCCGACCGGATCCACATCCACCGGCTGGGCCGGCGGGCAGCGGTGGTCAGCCCCCGCGAGCGATCGATGAGCGAGGTGGTAGCCCTGATGACGGGGGCGACGCAGCCGACCGAGGAGGAGCGGCTCGGAGGCCGGTGAGGGCGGCGGCCCGCGGCGGGACGTTGTCGCCGTCGTACGATCTGCGCCATGCCAAAAATCGCCACTGCCGACCGGGTCTCTCCCGAGGAGCTGCTTCAGTTCCTGAGCGGCCGCCACCGCTACGTCCTCATGACGACCCGCGCCGACGGCCGTCCTCAGCTGTCTCCCGTCACCGGCGGCGTGGACGACGGCGGCCGGCTCGTCATCTCGACCTACCCGGACCGGGCCAAGGCGGTGAACCTACGGCGGAACCCGGCGGCCTCGGTGCTGGTTGTCTCCGACGACTGGGACGACGCTTGGGTGCAGGTCGACGGTACCGCCGAGGTCCTGGACATGCCCTCGCCGGAGGCGGAGGACGGGCTAGTGGAGTACTTCCGCTGCATTGCCGGCGAGCACCCCGACTGGGCGGAGTACCGCGCGGCGATGCGCAAGCAGGGCAAGTCGCTCATCCGCATCAGCATCACCGGGTGGGGTCCGGTCGCGACGGGTGGATTCCCGCCGGACCGCGCACCTGCCTGACGGCAGCCCACCGCGCGGAGCAGGCAGTGATGGCTGGTGGCCCGTCAGGCGTACCGCTTCCGCTCGGCTCGATCCTCGGCTGACACCGCCGGCCGGCGCCCCGGACGCCATCGCGCCCGGGGCACCGGCCGGAACGGCTACCTGCCCTGGATTGCCGCCCGCCGAGAGCGGGGGAGGTGCCGACGTCGTCGTCCCGCCGCGGCACCCTAAGCCCGGCGCCGCTGGACGACCCGCTCGGCACCCTCGGCCGCGGCGTAGGTGAGCACCGCGACGGCGGCGACCACCGCGGTGATGACCCACATCATGCGGTAGTCGAGATAGCCGCGGGACGCGCCGAGCAGCCCGCCCAGACCGGTGCCGGTGACGAACTGCTCCGCCAGGAGCACCCCGACCAGCGCCCGCGGCGCCGCCAGGCGCACGGAGGCCAGCAGGTACGGCGTCGCGTTGGGGATGGTGACGAGCCGCAGCGTGGTCCACCGGGAGGCGTCGACCGAGCGCAGCACGTCGAGCTGGCCCTGCGGCGCCTTGGCCAGGCCCTGCTGGATGGTCACCAGGGCGGGGAAGAAGGTCACCGAGATCGTCACGACGACGACGGTGAGCGTCCCGCGCCCGAACAGCAGGGCGATGAGCGGCACCAGCGCGATGATCGGCATGGTTTGGCTCAGGAACGCGAACGGCATGGTCACGCGCGCGGCCGCCGGGACGAGCGTGAGCGCCACGGCGAGCAGCCAGGCCACGGCGATGCCCGCGAGCGAGCCGATGGCGGCGGCCAGGAGGCTGCCGCCCAGCGCGGGCAGCAGCGCCTCCCGCGTCCGGCCGGCGTTGGCCCCGCTGACCAGGTTGTGCCACACGTCCAGCGGCGTGTTCATCACCGTGGTGGGCAGCCCGGTGGACCCGACGAAGGCGTACCAGGCGCAGAGCAGCACCACGACGCCGGTCAGGGCCAGCAGCACCCGGGCGGCGGGCCGCCCGGCCGCACCGGCGCCAGAGTCTGACGGGTCCGCGATCGGCTGGACGTCGTGGGCGCCGAGCGCACGGCGCACCAGCCCGAGCACGCCGTATGCGGCGGCGGAGATGCCGGCCGCCACCAGCCCGATGGCCCACAGCGTCGCCGGCTCGGCCCGGCCCATCGAGCCCAGCAGGTACACGCCCAGGCCACGCCGTCCGCCGAGGAACTCGCCGAGCAGCGCGCCGAGCATCGCGGCCGGCGCGGCCACCTGCAGGCCGGCGAGCAGGTCCGGCAGGGCGTGGCGCAGCCGCACCAGGGCCAGCGCCCGCAGCCGTCCGCCGCCCGAGGCGTGCACGACCTCGACGGCGCCCGGCGGTACGGTGCGCAGCCCCACCAGGGTGGAGATCATCGTCGGGAAGAACACGGCCAGGGCCGCCAGGATGATCTTCGGCCAGTCCCCGCCGTAGGCGATGCCCAGGATCGGCGCGGCGACGACGATGGGCAGGCAGAACAGGGTCACCAGCAGCGTGGAGGTCACCCGCTGCAGCACCGGCACCAGCGCGAAGGCCAGCGCCAGGACGACGGCGACCGCGTTACCCAGGACGAAGCCGGCGCCGGCGGCGCTCAGCGTCGCGGCCAGGTGCGGCGGGTAGACGGCCCAGTTCTGCACCAGCGAGGCGGCGATGGCGGACAGCGACGGCAGCGCGCCGTCGGCCACCAGGCCGAGGCGGCCCACCACCTCCCAGACGAGGACCAGGCCGGCCAGCGTCACCAGCGTGCGGCGCCGCTCCGCGGTCACGCCCCCACCCCCGCTGCGGCGGGCACTGGCGCGGGGGCCGCCGCCGCCGGGGCCGACGGCGCGGCCTCCTCGCCGCCGATGGCGGCGGCCAGGCGGGCGGAGACCTCGTCGCACAGCGCGTGGTACTCCGCCGAGCGCATCAGCTCGGCGTCGCGCGGGCGGGGGAACGGCACGTCGACGACGTCGACCACCCGGCCGGGCCGGGCGCCCATGATGACTACCCGGTCGGCGAGGAAGACGGCCTCGCCGACGGAGTGGGTGACGATCACCGTGGTGCTGCGCTGCTCGAGCCAGATGCGCTGCAGCTCGATGTTCATCTGCGTGCGCAGCAGCTCGTCCAGCGCCCCGAACGGCTCGTCGAGCAGCAGCAGCTGGGGCCGCACAGCCAGCGCGCGGGCGATGGACACCCGCTGGCGCATCCCGCCGGAGAGCTGGCCGGGCCGGGCGTCGGCGAAGCCCTCGAGCCCGACGAGCCGGACGAGGTGGTCCACCTCCGCCCAGTCCACCTTCCGGCCCGACGCCCGCACGGACAGGGCGATGTTCTTGCGCACGCTCTGCCAGGGCAGCAGGGCGGCGTCCTGGAAGGCCACGCCGATCCGCCCCTGGCGGCGCAGCTCGTGCGGCGGCCGGCCGCCCACGAGGACCCCGCCGGCGGTGGGCTGCTCGAGGTCGCCCAGCAGCCGCAGCAGTGTGGACTTCCCGCACCCGGAGGCGCCGATCAGCGCCGTCATCGAGTGCTCGGGCAGCTCGAGGTCCACGCCCTCCAGCGCCACCGTCTCGCCGTGCCGCCCGGCGTAGACCTTGGCGGCCCCGCGCACGGAGATGCCGCTCACCGGCCGGCCCCGGCGGTCGTCAGCTCGCGCAGCTCGATGATCGGGGGGATGGTCTCGTGCTCGGTGCCCGGCACGAGGTCCCAGAACACCCGCCCGGGCTCCCGGGCGCCGTCGAGCTCGACGTGGACGGTGCGGGTGGGGGTGACGATCCAGTCCACGGCGACGTCGTGCGGCTCGCCTTCGAGGTCCTCGTCGACGACCTGCTCGTCGTGGACGATGTCGACGATCTCCGTGGCCGCGGAGGTCAGCCCGATCTCGGAGAGCATGGCCCACTCGAGGTCGAAGTACCCGTGGCCCTTGCCGAAGCGGATGCCGTTGCGGCTGATGGCGGACCCGCCGGTGACCATCAGGGCCAGCGGCTCGCCGTCGCGGAGCTCGGCGAGGCTGACCGGGCGGGCGTAGTGGTCCAGCCCGTCGAGGGTGGCCGCGTAGCTGACCTCGTCCGCGGGCACGGTGCCGGGGTCAAGCTGGAGGAAGCCGCGGCGAATGCCGTAGGTGGTGACCAGGAGGGTCTTGCCGGCGCGGATGGCCGCGCGGCGCAGCAGCTCGGTGGAGTTGTCCGGGGTGATGAACACCCGGGAGGCCCGGGCCCAGGCGTCCAGGGCCAGGATCCGGTCGGTGGCGGCCTCATTGCCCTCGAAGTCGGCGATGAAGGACGAGAAGTCCCAGTGGAAGCGGGAGTCGGGGCGGCCCACGCGCTTCAGAGAGTCCCAGATGCGCTGGCGGTACAGGTCGGTGTCGGTCACAGGGTCACTTCCTCAGGGTGGGGCGACGGAGCTCGCGGAGGTAAGGCAGGTGGTCGAGGGCGCCGCCGGCAGGGAGCGGGTGGGCGCCGACGGGCCGGGCGAACGCCCGGTGGGTGTGGATGGTCTCGGAGGGGGCCAGGATGGTGTCGACACCGAGGTCCTCCGGGCCGGGGGACAGGTCGATGTCGAGCACCTGGATGTCGTGGACGACGGCGACGATCGGCGTGGCCTCCTCGACCAGGCCGAGGTCGGCGAGGATCGCCCACTCGAGCCCGAAGTAGCCGCTCTCGCCGCCGATGTGCAGGCCGGCGCGGGTGAGCGCCGTCGCCCCGGACACGACGACGTCCACCGACCCGACGGCGCGCAGCCCGTCGACGTCCAGGGTCCGGCCGAAACGCTCCAGCCCGTCGAGGGTGGAGGCGAAGGCCCGGTCGGCCGGGGCGACGTCGTCGAGCAGGACGATCCCGCGCCGCAGCCCGTAGGTCGGCACGAGCACGGCCTTGCCGTCGTCGAGCGCATGGTGGACCGCCGCCTGCAGGCTGTTGTCCGGGGTGATGAACACCGTCCGGGCCGCGCGGTAGGCGGGCAGCTCGCGCAGCGCCGCGTGGCAGCGCTCGGAGCCCTCGAAGTCGGGGACGAACTTGCTCACGTCCAGGTGCCAGCGGCTGTCCGGGCGGGCGATCTCGCGCAGCCCGTCCTCCATGAGCAGGCGGATCTGGGTCTTGCGCACCACGAAGGTGCCCCGGCCGGGTTCGGAGCTGAGCAGGCCCTCGCGGACGAGCTCCTCCGTGGCCCGACGCAGCGTGCCCCGGCTGACCCCGAAGTGCTCGGCCAGGTCCTTCTCCGGCGGCAGCGGCCGCTCCACCGCCCACGGCTGGGCCAGCGCGAGCTCGCGCAGCGCGGCCGTGACGTGGACGTAGCTGGGCGTGCGGGCCGGCGTCACAGCTCGTCGAGCAGGGAGGTGTCGAACATGGCCTTGTCGGCCTCGATCCCGATCAGCGCGAGGGTGTCGATCGTGTCCTGGACCTGCTGGTCGGTGAGGGCGAAGACCCCGTTCTCCGACTCGATCAGCGGCTTCTGGGCGGTGTTGAAGTAGATCTCGTTCTCCACCGTGCGCCCGGTGCCCTTGAACCACGTGTCGGCGAACTTGGGCGGGTAGACGGCCGGGTCCTCGAGCACCGCGTCCCAGCCGGCGCGGCTGGCCCGCAGCCACGCGACCAGCTCGTCGCGCTTGTTCTCCAGGGTGTCGCGGGTGACCACGACGGTGTCGTTGGGGATCTTGTACCCGACGTCGTACAGCAGGAACGAGGACGCCTCCTCGCCGGCCTGCTCGATGGTGTACGGCACGTTCGTGACGAAGTCGATCGTGGCGTCCACCTCGCCCTCCAGCAGCGGCGTCGGGTCGTAGGCGTAGGGGACGACCGTCACCGACGCGGGGTCGACGTCGTTGATGGTCAGCATCGCGTCGAAGGCCAGGCGGTTGACGTCCGGGACGGCGATCGTCTTGCCGACCAGGTCCGCGGGCTCGTCGATGCCGGAGGAGGCCAGGGAGACGACGCCGAGCGGGTTGCGCTGGTACTGGGTGCCGATGATCACGAAGTCCGCGCCCTGGTCCACGATGGCGTTGATGGTGGTGTCGGGCGTGGTCAGGGCCACGTCGGCGGCGCCGGAGAGCAGCGAGCTCTCGGGGATGACGCTCGGGCCGCCGGGGAGGTACTCGAAGGAGATCCCCTCGGCCTCGTACAGCCCCTCGTCCATGGCGGCGAAGTAGCCGCTGAACTCGGCGTCGTTGATCCAGGAGGACTGCATCGTGATGTCGGCCTCGTCCGCCGAGGGGTCGGAGGAGGCGGCGGAGCATCCGGCCAGGAGGAGGGCGGCCGCGGCGACGGCGGCGCCGGAGACGAGGCGGGCAGGCTTGCGCATGGGCATGCGGGATCCTTCGGGGTGGGGCTGGTGTCTCGGCCCGCGAGATCGGCCGGGCCGGACGAGCGACGCGACCGAGTAGAACATCTAGACATTTGGTGCCCGGCGGCCGTATCACGATGTGGCCACAAATGTCCGAATACTGATACGTCCGGATCGCCGCAGGTGAGACGCCCGATGGCCCCGTGCTGCTGGGACGGTAGGGAGGGCTGGAACGTCCCCGGCCCGGCTCCGCGGCCCTCGCGACGTGCTCGGCAGGCCGTCCGGTTCAGCAACGAGAGGCGCCGCCGGACCGACGGGTCCGGCGGCGCCTCACCATGCCAGATGGCAGGAGTTCAGCTCATGTCAGCCGTGTCGCGCGACGGCCGCCTCGATCTGCCGTCGCAGCTCGGCGTCGACCGCCGGCAGTGCCATGCGGCTCGCCCAGGGTGCGCCGGTGCGGGCGGCCAGGGCGGCCTTGAGCCGGGGGATGGTCGGCCCGGTCAGCCGGACCACCTCCACCACCGAGGTCTGGATCTCAGCCGCGGTCGCGGCGTCGCCGGCGTTCAGGGCCCGGGCGAGCGCGGCGAAGGTCTCCGGGAAGGCGGAGGAGACCCCGGACACCACGCCCGTGCCGCCCTGCTCGAGCACCCACGGCAGCGTCGAGTCGTCGCCGGAGTAGAGCTCCTGCCCTTCGCGCAGCACGGCGGCGTACTCGGTGAGCCGGGCCGCGGCGCCGCCGGAGAGCTTGACCCCGACCATGCCGGGCAGCTCCATCACCCGGCGCAGCACCTCCACCGGCACGTCCATGCCGGTGCGCTCGGGGAAGAGGTAGGCGTACACCGACGCGGCCGGGAAGGCCTCGGTCAGCGCCCGGAAGAAGTCGACCACGCCGTCGTCGTCGGTCGGCAGGTAGTACGGGGAGAGCAGCGCGAGGCGGTCGATGCCCAGCTCCGCGGTCGCCTCCGCCAGCCGCAGCACCTGCCGGACGGAGCCGTGGCCGAGGTGCGCGATGACCCGCTCGGTGCCCAGCACCTCGGCGGCACGCCGGAAGAGCTCGAGACGCTCGTCGTCGTCCAGGGCGGGGAACTCCCCGGTGGTGCCGGCGATCAGCGCCCCGTCCACGTGCGGGTCGATCGTGCGCAGCGCGGCCTCGAACTCGGACAGGTCGAGGGCGCCGTCGGCGGTGAACGGCACGGGCACGGCGCTGATGATGCGGGCGGGCATGGGGGTCCTTTCGAAGAAGCGGGATGGAACGACGAGCGGAGCGGGCCGAGCGGGACGCGGGATGGGGCTACGGGTGAAGCAGGGCGATCGGGACCCGCGCCTCCACGATGCCGCGGCGCTGCCAGGTGTAGGTGATGACGAAGGTGTCCCCGTCCACCAGGGCGGCCGGGTAGGAGTACTCCCCGACGCCGGTGGTGGCGACCCCGGCGTCGGCGGGGGAGAAGGCCCCGGGCGGGGGCAGGGCGGGCGCACGGCCGGGGTGGTCGTCGAACGGCGTGACGCCGTCCTCCACGGTGACCGCCGCACGCCACGTGAGGCCGTCGTCGGCGGAGACGGAGACCACGAGCGGGCAGCGCGCGCCCCAGCTCTCCGAGACCGGGTTGTGCACGCAGGCCACCCGCCCGTCCGGCAGGGCGGCGACGGTCAGGCCGGAGTTGTTGTTGGCCAGCGCGGTCGCGGTGGCGGGCGACCAGGTCACCCCGCCGTCGTCGGACCAGGAGCGGTAGGCACTGCCCTCGGTGCTGCGCAGGAGCGCGAACACCGCGCCCTCGCGCTGCCACAGCGCCGGCTGGATGACGCCGGCGCCGATCAGCCGAGCCCGGTCGAGCGGGACGGGCGCGGCGGTCCAGGTGCGCCCGCCGTCGGTCGAACGGTCGACGAACGCGTCCCACACGGGGGCGTCGTCCCAGCGCTCGGAAGACGCCGGGGCGAGCCAGGCGCCGTCGTCGAGCAGCAGCGGCGGGTTCTTCACCGGGCCCCGGCCTCCGGCGTCGCCGGGGACCAGCTCGGCGGGCGGGGACCAGGACGAGCCGCCGTCCTCCGAGCGGCAGAACCAGGTTGTCCACCGGGAGATGAGCGGGCCGCGCTTGAAGAACAGCCAGACGGCACCGTCGGGACCGTGGGCGAGGACAGGGTTCCAGTGGGCCTCGTCGGCCTCGGCCAGCGGGAACGGCCCGCGCCAGGACAGCGCACCGGCCGGGCGGTGCGCCAGCCAGATGCGGTTGTCCGGTGTGCCCTCCCGGGTGCCGCCGAACCACGCGGCCACCAGGCCGCCGTCGACCGCCAGCACGGTGGAGGCGTGCGCCTGCCGCCAGCCGGGGTGGTCGACGGCGACCCAGCGCCGCTCGATGCCGGGGGTGATCATCGCGTCAGGGCCGGCTCGTCCTCGGGCGCCGCGACCTCGGCCCGGGCCCGGCGCGCCGCACGGGCGCGACCCAGGAGGGGGAGGACGAGGCTGAGCGCCGCCAGCGCCAGCAGGCCGGCCGAGATCGGCTGGGTGACCAGGATCGCGGGGCCGTCGATGAGCAGGGCGCGCCGCAGGTTGGCCTCCGCCAGCGGGCCGAGCAGCAGGCCGAGCACCACCGGTCCCGGCGGGAAGCCGGTGCGCTTCATGATGACGCCGGCGACGCCGGAGGCCAGCATCACCCACACGGTGTAGAGGTTGTTGGTGGTGGTGTAGGTACCGACGATGCAGAAGATGAGGATGCCGGCCCACAGGTAGTGGTTGGGCAGGTCCAGCAGCTTCACCATCCCGCGCATGCGCACCAGGCTGATGCCGAGGGACAGCACCGTGGCCAGGATCATGATGGCGGCCATGCTGATCATCAGGTCCGGGTTGTTGGTGAACAGCGACGGGCCGGGCTGCAGGCCCCAGATGATCATCGAGCCGATCATCACCGCCATCACGGAGTCGCCGGGGATGCCCAGCGCCATGGTGGTGGTCAGGGAGCCGCCCAGGGTGGCGCTGGAGGCGGTGTCCGCCGCCGCGAGCCCCTCGAGGGAGCCCTTGCCGAACTTCTCCGGGTGCTTGGACATCCGCTTGGCGCGGTCCCAGCCGATGAGGCCGGCGATGTCGCCACCCGCGGCGGGCACCACACCGACCACGGTGCCGATGACGGTGCTGAGCCCGAAGGGCTTGGCCATCTCCTTGTACTCGGCCTTGGTGGGCCACCAGCGGCCCAGGCTGGAGATCGGCTTGATGTGCTGCTGGCGATGGGTCAGCAGCTGGTCGAACAGCTCGGCGATGCCGAACAGGCCGATGATCACTGCGATGAAGGGCAGCCCGGAGTTGAGGTCGTTGACGTCGAAGACGAACCGGGAGTCGCCCGTGATCGGGTCGCGCCCGACGGTGGCGATGGCCAGGCCGGCGATGCCGGCGAGCACGCCCTTGAGCACCGACTTCGACGAGATGGAGATCATCACCGTCAGGCCGAAGACCACCAGGGCGAACATCTCGGCGGGGCCGAACTTCAGAGCGATGCTCGCGACCGGGCGGGCGGCCAGGAGGAACACCACCATCGACAGCAGGATGCCGCCGGTGGTCACCATCGAGGAGCTGACCAGCGCCAGGCCGGCCTTGCCCTGCTTGGCCATGGGGTAGCCGTCGAGGGTGGTGGCGATGGCCGCCGGCGTTCCGGGGGTGTTGACGAGGATGGAGGGGATCCGGTCGCCGTAGTTCGCGCCGACGTAGATGGTCAGCAGGACGGCGAGGCCCTGGACCGGCTCGAGCGTGAGCGTGAAGCCGGACGCCAGCGCTACCGCCATCGACCCGGTCACCCCGGGGAAGGCGCCGACGAGGGTTCCGATGAGCAGGCCGGCGACCAGGCAGATCGCGACCGTGGGGTCCATGAGGGCGTTGAGGCCCTCGGCAACGGCGTTCACAGCGGCACCTTCAGGAGGGTGTGGAAGAGCAGGTTGATGCCGGCGGTGGTGATCAGGGGGAAGAGCAGCAGCGTCTTCCACCCGCGCCCGCCGAAGAGGTAGGTGGCGGCGATGAGGAACACCGGCGTCGCCACAAGGAAGCCCACGAGCGGCCATAGCACGACGAACGCGGCCGACAGGGCGACGGCCGACACGAGGCGCACCCAGCCCTGGCGGGTGGCGGCCTCGAGGTCCTCCCGGGAGAACGGCGGGCGCACGACGGCGACCACGAGGAGGGCCACGCCGAGGGCCAGGCCCAGGGTGCCGAGCAGCTCGGGCCACCAGCGCGGGTCGATGCCGCCGGTCTCGGTGCGCACCTCGATGGCGCGCGCGAGCAGGTAGAGCGCGCCCGAGCCGACGACGGCAAGGGCCGCGCAGACGATCTCGAGACGGCGCGAGGGCGCGGCGAGCACGGCGTGGTCGGCCTCGGCGGGCTCGACGGCGTCGACCACGCCTGACGTCGTGTCCGACCCGGTGGCGTGCCGGCCGGACGGGGCGGCCCCGTCCGGCACGTGGCCGGACGGGGCGCCCTGCTGCCGCGGGTGTGCGGACGAGGTCATCACTGAGCTCCGAGGATCTCTCCGAAGCGCTCGTACTCGGAGTTCACGAAGTCGGTGAACTCGGCCGAGTCGCGGTAGACGGGCAGGTTGCCGGCCTTGGTGATGGTGCCGGTGAAGCTGTCGGAGCCGGCGGCCTCCTCGATGGCGGACTCAAGGGTCTCGCGCACGTCGTCCGGCAGACCGGCGGGCGCGTAGATGCCGCCCCAGCCACCGAACTCGAGGTCGTAGCCGGCCTCGGCGGCGGTGGGCACGTCGGGCATGTCGGGGTGACGCTCGTTGTGGAAGATCGCGAGCGGGCGCACCTGGCCCTCCTTGAACGCGGCCAGGGTCTCGCCCGCGCCGCCGACGGCGGCGTCGACCTGACCACCGATGGCTGCGGCCAGCGCCGGCGCGCCGCCGTCGAAGGGCACCGGGGTGAGCTTGGCGCCGGTCTCTGCCGCCAGGCCCAGGGCGGCGGCCTCCCAGATGGAGCCCGCACCGGAGTTGGAGACGGACAGCGCCTCGGTCTTGGCGCCCTCGATGAACTCCTCGAGCGTCTGGTACGGGCTGTCCGCCGGCACCGACAGGACGCCGGGGGCGAGCATGATCTGGCCGAGGAAGTCGAAGTCGGCCGGGTCGACGTCGAAGTTCTGGTGGCCCAGCATCGCGATCTCCACCGGCACGAAGCCGATGGTGTAGCCGTCGGTGTCCTGGTCGGCGACGTACTGCATGGCGGTCGAGCCCGAGGCGCCCGGGCGGTTCTCGACGATGATGGAGGTGTCGAGGATCGGCTCCAGCTCGGCGACGAGGGCGCGCGAGCTGAGGTCCGAGCCGCCGCCGGCGGCGGCCTGGACGATGAAGTTGATGTCCTTCTCGGGGTAGGAGGACGCCGCGGCGTCCCCGCTGGCGTCGTCGCCGGACGCGCTGCCGGAGCAGGCGGCGAGCACCAGGGCGAGGGAGGAGACGGCGCCCAGGCAGGCCAGGCGGGTCGTGCGCTTCATGTGAACAACTCCTTTGTCGGGGTACTGCAGGGGTTGGAGGGGTACTGCGGGGGAAAGAGGTCAGGCGCTCGGATCGGCGATGAACCGCGCGTAGGCGGTGAGCATGCGTTCTCGCGAGCCGTCGATGTGCTCGCGCAGCAGGCTCAGGGCGCCGGGCTGGTCGCCGGCGCGCACGCGGGCCAGTAGGTCGAGGTGGTCCCGGTGGATGGGTGCGAGGTCGCGGTCCTCGGCGTTGGTCACCGAGAGCATGTCCGCGAAGGTGGGGCGGTACTGCTGCCACACCTTCTCCAGCCGGCGGTGGCCCGCGAGGGCGTAGAAGGCGGAGTGGAACTCCAGGTCCGCCTCGGCGAAGGCGGCCGCGTCACCCTCACGGGCCGCCTCGCCCATCGTGAGGACGATCGCGTCGAGCTCGAGGAGGTCGCCGCCCCGCCGCATGCACTGCCGCACGGCCTCCGCCTCGAGCAGATGGCGCAGCACGTAGAGCTCCTCGATGTCGTCGACGGTGAGGCCGATGACGAACACGCCGCGCCGGCGCGACTCGACCAGGCCCTCGGCCTCGAGCTGGCGCAGTGCGTCGCGCACCGGCCCGCGGCTGACGTCGAAGGTCTCGGACAGCTGGGACTCGACCAGGTGGGTGCCCGCAGCCAGCTGGCCGGTGATGATCAGCCGGCGCAGGTGGTCGACCACGTGCCGCCCCAGCGCGGGCGCGGGGCGCACGGTGGTCACCGCGTTGCGCCAGGACCCGTTGAGACTCACGGCGACCTCCTCGTCGTCTGTAATCGATTTCCGGTTAACCGTTGACCGGGAACATAGGGGTGGACGGCGGTAAGGCGCAAGTCCCGTCCGGAGTTCGGCGCGCCGCGGTGCCCGGACGAGTCCCTGCAGCCCGGGGAACTGCTCTGACCTGCGCCGTTGCCCTACAGTGAGGCGGTTCCCAAGGAGGGGTGATGGCCAGGATCGTGGACGTGGCCGCCCGGGCGGGCGTGTCGACGGCGACCGTCTCGCGCGTGCTCAACGGCAAGACGGTCCGCGCGGACCTCGCCGAGGCCGTGCGCCGCGCCGCCGACGAGCTCGGCTATTCCCCGGACCGCACGGCCCGGTCCCTGCGGCGCCGGCACAGCGACGTCATCGCGCTCGTGGTCGCCGACATCGAGAACCCGTTCTTCACCTCGCTGGCCCGCGGGGTGGAGGACGTCGCCCGCGAGGCCGGGTACTCCGTGGTGCTGTGCAACAGCGACGACGACCCGGCCAAGGAGGCGCGTTACCTCGACATCGCCGAGCGGGAGAACATGGCCGGGGTCATCATCGCCCCGGCCGACGGCGAGCCGCCCGTCTCCCGGCTGCTCGCGCGGGACCGGGCCGTCGTCGTCGTGGACCGGCCGGTGGCCGGGGCGGTGGACCAGGTGGTGTTCGACAACGTCACGCTGGCGCGCCGGGCGACCGCCGCCCTCGTTGAGCGCGGTCACCGGCGCATCGCGTGCCTGGCGGGCCCGGCCGCCACCAGCACCGCCAACGACCGGGCCGAGGGCTGGCGTGGGGCGCTGGCCGAGGCCGGCCTCGACGCCCCCAACGAGCTCCTCGTGCGCACCACCTTCCGGGTCGAGGGCGGGCGGCACGCGATGGGCGAGCTGCTCGCGCTCGGGGCGCCGCCGGACGCCGTGCTCGCCACCAACAACCTCGTCGGCGTCGGCGCGCTGCAGGCGCTCGCCGAGCGCGGGCGCACCGACGTGCAGGTCGCCGTCATCGGCGACCTGCCGTTCCTCGCCGCCGCGCCGGACAGCCTCGTCGTCGTGCCCCTCGGGGCGCGTCAGATGGGCATGACGGCGGCGCGCATGCTCGTCGAGCGCATCGCGGGCGACGACGAGCCCGCGCGCCTCGTCGTCCAGCGCATCGACGGCGTCCCCGGGCCGGAGGCGGGCGAGGTGGGCTTGCGCCAGTAATCGATTTCTGACACGCTCCCGGCCATGCGACGGCGCGGTTTTCTGGGAGTGGACATCGGCACCTCGAGCAGCAAGGGCGTGCTCGTGGCCGAGGACGGCGACATCCTCCGGACGGCGGTGCGCGAGCACGCCGTGAGCCGGCCCGCCCCTGGCCACGTCGAGATGGACGGCGAGCTGTGGTGGGCCGAGTTCGTCGAGCTGGCGAGCGAGCTCACCGCCCCCGGCGACGTCGACGTCGCGGCGGTCGGTGTCTCCGGGATGGGCCCGTGCGTGCTCCTGACCGACGAGGCCGGCACCCCGCTGCGGCCCGCCATCCTCTACGGCGTCGACACCCGCGCCCAGGCCCAGATCGCGGCGCTCGACGCCGAGCTCGGCGCCGCGGCCATCCTCGAGCGCGGAGGCTCGCTGCTGTCCAGCCAGGCCGTCGGCCCCAAGCTGCGCTGGGTCGCGGAGGAGGAGCCCGAGGTCTTCGCCCGCGCCCGCCGGCTGTTCATGCCCGCCTCGTGGCTGGCCTACCGGCTCACCGGCGAGTACGTCCTCGACTTCCACTCCGCCAGCCAGTGCACCCCGCTGTTCGACACCGAGGCGCTGGCCTGGCACGCCCCGTGGGCGGAGCACATCGCCCCGGACCTGGAGCTGCCGCCGCTGCGCTGGGCGGGGGAGCAGGCCGGCGTGACCGCGCGCGCGGTCGCCGGCATCCCCGCCGGGGTGCCGGTCATCACCGGCACGATCGACGCCTGGTCCGAGGCGATCAGCGTGGACGCGCAGAACCCCGGCGACCTCATGCTCATGTACGGCACCACGATGTTCCTGGTGGCCACCGTCCCCGTGCGGGTCACCAGCGAGCTGATGTGGGGCACGGTCGGGGCGTTCGAGGGCACCCGCAACCTCGCCGGCGGCATGGCGACCTCCGGCGCCGTCACCGCCTGGCTGCGCGACCTCACCGGCGGCGTCGACTACCCCACGCTGCTCGCCGAGGCCGCGGCGTCCGGGCCCGGCGCCCGGGGCCTGCTGGCGCTGCCGTACTTCGCGGGGGAGCGCACCCCGATCTTCGACCCCGACGCCCGCGGCGTCATCGCCGGCCTGACACTGACCCACACGCGCGGTGACCTCTACCGCGCCGTGCTCGAGGCGACCGCCTTCGGCGTCCGGCACAACGTCGACGCCCTGCGCGCGGCCGGCGCCCGGATCGACCGGGTCGTCGCCGTCGGCGGGGGCACCCAGGGCGACCTGTGGACGCAGGTGGTCTCCGACGTCACCGGCCTGGAGCAGGTGATCCCCACCCGCACCATCGGCGCCAGCTACGGGGCCGCGTTCCTCGCCGCCCGCCTGCTCACCGACGCCTCGATGGCGCAGTGGAACCCGCCGGCCGCCACCCGCACCCCGGACCCGGCCACCACCGCGGTCTACGACCGCCTCTACGACCTCTACCTCGACCTCTACCCGGCCACCCGTGACGTCGTGCACGCCCTGGCCCGGACCCAGTGAAGGAGCCCCACCGATGACGTACACCCTCCCGGCCCCGCTCGCCCGGCCGATCGCGGCCCCGCGCACCGCCTACCTCATCGCCAGCGGCGACCTGCGCGAGTCGGCCAACACGGCGAGCTGGCCGATGCAGGCCCAGCTCGAGCGCATCGTCACCGACGCCGTCACCGCCCACGGGTGGGATGTCGTCCGCGGCTTCGACGTCGACCCGGACACCGGGCACGGCTTCATCACCAGCCAGCGGATGGGCCTGGAGGTCTTCAAGAACCTGCCCACCGACGCCCCGCTGATCGTCGCCATCGCCAACTGGCAGTACAGCCACCACGTCCTGGCCGGCCTGCGCAGCCACCGCGGCCCGATCCTCACCGTGGCGAACTTCGAGCCCGCCTGGCCGGGCCTCGTGGGCCTGCTCGGCCTCAACGCCGGCCTGACGAAGATGGGCACCTCCTACTCGACGATCTGGACCGTCGACGGCACCGACGCCTGGTTCCAGGACGGCATCCGCTCCTGGCTGCAGGAGGGGGCGATCCGCCACGACGCCTCGCACGTGCGCGCCCTGCCGCCCCTGCCCGCGAGCCCCGAGCGCGAGCTCGGCGAGGCCCTGGCCGCGCAGCTGCTGGAGGAGAAGGCGATCATCGGCGTCTTCGACGAGGGTTGCATGGGCATGTACAACGCCATCATCGACGACGAGCTGCTCAACCCCATCGGCATCTACAAGGAGCGCCTCTCCCAGTCGGCGCTGTGGGCGGAGATGCAGAAGGTCAGCGACGCCGAGGCCGACGCCGTCGGGGCGTGGCTGCGCGAGGCCGGCATGCGGTTCAAGCTCGGCACCGACGAGGCCACCGAGCTGACCGAGAACCAGCTGCGCTGGCAGTACAAGATGTACATCGCCGCCCTGCGGATCAGCGACGACTTCGGCCTGGACGCCGTGGGCATCCAGTACCAGCAGGGCATGAAGGACCTCGCGCCCGCCTCCGACCTCGTCGAGGGCCTGCTCAACAACGTCGCCCGCCCGCCGGTGACCAGCCGCGACGGCTCCCGCGTGCTGTGGGAGGGCCAGGCGCTGCCGCACTTCAACGAGGTCGACGAGGGCGTGGCGGTCGACGCGCTGGTCACCAACCGGGTGTGGACCGCCATGGGCCTGGACCCGGCCAACACCCTGCATGACGTGCGCTGGGGCGAGGAGTACGACGGGCAGTTCGTCTGGGTCTACGAGATCTCCGGGTCCGTCCCGCCCTCGCACTTCGAGAACGGCTACGCCGACGCCGAGGCCTGGCGCCAGGGCCCGGTGTTCTTCCCCGCCGGCGGCGCCACCATCAACGGCGTGTCCAAGCCCGGCGAGATCGTCTGGTCCCGGGTGTACATCGCCGACGGCGGGTTGCACGTCGACCTCGGCCGCGCCAGCGTCGTCGAGCTCCCGGCGGCGGAGACCGAGCGGCGCAAGCAGGCCACCAACCCCGAGTGGCCGGTGGCCAACGTCGTCCTGCACGGGGTGGGCCGGGACCAGTTCATGGCCCGGCACAAGGCCAACCACGTCCAGGTCGCCTACGGCGACGACGCGGCCAGCGCCGACAAGGCCCTCGTGGCCAAGGCGGCGATGTTCGACCGCCTGGGCGTGACCGTCCACCTGTGCGGCGACGTCAGCCTGTGAGCCTCAAGGACGCCTGGGCCGGCGGCCGGGTCACCCACGGCGTGTGGAGCGCCCTGGACGACCCGGTCGCCGCCGAGATCGTCGGCCGCGCCGGGTACGACCTCGTCTGCGTCGACCTCCAGCACGGCTTCGCCCACCTCGGCTCCGTCGGCCGGATCCTGCACGCCCTGCACGGCACCCCTTCGGCCGGCGTCGTCCGGGTGGCGTGGAACGCCCCGGAGCAGATCATGCGCGTGCTCGACCTGGGCGCCGAGGGCGTCGTGGTGCCCATGGTCGACGACGCCGCCCAGGCCCGCCGGGCCGCCGACGCCTGCCGGTACGCCCCGGCCGGCACCCGCAGCTGGGGGCCGCTGTGGGGCGACGTCCGCCGCGGCTTCCCCGAGGCGGACGAGGGCGACCGGATCGCCACCTGCATCGTCATGATCGAGACCGCCGCGGGGCTCGAGAACATCGAGCGGATCGTGCGCGTGCCCGGTGTCCACGCCGTCTACGTGGGCCCCAACGACCTGGCGCTGAGCCTGGGGCTGGGCCGGGTGCCGCTCGAGGACTCGTCCGAGCTGCAGGAGGCGGTCGAGCACGTCATGACGACGGCGCACGCCGCCGACATCGCCGCGGGCGTCGACTGCGCGGAGCCGGCGACGGCGCGGCACTGGGTGGCGCGCGGCATGGACCTGGTCATCTCGGCGCGGGACTCGGTGCTGCTGCGCCGGGCGGTGGACGAGGCGTACCTGAACGTCGCGGCGCCCGCGGGGGCCGGCCGGTACCGCTGAGTACGGCCTCCGGGGCCCGGCATCGGCCCGCCGCGGCTACCGGGACGCCCCTCTCAGGGGCTCCCCGTGCCATGATCGACGCGGAGCGCCAGCGACGGCGCGCCGGGGTGTGCAGCAGCCGATCGACCGCGCCGCCCAGGTGAACGGTGGCGCACCGGGAATCGGAGTGGAGCGACTCAATGCCGAGCGAGACGACCAGCGCGCGGGCCTACCCGATCTCGTGCGCGCCTCGTGGCGAGGTGCGCGCCCGGGTCCGCCGGCTCGTCGTCACGGCGGTTATCGCCGGGTTCGCCTACTCGGGACTTTCGACAGCAAGCTACGGCTCCTGTCTCGGTGGGACGAGTGCCGACGGTGGATTCGCCGACCGGTTCGGCAACCCGACCGATGTCGTGCCGACGTGCATCGACATGGCGCTTCGCCCGAGTGGGGCGCTCTACCTGCTGCTCGCACTGATCGTCCTCGGCGCGGTCGTCAGGGCGCTTCAGTACGCTCATGATGAGGCGGCTGCGCTGCGCGCCCTCGATTTGGCCGGCGCGATCGTGATCGTCGTCGCGCTAGGGGCCGCCGCCGTGGCGCAAGCCTCCTTCTTCTCGATCTCCTTCGACAGCTGGGACGGTACGAGCACGCCTCCCATCCCGAGGTGGATCAGTGTCGACGTGGTCGTCTCGCCCATGGCGGTGTAGTCCGGCAAGCAGGAGGGCGACCCATGTGCGGGAGCGGACGCGGGCGTAGCGGTACCCGGCCGAGAGGAGGGCGCGTGGGAGATTCGGCGGTCGTCGTCGGCGCGGGCATCGCCGGACTGGCCTCGGCCATCGCCCTTGCGCGCACGGGGTGGCGCGTCACGGTGCTGGAGCGGTCCGCAGATCTCGGCGAGGTCGGGGCGGGGCTCGCCATGTCGCGGAACGCCGTGGCCGCGTTCCGCGGGCTCGGCTTCGACGACGACGACGTCGCCGCGCTCGGCTACCCGACCTGGGCGGGCGGCACCTACGACCTCCACGGCCGGCCGATCCTCGCGCTGCCCGACACCCCGGCCACCCGGGCGACCGTGAGCCTCGTCGGCGTGCACCGGCATCGGCTGCACGCGGCGCTGCATCGACGCGCCCTCGACTCCGGGGTCGCGATCATCACCGGCGTGCCAGTAGCGGCGGTGGACCCGGGGGCCCCGCAGGGGGCGTCGGCCGTCGTCGACGGCCGGGAGGCCGAGCTCGTCGTCGGCGCCGACGGCATACGCAGCGCCATGCGTGCTGCCGTCTTTCCCGACGCCCGGCCCGTCTACAGCGGATTCTCGAGCTGGCGAGCGATCGCCCCCGGCGCGTTCGGCGACACGGCGCTGCGCCAGTACTGGGGGCCGCGCGCCGAGTTCGGCATCCTGCGCGTGTCCGACGACGAGACGTACTGGTACGGCTACGTGGCGATGCCCCAGCACACCGTGCTCGATGACGAGCTCACCGCCGCCAAGGCCGGGTTCGCCAGGTGGACGCCGGCGGTGCGCGAGGTGATGGACGCGACGCCACCCGACGCGGTCCTGCGGCACGAGGTCGACCACCTGCCCGGCGGGGTGCCCCGCTACACGACCGGCCGGGTCGTCCTGGTCGGCGACGCCGCCCACGGCACCCTGCCTACCATGGGGCAGGGCGCCGCGACCGCGCTCGAGGACGGACTGTGCCTGGGGCTGCTGGTAGGCGAGCCCGTCAGAGCCGGCGGTCGACTCGGCCCCGCGCTCGCAGGGTTCGACGCCGCGCGACGCCCGCGATGCCGCGCGCTCGCCCGCGCCTCCGTGGCGTCGGGCCGCATCGGCGCCCACCTCGGCGGCGGATGGCGGCAGACCGGGCGGAACGCCCTCATGCGGCTCACCCCCGCGACCGCCGTCCTCCGCGGGGCGCGGGCCGCGATGGGCTGGACTCCGCCCGAGCCTGCTGCGCCGGTGCGCTGATCGCGCCGTCAGGTTCCGGCGGCGCCGGGGTGTCCCTTCTCCGCCTGCGCCTTGATCCGCCCGAGGCGGCGGTCCCACCCGGCGGCGACGGACTCGATGGCACGGCCGATCCGGCTCAGCTCGGAGCCGACGGCGACGAACCGCACCTCCCGGCCGACGCGCTCGGCGGAGACCAGCCCGGTGTCGCGCAGGACGGCCAGGTGCTTCGCGATCGCCTGGCGCGAGACGGGCATCTCCGCCGCCAGCGCCGAGGCTGACGCCGGCGCCGTCCCCAGTCGCACGAGGATCGCCCACCGGGTCTCGTCGGCCAGCACGGCGCAGACGGCAGGGATCGACGGCGCCTCCTCGGCGGCCGCGGTGGGGCGCGCGTCAGCCTTCACGGGCCGCCACGCCCTCGAGGTGGCGCTTGGCCAGCGCCAGCTCGACGTTCCAGCCCTCGGTGTTCCCGTCGAAGTGCTTCCGCCGCTCGGCGTCGGTGCCGGGAAGCGACGCGAAGCCGCTCTCGACGACACGGAGCACGACCGCGCTCGGCGACGTCTCCTCGACGAAGAACTCCACGAGCGTGGAGGCGGCGTCGGGCGCCGTCGGGTCGGCCACCCAGCGGAATGCGGCGTAGTGCGGTTCATCGAGCGTGACGGTCCTGATGGCGAACGCGCCGTGGACGGGGTCGTGGACGATGTCGAGGTCGCCGTCCCGCTCGATCCGGTGCTCGACGATCTGGTTGTCGTTGATGAACCAGCCCGGTTCGCTGATCAGCGCCCACACCTTCGCCGCGGGTGCGTCGATGTCGATCTGCTTCTCGATCCTGTCCAGCTCGTCCATGGTGCGCTGCCCTTCGAAGGTGGAATGTGTGTGCAACTCCAGAGTTGCACTACGAGGCCGCAGGTGCAACCCTTCCATTGCACTTTGGTGAGCCTGTCGCCGGTGGAGCAGCTCCGATCGGGCCTCGCGGTGGCCATTAGGCTGAGCCGTTCTGGCGAGAGACGGGAGGCGCGCGTGGCGCAGGCGGCGGAGACCCAGGCGACGGTGACCGAGGTGATGGCTGAGCTGGCCGCGCTCGAGGACCCCAAGGTGCGCGCGGTCAACGAGCGGCACGGCGATGACCACGGGGTGAACCTGACCAAGCTGCGGGCGCTCGCCAAGCGGCTGAAGACCCAGCAGGACCTCGCGCAAGACCTCTGGGCGACCGGCGACAGCGCCGCCAGGCTGCTGGCGTTGCTGATCTGCCGCCCCAAGGCCTTCACGCGCGACAAGCTGGACACCATGTTGCGGGAGGCGCGGACGCCGAAGGTGCACGACTGGCTCGTCAACTACGTCGTGAAGAAGAGCCCCCATGCCGAGGAGCTGCGCCTGGGCTGGTCCGCCGACCCCGATCCCGTCGTCGCCAGTGCCGGCTGGGCGCTGACGAGCGAGCGGGTGGCCAAGAAGCCCGAGGGGCTGGACCTGCCGGGCCTGCTCGACGTCATCGAGGCGGAGATGAAGGACGCGCCCGACCGGCTGCAGTGGGCGATGAACACCTGCCTGGCCCAGATCGGGATCGAGCACGCCGAGCACCGTGCCCGTGCGCTCGCCATCGGCGAGCGCCTCGAGGTGCTCAGGGACTACCCGACCCCGCCCAACTGCACGTCGCCCTTCGCGCCGATCTGGATCAACGAGATGGTGCGCCGCAAGAACGAGGGGTGAGCGGTTCCGTCCACCCACGGGTCACCGCGCCAGCTGCTCCGGCCTCCCCAGGAGCTCGCCCAGCGTCTGGAGGAACGCCGCCCCGGGTGCGCCGTCGACGACCTGATGGTCGATCGTGAGGCTGAGGTTGATCACCTTGCGCCAGACGAGTGCGTCGCCGTCGCGGGCGGCCTGGTCGACGACCCGGCCCACGCCGAGGATGGCCACCTCCGGCGGGTTGAGGATCGGCGTGAAGGCGTCGATGCCCTGCCCGCCGAGCGATGTGACCGTGAAGGTGGAGCCGGTGACGTCGTCGGCGCCGAACGCGCCTGCGCGCACCTTGGCCACGAGAGCGGCGGACTCCTCGGCGATCCGGGCCAGCGGCATGGTGTCGGCATGCCGGACGACCGGCACCACCAGGCCGTCCGGCACCGCCGTCGCGATCCCGATGTGGACGTCGGGCAGCAGCCGGATGCGGTCGCCGTCGATGGTGGCGTTCAGCCGGGGGTGCTCGCGTAGCGCGAGCGCGGCGGCCTTGACGACGAAGTCGGTGTAGGTCGGCCGCCGCTCCAGCGACTCCCGGTACTCGACGAGCTCGGTGACGTCGGCGGTAGTGACGAGGGTGAGCTGCGCCGTCGACTGCAGCGACTCGTGCATGCGCCGGGCGATGGTGCCGCGCATGCCCGTCAGGGCGACGCTGCTCTCGGCGCCGGGCGACGCCGGCGGGGGCGGGGCCAGACCGGCGGCTGCCGGCTTAGAAGCGGCGGGCACGGCGGCGGCCCGCTCGACGTCCTCCACGCCGATCCGCCCGCCCGGCCCGCTGCCCGTCACGGCCGCCAGGTCGACGCCGAGCTCCTTGGCGCGCTGTCTGGCTCGTGGGACCACGTTGCGCACCGGCCCGGGGGGCGGGGCCTCCGCCGCCCCGCCCGCCGGGGCGGCCGCAGGCACCAGGCCGCCGGCCGCCGTCGGGACCGGGCCGGGCACCGGGGGTCCCGCGGGCGCAGCGGCCGAGCCACGCACGCCTGCTGCGCCGTCCTCGGCCGATTCGCTGCCCACACCGTCGGCGGCAAGGATCGCGAGCACCTCCTGCACCGGCACCGTCGCCCCCTCGGGCACCACGATCCGCTCCACGATCCCCGCGGCCGGCGCGACGAGGTCCTCGATCGTCTTGGCCGCCTCGATCTCGGCGAGCGGCTCGCCCTCCTCGACGGCGTCGCCCTCCCGCTTGTACCACTCGACGACGGTGCCCTCGAGCATGCCCATGCCCCACATCGGCATCCGGATCTCCATGCCCACGCCGCTCCTCCTTAGGCCATGACGCGCTGGGCGGCCGCCAGGATCCGCTCGGCGCTGGGGTAGAGAGGTCGCTCGAGCGGGGCGCTGAAGGGGATGTGGGTGTGCGGCGTCGTCACCCGGACGATGGGCGCCTGCAGGTCCCAGAAGCCCTCCTGGGCCACGACGGCGGAGATCTCCGACGCCACCGAGCCCATCTCGTGCGCCGGGTCGGCGACGACGAGCCGGCCGGTCTTGGCCACCGATGCCAGGATCGTCTCGCGGTCCAGCGGCACGATCGAGCGCAGGTCGATGACCTCGGCGGAGACGCCGGCGCCGTCGAGCTGCTCGGCGGCCTGCAGGGCCTGAGGCACCGCCCCGGCGACGGCCACGATGGTCAGGTCGGTGCCCTCGCGACGCACGGCGGCCTGGCCCAGGTCCACGAGGTAGTCGTCGTCCGGGATGTCCTCGCGCAGGCCGGCGAGGCCGAAGTCCTCGAAGGAGATCACCGGGTCGTCGTCGCGGATCGCGGCCTTGAGCATGCCCTTGGCGTCGAAGGGCGAGGCCGGGGCGATGATCTTCAGCCCGGGGATGGACATGAAGGTCGAGTACGGGCGGTCGGAGTGCTGGGCCGCGTTGCCCGCGCCGTAGATCATCGGGGCGCGCAGCGTCAGCGGCATCTTCGCCTGGCCGCCGTAGAGGTAGGTGGACTTGGCGATGATCGAGGCGATCTGGTCGAACGCGACGTAGAGGAACGGGGCGATGAGCATGTCGACGACCGGGCGCATGCCCACCATGGCGGCGCCCGCGCCGGCGCCGACGAACCCGGCCTCGGCGATGGGGGTGTTGCGCACCCGGTCGGTGCCGAACACCTCCTTCAGGCCGCCGGTGGCGCCGAGCATGTTCCACCCGACGTCCTCGCCCATGATGAAGACCCTCTCGTCGCGGGCCATCTCCTCGTGCAGGGCCTCGTTGAGCGCCTGCAGGTAGGTCACGGTGTGCATGGTGTCCTGCTTCCTGCGCCGCTCAGCGCGCGATCGGGACGGGATTGGTGAACACGTTGGTGTAGGCGGCGTCGACCGGGGGAGTGGCGCTCGAGCGACCGAACTCCACGGCGGCGGCGATCTCTCCGGCCACCTCCTCGTCGATCTCCTTGAGGTCGATCGGGTCCCAGCCGCGCTCGGTGAGGGCGGCGCGGTAGAGCTCGAGCGGATCGCGGTTGACCTTCCAGTCCTCGACCTCCTCGGCCGGGCGGTAGTTCTCGATCGGCAGCCCGATCGCGTGGTTCTCGAACCGGTAGGTCTTCGTCTCCACCAGGGAGGGGCCCTGCCCGACGCGGGCGCGGCGGACGGCGGCGTCGACCGCCTCGTAGACGGCGAGGACGTCCTGGCCGTCCACGGTCACGCCGGGCATGTTGTACCCAGCGGCGCGGTCGGCGATGTGCTCGATGGCCACCGCGTCCCGGGTGGCGGTCATCTCGCCGTAGCCGTTGTTCTCGCAGACGTAGACCACCGGCAGCGTCCAGAGCGCCGCGAGGTTGAGGGACTCGTGGAACGTGCCCTCGGAGGAGGCGCCGTCGCCGAAGAAGCACAGGGTGACGCGGTCGCTGCCCTGCATCTTCGAGCCCAGGGCCGCGCCCGTGGCCACCGGCAGCCCCGAGCCGACGATCGAGGTCTCGCCGAGGGATCCGACACCGAAGTCGGACAGGTGCATCGACCCGCCCTTGCCGTGGTTGATGCCCGTCTCCTTGCCCATGAGCTCGGCGAGCAGCCGGTCGACCTTGGCGCCCTTGCCGATCGGATGCCCGTGGGAGCGGTGCGTGCCGACCATGTAGTCGTCCGACCGCAGCGCCATGCAGGAGCCGACGATGGAGGCCTCCTGCCCGGTGGAGGTGTGGAACGCGCCGTAGAGCTCGCCCCGGAGCAGGAGCTCCTTGGTGGTGTTCTCGAACTGCCGGATCCGCGTCATCCGGCGGTACATCTCGCGAAGCTGGTCGTCGTCGACGGTCATCACGTCTAACCCCTCACCTGGTGGTGCGGAGCGCGGGAGAAGCGTTCGCGCGTCCTCCGCCGCTCCGTTGCGGTCGGATGGTTCACGGTCGCCGGGGTCGCCGGCGTCCTTCGCAATGTAGGACGGTCCGGGCTGTGCCGCGGCGAGAACGGGCCGGTCGCATGCCAAGGTGGGGCCATGGGATCCGAGCACTTCGATGCGGTCGCGGCGGACTGGGACCGTGATGAGCAGAAGGTCGTCCGGGCGCGGCAGGTCGCACGCGCCGTGGCAGCAGCGGTTCCCTTGAGGCCCTCCACCCGGCTCCTCGAGTACGGTGCCGGGACCGGCCTGGTGACGCAGGCGCTCGGCGACCAGGTGGGCGCGGCGACCCTGGCGGACAACTCGACCGGGATGCGCGCTGTCATCCAGGACAAGATCGCTGCCGGGGCGCTCCCCGAGAGCGCCCGCGTCTGGGACCTGGATCTGGAGTCCCAGCCCGCGCCGGACGAGCGGTTCGACCTCATCGTCACCTCGCTCGTGCTGCACCACGTCCACGCCCTGGACCGGGTGCTGTCCCGCTTCGCCGAGCTCCTGGAACCGGGCGGACACCTGTGCATCGCCGACCTGGACCGCGAGGACGGCTCCTTCCACGGCCATGACTTCGACGGCCACCACGGCTTCGACCGCGACGAGCTGTCCGCGCAGCTGACGGAGGCCGGCCTGGTCGACGTCTCGGTCCGGGACTGCACCGAGTTCGACCGCGACGGCGTCAGCTACTCGGTGTTCCTGGCGGTGGCCCGCCGGCCGGTATGACGCATTCCGGCAGCGACGTCCGCAGGTGCGAGACATCGTGCGCGCGCCGGGACGGAACGGTCAGCCCCGCCGGCTCGACGGTCTTCCGTCGGCCTCACGGCAGGTGGACGGTGACCTCGATCTCGATGAGCAGCCCCTCGACGGCGAGACCGGTGACGCCGACGATCGTCTGGGCGGGGTGCTGGTCGGAGCCCTGGACATCTTCGACGGCGGCCGTGATCACCTCGTACTCGGTGGGCCGTAGCGTGTAGATGGTGCGCCGCACCACGTCGTGCCAGCCGGCTCCGACCGCTTCGAGCGCCAGCCTGACGTTCTCCATGGCCGCCCGCGTCTGCTCGCCGAGGTCGTCGCCGCCGATGACGCTGAAGTCTGGGGCGAGGGCGGTCTGTCCCGCGATGTAAGCCACGCGGCCGGGCGGGGCGATGCAGATGTGGCTGAAGCCGGGCGCCGGGTGGAGCGCCGGCGGATTGACCAGCTCGCGGGTCGAGGTCGACATGCCGTGTTTCTCCGATCGGTAAGAGTCGCAGCGTGGCGCGAACCTACGATCAGTGTGATCACATGTCAACGCCCCTGCGCGCGGACCAGGCTCTGGTACGGCGTCTCGCCGTACGTCCTCCTGTAGACCTGCGCGAACCTCCCGAGATGGGCAAAACCCGCTTGATGAGCGGCGCTGGCCACGGTGGTGGCGACGTCGCCGCCGTCCCCGGTCAGGCGGCGGCGCGCGTCGGCCAGCCGGATCCCCCGCAGGAGCGCGGTCGGCGTGAGGCCGAAACGCTCCATGGTGACGCTCTGCAGCTGGCGCACCGACAGGCCCACCGCGCCCGCGACGTCCGGCACCGTGACGGTGACCCCGTGGTTGTCCGCCATCCACGCCCTGGCCGTCTCCGCGTGCGACGTCGACACCCGCGCCGACCCGCTCAGCAGCATCCGCGAGTGGTTGTGCGGCACGGCCAGCAGCGCCGCGGAGAGCAGGGTCTGCTCGAGCGACCGGGCGGCAAGGTCGGGAAGGCCGGAGCAGCGGAAGAGCGTCTCGGCCACCGACCGGCAGGCAGATTCCAGGTACGCCGGCGGCAGGGGCGCGCGCTCGGCGGACTCCGACCGGAACTCGAGGTCGCCGTCGGGGGCTGTGCCGGCGAGGGCCGCGAGCTGGTCCCGTACCCGGGCGATGCTCGTCGCCACCACCAGGGCACCGTCCACCGGCTCCGGGGCCATCAGCGTCCGGCGGTCGGGCGCGAGCACGAAGGGGGAGGAGAGCCGGCGCTCCACCGTGTCCCTGCCCACCCCCATCGGTCCCAGCGGGAGGGTGAGGACGAAGCGGTCGCCGGTGGGCCCCGCCTCAACGAGGACGTCCGCCCCGTAGCGGATGAACACGACGTTCGTCTGGGCCACCGGCGACGCTTCCATGGCGCCGTCGAGTTTCCCGCCCCGCAACGTGATCTCGTGGGGAGTCGCCGCCCGCGCCACCGAGTCACGAAGCTCGTGCAACCGGCGCGTGCGCATGCGGGCCACCGCGGCGGGCGCGGCGGCTGCGCCCGCCGCGGTGGCCTGGGGAGTGCGTGACTTCGCCGGCGGTGGCACCGGCTGCTGGGGGCGCGGCGCCGTGCGACCCCCAGCCGGCTGCTGCGTGATCAGGAGGACCACCTCCTCGACTGAGGATGTGATCATCCATCACACGCGGCCGGGCCGTCTAGGCTTTCAGCGTCGCGGGTTCCCGGTCCCAGTCGCGGGCCTGGCGGACACCCCGGGCCTCGAGGCGAGGGAGGACCTCGGCGGCGAAGTACTCCAGCTCACCGGCGTAGTCGAAGAACGCCACGGTCATCCCGTCGAAGCCTGCCTCGTGGAACCGCTGGATCTCGTCGGCGACGTCGTCGGGCGTGCCGATGAGCGGGCAGCTGCCGTGGCCGGCGGCGAAGCGGGCGCGGAACGTGGCGAGCATCTCCGGCGTGAAGGACTGCGCGTGCAGGCCCTGGAGGGCCATGAGGTTGTCGACGGCGGACCAGTCGGCCTGCTCGTCCGCGTAGTAGTGGAGGAACTCGTCGGCCTCCTTCCGGCTGGGGCGGCACACGACGTGACCGAGGGTGAAGACGCCGGCCTCGCGGCCGTACTGGTTGCGGGCCTGAGCCTTCATGGAGGCGGCGATCTCGCGCCCGTCCTCGGGGCCGCCGACGATCGTGAACCCGAAGTCGGCGTTGCGCGCGGCGAACTCCCGTCCCTGCTTGGACGAGCCGGCGTTCAGCACGGGCAGGACGCCGTCGTAGGGCTTGGGCATGCCCTCGACGTGTCGGAGATGGAAGAACCTGCCGTCATGGTCGAACTTGCCCGGTGTCGTCCAGATCTTGCGGATGACGTCCCACCACTCCTGGGCGAGGGCGTAGCGGTCGTCGTGGTCCTGGGGAAGCTCGACACCGAAGGTGTCGTACTCCGGCTTGTTCCAGCCGGCCACGATGTTGATGCCCGCCCGTCCCTGCCCGACCTGGTCGACGGTCGCCAGCTGCTTGGCGACGACGATGGGGTGGTTGAACGCCGTGTGCACGGTGGCGAAGACGGAGAGGTGCCGGGTGTGGGCGAGCAACGCCCCGGCCCAGACGGTGGGATCGAGCACGCCCTCGTGGAAGTTGGTCTTGCCGCCGTACCCGATCCAGCGCGCGATGGGCAGCATGAAGTCGATACCCGCCTCGTCGGCGATCTTCGCGAGCCGGAGGTTGTCCGCCCAGCTGCCCGACCACCGGTCGGGTGCCTTCGTCACCGCCAGACCGGACGAGCAGTTCGAGCTGAAGGTGCCGAGCTTGAAGTCCGGGGCTTCCTTGATCGGTCGAGCCATCTGAACCTCCGTGGGTCGAGGGGGTACTTGTCCTGGACGGCCCGGACGGCGCCGGGCCCGGTGATGGAGCGGTGCGGCGCGCGCGACGTCGGGCGGCCGATGCATCGAGTCTGTGGCGGGGGCGGAGGCGGCGTCTATCCACCTCGCGCGGACTGCGCTCCGAGATGCGCGGTCGTGCGCCGGCTCCCGCGGGACGCGCGGTCGTGTGGGCTCGTCCAGGAGGCGCAGTCAGCTGAACGTTCGGCGGAGGGGCCGACGCGCGTTGACATGTGATCAAATCGGTTGAAGAATCCCGACGCCCCCGCCGAGCGCCGCCGTCGTCCCTGGTACGTGCTCCGCTCGGCCGCCAGGCCGCGCGAGGCGCCGTCCGGCGGAGGGTGCCGCGACACGACACGGGGAGGCGCCTCAGCCATGTGCGATCTGAGAGAGGGGGCGCCGCGGCGCGTCTCGCCACGCCCGCCGGAGGGTCCCGACGGCCTCACCGTCGCGGGGGAGGGGGACGACTCGCCGGCGGTGGGCCGGCGCCTCACGCGGGGTGGCGCAGCGGTGTTCGTCCTCAGCCTCCTCGCCGTCGCCGTCAACCTCCGGCCCGCCCTGACGAGCGTGGGTCCGCTCCTGCCCGAGATCCGCCGGGACGACCTCGGGCTCGGCCTCGGCGTGACCCAGGCCGGGGTGCTCACGACGGCGCCGCTGCTGTTCTTCGCCCTGGGCGCGCCGCTCGCGCCCCGCCTCGCCCGGAGGTTCGGCCTCGAGCGGACCGTCCTCGCCGTCCTGGCCGTCGTGGCGCTGGCCCTGGCGGCCCGCCCCTGGGGAGGGTTCGCGTTGCTCCTCCTGGGCACGGCGGTCGCCGCCGGGGCCATCGCGGTCGCGAACGTGCTGGTCCCGGCACTGATCCGCCGGGAGCTGCCCAGCCGGGCCATGGCGGTGATGGGCGCGTACTCCCTCACGCTCGCCCTCGGCGCCACGATCGCGGCGGGGGTCACCGTGCCCATCGCGGGCTGGCTGGGCGGGTGGCGCTGGGGCCTCGCCTCCTGGGCCCTGCTCGCCGTCGTGGCCCTGGTGCTCTGGGCGCCGAGGGGCCGGGGCGGCGCGGCGGCGGACCTCGGTTCGGCCGCGACCCGGCAGCTGTGGCGCCACCCCCTCGCCTGGCAGGTCTCGGCCTACCTCGGCACGCAGTCGGTGGGCTTCTACTGCGTCGTCGCCTGGCTGCCGAGCATCGCCCGCGAGTCCGGCATGACGGCCACGAACGCCGGACTGCTGCTCTCGACGTCGATCCTCGTCGGTGCGGGCTCGGGCCTGCTCGTCCCCGTGCTCAGCTCCCGGGCCCGGGACCAGCGGGTCGCGGCGGCCGGGATGGTCGTGTTCATCCTGGCCGGGCTGGCCGGGCTCGCCCTGGCGCCGGCCGCCGCGCCGTGGCTGTGGGCCGTGCTGCTCGGCATCGGCGAGGGGGCACCTTCCCCCTCGCGCTCTCTCTCATCGTGCTGCGGAGCCGGACTGCCGCCGACGTCCCCGGTCTCTCGGCGATGGCCCACACGGTGGGCTACCTCATGGCAGCCGCCGGTCCGCTCGTCATGGCGGCGATCCGCGACTGGACCGGCTCCTGGGCGCCGGCGATCGTCTTCATCATCGCCGTGGCACTGGCCCAGCTGGTGCTCGGGTGCTTCGCCGGCCGGGCACGGTTCGTCGGGGCGGACCCGGTGGTTCCGGCGGGAGCCGGCAGGCCCTGACGTGCCTCCACGTCAGGCGCGCGGGAGCGCTGGGCGTCGTCCATGACGGGGCGCTGGGCGCCGTTCACGACACGGGCGGGAGACGTCCACCGCGCCCTCCGGAGGTGCGCGCGACCCGGCGCGCCCTGCCCTTCCACGCCGCCGTGCGGCGCCGGTACGGCTGCGACCGATACGCGCCGATTCAGCAACTTGACATGTGATCAAATTCTCGGGCAGGCTCTGGCCAGGCGGTCAATGAAGATCACATCGCCTGACGCAACAAGCGCCCCAGAACAACCGCAGCGAGCCCCACCACCCCGGGGTACGCGGTGCCACCCCCTCCGGCGAGCGAAGGCGCCCGCCAAGCACCAAGCGACAGGAAACATCCATGCAGACACGACGCACCCTCAGCGCCGCCGCCGCCCTCGTCGGCGTCCTCGCCCTCGCCGCCTGCGGCGGAGCCAGCGACGACGCCGGGGCCGCCCCGAGCGCCGGCGGGAAGTCCTCCTCCGCGGCGGGCGAGACCGCCAAGGTCACGTACCTGACGTCCTTCAACACCTTCGGCCGCGACGCCTACGCCTACGTCGCCGAGGAGAAGGGCTTCTTCGACGAGGCGGGCATCGACGTCACCATCGAGCCCGGCTCCGGCACGGTCGACGTCATGAAGCTCGTCGCCTCCGGCAGCGCGGACTTCGGCACCGGGGACTTCTCCACCGTCGTCGTCACCGTCGCCAACGAGCAGCTGCCGGTGACGACCGTCGGCGTCATCCACCAGAAGTCCCTCGCCGCCGTCGTCACCCTCGGGGACCGCGGCATCGCCGAGCCGGCCGACCTCGCCGGCAAGAAGGTCGGCGACCAGCCCGGCTCGACGAACCAGGTCATCTTCCCCACCTACGCCAAGGCCGCCGGCCTCGACCCGGCCTCGGTGGAGTTCGTCCCCGCCGCGCCCCCGGCCCTGCCTCAGCTGCTCGTCAGCGGCCAGGTCGACGCGATCGGTCAGTTCGTCGTGGGCGAGCCGCTCATCGCCGCGGCGGCGCAGGGCAAGGACGTCGTCGTCCTGCCCTACGGCGACGTGCTGCCGGACCTGTACGGCAACGTCCTGTTCACCTCCGACAAGCTCGCCGAGGCCGACCCGGAGCTGGTGAGCCGGTTCACCGAGGCGCTGCTCAAGGGCCTGGAGTACTCGGTGGAGAACCCTGAGGAGACCGGGGAGATCCTCCGCAAGTACCAGCCCACCCAGAACCAGGACGTCGCGACCGCCGAGGTCAAGCTCATGGCGCCCTACGTCGAGGTGGACGGCACGAAGGTCGGCGCGATCGACCCCGACCGGGTCCAGTCGACTATCGACATCATGGGCCCGGCCCTGAAGAACCCGGTGACCCCGGAGGACGTCGTCGACTTCGACCTCGCGCCCGGGAAGTGAGCAGGCCATGATCTCCATCGACAACGTCTCCCAGGTCTTCACCACGAAAACCGGCACCGTCCACGCGCTGGAGAACATCAACCTCGAGGTCGCCACCAACGAGTTCGTCACCCTCGTGGGCCGCTCCGGCTGCGGGAAGTCCACGCTCCTGCGGGTGATTGCCGGGCTCATCACCCCCACCGCCGGCACGGTCAAGGTGGCGGGCGAGCCGGTGCGCCGGCCCCGCCGGGACGTCAGCGTGATGTTCCAGCGTCCGGCGCTGCTGCCCTGGCGGTCGGTCCTGGACAACCTCATGCTGCCGGTGGAGATCCTGCGGCTCGACCGCGACGCACACCGCGAGCGGGCGCACCAGCTCCTCGAGCTCGCCGGCCTGAAGGGCTTCGAGGACAAGCTCCCGCACGAGCTCTCCGGCGGTATGCAGCAGCGGGTGTCCCTGTGCCGCTCGCTGATCCAGCGTCCGAAGGTCCTCCTCATGGACGAGCCCTTCTCCGCCCTGGACGCCCTGACCCGGGCCGAGCTGTCCGTCGAGCTCCAGCGCGTGGTCGCCGAGGAGAACACCACGATCGTGTTCGTCACCCACTCCATCGACGAGGCCGTGCTGCTGGCCGACCGCGTCGTCGTCCTCAGCCCGCGGCCCGGGCGGCTGCGTGAGGTCGTCGACGTCGGCATCCCCCGGCCCCGCACCCTGGGGCAGAACGCCCACGCCGACGAGGTCACGCGGGTCAGCGCCAGGCTGCACGACCTGCTGATGCCCGAGCCCGAAGGAGCAGCCGCATGACCGCCGTGACCGCCCCGAAGAACGGCACCGCCCCGGCGACCCGCACGGTCCCGGCCCGGCGCCGTGGCCGCAGCTCGCAGTCCCTGGCCACCGTGGGCCTGCCGGTCCTGGCCGTCGTGCTCATCGCGGCGCTGTGGTGGCTGGCCACCGTCCTGTTCGAGATCCCCGAGTACCTCGTGCCCGGGCCCCAGGTGGTGGCCGGCACGCTCGTCGAGCTCGGGCCCTACCTGCTCGAGCAGACCTGGGTCACGCTGGGGGAGACGCTCCTCGGCTTCGCGCTGTCGATCCTCATCGGCATCCCGGTCGCCATGGCCATCTCCCGGTTCCGGGTGGTGGAGCTGATGCTCTACCCGCTGCTCCTCGCGGTGAACTCGGTGCCCAAGGTGGCCATCGCCCCGATCCTCGTCGTGTGGATGGGCTTCGGGCAGACGCCCAAGATCGTCATGGTCATCCTGCTGTGCTTCTTCCCGATCGTGCTCTCCACCGTCTCGGGCCTGCGCTCGACCCCGGCCGAGCTCGTGGAGCTCTCCCGCTCGCTGGACGCCTCCGAGATGCAGGAGTTCGCCAAGATCCGCTTCCGCTGGGCCCTGCCGCAGGTCTTCGTCGGGCTGAAGAACGCCATCTCGCTGGCCGTCATCGGCGCGGTCATCGCCGAGTTCGTCGGCGCGTCATCGGGCCTGGGCTTCGTCATCGTCCAGTCCGGCGCCAGCGCCGACACCGCGCTCGCCTTCGCCGCGATCGTCCTGCTGGCGCTGATGAGCATCGTGCTGTTCTACCTGCTGGCCTGGCTGGAAAAGGCGCTGCTGCCCTGGGCGGAGGAGCACCGGTGAGCAGCACCAGCCAGCTCTTCGAGCTCTCCCCGGGCGACGGCTCCGGCTTTCAGCGCACCCTCGCCGACCGCGTCGCCGTCGAGCTCCACCGGGCCATCCTCGGCGGGGACTTCGAGGCCGGGTCCTGGCTGCGGATCCAGGAGCTCGCCGAGCAGTACGAGACCAGCGCGATGCCGGTGCGCGAGGCGCTGCGGCGCCTCGGCGCGCTCGGCCTCGTCGAGGTGGTCCCGCACCGCGGCGCCCGGGTCGCCGAGCTGTCGGTGGTGGACCTCGAGGACACGTACGCGACCCGGCTCGCCCTCGAGCCCGTGATCGTCGCGGCCGCCGCCCGGCAGTTCACCCTGGAACAGGGCGGCGAGGCCGGCGTGGCGCTCGAGCGCCACGAGCGTCTGCTCCACGGCGGGGAGGTGGACGCCGCCCGCGCCGCCCACACCGAGTTCCACTTCCTCCTGTACCGGGCCTCCGGCTCGCGCTGGATGCTCCGGGCCATCGAGCCGGTGTGGCAGAACAGCGAGCGGTACCGCTTCGCCTCCCCGGGCGACCCCGAGGCGCTCGCCCGCAGCCATGCCGAGCACACGGAGATCCTCCAGGCCTGCCTGGACCACGACGCCGGTGCCGCCGCGCGGGCGATGCGGCGCCACCTCACCGGCGCCAAGGAGCGCATGCGCCGGGCGATGACCGTCTGATCCCACCCAGCCCGCACCGCCGCCCGCGCCCGAGAGAGGGAAGAACCGTTGACCACACCATCCACTGTGAGCCCCGCCTGGCTCACCGCCGCGACGGCGGCCGTCCTCGAGGGCGCCGGGCTCGCCCCCGAGCCGGCGCGCGCCCTCGCCGACAGCCTCGTCGACGCCGACGCCCACGGCGTCGCCTCGCACGGGGTGATGCTCGTGCCGATGTACGTCGAGCGCCTGCGGGCCGGCTCCGTCAGCACCGCCGCCACCGCTCACGTCGTCCGGGACGACGGCGGAGCCGGCGCCGTCCTCGACGCCGGCCACGCGCTGGGCCAGCTCACCGCCGTGCAGGCCATGGGCCTGGCCGTCGAGAAGGCCAAGCGGCTGGGCGTCGGCGCGGTCGCCGTGCGCGGGGCCTTCCACTTCGGTCGCGCCCTGCCCTTCGCCCAGCTCGCCGCGGCCCAGGGCTGCATCGGGGTGGCCATGGCCAACACCCGCCCGCTCATGCCCGCGCCGGGCGGTGCCGAGCCGGTCGTGGGCAACAACCCCGTGGCCGTCGCCGCCCCCGGCGACCCCGGTCTCGGTGTGGACATGGCCCTGTCCGAGGCCGCGCTGGGCAAGATCCGCATCGCCGCCGCGGAGGGGCGGCCCATCCCCGAGACCTGGGCCACCGACGCCGACGGCGTGCCCACCGCGGATCCGGCGGCCGCCCTGGAGGGCATGCTCCTGCCCGCCGGGGGCGCCAAGGGCTTCGGCCTGGCCCTGGTCGTCGACGTCCTCGCGGGCGTGCTCTCCGGCGGGGCGTTCGGCACCGCGGTGGCGCCGCTCTACCAGGACACCGCGGTCCCCAACGACTGCGCGCACTTCTTCCTCGCCATCGACGTCGAGCACTTCGTGGGCCGCGAGGCCTTCGCCGCCGGCATGGCGCAGCTCGCCGCGGGCGTCCTCGGCTCGCGGCCCCGCCCGGGCGCCGACCCGGTCGTTCTGCCCGGCCAGCGCGGCGCCGCCCTCGCAGCCAGGGCCGCCGCCGAGGGCATCGTCATGGACCCGAGCACCCTCGAGGGCCTGCAGCGGGCGGCCGCGGCCGTCGGCGTGGACCTTCCCCGAACCGACATGGAGGCCATCAGGTGAAGACCAGCTTCGACTCGACAGGGGACGTCGTCCTCGTCACCGGCGGTGCCAACGGCATCGGCGCCGCCCTTGCGCGGGCCGTCGGCGCCGCGGGCGGGCAGGCCGTCGTCCTCGACGTCGCGCACTCCGACGCCCTCGTGGGCGCCCCGGGCGTCAGCCAGCTGCGGGTGGACGTCGCCGACCGCGACGCCGTCCACGGTGCCGTGGACGCCGTCGTCGCCGAGCACGGGCACGTCACCGGCCTGGTGGCGGGAGCCGCGATCCAGCCGCGCACCGCCGTCGCCGACATGGACCCCGACGAGTGGCGCAAGGTGCTCGGCGTGAACCTCGACGGCGTCGTGTGGGCCTGCCAGGCGGTGCTGCCGTCCATGGTCGCGCGCCGCGACGGCTCGATCGTGCTGTTCACCTCCGGCCTGGCGCACATGGGCCGGGCCGAGGCCTCCGCCTACGCGGCGAGCAAGGGGGCGCTCATCCCGTTCGCCAAGTCCCTCGCCGCCGAGGTGGCCGAGCACCGGGTGCGCGTCAACGTCCTGGCCCCCGGGGTCGTCGACACCCCGCAGTTCCGCGCCGCCAACCCCGACGGGGCGGAGCGCGAGCACTGGGCCCGCACCACCGGCATCGGCACGCCCGAGGACGTCGTCGGGCCCCTGCTGTTCCTGCTCTCCGACGCCGCCACGATGACCGGCTCGACGCTGAGCCGCGACCGTTCCTACCCCAAGGAGTGACCCGCATGGCACCCACCGCCCCTCCTGGCGCCCCCACCGGCGAGCTGCCCGTCGTGGTCGTCGGCGCCGGGCCCGTCGGCCTCATCACCGCCCTCGGCCTGAAGCACTACGGGATCCCCGTCGTCGTCCTGGAGGAGGACGAGCGGCTCTCGCTGGACACCAAGGCCGGCACCGTGCTGACCCGGACGATCGAGGTCCTCGACCGCTACGGCGCCGCCGCCCCGGTGCTGCGCGCCGCGCTGCGGATGGACGAGATCGGCGAGGTCGACCGGGCCACCAACGCCGCCGCGCCGAGCGTGAAGACCGACGTCCTGGCCGGCGACACCCGCTTCCCCTTCGTCGTCAACATCCCCCAGAACAGCCTCGAGGCCGTCCTGGAGGAGGTGCTGCGCGGACGCGACCCCGAGGTGCTGCGGCTGCGCCACCGCGTGACGGGCCTCGTCCAGCAACCCGACCACGTCACCCTGACCGTCGAGGGTCCCGACGGCGTGCACGAGCTCGACGCCCGGTACGTCCTCGCCTGCGACGGCGGCCGGTCCGGCATCCGCGACCAGCTCGGCATCACCGTCGAGGGCAAGACCCTCGAGGAGCGGTACATGCTCGTCGACCTCAAGGTCGACCTCGACGTCGGCAACCCCCGTGACTACCCCTACCTGGCCTACTTCGCCGACCCGGCGGAGTGGATGATCCTCGTGCGCCAGCCGCACTGCTGGCGGTTCCTCTTCCCGCTGCGGCCCGACGCGCCGCAGCCGGGACCGGAGGAGCTGCGCGACAAGGCGCTGCGGTTCATCGGGGAGGTGGACGACGTCGAGCTGCTCGGCACGAACGTCTACACCGTCCACCAGCGCGTGGCCGACCGCTGGGGCGAGGGCCGGGTCTTCCTCATGGGCGACGCCGCCCACCTCATCACCCCGATGTGGGCGCTGGGCCTGAACACCGGCGTGCTGGACGCCTCCAACCTGCCCTGGCGCCTGGCCTGGGTGCTGCGCGGCTGGGCCGACCCGGCCCTGCTGGCCGGCTACGAGGCCGAGCAGTCCTCCGTCGCGATCCGCGGCTCCGGCGAGATGGCGGAGAGCGCCCGCCTGGCCATGGGGGGCGCCGGACGCGTCGAGAGCGGCGGGCAGGGCGGCTGGGGCTGGGCGATGACCCGCTCGCTGCTCGGGGTCCGCCTCGACGTGGCCGGCACGGGGGAGTGGTCGATGGTCCGCGCGGGCCAGGAGCCCCAGCCCGTCCGGGTCGGCGACCGGGTGCCCGACGTGCCCGTGTACGGCCCCGACGGCGAGGAGGCCCACCTCCACCGGCTGGCCGCCGACAGCTTCGTCGCGCTGCACTTCGCCGACGCCCGCCGCCGGCCCGTGCTGCCCCCGGCGGGCACGCCCGGCCTGACCCACCTGCTGGTCAGCCGCTGGGACGCCCCGCACGACTCTGGCCTGCGCGAGCGGTCCTGCTTCGACCCGGGCGAGCGGCTGCGCCGGCGCCTCGGGGTCGAGGACGGCACGGTCGTGCTCCTGCGCCCCGACGGCCACATCGCGGCCATCGCCGACTGGTCCACCGGCTCCCAGGTGGCCGAGGAGATCTACGCCCGCATCGTCCGGCCGGGCCCGGCGGAGCTCCGTGGCGCCCCGGACGCGGGCGCCGAACCCGACGGGGCCGCCGCGGCCCCCCAGCCCGAGGAGGTCCTCGCATGAACGACGTCGTCACCGCGCCGGACGGAACGGAGATCACCCTGGTCGGGGTGGGAACGAGCGTCATCCTCGACACCCCGGTCGTGCGGGTGTGGGACGTCGTCCTGCCCCCGGGGGGCACGCACCCGTGGCACCAGCACCACAACCCCTACGTCGTGCTGTCGGTCGCCGGTTCCTCGGGGCGCATGGACTGGCTCGACGGCAGCGAGCCGCGCCACGTCTCGGAGTACTCTGGCGGCGCCGTCTTCCGTCCCGTCTCGCCGATCCACCGCCTGACCAACACGGGCGGCACCCGGTACCGCAACCGGCTCCTCGAGCTCAAGGACCTGGGCGAGAACCGGGCCGAGGGCATCCTCGACGTCGGCCCGGGGGCCCGCAGCATCGAGGGCGAGGTGCCCGACCTGCCCCGCCCCGACGACGGCCGCGTGCCCGTCATCGGCACCGACTACGTCCGGGTCTGGACGGCTACGGTGCCCGCCCGCACGCGCCTCGCCCTCGAACTCGAGGACGTCGGTCACGTGGTGGCCGAGCTCGACGCCGACCTCGAGGACGACGCGCTGGCCGCCTCCGTGAGCTACCACGAGGGCGGGACCTACAAGCTCGACAACGAGACCGACCACGACCGCACGTTCTTCGTCGTCGCGCTGGACTACCTGGCGCACGGCACCGGAAAGGACCACGCATGACCGAGATCAGCACGCCCCTGCCGCTCGTCCCCACGCCCCCGCGCCCCGAGGCCGTCGACGCCCACGAGTGGGCCGAGAACCTCTCCGAGCCGGCCCGCTACGGCGGCGAGGCGCCGGACCGCTCCCGCGAGCAGGCCGGCCCCGTCCTCGACGGCGAGGCGACCTACCGGTTCCGGGAGATCCTCGTGCAGAGCGGCGACCTGGAGTGGGTGGACAAGACCCTCGCCGGGCTGAGCCACAAGACGCTGTGGCGCAACGAGGACACCGGTGCCTCGATCACGCTGGTGAAGTTCGAGAAGGGCTCGGGCATCCCGAGCCGGCACTCCCACGCCTCCAACCAGTTCATGTTCTGCCTGTCGGGGCGCTACACCTACGTCCCCACCGACGTCACCCTGACCGCCGGCTCCTTCTACTGGAACCCGCGCGGGAGCATGCACGGTCCGACCCTCGCCGAGGAGGAGACCGTGCTGCTGGAGATCTACGACGGCCCGCACTACCCGACCCAGCCCAGCTGGTACTCCGACCCCGCCGACGCGCGCTGATCCATCCGCTGATCCAACCCCACCGGCCCCAGGGCGGGCAGGACGACCGCACCCGCCGCAGGGCCACAACCCCTTCCACCGAAAGGAAAGACCACATGGCAACCAAGACTGAGATCCGCAGCGACAAGCTGGCCGTGCCGAACGGCCACTTCGCCCAGGCCACGGCCATCAAGGCCCAGGGCACGCTGGTGTTCATCTCCGGCATGACGGCCCGCAACGCCGAGGGCGGGGTCACCGGCGTCGGCGACGTCAGCGCCCAGACCCACCAGGTGTGCCAGAACCTCCAGGCGGCGGTCGAGGCCGCCGGCGGCACCCTGGACGACATCGTCCGCGTCGACGTGTACGTGCGGAACATGGAGGACTTCCAGGCCATCCACGCCGTCCGCAGCCAGTACTTCACCGGCGTCGCGCCGGCCTCGACGATGGTGGAGGTCTCGAAGTTCGTCAACAAGGACTACCTCATCGAGATCAACGCCATCGCCGTCCTGCCCGAGGCGGGCTGATGCGCTTCGGAGCCGCGCGCCACGCGGGGGAGAGGCGCACGTTCCTCGTCGAGGGGGAGGAGGCGCTCGTCCTGCCGGCCGGCGCCCCCACCCCGGACGAGATCGTCCGCGACCCGGCGGCCGCCGCGGCGGCCGCCGCGGCCGCGGCGGGCGCAGAGCGGGTGGCCACGGCCGCCCTGGACCTGCTCGCACCGCTGACCCGGTTCAACCGGGACGTGCTGTGCACCGGCTGGAACTACTGGGACCACTTCGAGGAGTCGAAGGGCAAGCGTGAGGGGCAGGACCCGGCGAGCCGGCCGGAGCACCCGACCTTCTTCACCAAGGGCCCGCTGAGCGTCATCGGCCCGCGCGACCCCATCGCGTGGGACCCGGACCTCTCGGCGAAGTGGGACTACGAGGCGGAGGTCGCCGTCGTCATCGGCCGCGGCGGCCGGTCGATCCCGGAGGACCGGGCGATGGAGCACGTCGCGGGCCTGCTCGTGGCCAACGACGTCTCCCAGCGCGACCTCCAGCGGGCCCACGGCGGCCAGTGGCTCAAGGGCAAGAGCATCGACGCCTCGATGCCCATCGGGCCCTGGGTCACCACGCCGGACGAGGTCGACGTGGCCGACCTACGGATCACGTTCGAGCTCAACGGGCGCGAGCTGCAGTCGGCGAGCACGCGGCAGATGGCCTTCACCATCGGCCAGATCATCGCCGAGCTCAGCTGGGGCATGACCCTGCTGCCGGGCGACGTGATCCTCACCGGCACCCCGAGCGGGATCGGCAACGCCCGCGAGCCGCAGATCTTCCTCGGCGCGGGGGACGAGCTGGTCACGCGCGTCACGGGGCTCGGCGAGCTGCGCAACACCGTCACGGCGAGCTCCCTGTCCGCCTATCAGGTGGTGGGATGACCCGGACGGACATCCACACGCACCTGGTGCCGGTCCCGGCCGCCGACGTCCTCGCAGCCGCCGGGCTGCGGGACGCCGGCGGCCGGCTGGCCGCCGGCGAGCACGTCATCGGCCCGCCGGGCCTGTACGCCCCCGAGCGGCTGGTCGAGTGGCTCGCCGGCGCCGGGCTGGAGCGCGCCCTAGTCTCGGTGCCGCCGCCGCTGTACCGCCAGCACCTGGCGCCCGAGCAGGCCGAACGGTGGGTGCGGGCCCTCAACGACGGCCTGCGGGAGCTCACCCGGGGCTACCCGGCCCTCGTGCCGCTCGCTTACCTGCCGCTGGAGCACCCCGACCTGGCCGTCGCCGAGCTCGGTCGGCTCGGGGAGAGGTCGGTCGGGTTCACCGCCTCGGCCGGCGGGCGCTCGGTGAGCCTGGCCGACGACCGGCTCGCCCCGCTGTGGGCGGGACTCGTCGCTCTCGACGCACCCCTGGTGCTGCACCCCGGCGCCTCCCCGGACGAGCGGCTCGACGAGCTCTACCTCGGGAACCTCCTCGGCAACCCCGTCGAGACCGGTCTCGCCGCGGCCCAGCTCCTCCTCGGTGGGGTGCTCCAGCGCCACCCGGGCCTGCGGATCGCCCTCGTGCACTGCGGCGGCGTGCTGCCGGCGGTGCTGGGCCGGTACCAGCGGGGGCTGGACACCGACCGCCCCGGCGTGCCCCGGCGGGACGCGGACCTGCGGGAGGAGGCCGCCCGGCTGTGGGTCGACTGCCTCGCCCACGACGCCGCCGCGCTCGACCTCGCCGTCGGCGTCGTCGGCGAGGAGCACCTCCTGGTGGGCAGCGACTGGCCCTTCCCCATGGGCACCGACGACCCGCTGGCGCTGCTGGCGCACCGCGGCCCGGCGGCCGCGGACCGGGTGGCAGCGGACAACGCGGCCGCGTTCCTCGGCGCCGCGGCGGGACGGTCGGGGGCCTGACACCCGCGTCGACCGGGCGGGGCACGCCCGCGTCAGCTGATCGCGGCCTGCATGCGCGTCATGGCGCCCTCGAGGTGCTCGCGCATGGCCCGCTCGGCGGCCGCGGCGTCCCCCGCCCGGTAGGCGTCGAGGATGTGGACGTGCTCCTCGTGGCTGCGCAAGGCGTCGGTGGCGCTCCGGTGCACCGCGGCGTGCGCGCGGCGGGCGCTGAAGCGGTAACGCTCGCTGTTCTGCCAGACCGGCTCGATCGCCCGCAGCAGCCAGCGCGAGCCCGAGGCGCGGTACAGGCCGAAGTGGAAATCCGTGTGCGCGCGCCGCGCGCGCTCGAGGTCGCCGGCCTCGCGGTGCCGTTCGTGGCGCTCGAGCGCCTCCATAGCCTTCCGGGCGACCGCCTCGTCGCTGCGCTCGGCGGCGAGCGAGACGGCCAGCGGCTCGAGCGTGAGCCGCATCCGGTACGTGTCCGCGAGGTCCTCCTCGGTCAGGTCGCGCACCCGGGCGCCCCGGTGCGCCACGATCTCCACCACGCCGAGACCGGCGAGGCGCCGCAGGGCCTCGCGGACGGGCATGGCGCTCGTGGTGAACCGCTCGGCCAGCTCCTGGATCGGCAGGGCCGACCCCGCGGGCAGCTCACCGGTCAGGATCAGGCGGTGCAGCTCGGCGGTCACCCGGTCCGACAGGGTGTCGTGCAGCCCGCCCGTCCGGTCCGGGGCGGGCTCGAAGGCAGTGGTCACCGGTTCCCTCTCGTCAGCTTGGCGGCGGGCGCCCTCACTGCGCCGCGCGCCGCCCTGGGGAGTATGTGATCACATGTCAATGAAGTTGGCTATGGGAACGGGTGCGTGTCCGGGCCGGTCGGGGGCCGGCTCACCCGGACGGGTCGCCGGTGTGCGGCCGCGGCCCTCCGGTCTCCCCGCCCGTGCGGAGGAGGGGCCGGGCAAGGCTGGGGCGCCCCTCCCCGCGAGGAGGGCGGTCAGACGCGGTGGGACCGCATCGCGGCCCTGATGCGGTCGCGCGCCCCCTCGAGATGGCGGCGCATGGCCGCCTCGGCGGCGGCGGCGTCGTGCGCCCGGCACGCCTCGAGGATCTCGGTGTGCTCGGCGCGGCTGCGGTCCTTCTCGCCGCCGGAGGCGGCGAAGCGGTAGCGGTCGCTGTTCTGCCAGACCGGCTCGATCGCCCGCTGGAGCCACCGGGAGCCGGCCCCCTGGTAGAGGAGGAAGTGGAACTCCGTGTGGGCGGTGCGGGCCCGGTCGAGGTCCCCGGCGTCCATAGCGGCGTTGTGCCGGGCGAGGGCGTCGGCCGCCCGCTCGAGGTGGGCGTCGTCGACGGACTCGGCGGCCGCGGCGACGGCGAGCGGCTCGAGGAGGAGCCGGACCCGGTAGGTGTCCTCGAGGTCCTCCACCGAGGTCTCGGCGACCCGGGCCCCGCGGTGCGGGGTGATCTCGACGAGGCCTAGCGCATCCAGGCGGCGCAGCGCCTCCCGCACCGGCATGGAGCTGGTGCCGAAGCGGTCGGCGAGGTCGCGGATGGGCAGGGCGGCCCCGGGCTCGAGGTCACCCATGATGATGAGCCGGTGGATCTCGACCGTGACGCGGTCCGCCATCGTCCGGTGGATCCCGGCGGGGCCGTCGGGGGAGAGCTCGAACAGGTCGTGGTCGGTGGACGTCATGGTGTTCGGAACCTTCGCGCGGGACGGACCCGGGTTGCCGGGCGTGCACCGAGTGTACCGATGTGTGATCACGGACGGCGGGGCCGCGGGAAGCCGCGAGCAGAGGCCTCCGGCCGAAAAGCCGCACGCCGGTGCCACGACGGAGCAGGATGGGCGGGACACGCGTATCTGATCCTCTTGACATGTGATCACAGATTCGCGATGCTTCCCGCCATTCGAGTCGACGACGACGACCGAGCCCTCGGGCTCGAGAGGAAGGTCCCCTTCATGATTCTTCCGCCCTTCCGGTACGTCCGGCCGCAGAGCGCCGGGCATGCCGCCACCCTTCTGCGCGAGGTGCCCGGCTCGGCCGTGCTGGCCGGCGGGCAGACGCTGATCAACGCCCTCAAGCTCGATCTGGTCTCGCCGTCGGCGCTGATCGACGTGCACGCCCTCGAGGAGCTGCGCGGCGTCTCGCGATCCGCCGACGGTGTGCGCATCGGCGCCGCGACGACGTACGCGGAGCTGGCCGCCGGTCCCCTCGTCAACGAGGTGGCCCCGGCCGTGGCAGAGATGGCCGCCGGCCTGGTGGACCGCCAGGTCCGCAACCGGGGCACGATCGGCGGGAACGTCTCGCTGAACGACCCCACGAACAACTTCCCGCCGCTGCTCTCGGCCCTCGGCGCCGCGTTCGAGGTCATCGTCGACGACGGCACGGCCACCCTGCCCGCCGCGGACTTCTTCCGCGGCGCCCTGTGCACCGCGGTGACGGGCGGCGGGCTGCTCGTCGCCGTGCACGTGCCCGCGCTGCCGGCGACGGACGTCCTGGTCCACCGCCACATGCAGCTCGCCCGGGACTCCTGGGCGCTGGCCCGGGTGGTGGTGCGAGCCGGCGTCAGCGGCGGCACGCTCGCCGACCCGCGCGTCTTCCTCGGCGCGGTGCCCGGCTCCCCGGTGCGCCTGCCCGCGGTGGAGGCAGCCCTCGCCGGGCGCCCGGCCGCCGCCGAGACCGTCACGGCGGCCCTGAAGGCGTTCGACACCGAGCCGTTCGAGACCATCTCCGACACCCACGGCAGCGCCCAGTACCGGCGCGCGATGGCCAAGGTGCAGCTGCGCCGCGCCCTGGTCGCCCTCACCGAGAAGGAGCAGGCATGAGCCAGCAGACCACGGCGGACCTGCTCACCGGTCCGGACCTCCACACCATCACCGTCACCGTCGACGGCGAGACGCGCACGGGCGTCGTCCCCTCCCGCAAGCTGCTCGTGCACTGGCTGCGCGACGACCTCGACCGACGCGGCCCGAAGATCGGCTGCGACACGGGCAACTGCGGCGCCTGCACCGTCCGCTGGGACGGCAAGCTGGCGAAGTCCTGCATGATCCTGGCCGTCCAGGCCGACGGCTCCGAGGTCGAGACCGCCGCGTCGCTCGCCGCTGAGGACGGCACCCTGAACGACCTGCAGCAGAAGTTCAAGGAGCACCACGCCCTCCAGTGCGGCTACTGCACCTCCGGGTTCCTCATGACCGCCACCGACTTCCTCGAGTCGGGTGAAGAGGTCACCAACGAGTCGGTGCGCCGGGCCCTGAAGGGCAACATCTGCCGCTGCACCGGCTACGAGAACATCGTCAACGCCGTCTGCGCCGCCGGCGGGGCCGACGCCCCGCTGCCGCACGGCCGGCACACCGAGGCCGAGGAGGCGCGGGCATGACCATCACCTCCACGACGGCGACCGCCAAGGAGAAGTACGAGGGCCAGGCGATCCTCCGCCGCGAGGACGACCGCCTCCTGCGTGCCGAGGGCGAGTTCGCCGACGACACCCCCACCTACCGCCTCGCCTACGTCCAGTTCGTCCGGTCCCCCTACGCCCACGCCCGCATCACGAAGATCGACGTCTCCGGCGCCGCACTGGTCGAGGGCTTCGTCGGCACGCTGACCCCGCAGGACGTCGAGGAGCTCAGCGACCCCTTCATCGAGTACCAGGCCGGCCCCGGCGCGGCCGAGGTCGACCGGCCCCTGGCCAGCGGCGGCAAGGTCCGGTACGTCGGCGAGCCCGTGGTCGCCGTCGCCGCCGACTCCCGCGAGGCGGCCCGCGACGCCGCCGCCGCCGTCGTGGTGGAGTACGAGCCGCTGCCCGTCGTCGTCGACGCCCGCGACGCCGTGCGGCCCGAGGCACCGGTGCTCCACGAGGGCATCGGCTCGAACGTCTCCTGGCAGGGCGACTTCGACTTCGGCGACATCGACTTCGCCCTGGAGAACGCCGACCACGTCATCGAGGTCGACGAGCTGCACTTCCACCGCTTCTCCCCGACGCCGCTGGAGACCTTCGTCGTCTCGGTCGACTACGACGCGGGCATGGACACTTTCACGATCCAGAGCGGGTGCGCCCAGCCGCAGCTGACGCTGCTGATGATCTCCAAGGCGCTGCGTCACCCCGTGGAGAAGATCCGCCTGCTGAGCAAGGACATCGGCGGCTCCTTCGGCGTCAAGGTCGGGATGTTCATCCCCATGGTCGCCCTGGCGCTCATGGCCCGGAAGTTCCGCCGGCCCGTGCGCTGGACCCAGACGCGCTCCGAGGCGCACATGGAGGGCGGCCACTCCAACGAGCGCACCTTCACCAACCTCAAGATCGCCGTGCAGAACGACGGCACCGTCCTCGGCGTGACCTACGACGCCCTGGACGACCACGGCGCCTACACCCGCTACGAGCCGCTCGGCGCCCCGATCTGGTCCCAGGTGGCCAACGCCTGCTACCAGATCAAGCACCTGCGGGTGAACTGGAAGTCGGTGTACACCAACAAGGGCCCGACCCTGCCGGTGCGCGGCTACTCCCGCATGCAGCACCTGTGGGCGATGGAGCGCCTGTTCGACATCGCCGCCACCAAGCTCGGACTCGACCCGGTGGAGTTCCGGCTGAAGAACTACATCCAGCCCGAGCAGTATCCCTACACCACCGTCAACGAGTGCGTGTACGACTCGGGCAACCTCCCGCTCAGCCTGCGCAAGGTGCTCGAGCTCATCGACTACGAGGACGCCCGGCGCCTGCAAGCGGCCGCCGTGGGCACCGGCAAGCGGATCGGCATCGGCATCGGGTCCACGCTCGACTCGGGGACCAACAACTTCGGCCAGTCGCGCTACATCAACCCCAACTCCGGGATGAGCGGCAACACCGAGGCCGGGCTGGTGCGCATGGGCTCGGACGGCTCCGTCTATGTCGTCACCGGCGGCGTGGCCTACGGCCAGGGGCACGAGACCACGATGGCTCAGGTCGTCGCGGACATGCTGGGCCTGCGGCCCGAGGACCTCATCACCCACCGGGGCGGGGACTCGCTGCTGGGCGCGCAGACCGGCTTCTCCGGCTCCTACGCCTCCCAGTTCGTCGTCACCGGCATCGGGGCGCTGATCGACGCGACCAACAAGCTCGTCCGCGAGATCAAGCTCGTGGCCGGCTCCCAGCTGGGCGCTACCCCCGACGAGCTCGTCCTCGAGGACGGCATGGTCAAGGTCGCCGGCGACCCGGACCGGCAAATGCCCATCCAGGCGGTGGGCTGGCTGGTTCACATGTCTCCGGCGGAGCTGCCTCGCGAGCTGGCCGAGACCGTCACCCTGGTCGGCCGCGGCGTGTACAACGCCCCCTTCACCGTGCCGGACATCGAGACGAAGAAGGGCAACCTCACCCTCACGTACTCCACCCAGGTCCACGCGGCCGTCGTGGAGATCGACGAGGAGACCGGTCAGGTGACGGTGCTGCGGTACGGGATGGTCGACGACTGCGGCAATCCCATCAACCCGATGCTCATCCAGGGCCAGGTGCACGGCGCCACGGCGCACGGCCTGTCCGCGGCGCTCTTCGAGAACTTCCACTACACGCCGGACGGGCAGCTGCTCGGCGCGAACTTCTACGACTACCACGCCGCCACCTCCTACGACATGCCGACGTTGCGCTACGACAACGTCGTCAGCCCCTCGCCGTTCACGCCCACCGGCGCCAAGGGCATGGGCGAGGGCGGCGGCGCTCCCCAGCACACCCTCGGCGCCGCGGTGCAGGACGCGCTGCGCGACACGGGCATGGTCCTCGACAGCCACATCCCCTCCGAGGTGGTCCTCGACCTTCTCGCCGGGGCCAACTCCGCCAAGGTCAAGGTGATCCGATGAAGCTCGCCGGCACGTTCGACACCCCCGCCGGGCCCGACGCGCTGCGGTCGCTCGCCGCCTCGCCCGAGGTGCTCGCCGGCGTCCCGGCCTTCCGGGACGTCGAGGTCACCGAGGACGGCACGCTCCGGGTGGAGTACTACCCGGTCATCTCCCTCGGCCCGATCCGGTTCGCGACGACGATCACCCCCGGGCGGGTCACCGACTCCTCCGCGGCGGTCGCCGTGCGTGCCACCCGGGGCAGCAACCTCGTCGACGCCGACCTCCTGCTGAGCTTCGAGCCCGCCGCCGGCGGCTCGACGGTGCGCTGGGAGGCCGACGTCCTCCTCGGCGGCACCGCCGCCAGCGTGGGCCAGCGCGTGGGCGCCGAGATCGTCGCCCGAGCCATCTGCGACGTCCTCCAGGCGGCCGCCGCCGCCAGCACGCGCGGCTGAGCCCGGTCGGCGCGGCCGCGTGCCGACCGGCACGCGGGGCCGGACCGCCGGTCGCCCCCCCGCCCTCGCGGCGGCCGTACGCCGGCCGCCGCGGTCAGGCGTGCCCTCCCACCCTTCCAGCACCATCAGGAGACCCCGATGACCCAGACGACCCAGACCGGGCTGCAGCGCCCGATGCTCACCGACACCGGCCTGAAGCTCGGCCTGTTCAGCGCGAACTGCTCCGGCGGGTTCGCCGTGACCAAGATCGAGGAGCGCTGGAGCGCCAGCTGGGACGACAACGAGCGGATGGCGGTCCTCGCCGACGAGGTGGGCATCGACTTCCTGCTGCCGATCGCCCGGTGGATCGGCTACGGCGGCGAGACGAACTTCCACGGCGGCGTCCTCGAGACCATCACGTGGGCGGCAGGGCTGCTCGCCAAGACCAAGAACATCACCATCTTCTCCACCGTCCACACCGCCTTCAACCACCCGATCGTCGTCGCCAAGCAGCTGGCCACCATCGACCAGCTCAGCCACGGCCGCGCGGGGCTGAACGTCGTCGCTGGCTGGAACCAGCCCGAGTACGAGATCTTCGGGGTGGACCTGCCCACCGAGCACGACGACCGCTACGCAATGGCCCAGGAGTGGTTCGACCTCATCGAGCGCATCTGGAGCGAGGACGAGCCGTTCGACCACCAGGGCCGGTTCTTCCAGGGCAAGCACATCTACGGCAACCCCAAGCCGTTCGCGGGCCGCATGCCCATCCTCAACGCCGGCTCCTCCGGGCAGGGGCGGGAGTTCGGCGCCCGCAACGCCGACTACGTCTTCACCAACGTCTTCGGGCCCGACGACGGCGCCGGGGTGGTCGAGAAGCTCACCAGCCACGCCCGCGAGGCCTACGGCCGCAAGTTCGGCGTGTTCACGCCCAGCCACGTGGTCTGCCGCCCCACCCGCGGGGAGGCCGAGGAGTTCCTGCGCTACTACGCCGAGGAGAACGCCGACTGGTCCGCCGTCGACAACCTCATGCGCCTGCAGAACCTGCACGCCAAGTCCTTCACCCCGGAGATGCTGGCCACCTACCGGTCGCGCTTCGCCGCCGGGCACGGCTCCGTCCCGCTGTACGGCACGCCCGACGACGTCGCCGACGAGCTCGAGCGCTACTACCGGGCCGGTTTCTCCGGCCTGACCCTCGCGTTCGTCGACTACGTCTCCGAGCTCGAGTACTTCGCCCAGGAGGTCCTCCCGCGCCTGGAGCGCAAGGGCGTGCGGAAGCCGCGATGAGCCGCCCCGTCGTCGTCGTGGTGGGGAACCCCCGGGCCGGCTCGCGCACCGCCGCGGCGGCGGCCGCGCTGGGCCGGCGGGTGGCCGGTGACGGCGAGGTCCGCGTCGTCGAGCTCGCCGACCTCGCCGGGGAGCTCTTCGACCCTTCCTCGCCCGGGGTCGCCGCGGCCGTGGAGGCCGTGCGCGAGGCCGCCGCCCTCGTCGTCGCCTCGCCCACGTACAAGGCCACCTACACCGGGCTGCTCAAGGCGTTCCTCGACCGGTTCGGCGCCGACGCGCTGCTCGGCATCCCCACCGTGCCGCTCATGGTGGCCGGCGCCCCGCACCACGCCCTCGCCGTCGAGACCTCCCTGCGCCCGGTGCTCGTGGAGATCGGCGCGAGCATGCCCACCCGCGGGGTGTTCGTGCTCGACGCCGACCTGGCCGACCCGGACGCCGCCCTCGAGGCCTGGTGCGCCACGCACCTGGCCGTGCTGCGTCCCGCCCTCGCCGCCCGGCGGGCCGGGTGAGCGCGCCGGCCCAGGCTCCCGACGCCGTCGTCGTCGGCGCCGGGGTCAACGGCATGGTCGCGGCGGCCGTTCTGGCCCGCGCGGGCTGGGACGTGGTGCTCATCGACCGCAACGAGCGGATCGGGGGCTTCATCGCCTCCGGCGAGGCCACCACGCCGGGGTACGTCGACGACCTGTACTCCTCCTGGCACCCGCTCTTCGTCACCTCCCCGGCCTTCGCCGAGCTCGGCGCGGACCTGGCCCGGCACGGCCTGAGCTACCGCAACACCGAGGGCTCGGTCACGGCCAGCGTGGGCGACGGCGGGCGCGTCACGGTCGCCCACCGGGACCCCGAGGCCACCGCCAGCGGCCTCACCGACCCGGCCGACCGGAGCGCATACCTGGCCATGGTGGAGGGCTTCGCCGCCCGCGCCGGCCACGTCGGGGCGCTCATGGGCGCGGACCTGCGCTCCGTGGGCGGCGTCCGGGCGGCCCTCGGCCTCGGCGGTCGGCTCGGCCTGCGCGGGACCGAGCACCTGGCCCGGGACCTGCTCGCCTCGGGCCGGTCCTGGGCGGCCCGGTCCTTCCGTGGCCCGGAGGTCGACCACCTGTGGGTGCCGTGGCTGCTGCACGCCGGCCTGTCCCCGGACAGCGCCTCGGGCGGGTTCATGCTGCCGGTCTTCGCGGCCTCGACCCACCTGGCCGGACTGCCGGTGGTGGAGGGCGGCGCCGGGAACTTCGTGGCCGCGTTCGAGGGGCTGCTCGCCGAGCTCGGCGTGCGGGTGATGACCGGCACGTCGGTCGACCGGATCCTCGTCAGGGGCGGGCGGGCCGTGGGCGTGTCAGCCGGCGGACGGCGCATCCCCGCCCGGCGAGCGGTGCTGGCGTCCGTCTCCCCGCAGGCCCTCTACGGCCGGCTGCTCGGAGACGCCGCACCCCCGCGGCACCGCGCGGCCGCCGGCTCCTACCGGCCCGGCCGGGCGGCGATGCACGTCCACGTCACCCTCGACCGGCCCCTGGCCTGGACCGACGAGCGGCTGGCCGACGTCCCCCTCGTGCACGTCAGCGACGGATCGGCGTCGACCGGCATCGCCTGCGCCGAGGCGGAGGCGGGCCTGCTCCCCAGGAGGCCCACCGTCGTCGTGGGGCGTCAGCACCTGCTCGACCACTCCCGGGTGCCGCCCGGCGCCGGCGCGCTGTGGCTGCAGCTGCAGGAGGTGCCCTTCGCACCGGTGGGCGACGCCGCCGGTCAGCTGCGCACCGACGGCGGCTGGACCGCGGCGCTGGCGCGGGCCTACGCCGAGCGGGTCCTCCAGCGGGTGGCCGCCCACGCGCCGAACCTCGACGCCGCGATCCGCGACGTGCGGGTGACCACCCCGCTCGACCTGGTCGCGCGCAACCCGAACGCGGTGGCGGGCGACCCCTACGGCGGCTCGGCCGAGCTCGACCAGAACCTGTGGTGGCGGCCCTTCCCCGACGGTGCGGGCCGCACCGGCGTGGACGCCCTCGTGCACATCGGCGCCGCCGTCCATCCCGGGCCGGGCCTGGGCGCAGGCTCGGGATACCGGGCCGCCACCCGGCTCGTCCGGCGCACCGACCGGCCGGCCATCCACCGCCCCGGCCCCCGTCCCGGCCCCGCCCCGCGGGGCCCACGCAAGGAGGAGAAGTGACCAACCTCGAACGCCCGGTGGCCGTCGTCGGCGGCGGCCCGGTCGGGCTCGTGACCGCCATCGGCCTGGCCCACTACGGGGTGCCCGTCGTCGTCTTCGAGGAGGACGACCGCCTCTCGCTGGACACCAAGGCGGGGACGATCCTCACCCGCACCCTGGAGGTGCTCCACCGCTACGGGGCGCTGGACGACGTGATGCGCGCCGCCGTGCGGGTCGACGAGATCGGGGAGCTGGACCGGGCCACAAACGCCTCCACGCTCTCCGTGCGCACCGGCGACCTCACCGAGGACACCCGCTACCCCTTCGTCATCAACATCCCCCAGCACGAGCTCGAGCCGCTCCTGCGCGACGCGCTCGAGCGCAAGGCCCCCGGCGCGCTGCGCATGGGGCACCGGCTGCGCGACTTCACCGACCACGGCGACGGCGTCTCGCTGGTCCTCGACGGCCCGGCGGGGGAGGTCCGCGAGGAGGTCAGCTACGTGCTGGGCTGCGACGGCGGCCGGTCGACCATCCGCGAGCAGCTCGGCATCACGGTGGAGGGCAAGACCCTCGAGGAGCGGTACACCCTCGTCGACCTCAAGGTCGACCTCGACCTGGCCAACCCGCGCGACTACCCGTACCTGGCCTACTTCGGCGACCCGCAGGAGTGGATGGTGCTGGTGCGCCAGCCCCACTGCTGGCGCTTCCTCTTCCCCCTCGCGCCCGGCCGCCCCGAACCCAGCCGGGAGGAGTTCGCCGAGAAGGTCGCCCGCTTCATCGGCGAGACCGACAGCATGGAGATCCTGGGCACCAACATCTACAGCGTCCACCACCGGGTGGCCGAGACGTGGAACGTGGGCCGGGTCTTCCTCATGGGTGACGCCGCGCACCTCATCACCCCCATGTGGGCGCTGGGCCTCAACACCGGGATCCTCGACGCCTCCAACCTGCCCTGGCGCCTCGCGTGGCTCTTCCGCGGCTGGGCCGACGAGACCGTGCTGGGCGGGTACGAGCGGGAGCAGGCGCCGGTGGCGATCCAGGGGTCCGGCGCGCTGGCCGAGGCGGCGCGGGCGAACATGGGCCGCCGCGCCGACGGCGTCTCCGCCATGGGGGAGGGGAACTGGGGCAACGCCTTCACCCGGGCCCTGCTCGGCGTCCGCCTCGACGTCGACGGCGACGGCGACTGGTCGATGGTCAAGTCCGGCGACGCACCGCTGCCGGTGGTCGCGGGGGACCGGGCACCCGACCTGCCGGTCTTCGGTCCCGAGGGCCTCGTCCACCTGCACGACCTGTGCGCGGACTCCTTCGTGGCGCTGCACTTCGCCGACGCCCGGCGCCAGCCGTCCATCCCGCGCCCGACCGTGGCGGGCCTGCGCCACTACGTCGTCAGCCGGTGGGACGCGCCGCACGACTCCGGCCTGCGCGACCGGGCGCTGTTCGACCCCGCCGACCGGCTGCGCCGCCGCTTCGGGCTGGGGGAGGACGCCGTCGTGCTCCTGCGCCCCGACGCCCACGTCGCGGCGATCCTGCCGCTGGGCCGCGCGGAGGAGATCACCGCCCGGTACGCGGACGTCGTCGGTGCGCCCGCGCTGACCCGCGCCTGAGGAGAATCCTTAACCATTCCGTGACCTCAGCCCCTGTCATATCTGTGATCACAGTGGCAAGATCAGCCATCACGACCGCGCACCGATGCGCCGTCCCTGTCCCTCCCAGGGTCCTTCGACCCCCAACCGAAACTCGGTGGTGACATGTCCCTCCCCCGCCTCTCTGTCCCGCTCGCCGGCCTCGCCGGGGCGGCCCTGCTCCTGTCCGGCTGCGTCTCCAGCGCCCCCACGGGCGGGGACGCGGCGACCGACGACGCCTCGACCTCGGCCTCCGCCGGCGGCAAGGTCACCATCGGCGTGGTCATGGCCAGCTCCGGATTCATGGGTCCGATCGACACCCCGCCGCTCAACGCCATGAAGCTCGAGGCGGACCGCCTCAACGCCGACGGCGGCATCGGCGGCCAGGAGGTCGAGCTGAAGGTCATCGACACCGGCACGAACCTCGACCGGTACGCCTCCGCCGCCACGGAGCTCATCGGTGGCGGCGCGAAGGCGCTCGTGGTCACCTGCGACTACGACGTCTCCTCGCCCGCCGCCCTCGTGGCCGAGTCCGAGAACGTCCTGAGCATCGCCCCGTGCATCGGCGACCCGATCTACGGTCCGGCCGGCGGCCTGAAGAACGGCTTCTCGATGGGCAGCGGGACGCCGGGCGAGGCGACCGTCCAGGCCGAGTTCGCCTACGAGCAGGGCTGGACCAGCGCCGTCCTGCTGACCGACACCACGCTGAAGTACACGCAGAACCAGTGCGAGATCTTCGAGAAGCGGTTCACCGAGCTCGGCGGCACGATCATCGCCAAGTACGACTACCAGCAGGGCGACTCTGTCCGCGAGACGGTCTCCTCCGTGGCCGCGGGCGAGGCGCCCGCCGTCATCGCCAACTGCGGCTACTCCCCGGGCGGCGCGACGGTCGCCAAGGAGATGCGCGACGGCGGCGTCACCGCCCCGATCATCTCCGGCTTCGGCATGGACGGCGACTTCTGGACCGGCGGCATCCCCGGCCTGAGCGACTACTACATCGTCACCTACGCCGCGAAGAACGGCGACGACCCCGAGCCCGCCGTGAACGAGGCGGCCGACGCCTACGAGAAGGCGTACGGCGAGCGGCCCTCCGTCGGCGCGTTCGTCGCGGGGCCCTCGACCCTTCAGGCCATCAAGGCGGCCTACGAGAAGGCCGGCAGCTGGGACGGCGACAAGCTCACCACCGCGCTGGAGACCATGGGCCCGCTGGACCTGCTCGCTGGCCCCACCGAGTTCTCGACGGACCTGCACATCTCGGTCGAGCGCCCCATGCGGGTGCTGGTCGTTAAGGACGGCAAGCTCGCCTTCGTGGAGGAGCGCGCCCCCGAGAAGGTGACCTTCGCCGGATGAGCGCGCAGGCAGCCATGACCGACACGCTCGCGGCCAGCGGCATCACCCGGTCCTTCCGCGGGGTCAAGGCGCTCTCCGGCGTCGACCTCGCGGTGACCCGGGGGGCCGTGCTGGGCCTCATCGGCCCCAACGGGGCGGGGAAGTCGACGCTGGTGAACATCATCAGCGGCTACGACCGCCCCGACACCGGGACCGTCACGATGGACGGCACGGACGTGACCCGCACCGACGCGCGCACCAAGGCGCGGTCGGGGCTGGCCCGCACCTTCCAGCACGGGCACACCTACCACGGGCTGTCGGTGCGCGAGAACATCGAGGTGGCTGCCCTCGGCACCGGCCGGCGGCGGGCGGAGGCCCGCCGCCGGGCGGAGGAGCTGATGGAGCGGCTCGGCATCGCCGACCGCGCCAACCAGATGGCCGCCACCCTCCCGCACGGCACCGAACGGCGCCTCGGCGTCGCCCGGGCGCTCGCCGTGGAACCGCGCTACCTCCTGCTCGACGAGCCCGCGGCCGGCCTCAACGAGGGCGAGATCGGGGAGTTCGGCGAGGTGGTGCGCTCCATCGCGGCCGCCGGGACGGGCGTGCTGCTCATCGACCACAACATCCGCCTCATCATGGCCGTCTGCGACCTGATCCACGTCGTCGTCCAGGGGAAGAGCTTCCTCGAAGGCACGCCCGCGGAGGTCCAGGGCAGCGAGTCCCTGGCCGAGGCCTACCTGGGAAGGAGCGGACGTGTCCACGACGCCGCCTGACCCCGCCCTCGAGGTGGACCGCCTGGAGGTTCGCTACAGCGGCGTCCCCGCGGTGAAGGGCATCTCCTTCACCGTGGGGCGCGGCGAGACGGTGGGCCTCATCGGGCCCAACGGCGCCGGGAAGTCCTCCACGCTCCAGGCGCTGATGGGCGCCGTCCGCTGCACGGGCGACGTGCGCCTCGGCGGCGCGGACATCACCGGGCTGGCCCCGGAGACCGTGATCCGCCGGGGCCTGGCCCTGGTGCCCGAGGGGCGGCACATCTTCGGGGACCTCTCCGTGCGCAACAACCTGCGCCTGGGCCTGGTCGGCCGGCGGGACCGCGCCGGCGCCGCCGAGGACCTCGAGGCCGTCCTGGAGCTCTTCCCGATCCTGCGCGAGTTCGCGGACCGGACGGCCGGGCTGCTCTCCGGCGGCCAGCAGCAGCAGCTGGCGATCGGCCGGGCGCTCCTGGCCCGGCCCGACGTCCTCATGCTCGACGAGCCGTCCCTCGGGCTCTCGCCCACGGCGGTCGACACGGTCTTCGAGGCCCTCGAGACCGTGCGCGCCCAGGGCACCGCCGTGCTCGTCGTCGAGCAGCGCGCCGAGTTCACCATCGCCTTCGCCGACCGCACCTACGTGCTGCACGACGGCGAGATCACCCTCGAGCTCACGCCCGAGGCCGCCGACGACGAAGCCCTCCTCACGAAGGCCTACTTCGGATCATGACCAACGTCCAAGCACTCATCGACGCCATCTCCAACGGCGCCCTCTACGGGCTCGCCGCGCTGGGCATCGGCCTCGTCTTCGGCGTCATGCGCCTGGCCAACTTCGCGCACGGCGAGCTCATCACGATCGCCGCCTACACGCTGGTGCTCACCTGGCACCTCGGGCCGTGGGTCGCGCTCCCGCTGGCGCTGGTCGCCTCCGTCGTGCTCGCCCTGCTGCTGGAGTTCGCCGTCTTCCGGCGGATGCGCCGCGCCAACCCCGCGACCCTGCTCATCGCCAGCTTCGGGCTCAGCTTCCTGCTCCAGCGCGTCTACGAGATCGCCTTCGGCAACAACGTCCGCACCGCTCCGGTGGCGCCGGCGCTGGCACGCTCGGTCGAGATCGGCGGCATGCGGGTGCAGATGCTCTCGCTCGTGACGATCCTCGCGGCGGCGATCCTGCTCCTCGCCCTGCACCAGTTCCTCAACCGCTCGAGCCTGGGTCTCCAGGTCCAGGCGGCGTCGGCCGACTTCGCCACCGCGCGGCTGCTCGGGGTCCGGGCGAACAAGGTCATCGCGCTGACGTTCGGCATCAGCGGAGCGCTGGCCGCCGTGGTCGCGTTCGTCCTCACGGTGCAGACCGGTGCGGTCGCCCCCACCTTCGGCGTGAACATCACGGTGCTCGCGCTCATCGGCGCCGTCATCGGCGGGATCGACAAGCTCGGGACCTCGCTGGTGGGCGGCTTCCTGGTCGGCTTCGCCAGCTCGGCCCTGACCACGTACCTGCCGAGCGAGGCGGTGAACTTCCGGAACGCCTTCGTCTTCGCGGTCGTCATGGTGATCCTCATCCTCAAGCCGTCCGGCCTGCTGGTCCGCGGCCCCGTCCTGGAGCGCGCATGAACACCGACACCTCCGGCGGGCACGCTCCCGCCCGCCCCGGCCTCGGGACCCGGCTCGTCGCCCTCGCCGGCCCGCTCGTGGTCGTCTACGTCTGGATCCTCCTGGCGAGCCTCATGGGCGGCGCCCTGCCGGTCCAGGCCGAGTACGCGCTGGTCAACCTCGTCATCGTGGTCGGCCTGCAGATCTTCATCGGCAACTCCGGGGTGCTCTCCTTCGGGCACGTGGCCTTCGTCGCCGTCGGAGCTTGGATCTTCGGGCTCATGGTCATCGACCCGGTGCTCAAGGCCAACCTCCTCTCCAACGCCTTCCCGGTCCTCATCGACACCCAGCTCCCACTCGGCACGGCAGTCGTACTCGCGCTGATCGGCGGCGGCGTCTTCGCCGCCGTGGTCGCCCCGTTCCTCATGCGCGCCAACGGCCTCCAGGCCGGCATCGCCACCTTCGCCCTGCTGCTGATGGTGGGGCAGGTGCTGACCTACTGGACGAAGATCGCCCCGCCCAGCGGGCAGTCCATGGTCGGCATCCCCAACTCCCTCGGGCTGCAGCAGCTGCTCTTCTTCGCCCTCGCGGCCATCGTCGTCTCCTGGCTCTACCAGCAGACCCGCAGCGCCCGCCTGCTTCGCGCGAGCCGGGAGTCCCTCATCGCCGCGCCGGCGTCGGGCGTGAACGTCACCTGGCACCGGATCGTTGCGTTCGCGCTCTCCGGGGCGGTCGCCGGGCTCGGCGGGGCCCTGTGGGCGGAGACCAACCGCGTCGTGCAGGCCTCCCAGCTCGGGATCGAGTTCACCTTCACCCTCATCGCCATGCTGGTCCTCGGTGGTCGCCAGAGCCTGTGGGGCGCCGTGGTCGGCACCATCACGTATTCGGTCCTCGACTCCGCCCTCCAGCTCTTCCAGGGCGGCGTCGTCCTCGGGCCCGTCATCGTCACGGTTCCCGAGGGCGCCCGGCTCATCGTCCTCGGCGCCGTCCTCGTCCTCGTGCTGCTCCTGCGCCCCGAGGGCATCACCGGCGGGCGGGAGTTCGCCCTGCGCCGGCCCTGGGACCGGCTCGCCGGGCGGGGGAGAGTGCGGACCGGACGCCCGGCGTCGATTCCTGCGGAGACGTCGGCGTCGCAGGACACGGCTGCCGACGCGCCCCTGGAAGGCGCTGCACGGGGCGGCCGCACCGACGACGTCCCGGCCTGAGGCGGGGTGGGCGGCACGCCGGCCGGCCACGGCGCCGGTCGTGCGAACAGGGGTGCCACGCCGGCACGCTCCGGCGGTGCGGCGCTCCGCCCGAACAGGGTGTCGCCCCTTCCCGGACGGCCCCTCGCATGACATGATGACAATCAGATATCACAGATCACAACACAGAGGGGGACGCGCATGAGCGCCCACCACGTCAGCGCCGAGTGGCTACGCGGAGCCGTGAGCTCCGTGTTCCGGTCCGTCGGCTTCTCGGACCACGCCGCCGGCCTCGTCGCCGAGAGCCTCGTCGAGGCGGACATGTCCGGCGTGCCGTCGCACGGCAGCATGCTGCTCCCGATGTACGTTGACCGCCTGCTCGGCGGGTCGGTCTCGACCCACGAGCAGGGCGAGGTGGTCGAGGACTTCGGTGCCGTCGCCGTCCTCGACGGCCGGCACGCCCTGGGCCAACTCACCGGGCACCAGGCGATGGAGCTGGCCATCGACAAGGCGCACCGTTACGGGCTCGGTGCCGTCGCCGTCCGCCACGCCTTCCACTTCGGGCGGGCCGCCAGCTACACGGAGATGGCCGCCGAGCGTGGCTGCATCGGGCTCGCCACCTCCAACACCAGGCCCCTCATGCCCGCCGTCGGCGGCGCACAGCCGGTGGTGGGCAACAACCCCCTCGCCATCGCCGTCCCTGGCGACGGCGGCCCCGTCATCTCCTTGGACATGGCGCTCTCAGAGGCCGCGATGGGGAAGATCCGCATCGCCGAGGCGGAGGGACGCCCCATCCCCGACACCTGGGCGACCGACGCGGACGGCGAGCCCACCACCGACCCGTTGGCCGCCATCGCGGGGATGCTCCTGCCCACCGGCGGCCCCAAGGGCTTCGGGCTGGCGCTGGTCATCGACGTCCTCTCGGGCGTGCTGTCCGGCGGCGCGTTCGGCGCCGGCGTCCAGCCGCTCTACAAGGACGCGACGGTTCCCTACGACTGCGCGCACTTCTTCCTGGCCATCAACCCCGCCCTGTTCGGCCCGGGCTTCGACGAGCGCGTCGCCGCGCTGGCCGCCGAGGTCACCGGCTCGCGCCCTCGCCCCGGCGTCGAGCGCATCATGCTGCCCGGCCAGCCGGAGGCCGAACGGCGCCAGCGCGCCGAGACCGAGGGCATCGAGATCGACGCCACCGTCATGGACGGGATCCGGCGCGCCGCCGAGCGGGTCGGCGCGCAGCTGCCGGCCGGCCCGCTCGAGACGACCCGCGCCCGCTGAGGCGTCGCCGCCACTCTTCACGTTCCCCGCCCGGCAACGCCGGGCGACCGACACCACCAGGAGGACGACATGCCCCTCATCCAGATCACCATGGGCTCCGGCCGCAGCGACGAGCAGAAGCGCGAGCTGCTCGCCGCCGTCACCCGCGCGGCGCAGGAGAGCACCGGGACCCCGCTCTCGGCGGTCCGCGCCTGGATCGTCGAGGTCCCCGCCGCGGAGCTCATGATCGCGGGGGAGACCCTCGCCGAGCGACAGGCCGCCGGTCAGGGGCACTGACGCGCCATGCCCAGGAGGAGGCCGGTCGTGACGGGACGCCGCATCGCCATCGTGGGCGCCGGGCAGGCGGGCATCCAGCTCGCCCTCGGTCTCCAGCACCACGGCTACGAGGTCTCGCTGGTCACCGACCGCGCCCCGGCGGAGATCCGCGCGGGCGCGGTCATGGCGACCTCGTGCCTGTTCGCTCCCGCGCTCGAGGTGGAGGACAACTCCGACCTGCCCACCTGGGAGGGTGAGGCGCCCACGATCGGCGACCTCGACCTCACCCTCACCGGCCCCCAGCCGGTGCACTGGCGCACCGCCTTCGACTCGCCGGCGCGCTCCGTCGACCTGCGCCTGAAGTACAGCGCCTGGCTCGAGCTGTTCCAGTCGCGGGGAGGGACGCTGCGGATCGAGTCGATGACCGTGGCGGCCACCGAGGAGCTGGCGGCCACCCACGACCTCACGATCGTGGCCACCGGCAAGGGCGAGGTAGGCACGGTGTTCCCCACCGACCACTCCCGCACCGCTTTCACCGCGCCCCAGCGGGTGCTCGCCGTCGCCCTCGTCACGGGCGTCGCCCCGGACCCGGCCGGCGCCGCCCTGCACCTGGCCGTCGATCCCGCCGCCGGGGAGTTCCTCAACTACCCCATGCTCACCGAGCGGGGGGTCGCCCAGGTCATGATGTTCGAGGGGCGGCCCGGCACGGACCTGGCTCGGCGCCTCGAGGCCGTCACCGACGCCGACGACCACCTCGCCACCACCCTCGAGCTGCTCGGCGAGCACTTCCCCTCGCAGGCGGGACGCTTCGCGGGCGCGCGCCTCCTGGACGAGACGTCCGTCGCCCGCGGCCGGGTCACGCCCGTGGTCCGCCAGCCGGTGGGCACCCTGCCGTCGGGGCGCACGGTGCTCGGGCTGGGCACCGCCGTCGTGGCGACCGATCCCATCGCCTCGCAGCCGTCAAACAACGCCACCCTCGCAGCGGACTTCTACCTCGACGCCATCCTGCGCCGGGGGGAGCGGGAGTTCGACGCCGGGTGGCAGCGACGGACGTTCGAGGCATTCTGGCGGGGATGGGCGAAGTGGGCGGTCCTGTGGACGAACTCCGTCCTCGTGGACCTCACCGCGCACCAGCGCAAGCTGCTCACCGCGGCCGGGACGGTCCCCGGCGTCGCCCAGGCGGTGGCGAACAGCCTCGAGGACCCCCGCACCGCGTACCGCTGGTGGTTCGAGGCGGCCGACGCCGCTGAGCTGATCTCCCGCAGTGTCGCGGAGGCGCGCGGCCCGGTGGACCCCCGCGACTTCCGCGCCGCCCTCGGCCAGTACGCCACGGGCGTGGCGGTGGTCACGACCAGGGACGCCGACGGCGTGTGCCACGGCATGACGGCGAACTCCTTCACGTCCGTCTCGATCGACCCCCCGCTCATTCTGTGGTGCCCCTCGAAGCGGGCCACGAGCCTGCCCGCCTTCGCCGGCGCGGAGCACTTCGCCGTCAACATCCTCGCCGACGCCCAGCACCACCTCTCGCGCCAGTTCTCCGTGTCGGGGTCACCCGAGAAGTTCGCGGGCGTGGAGTACACCGACGGGCTCGGCGGCGCGCCGGTCCTCGCCGGTGCCGTCGCCTCCTTCGAGTGCCGGCGCGTAGCCGTCCACGACGCCGGCGACCACGACATCCACGTCGGCCAGGTCGAGCGCTACTCCTGGGCCGGCGGGGACCCGCTGCTGTTCCACGACGGCAGGTTCCACGTCACCCGCCCGCGGCCCGAGAACTGACCCCTACAACACCCGGAGGATCATCCGTGCGAACCTGCGACGCCGTCGTCATCGGGGCCGGTCACAACGGCCTCGTCACCGCCCTGTACCTCGCCCGGGCCGGCTGGGACGTCGTCGTCTTGGAGGCCAACGACGACGTCGGCGGCGCCACCCGCAGCGGCGAGGTGACCGAGCCCGGGCTGGTCCACGACCTGTACGCGACGAACCTCAACCTCTTCCTGGCCAGCCCCGTCTACGCCGAGCTGCGCGAGGATCTCGCCCGCACCGGGTTCCGGCCCGTCGTCTCCGAGCGGCCGTACGCCAGCGTCTTCCCGGGCGGGAAGAGCCTGCGCGTCTATCAGGACGCCGCGCGCACGGAGCGAGAGCTCGGTGCCCACAGCGAGGCGGACCTCGCCGGCTGGCGGCGGCTGCGGGAGCTCCAGCACGAGTTCATGACCACCCTGATGCCGCTGTACGGCACGCGGCTGCCCAGCCGGGCGGCCCTGCAGCACCTGGCCGGTGCGGTCCGGCGGGCCGGCGTGCGCCGCCTGGCGTCCTTCGCCCAGCTGCTGGCCTGCTCGACCCGCGAGCTGGGCGAGCGGTGGTTCGCCACGGCGGAGGCGCGGTCGTTGCTGGCCGCCTGGGGGATGCACCTGGACTACGGTCCCGATGTCTCCTTCGGCGCCATGTTCCCCTTCGTCGAGACGTTCGGGGACATGGAGGCCGGCATCGCCATCGCCGAGGGCGGCGTCTCCAGCCTGCCGCGCGCCCTGGGGGCCCTCGTCGAGGAGGCGGGCGGCGAGGTGCGCACCGGCGCCCGCGTCGAGCGCGTCGTGGTCGAGGGCGGCCGCGCCCGCGGCGTGGTAGTCGGCGGCGAGCACATCGCGGCCCGCCGCGCCGTCGTCGCGGGCACCGCGCCGGTGCACCTGTACGGCGACCTTCTCGACGGCGCTCCGGGCGTCCCGGCCACCGAGCGCGAGCAGGCCCGGCGCTTCAGCTACGGCCCGGGCACGATGATGGTGCACCTCGCCCTAGACGGGCCGATCCCGTGGTCCGGGCACCCGGACCTGGCCTCGTTCGCCTATGTCCACGTCGGGCCCTACGTCGACGACCTGGCCCGCACGTACACCCAGTCGCTCGCGGGCCTGATCCCCGACAGCCCCCTGCTGGTGGTCGGCCAGACCAGCCAGGTGGACCCCAGTCGCAGCCCCGACGGCCGGCAGGTCGTCTGGGTCCAGGTCCGCAGCCTGCCCTCCACCATCCGCGGTGACGCCGCCGGCGAGATCACCGCGGATGACTGGGACGCCGCCAAGGAGGCGGTGGCCGACCGGGTGGTCGCCAAGATCGAGGCGTACGCGCCCGGCTTCGGCGCGCTGGTGCGTGCGCGGACCGTCCTCTCGCCGCTGGACCTGGAGCGGTCGAACGCGAACCTCGTCGGCGGGGACAGCGTGGCCGGCAGCCACCACGTGGCCCAGAACTTCCTCTTCCGGCCGTGGCTGGGGGCCTCCGGGTACGTCACCGGCGTGCCGGGGCTGTACCAGGTGGGGGCCGCGACCTGGCCGGGTGCCGGTACCAACGCCCTGTCCGGGTACCTGTGCGCCGAGCTGCTCCTCCGCCCGACGACGCTCGGCGGGCGTGCGCTGGCCGGTGCGACGGACCTTGGCGGGCGTGCGCTGGCCGGTGCGACGAGCCTGGCTCGGTCGGCGGGCGGCCGGGCCCGTCGCCGGGCCGCGCGCTGAGGAGCCGTCAGCGCCCGCACCGGCACCGCTGGGGTGGGTGCGGCGCCCTGCCCGGCGCGGAGGTGGCGGTCGGCGCCGCGGCGCGTCGCGGCGCCGGCCGGGGTGCGACCGGAGGCGTGGTCGCCGAGCCGGTCGCCCTGTCAGCCCCTGCGGGTCACCCGCCGATGTAGGACATCTCGATCCGTCCGGCGCGGCGGTCCTTCAGGGTGGCCCGCAGCTCGGAGTATCGGTCCTCCCGCGCGGCCCAGATCCCCCCGAGGGTCGCGGCGAGGTCGGCATCGGTCCGCGAGGGGTCGCGGAGGACGGCGCGAAGGTCCTGACCCCGCTCGGCGAACAGGCACGTGAACAGCTTGCCGTCGGTGGAGAGGCGGGCGCGGGTGCACGTCCTGCAGAAGGCCGCGGTGACGGAGGAGATGACGCCGATCTCGCCGCCGCCGTCGCGGTAGCGCCACCGGGCGGCGGTCTCGCCTCGGTAGCTGGGCGCCGCCGGCTCGAGCGGAAGCTCGGCGTCGATCCGGGCGACGACCTCCGCCGACGGCAGGACCTCGTCCATCCGCCAGCCGTTCGTCGAGCCGACGTCCATGAACTCGATGAACCGCACGATCACGCCCGTACCCTTGAAGTGCCGGGCCATGGGGAGGACGTCGGCGTCGTTCGTCCCGCGCTTGACCACCATGTTGACCTTGACCGGGTCGAGGCCGGCCTCGCGCGCGGTGTCGATGCCGCGCAGGACCTTGGCGACCGGGAAGTCGACGTCGTTCATCGCGGCGAACCGCTCCGGGTCGAGGGAGTCGAGGGAGACGCTCACCCGCGACAGGCCCGCGTCCTTCAGGGCGCGCGCCTTGACGGCGAGCGCGGAGCCGTTGGTGGTCAGGGCGACGTCGACGGGGCGACCCTCCGAGGTGCGCAGCTCCGCAAGCGCGGCGACGAGCTCCTCGATCCCGCGACGCAGGAGGGGCTCTCCGCCGGTGAGGCGGATCTTCTCCACCCCATGGGCGACGGCCACCCGGGCGACGCGGGCGATCTCCTCGAAGGTGAGGATCTCGTTCTTGGGCAGGAAGGCGTAGTCGCGTCCGAAGACCTCCTTCGGCATGCAGTACACGCAGCGGAAGTTGCACCGGTCGGTGACCGAGATCCGCAGGTCGCGCAGGGGGCGCCCGAGACTGTCAGGTGGCAGGCGGGAAGGCAGACCGAGCGGCACCGTCATGTGAGAGCTCCGTTCCACCGCGGCTGATGGTTGACATGTGATCAAATCATCCCCAAGAATCCTGTCATCGTAGCCCGGCCCTCGGGCCACGCCCACCCTCGACCAGCGCCGCAGGAGGGACCATGGTCGCCGTCGCCGAGACCGCCGGCCTCGTCCTGGCCGCGGGCGCCGGCAGCCGGTACGGCATGCCCAAGATCCTCGTGCCCGGGTGGCTCGAGCGCGCGGTGGGCGCCCTGCGCGACGGCGGCTGCTCCGCCGTCCGGGTCGTCACCGGCGCGGCCCGCCCACCGCACCTCGCGGGGGCGGAGGAGATCCACTGCGCGGGCTGGGAGCGGGGCATCGGGGCATCGTTGCGCGCCGGGCTCACCGCCGTAGGCGGCGGTCCGGCGCGCGTGGTGGTGCACGTCGTCGACTGCCCGGACGTCGGCCCCGAGGTGGTCGAGCGCGTCCTCACCGCTGCCGGGGACCGCCTCGCCCGCGCCGTCTTCGACACCCGCCCCGGGCATCCCGTTGTCCTGCCACGCACCCACCTCGCCCCGGTGCTGGCCGCCCTGACGGACGCCGACGGCGCCGGCCCGTACCTGCGCGGACGCGCCCATCTCGCCGTCGAGTGCGGCGACCTGGCCACCGGCCGGGACATCGACACCCCTCCGGTGGGCGCCGCTCGCCGGCCCCACGACCCCCGCGCCCTGGCGCAGACAGACGTCGAAGGAGACGAACGCCGTGCGTGACATCCTCGAGAGCATCCGGTCCTGGACGGAGCCGTTCGCCGTCGCGACCGTGGTACGTACCTGGAAGTCCTCCCCACGGGGGCCGGGTGCCTCGATGGCTGTCAACGTCGCGGGCGAGGCCGTCGGCAGCGTCTCCGGCGGGTGCGTCGAGGGCGCCGTCTACGAGGCCTGCCGGGAGGTGCTGGAGACCGGCCGGCCCCAGCTCGTCCGCTACGGCGTCAGCGACGACGATGCCTTCGAGGTGGGCCTGACGTGCGGGGGCACCATCGAGCTGTTCGTGCAGCGCGTGGACCCTGCCGCGCCGGACCACCTGGCGGACCTGCTCACCGCCGTCGACGCCGAGCGGCCCGCGGCGCTGGCGACGGTCGCCGTCAGCCAGGACGGGAACCTCGTGGGACGGCACCTGCTGCTTGTCGACGGCGTGGCCCGCGGCGGCACCGGGGAGGAGCGGCTCGACGCCGCGATCGTCGACGCCGCCAGCGGCCTGCTCGAGCACGGCCGCAACCAGATGGTCCATCTGGGCGCCCACGGCGAGCGGCGCATGGACGAGCTGTCGGTGTTCGTGGAGTCCTTCGCCCCCGCGCCCCGCATGATCGTCTTCGGGGCCATCGACTTCGCCGCCGCGGTGGCGCGGATGGGCTCCTTCCTCGGCTATCACGTCACCGTCTGCGACGCCCGGCCGGTCTTCGCCACCCGTGCGCGCTTCCCGGAGGTGGACGAGATCGTGGTGCAGTGGCCGCACGAGTATCTGCGCTCGGTCACGGTCGACGAGCGCACCGTGCTGTGCGTGCTCACCCACGACCCGAAGTTCGACATCCCGCTGCTCGTCGAGGCCCTGAACGGCCCGGCCGCGTACATCGGGGTGATGGGTAGCAGGCGCACCCACGTCGAGCGCAATGCGCAGCTCCTCGAGCACGGCATCACCGAGGAGCAGCTCGCCCGGCTCTCCTCGCCCATCGGCCTGGACCTCGGTGCCCACACCCCGGAGGAGACGGCCGTGTCCATCGCCGGGGAGATCGTGGCCCTGCGGTGGGGCGGCACCGGCCGGCGCCTGAGCGACGTGGACACCCCGATCCACCGGGAGCAGCCGCCGGTGGCGCTCCGTGCCTGAGGATCGCGGGTCGGCGGACGCGACGACGCGTCCGTACCCACGCCGTCAGGGTTGTCCGTCGATGGAAAGGAGGTCGCGAACGCACAGCGGGTGAGTACCCCGCCCGCCGCACGCTGCTGCCTCACCGGCATCGCAAGGACGCGATTCCCGCCGGCAGGGAGCGCAGGCACACGGGCGCGAGCCAGCGCCAGCTGGAGCAACGCCCGACGGAACGGTCGTCACAGCGACGACGCACACGAGTGTGGAGGATCAGCAATGGAGCTGGACAAGGACGGTGGCATCGTCATCGCCACGGATGGGATGCCGTGGCGCGAGCTCGCGCCCGGGGTGGGGATCAAGGTGCTGCGGCTGGACCGGGAGACCGGTGCCTGGACGATCATGATTCGTTCCGAGAAGGGCTCGGTGCTGCCGCCCCACCGGCACATCGGCATGTCGCAGATCTACATCATCAAGGGGGCGGGTCGCCACGAGCAGGCGGGTGACTTCAAGACCGGCGACTACGTCATCGAGCCCGACGGCGCGGTGCACAGCCCCCTCTTCTTCGAGGAGGAAGTCATTCAGATCATGATGGCCGACGGGCCGTCGGCGTTCCTGAACGAGGACGGCTCGGAGTCGTTCCTGATGGACGTGAACATGCTCAGCCAGTTCGCCGACCCTGAGCTGACCGGCGACCGCGCCGGGTAGGCCCGCCCGCCGGCGGTGCGGCGCTCGCCGCCCGACGGTGACGGGGCCGCTGCGTGCATGGCACGCGGCGGCCCCGTCTGCGTCTGGCGACAGGTGGAGGTCCAGCTGGTCCGCCGAAGCCATGCGGTGGTGCCCACCTCGCGGTGCGGGCGCCGCCGCACCCCGAACCCGGCAATTTCCCCGGCGCGACCCCGGCGTTCCGGGCGGGAACCTCGTGGTGTCCCGAGAACCACCCCAGGAGCCCCCGATGATGATGCGCCACACGCCCCGCTCGTTCGTGGGCAGCACGACCTTCCACGTCCCCGCCATGACAGACCGGTCCCGCGCCGCCGCGCTGACCGCCGCCATCGCCGGGATCACCGGCATCGCCGCGGTGGAGGCCGACCCCGCCACGGGCTGCGTCGCCGTCACCACCGAGCTCCCCGTCGACCGGGCGGACGTCGCCGCCGCGATCGACGCCGTCGCCGCCACCTTCGAGAGCTGAGGACCCCATGAACACCTGGCTGGACCTTCACGACATCCGCACCCGCGACCTCATCTGCGAGGCCCAGGCCGCCCGGACCCGCCGGCTCGCCCGGCGCCGTCGCCCCGCCACCCGCCGCCCCACCCGCTGAGAGGACCCCCGATGACCACGCTCACCGCCCCCGCCACGACCGCCGTGGCCGCCGAGGCCCGCGCCATCGTGAAGACCTACGGCCGCGGCGCCACCGAGGTCCGCGCCCTCGACGGCGCCGACCTGCGCCTGCCCGTCGGCCGCTTCACCGCCGTGATGGGCCCCTCCGGCTCCGGCAAGTCCACCCTCATGCACGCCCTCGCCGGCCTCGACACCGTCGACTCCGGCCAGATCCTGCTCGGCGGCACCGACCTGACCACCCTCGACGAGGAGCAGCGCACCCTGCTGCGCCGCCAGCGCGTCGGCTTCGTCTTCCAAAGCTTCAACCTCGTGCCGTCCCTGACCGCCGCGGAGAACATCGCCCTGCCGCTCACCCTCGCCGCCGCCCGCCCGGACAAGGCGTGGCTGGCCGAACTGGTCGACGTCGTCGGCCTGACCGACCGCCTGGGCCACCGCCCCACCGAGCTCTCCGGCGGGCAGCAGCAGCGCGTCGCCGTCGCCCGGGCGCTGGTGGCCCGGCCCGACATCGTCTTCGCCGACGAACCCACCGGCAACCTCGACTCCCGCGCCGGCGAGGCCGTCCTCGGCCTCCTCGGCTACGCCGCCCACGACCTGGGCCAGACCATCGTCATGGTCACCCACGACCCCGGTGCCGCCGCCCACGCCGACCGCGTCGTCTTCCTCGCCGACGGCCGCATCGTCGACGAGGTCGACCGGCCCGGCACCGCCGCCATCCTCGACCGCATGGCCCGCCTCGGCGCGGGGAAGGAGTGAGCGCCATGTGGCACCTGACCCTCGCGCACGTGCGCGCCCACCGCTCCCGCTTCGCCCTGACCCTGCTCGCCGTCGTCCTCGGCGTGACGTTCGTGGCCGGCTCCCTCGTCCTGACCGACACCTCCCAGCGCCTCTTCGAGGACCAGTTCCGCACCGCCACCGCCGGCGTCGACCTCACCGTGCGCGACGCCGCCGCCTTCGATTCCGCCATGGGTGTCGAGGTCGAGCGCGACCCGCTGCCGGCCACCCTGCTCGACGACGTCCGCGCCGTCCCCGGCGTCGCCGACGCCGCCGCCTCGGCCGCCGGGCAGGGCCTGCTCAAGGTCGACGGCGAGGCGCTCGTCCCCGCCGGCGCCTCCCTGCTCGCCTCGTGGTCCCCGGCGCCGTACGGCGCGTTCGAGATCCGCACCGGCCACGCGCCGACGGCGGACGGCGAGGTGGTCCTCGACGTCGCCACCGCGAGGACGTACGGCCTCGCCGTCGGCGACCGGGTCACCGTCCAGGCCGACACCACCGAGACCCTCACCGTGGTCGGCCTGGCCGGTTTCGGCGCCGAGGACGGCCTGGCCAACACCACCATGGCGCTCGTCGCCCTGCCCACCGCCCAGCGGCTGCTCGACCTGGGCGACCAGGTCACCCAGGTCCAGGCCGTCGCCGCCGACGGCGTCGCCCCGGCGGACCTCCAGGCGGCGGTGGCCGCCGAGCTCGGGTCCGACTACGACGTCGCCACCGCCCAGGACACCCTGGCCGCCGGCGCCGCCGCGGCCCGCTCCCGCCTGGCGATGATCCGGGTGATGCTGCTGTCCATGGCCGGCGCCGCGCTGCTCGTGGGCGGCTTCCTCATCGCCAACACCTTCGCCATCGTCATCGCCCAGCGCGCCCGCGAGCTGGCCCTGCTGCGCGCCGCCGGCGCCACCGCCCGGCAGCTGCGCCGCTCGGTGCTCGGCGAGGCGGCGGTCATCGGCCTGGCCGGCTCCGCCCTCGGCACCGCCCTGGGCGTGGCCGCCGCCTACGGGCTGCGCGGCATGGCCGGCGCGTTCGGCGTCGCCCTGCCCGACGGCGGCCTGGTGGTCGCCCCGCGCACGGTGCTCGTCAGCGTCGCGATCGGCGTGGTCGTCACCGTCCTCGGGGCGCTCGGCCCGGCCCGGAAGGCCGCGAAGGTGGCGCCGATCGAGGCGATGCGCGAGAGCGCCGCGGTGCCCGCCCGGCGCGGCCGGGTCGTCACCGGCGTGGTCGCGGCCACGGTCGCCGTCGCCGCCGTGGGGTCGGCGCTGGCCGGCGCGCCCGTGGCCGTCGTCGCCGCGGGGGCGGTCGCCGCCCTGGTGGCGCTGACCCTGCTCGGGCCCGTCCTCGCCCCCGGGCTGGCCCGGGTGGTGGGCCGCCCGCTCGACGCCGCCGGGCTGACCGGCCGGCTGGCCCGCGAGTCCGCCGCCCGGGCGCCGCGTCGCACCGCGGCGACCACCACGGCGCTGGCCATCGGGCTGACCCTCATCACGTTCATGACGGTGGTGGGCGCGTCGGTCAAGGCCTCTCTCGCCGGCACCTACGAGGAGGTCGTGCGCGCCGACCTCGTCATCGAGAGCGCCCGGGCGGAGATGCTCGGCGGGCTCTCGCACGAGATCCACCACGCCGTCGAGGAGGTGCTCGGCGTCGCCGTCGTCTCCCGCATGCGCTACGGGCACTGGAAGGACGCCGGCGCCACCAGCGCCCTGACCGCCGTCGACCCCGCCACGCTGGGGAAGGTGGCCGACGTCGACATGGTGGCCGGCTCGCTGGCGGACCTCGCCGCCGGCGGCATCGTGCTCGCCGAGGGGCAGGCCGCCGCCCGCGGGCTGGGCGTGGGCGACGCCCTGACGATGACGTTCGCCCGCACCGGCGACCAGCAGCTGCCGGTGGTCGGCATCATCGACGACGGCGACGCCCAGGCCCTGGCCACCGGGTTCCTCATCGCGATGGACACCTACGCCCAGCACTTCACCGAGGACGTCGACGCCAGCCTGCTCGTCGGGTTCGCCGACGGCGCGGACGCCCAGGCCACCAAGGCCGCGGTGACCGCGGCGCTGGAGGCCTACCCGACCGCCGCCGTGCGCGACCTCGCCGAGGCCGTCGCCGCCCGTGCCTCCGCGGTGGACCAGATCCTCGGGATGGTCACGGTGCTGCTCCTGCTGGCCGTGGCGATCGCGCTCTTGGGCATCACCAACACCCTCGCCCTGTCCATCGTCGAGCGGACCCGGGAGATCGGGCTGCTGCGGGCGATCGGCACCACCCGCCGGCAGGTGCGGTGGATGGTGCGCTGGGAGGCCGTGCTGGTCGCGGCCCTGGCCGTGGTCATCGGCGTCGGGCTCGGCGCCGGCCTGGGCGCGGCGACCGTGCGGGCGCTGTCCGGGGCCGATCCGGTGCCCGTGGCCTGGCCGCTGGACCGGCTGCTGCTGGTGGTGGCGCTGACCGCCGTCGGCGGCCTGGTCGCCGGACTGCTGCCCGCCCGCCGCGCCGCGCGGCTGGACGTGCTGCAAGCGGTGGCCGCGCAGTAGCCGGAGCGCGCGTCGGGGACGGTCCTGCGGGACCGTCCCCGACGCGCCGTCGAGCCCGCTGCCGTTGTCACTGCCCCTTGACGTTGAGCAGCTGGTGGAGCACGTGGTCGACGGAGACGAGGTCGGCGGCGTCGGCCATGACCACGTCGATGTCCTTGTAAGCGTCGGGGATCTCGTCGATGAAGTCGGGCAGGTCGCGGTACTCGATGCCGGTCATGCGCCGGCGCAGGTCGTCCTGGGTGAAGGTCTTGCGGGCCCGGGCGCGGGAGTAGACCCGCCCGGCGCCGTGCGGGGCCGAGCACAACGCCATCGCGTTGCCCTTGCCGGTGACGACGTAGGAGGCGGTGCCCATCGAGCCGGGGATGAGCCCGCGCACGCCGGCGTGGGCGTCGACGGCGCCCTTGCGGGAGACGAGGACCTCCGTGCCGAAGTGCGTCTCGGTGGCGGTGTAGTTGTGGTGGGCGTTGACCTCCTCCACCCGTTCGACGTCCGCGTCCATGAAGCGGGCCAGCTCGTCGATGACCCGCTCCTTCATCACCTCGCGGTTGAGCCGGGCGAACTCCTGGGCCCAGTGCAGGTGGGCCAGGTAGTCGTGGAAGGCGGGGTCGTCGTCGGGCAGGTACGCCAGGTCTCGGTGGGGCAGGTGGATCCCGCGCGAGCGGGCGAGGTGCTTGGCCCGGTCGATGAAGCGGCGGGCGATGTGGTTGCCCACCCCGCGGCTGCCGGAGTGCAGGAACACCCACACGCCGCCCTGCTCGTCGTCGGAGATCTCGATGAAGTGGTTGCCCCCGCCGAGGGAGCCGAGCTGCAGCCGCCAGTTCTTGCCGAAGTTGGCTGGGGCGACATCGCTCTCCCGCGCGAGCTGCTCGAGCTGGCCGACGGCGGCGGTCGCGGTGCCCCGGACCTTGCGGTTGTACCGGCCCGCGCTGAGGGGGACGGCGTGCTCGATCTGCTCGCGCAGCTGCGCCAGCGGCCGGCCGACGCCGCGGACCTGCTCGGCGGTGAACTGCGTGCGCACGGCCACCATGCCGCAGCCGATGTCGACGCCGACGGCGGCCGGCATCACCGCGCCGACGGTCGGGATGACCGAGCCGACCGTCGCGCCCAGGCCCACGTGCGCGTCGGGCATGAGCGCGACGTGGGGGTGGACGAACGGCATCGTGGCGGTGAGCCGGGCCTGCTCGAGCGTCTCCTCGTCGACGACGGAGGCCCAGGAGTAGAGCTTGTCGCTGATCTGCTGCATCACCGCCAGGGTGCCAGCCCGCCGGAGGGGCGGCACGGAGCGCGGCGTGCCGGCCGGATCTTACGCCGGGGCACACCGCGCGACGATCCACTCAGCCAGCGGCCGCAGCTGCCGCCACATGCCGCGCACGTGGTCCAGGGCCGCGGGCGTGGCCAGCCAGGGCGGCGTGCCGACGTTGGTCACGGCCATGAGCTCCTTGCGGCGCAGCAGCTCGATCCGCGGGTGGTCGGCCGGGTAGCCCCGGGGTCGGGTCTTCAGCGTGGCGCCCTCGAGCGCGAACCCCTGGTCGACAAGCGTGCCGACGATCCGGGGCAGCTCGCCGTCGTCGTCGGCGTCCACCGCCCGCCGGTACTGGTCGGTCTGGGCGGGGGAGTGGGTCCGGAACCCGCCGCCGACGGTGAGGCCGTCGGCGTCGAGCGCGACGTAGTACCCCAGCCCGGGCGCCGGCCCGACGATGGCGCCCTGGTGGGTCTTGTACGGCGACTTGTCGGCGCTGAACCGGACGTCCCGGTAGGGCCGGAAGATCACGGCGGGGCCGAACTCGGGCTCGAGCGCGGCGAGGAGCGCGCGCATCGGGTCGCGCACGTCCCGCTCCCACCGGTCTTTGTGCGCCGCCCAGAAGTCGCGCGTGTTGTGCTGCTCGAGCTCGGCGTAGAACCGCGGCCCCCAGTCCGGGAACCCCATGAAGTCGGCCATGCGCGACATCATTCCGGCCTCGGCGCGGCGAGGCGCCCGTCTTCCACAGGCTCGTTCGGCGGCGGCGTCCGGCAGGGCACGCCCCGCCGACAACCCGCCGAGAGGCGAGATGCGCGTCGGCCTCGTACGGTCGAAGGGACCCCAAACCCATGGAACGAGAGGAGCACGGAATGACGGACCTCAGCGGTAAGCGCATCGCCTTCCTGGCCAACAACGGCTTCGAGGACTCCGAGCTGACCTCGCCCTGGGAGGCGGTGACCTCGGCCGGCGCGATGGCGACCCTCGTCTCGACCGAGTCGGGCACGATCACCGGCAAGAACGGGCACGAGGCCAGCGTCGACACGTCCACCGGCGAGGCCAAGGCCGACGAGTTCGACGGGCTCGTCCTGCCCGGCGGCGTCGCCAACGGCGACAAGACCCGGATGGACGAGAAGGCCGTGGCGTTCGTCCGCGCCTTCTTCGAGCAGCACAAGCCGGTCGGGGTGATCTGCCACGGCGGCTGGATCCTCACGGACGCCGACGTGGTCAAGGGCCGCACGATGACCTCGTACCCGAGCCTGAAGACCGACCTGCGCAACGCCGGGGCGCACTGGGTGGACGAGGAGGTCGTCGTCGACGCCGGGCTGGTCAGCAGCCGGGTGCCGGATGACCTGCCCGCGTTCAACGCCAAGCTCGTCGAGGAGTTCGCCGAGGGCAAGCACGAGGAGCAGGTGGCCTGATCCACCGGGCCGCGCACCAGGGGCATCCCGGTAGCGCGGTCGGAGAAGACCACGGTGTGGGCCTGGTGCCGGACGGCGCCGGGCCCACACCCGTGTCTGACGCCGTGAGCCTCGCCCGACGGCGCGGGCTCGCCCGGCGTCAGCCGCGCCAGCCCCGTCCGAAGGCGTCAGCCCCGCCCGACGTCGAGCAGCTCGATCCGCACTCGGGCGGTGTCGCCCGGCTCCAGGCGCTCCGCGTGCCGCACCGCCTTCTTGATCGGCAGCACGTAGGTCTGCTCCGGCTTGCTCGGGAAGATCGACGTGCGCCACACCGTGGCACCGACGGTGACCTCCACGCGCACCGACCCGAAGCCGCGCGCGAACGGCGCGGTCAGCTCGTCCACCTCGTCGGCGATGTCCGTGGGCACGGAGACGAAGGTCCAGGTGTCGACCTTTCGGGCGTCCCAGACCCACAGCGGCGCGTCGAACTCGTAGGGCACGGGGGCATGCTGGCGCGCTCGGGTGGCGGCGTCAACGGGACCTGCCCGCGCCGCCGTGTCCGGGTCCCGCGGCGTGGCCATCGCGATCCACGCCCCGGCCGAGCCCTGCCTCGCTACCGTGGCCGGCGAGATCGCACGCTTCCAGGAGGGGCAATGAGGGTCCTCGTCGCCGGGGCGACCGGCGTCATCGGCCGACCGCTCACGCGCCGGCTGCAGGCCGCCGGGCACGACGTCGTCGGCCTCACCCGGCACCCCGACGGCGCCCGCCGGCTGCGCGACGGCGGCGTCGAGGGCGTCGTCGCCGACGTCCTCGACCGCGGCGGGCTCCTGCGGGCGCTGGACGGCCTCCGGGCCGACGCCGTCGTGCACGAGGGCACGGCGCTGAGCCGGGCGCCGATGCGCCACCGCGACCTGTACCCCACCGACCGCCTGCGCACCCGCGGCACCGCGAACCTCCTGGCCGCGGCGCGCCAGGTCGGGGCCCGCCGGTTCGTCACCCAGTCCTTCCTCTACGTGTACGGGTTCACCGACCACGGGGAGCGACCGGTCAGCGAGGACGCCCCGCTCGGCCCGGCCGGCGGCGCGCGCTTCGACGTCCACGTGGCGGCGATGCGCGCCAACGAACGGCACGTGCTCACCGCCCCGGGCCTCGAGGGCGTTGCCCTGCGGTACGGGTTCTTCTACGGACCCGAGCCGGGCACCTACGGCCTGCTCGACATGGCCGCGCGGCGGGTCCTGCCTGCCCCGCGCGTCGGCACGTGGATGTCGGCCCTCCACGTCGAGGACGCGGCCGCCGCGACCGTCGCGGCCCTGGAGCGCGGCCGCCCAGGGCGGGCCTACAACGTCGCCGACGACCACCCGCTCACCTGGACCGCCTATCTCGACGCCCTCGCCGAGGCGGCCGGCGCGCCGCGCCCGTGGCGGGTGCCCGACGCCGCGCTGCGCCTCTCGCCCTACCTCGGCGGGCTGATGACCCGGGCCAGCATCCGGCTCGACACCTCCAAGGCCAAGCGCGAGCTGGGCTGGGCGCCGTCGTACCGGAGCGTCCGCGAGGGCCTGCCCTCGGTGGGGACGGCCTGGCGGGAGAGCCGGCGCTGACGACGGCGGGGGCCGCGATGCCTGTGCCGTCGCCGGGCGCGGTGCCCGCGTCGTCGCCGGCCCGCGCAGCCGCGTCCCACCGCGCAGCCGCGCCCACCCGCGGCCGCATGGGGACGTAGGTCGCTGGTGCCAGGCCGCCGGCGCAGCGACAGTGGTGTCTGAGGACACGGCACGTGCCGCGGACGTCGTCCCGGCACTCGCGCCCGTCGGGGGTGAGGACGATGACCCATGCGACGGTGCTGGCCCCGGCGCCCACCGCTCGACAGACACCGGGGGAGTGGCTCCTGGTGTGCGGGGTGGTCGCCCCGCTCGTCTACGTCGTCGCCGACGTCCTTGCCGCGTCCCGCTGGGCCGGCTACCGCTACGCCGACCAGGCGGTGAGCGAGCTCATGGCGATCGGCTCCCCGGTGCGGGCGGTGGTCGTCCCGCTGTTCCTGCTCTTCGACGCGCTCGTGCTCGCCTTCGGGGCGGGCGTCCTGGTGACGGCAGCGGGCCGGCCGCTGCGGCGCGTCCTCGGCGTCGGCCTCATCGCCTACGGCGCAGTCAGTGCCGCCGGGCCGTTCGCGCCGATCCACCTGCGCGGCGCCACGCGTACGGCCACCGACACCGCGCACATCGTCGTCACCGTTGCGCTGGTGGTGCTCGCGCTGGCGATCATCGCCGTCGGCTCGGCCGTGGACGGCCAGGCGTTCAGCATCTACTCGATCGCCACGATCGCCGCGCTCCTGGCCGGCGGCGCACTGACCTTCGCCCTGGCCCCGCACCTCGCTGCCGGGGCGCCGACCCCGGGTCTCGGCGCGCTCGAGCGCCTGAACATCTACGCCACGATGGCGTGGCTCCTCGTCCTCGCCGTCGCCCTTCTCCGGGCCGAACGCCGTCCGGCCGGGACCACCGCAGGGAGGAAGCCATGAACATTACCTACGTCCACGCCTCGAAGTACGGCAACGGCGCCACCGTCGCGAAGCGGTTCCGCGACGTCATGGCGGCGAAGGGCATCACCGTCGACGTCGCCCACGTGCGGCAGGCCGACCCGCAGCACCTGCCGCCCGCGGACCTGTACGTCTTCAGCTCCCCGGGCCGGATGGGCAAGCCCATCGGCGTCGCCCGCCGGTTCCTGCGCCGGGTGACCCTGCCCGCGGGGACCCCGTACGCCCTGCTCACCACCGAGGCCGCCCCCAAGCCGGACAAGAAGAGCGGCCAGCTGCCCAGCGCCGAGAGCCTCGACAGGTGGCAACGCGTCCGGCCGATCATGACCGAGCTGCTCGACGCCAAGGGCCTGCACAAGGTCGGCGAGGACCGCATCCTCGTCACCGGGCTGAGGGGACCCCTGGAGGACGGCTGGGAGACCAAGGTCGACGCGTTCGCCGACCGCGTCGTCGCGGTGCCCGGCCTCCTGGACTGAAACGTCACCGCCGGGACGGCTCGGCGCGCGATGGCCGCCTGATAACGTCGCACCAATGCGCGTTTCCGGGGGGACCCAGCTCGAGGCGACCCTCACGGGCGCGCCGTTGTCGCAGCGCCTGCGTGACGGCACCCAGGACGATCACCGGGCGGCGGAGTCCCAGCCCTTCGTGAGCGCGCTGCTCGCCGGCGAGCTGGACGTCGCCGCCTACGCCGACCTGGCCGGCCAGCAGCTCGCGATCTACCGCGCGCTCGAGGACGGCGGCTCCGCGATGCGCCGGGACCCGCGGGGGCGGCACCTGGTGTTCTCCGCGCTGGAACGCGTGCCCTCCATCGAGCGCGACCTCGCCCACCTCCACGGCCCCGGCTGGCGCGACCGGCTCCGCATCCTGCCCGCCACCCGCGCCTACGCGGCGCGGCTGCGCGCCGTCGCCGGCCACCTGCCCGAGTACGCCGCCCACGCCTACACCCGCTACCTCGGCGACCTCTCCGGCGGGCAGATCATCAAGCGGATGGTGCAGCGCCACTACGGCGTGGGCGGCGACGGGCTGACGTTCTACGACTTCCCCGACATCCCGAAAGCCAAACCGTTCAAGGACCGCTACCGCGAGCGTCTCGACGCCCTGGAGCTCGACGCCGCGGAGACCGCGCGCACGGTCGCCGAGGCCCAGGAGGCCTTCCGGCTCAACCGCGCGGTCTTCGCCGAGCTCGGCACGATCCACATCACCCGCCCCGGCGCGGGACAGGAAGCAGGCGCATGACGATCGACGACCAGACGGCCCTGGACGAGGTCGACCTGCAGGCGTGCGAGGCCGAGCCCATCCACGTGCCCGGCGCGGTCCAGCGCCGCGGCGTGCTGCTGGTGGTGGACGACGACGTCGTCGTCCAGGTCTCGGACAACCTGCCCGACCTGCTCGGCGTCGCGGTCGAGGCGGCGCTGGGCCGGCCGCCGGCGGCCGTGCTGGGCGAGGAGGCGGCGTCGGGTCTGCGCCTGTCCGAGTCCCGCGCCGGCGGCCCGCTCGGCGACACCGTCCGGCAGCTGACCATCCGCGGGGGCGACTGGCTCGTGGCCACGCACCGCAGCAGCGACGGGTCGGCGCTCGTGGAGGCCGAACCGCTGCCCGCGCCGGGCGCCGACGGCACGCCGGACGCCACCGTCTTCCAGCAGGCCCATGGCGTGCTCCGCGAGGCCGCCGCGGCCTCGAGCGTCGAGGAGATCTACGACCTCGCCGCCGACGGGGTGCGCCGGCTGACCGGCTTCGACCGCGTGATGGTCTACCGCTTCGACCGCGACCACAACGGCCAGGTGGTGGCCGAGGCCCGCCGGGAGGATCTCGAGCCCTACCTCGGGCTGCACTACCCGGCCTCGGACATCCCCGCGCAGGCGCGGGCGCTGTACGAGAAGAACTGGATCCGGCTGATCTCCGACACCGCGGCGCCCACCGCCCGCCTCGTCCCCGCGCTGCACCCGCGCACCGGGGCGCCGACCGACCTGACCTTCTCCACCCTGCGCGCGGTCTCCGGCGTGCACGTGCAGTACCTGCACAACATGGGCGTGCGCTCGTCTATGTCCATCTCCCTGCTCGACGACGGGCGCCTGTGGGGCATGATCGCCTGCCACCACGTCGCCGGCCCGCACACTCCCTCCCTCGCCGTGCGCGCCGCCACGGAGACGCTCGCCGCCGGCCTGTCCCTGCAGGCCGTGGTGCGCGCCGCCGCCGACCGCGCCCGGTACGCGCAGGTGGTGGCCGGCGAGCTGCGGCGACTGACCGGGGCGACCGACGACGGCCCGCTCGCCGAGGCCGTCGCCCAGCCGCGGTTGCTCGAGCTGCTCGACGCCGACGGGCTGATGCTGCGGGTCGGCGGCACCTCGGCCGCCGTCGGCCTCGTGCCGCCCGACGTCGACGACGTCGTCCGGGCGCTGCGCGAGACCGACGACGGCGCCACCGTCGCCGACACCACCGGGCTGCGTACCTACGACGCGCTATCCACCGCGCTGCCCGGCCACGGCGACCTCGGCGAGGTGGCCGGGGCGCTGGTGGTGCCGCTGCCCGACGGCGACACCTTCGCGCTGTTCCGCCGCGAGGTGGCCCGCGAGGTCGCCTGGGGCGGCAACCCGGACGACAAGCCCGTCACCGTGGGGGACGACGGCGTCGCCCGCCTCGGCCCGCGGCGGTCCTTCGCCCGGTGGCAGCAGGTGGTGCGCGGCACCGCGCGGCCGTGGTCGGTCGAGGACGTCGAGGCAGCCGCGGCGGTGCGCCGGCTCGTCGTCGAGATGCTCTACCGCCGCACCCGGCCCGAGCTCGGCGCGGCGCTGGCGCTGCAGCGCTCGTCGCTGCCCGAGCGGCTGCCGCAGCCGGCCGGATGGCAGGTCGCGGCGCGCTACCGCCCGGCCGACGGCGGCCGGGTCGGGGGCGACTGGTACGACAGCTTCGAGCTCGCCTCAGGCCACGTGGCCCTGGTGGTCGGCGACGTCGCCGGCCACGGGCTCCCGGCGGCGTCGTCCATGAACCAGCTGCGCAACGGCATGCGCTCGCTCCTCGTGGCGCACGACGGCGCGGTGGCACCGGCGCTCGAGGCGCTGGACCGGCTCGCCAAGCAGCTGCTGCCCGGGGTGATGGCGACGCTGTGGGCCGGCGTGCTCGACCCGGACACCGGGGTCGTCGACCACGTCTGCGCCGGGCACCTGCCCCCGTTGGTGGTGCGCGACGGGCACGCCCGGTGGGCCGAGGTGACGCGCAACCTGCCGCTGGGGTTCCTGAGCGGCCGGCCCGACGGCGGCCGGCTCACCCTCGCGCCGGGCGAGTCGCTGCTGCTGTTCAGCGACGGGCTCGTCGAGCGGCGCGACGCGTCCATGCGGACCCGGCTGGAGGAGCTGCGGGCCACCACCGAGGTGACCCTCGACCTCGAGGTCCTGGAGCACCGCCTGGCCGGCCTCGAGTCCGAGGACGACGCCACGATGCTGCTGGTCACGGCGCCCGCGCGATAGGCGGCGCGAGCCCCGGGACACTCACGCGGCCGCCGGCGCGGGCTGCGGGGCCAGGTGGAACGTGGTGGCGAACCGCCCGAGCAGGTCGGGGTCCCCGTCGAGCACGTGCACGACCCCGCGCTCGATGGCCTCGGCGGGGGAGACCTCCCCGGCGATGACCGAGCGGATCGCCGGCCCGGCCGCGAAAGCGAGGTCGGCGCCGGGGCGCGGGCCGGGGGCGACGGCGAGGGCCGCGTCGGCGACGTCGAGCCCGAGGACGACGTCGCCGACGTGCACCTCGTACGCGGTGGGCGGCAGCGCCGCGGCGCGCTCGGGGTGGAACGCCGTGCGCAGCGCCATCGTCAGCGAGTCCGAGGTGACGACGTCGCCGGGCTCGGGCTCGCCCATGGCCCGGAAGCCCCACCGGCCCAGCGCCAGGACGACCTCCTCCAGCCCGCGGCCGAACTCGGTGAGCTCGTAGACCAGGCCGTGGGCGAGCGGCACGCGGTGGATGACCCCGGCCGCCTGCAGCTCCTTGAGGCGGGTGCTGAGGATGTTGGTCGGGATCCGCGGGAGGCCCTGCTTGAGGTCGGTGTAGCGACGCGGCCCCACGAGCAGGTCGCGAACGATGAGCAGGGCCCACCGTTCGCCGACCAGCTCGAGGGCCGTGACGACGCCGCAGTACTGCCCGTATGCGCGAGGACGCATGCGTCAGGCGCCCGCCTCCTGCTGCCCCTGCTGCGCCATGAACGCCTCCGGGCCCTTCTCCGCCGCGACCGGGTCCATCCACAGCGCGCTGAAGAGGTTGCCGTCCGGGTCCTCGAAGTCCCGGGAGTACATGAAGCCGTAGTCCTGGGCCTCGCGGTGCTCGGTGCCGCCGGCGGCGACGGCGCGCTCGATGATGGCGTCGACCTCGGCGCGGCTGTCGCGGCTGAACGCCGTCTCGACCTGCAGCGAGGTGTGCGGGTCGGCGATCGGCTTGTCAGTGAACGTCGCGAAGAACTCCCGCGTGAGGATCATGAGGTACAGGTGCTCGTCGATGATGACGCACGCGGCGTTCTCGTCGGTGAAGTTCTCGTTGATGCGCCAGCCGAGGCCGGTGTAGAACGCCTTGGCCCGCTCCAGGTCGGAGGTGGGCAGATTGACGAACATCTCCGTGGCCATGCTCAGTCTCCCTTGACGTGTGTGGCACCGCCCGCTGCTGCGGACCGGCACCACACTTGCAAAAAGCAAGTACCGCGTCAAGGGGTTCTCGTGGCGCCGTCGCGGCGGGCGCCGTCGGTCGCTGCGTCGGTGCCCAAAAAGGGTCCAAAGCCGTCCCGAACCTGGAATGCTGCGTCGGTGACCAGGGGAGAGCTCGCCGACCGGCTGGCGTTCGGGCCGGCCCGGCGCCGGCGCCGGATGCGCCGCCTCCTCCGGGAGCTGGACCGGATGGATGCACGATCGCTCGCGCCCGGTCGCCCCGGGCCCCGTCGGCGAGGTGGCGCGGGGGCGTGGGTGGTGCTCGCCGCCGCGGCCGCGGCGGCGATGGTGGGCTACACCGCCTTCGGCGACGGCGAGCCGCTGGGCATCCTCGGACGCGACGCGCCGTTGGGGACGCCCCCCGACGTGGCGACCGGCGTGGGCTCCTTCGCCTTCGCCCAGGAGCAGCCCGGGCGCCCCGGCACGTCGGTCACCTACAGCCCGTGCGAGCCGATCCGGTACGTCGTGAACGAGGCGTACGCACCGGCCGGCGGCGCCGGCCTGCTCGCCGAGGCGATCGGGGAGGTCTCCCGGGCGACGGGGCTGGTGTTCGAGGCGGCGGGCGCCACGGACGAGATGCCTTTCGCGGCGCCCTCCGTGCTCGGCAACCACGGCCCGGTGGTCATCGCGTGGGCCTCGCCCGTCGAGGTGCCGCGCCTGGAGGGGGACATCGCCGGCGTCGGCGGCAGCACGGCCGAGCAGACCCCCGGCGCGCTCGCGCACTACGTCACGGGCGGCGTCGCGCTCGACGGGCCGGACCTCGCGGCCATCCTCCAGCGGCCGGACGGCGCCGCGCAGGCGCGCGCGATCATCATGCACGAGCTCGGACATCTGGTGGGCCTGGACCACGTGGACGACCCCTCTGAGCTGATGTCCTCGGAGAACAACGGCCTGCAGGGCTTCGGCCCCGGGGACCGGGAAGGTCTCGCGGCCCTCGGCTCGGGCCCCTGCGTGCCCTGAGGGAAGTCCGTCGGGTCACGGGGCCGCGGGCCGGGTCAGGGGCGCGCCGGATTCACCACCGCATAGACGACGTGGACGAACTGACCGTGCCGCTCGGCGCTCTGCAGCCGCAGCCGGTCCGGCTCCACCCGCCGGGGAAGCAGCGGGGCACCGCCGTCCAGCGTGGCGGGGGCGAGGGAGACCTGGATCTCGTCGAGCGCGCCGGCGTCGAGGAACTGACCGGCGAGGTCGCCGCCGCCCAGCACCCAGACGGCCCGACCGCCGGCCGCCCCGACGAGTTCGGGCAGCGCGTGCGCCACGGCGCCGCTGACGAAGCGGACGTCGGCGCCCGGCGGCGCCGAGAGCACCCGGCGCGTGAAGACGAACGTCGGCCGGTCGCCGACGTAGGCCAGCTCGTGCCACCGCTCGGGCTGCTCGTCGACGTTCTCCTGGCGCAGGATCCACTCGTACGTCGTCGACCCCATCGCCAGCGCCCCGATGCGGTCCATGAACGCGGCGTTGTCCGGGGCGCCCTCGCCGTCGACGGCGAAGAGCCAGCCCAGCGAGTCCGCCTCGTCGGCGATGAAGCCGTTGAGCGTCGCCGCCGCGTTGTAGATCACTCGCGCCATGCCGGGAGGGTAGCGGCGACGGCGCGTGCCGCGCCCGCCTTCGGCCCTCGCACCGCGTAGGTGACCTTGGGCCCTCGCACCGCCCCGGTGACCTTGGGCCCTCGCACCGCCTCGGTGACCTTGGGCCCTCGTGCCGCCTCCCTACCGTCGGCACGCTGGAGGCATGGCGAACGACACCGAGGTCGTGGCGACCACCGTCCCTGCCCACCCCACCGCCGAGCGCGACGGCGGTCGTGGCCCCACCGCCGTCGAGGGCGCACGCCCGCGGGCCCGCGACCTGGGCTGGCGGGCGGTGGTCGAGGGGCTGGGCGGCGCCGCCCGGATGGCAGGCGCAATGGTGACGCCGTTCGACCGGCCGCGCCGCAGCCGGTGGGGGCTGGGCCGCGACGCCGGGCGTTCCTACCCGGGCGATGACCTCGTGCCGACGCCGAGGTGGCAGTGGACGCACGGCATCGAGATCGACGCCCCGGCCTCGGCGGTGTGGCCCTGGATCGCCCAGGTGGGTGCGGACCGCGGCGGGTTCTACAGCTACGCCTGGTTGGAGGACCTCTTCGGCTGCGGGGTCCGCAACGCCGACACCGTCGAACCGGCGTGGCAATTGCGCACCGGGGACGGGCTGGTGCTCCACCCGAGGTCCCCCGCGCTGCCGGTGGTGGCGCTCGAGCCGGGCCGGTGGTTCGTCGCCCACGCCGCCGCCGACACCGGTGCGGTGGCGTCCGGCAAGCCCTGGACGGCGGTGTCCTGGCTCTTCCACCTCGAGGACCTGCCTGGCGGTCGCTGCCGGTTCGTCAGCCGTTTCCGCAGCGCGAGCTCTCGCGACGCGCTCACGCGGATCACGTTCGGTCCCACGCTCGTGGAGCCGATCGGGTACGTCATGGACCGGCGCATGCTGCTCGGGGTGAAGGAGCGCGCCGAGCGTGCCGCCTGGGCCGGCAGGACCGGCGACCGCCTGCCGAGCACACGTTCCCCAGTACCGCCGGCCGCGGGCGCCGCCGTTCCCGCCGGCCTCACCCGCGCCGTCCGCCGCGACTGGCGGGCCGTTGCCGCGCCGAGGCCCGAGCCTGGCAGGTTCGAGCCGGCCGACGTCGAGCACCTGCCCGCGCCGGTGGCCCGGTGGCTGCGCCACGCGATCGCGCCCGGCACCCAGGTGCCGGGGGCCGCGCTCCTGGCGATGCACGGCGAGATCCGGCTCGGCCGGTGGCAACCCTTCACCGCCCTTCAGGTGCTCGCGCCGCCCATGGGATACGTCTGGGCGGCGAGGGCGGGGCGAGGCGGGCTGCGGGTTCGCGGCTTCGACCGGTACACCCACGGGCAGGGGGAGATGCGCTGGCGGCTCGGCGGTCTCGTGCCCGTCGTGGCGGCCCGGGACGCCGACGTCCCCGCAGCGCCGCCGGGCGCCTCGCCGCCGAGACGATGCTGCTGCCCGGCGCCGCCCTCGACCCGGCCATCGTGTGGCGGGCGGACGACGATCGCCGCGCGACGGCCGAGATCGCGCTGGGAGGATCGACGCACCGCGTCGAGGTCGAGATCGACGACGACGGCTCGCTGCGGCGGGTGACCGCACCGCGTTGGGGGAACCCGGTGGGGGACGGGTACGCCGAGCACCTCTTCACGGTCACCTTCGAGGACGAGGTGACGGTCGCGACCGACGGCGGCGGCCGGGTGACCGTGCCGCGATCGTTCGAGGCGAGCTGGCCGGCCGGTCCTGGGGTGTTCTTCCGGGCCACCCTCGACGGCGTCCGGTGGCGCTGACGCCAGCGGACGCCGTCGAGGGCGCCACCGCTCCGGTGTGGCGCAGGCCATGTGCCGGTGGTTTGACCGTCGGTTCGGGGTCTGCCTAATATTTCGGAGTCCCGCCAGGGAGGCACGGACACCGAGATGGTGGCCGGTCCCGCGGGAACAATCCGCCAAATGGTTCGCAGGTCAACTGCGTCCGAGGGAGGATTGCCTGAGAAATTCGCTGTGAGCCAGGTCTCGTCGAGAATGGCAAGAGCACGGATTTCGATAGGATAGGCTTGAGAGGTTGCCCCGGAGGGGTTGGGAACTGGGTTCCTGGCTGCTGATGGTGTGTGTCTGTTCTTTGAGAACTCAACAGTGTGCCAAGTTTTTGATGCCATATGGATTCGTGGGCGTCGTCGTGCCGGCCGGTCTGGTTTGGTGTGGTGGTGTTCGCGGGTTTTGTTTTGTTTTGGTTACACATGCCCTTGCCTGCCTCGTCGGGTGGGGGGTGTGATGCCATGGATTGGCCCCGCGTTCTCGTGGGGTTTGTCTTCGTATGGTTTGTCGCCGGTTATTCGGGGCCGGTTTGGCAGCATTTTTTTACGGAGAGTTTGATCCTGGCTCAGGACGAACGCTGGCGGCGTGCTTAACACATGCAAGTCGAACGAT
>NZ_VUKF01000019.1 GCF_009193185.1 Georgenia thermotolerans | reverse complement strand
CCGGGGTGCTGGCCGCCGCGGCCGCCGCGGCGCGGCGCCCGGGCCTCGCCGCCGTGGCCGGGGCCGCCTGGGCCGGGCTCACCGCCGACTTCGCCGCCCGGCGCATCGCGCCGGGGCCGGGTCCGGGCGAGGAGGGCTGGGGCCGGGAGTGGGCCACCATGGCGGCCACCTCCGCCGTCATCCCGTGGGCCGCCGTCGCCCACCACCTCCGGGGCACGGCTCACTATCGCGGCGCCCCGGCGTGGCCGCCGCCGGTGCGGGCGGTGCTGTTCGACCGGGACGGCACCCTGGTCCACGACGAGCCCTACAACGGCGACCCGGCCAAGGTGCGGCCGGTGGACGGCGCCGCCGCGGCGCTGCGCCGGCTGCGGGCGGCCGGGCTGGCCGTCGGGCTGGTCACCAACCAGTCCGGCGTCGCCCGGGGCCTGCTCACCCCGGCGCAGGTGTCGGCGGTCAACGACCGAGCGGCGGACCTGCTCGGCGGCTTCGACACCGTCCAGGCGTGCCCGCACGGGCCCGGGGACCGGTGCGGCTGCCGCAAGCCCGCGCCCGGGATGGTGCTGCGCGCCGCCGCGGCGCTGGGGGTGGCGCCGTGGGAGTGCGTGGTGGTCGGCGACATCGGCGCCGACGTCGGGGCCGCGCTGGCCGCCGGGGCGCGGGCGGTGCTCGTGCCCACGCCGGTGACCCGCCGCGAGGAGGTCGCCGCCGCCCCGGTGGTGGCCGCCGACCTGGCCGAGGCCGCCGAGCTCGTGCTGGCCCTGGCCGCCCCGGAGGGCGCGAGACGTCAAGAAGCGCGCAATGGCGCGAGACGTCAACACGGGCGCAATGGCGCGAGACGTCAAAAAGGGCGCGAGACGTCAAGAAGGGCGCGGGTGGGCAGCCCCGCTGCCGCTCCTGAAACCGCCGCGGGCGAGCCGGACCTGCGCCACCATGCGCCCACCCCCGCCGAGGAGGTGCCGGCATGACCCGCGTGCTCGCGGTGCGCCTGGACAGCGACGGCGACGTGCTGCTCACCGGCCCGGCGCTGCGCGCGCTGGCCGCCACCGCCGACCGGCTGGACCTGCTCGTCTCCCCCGCCGGCCGGGCCGCCGGCGAGCTGCTGCCCGGCGTGGCCGAGGTGGTCGTGTTCGACGCGCCCTGGAGCGGGTACGCCCCGCCGCCGGTCGACGCCGCGGCGGTCCGCGCGCTGGTGGCCGACCTGGCCGCCCGCCGCTACGACCGGGCGGTGGTCTTCACGTCCTTCCACCAGAGCCCGCTGCCGATGGCGCTGCTGGCCCGGCTCGCGGGCGTCCCGTTCGTCGCCGCCACCAGCGTCGACTACCCGGGCTCCCTGCTCGACGTGCGCCACCACCGGCCCGAAGGCCATGAGGCCGAGGCCGCCCTCGACCTGGCCCGCGCCGCTGGGGGCGTCCTGCCCGCCGGCGACGACGGGCGGCTGGCCGTGCGCGGCCCGCTGCCCGACGTGGCCCACCTCGTGCCGGCCGGCCCGTACGTGGTGCTCCACCCCGGCGCCTCCGTGCCGGCGCGGGCGCTCGCCCCGGACCACGCCGGACGCATCGCCGCCGCCCTGCGCGCCGCCGGCTGGCCGGTGGTGCTCACCGGCGGGCCCGGCGAGCGCGACCTCGCCGCGGCCGTCGCCCGCGCCGCCGACGACCCGGCGCCCGCGGTGGGCCCGGGCGCCTCCCGAGCGGACGCCGCGCTGCACGACCTCGCCGGGCGCACCAGCCTGGCCGAGCTCGCCGCCGTCCTGGTCGGCGCGGCGTGCGTCGTCGTCGGCAACACCGGCCCGGCCCACCTCGCCGCCGCGGTCGGCACCCCGGTAGTTTCCCTCTTCTCCCCCGTGGTCCCGGCCGAGCGGTGGGCCCCCTACGGCGTCGAGGTGGCGCTGCTGGGCGACCAGGCGGCGCCGTGCCGGGGCAGCCGCGCCCGCGAGTGCCCCGTGCCGGGCCACCCGTGCCTGACCGGGGTGGCGCCGTCCGCCGTCGTCGACGCCGTGGCCGCCCTGGCGCCGCACGCGATGGGGGTGCCGGCATGAGGATCCTCATCTGGCACGTGCACGGGTCGTGGGCGACGGCGTTCCTCCAGGGCGGCGAGGACTACCTCCTGCCCGTCGTCCCCGGCCGCGGCCCGGACGGGCGCGGGCGCGCGGACACGTGGACCTGGCCCGAGCGGGCCCGCGAGGTCACCCCCGCCCAGCTGCGCGAGGAGGGCTGCGACGTCGTCGTGCTCCAGCGCCCGCACGAGTTCGCGCTGCTGGAGGAGTGGACGGGGCTGCGCGCGGGGGTGGACGTGCCGGCGGTGTACGTCGAGCACAACGCCCCGCCCGAGAAGGCCGCCGCCACGGTGCACCCGCTGGCCGGGCGCGGCGACATCCCGGTCGTGCACGTCACCGCCTTCAACGCCCTCATGTGGGACTGCGGCGCGGCGCCCACCACCGTCATCGAGCACGGCGTGCCCGACCCGGGCTACCGCTACACCGGCGAGCGCGAGCGCCTCGGCGTCGTCGTCAACGAGCCGGTGCGCCGGTGGCGGGTGGCCGGCACCGACGTCCTGCTCCGCCTCGCCGAATCCGTGCCCGTGGAGGTGTACGGCATGGGCATGGCCGCGCTGGCGGAGCGGGCGCCGGCGCTGTCGGGCTTCCTGCACGACGACGTCCCCCAGGCGGCCATGCACGACGCGCTCGCGCGGCACCGCGCCTACTTCCACCCCTACCGATGGACCTCGCTGGGCCTGTCCCTCATCGAGGCGATGCTGCTCGGCCTGCCGGTGCTGACCCTGGCCACCACCGCCGCGCCGGAGTCGGTGCCCGCCGCGGCCGGGGTGGTCAGCTCCGACCCGGAGGCGCTGGCCGGCGCCGCCCGGCGGTGGCTGGCCGACCCGGACGAGGCCCGCGAACGGGGCCTGGCGGCCCGCACGCACGCGGCTGACCGGTTCGCCCTGGAGCGCTTCCTGTCCGACTGGCAGAGGTTGCTGAAGGAGGTGGTCTGATGAGGATCGCGATGGTCTCGGAGCACGCGAGCCCCCTCGCCGCGCTGGGCGGGGTGGACGCCGGCGGGCAGAACGTGCACGTGGCGGCGCTCGCCTCGGAGCTGGCGCGCGCCGGGCACGAGGTGGCCGTGTACACCCGGCGCGACGACCCGGCGCAGCCGGTGCGCGTGGAGATGCTGCCCGGGGTGCAGGTGGTGCACGTCCCGGCCGGCCCGCCCACGGCCCTGCCCAAGGACGAGCTGCTGCCCTTCATGCCCGCCTTCGGCCGGTGGATGGGGCGCGAGTGGGCCGCCGGGCGCGCCCCCGACGTCGTCCACTCCCACTTCTGGATGTCCGGGCTGGCGGCCGTGGAGGCGACCCGGGCGGTGCCCGTGCCGCTGGTGCACACCTACCACGCGCTCGGCTCGGTCAAGCGCCGCCACCAGGGCGCCGCGGACACCTCCCCGCCGGGCCGGGTGCGCCTGGAGTCCGACCTCGGCCGCCGCGTCGAGCTGGTCGTCGCCACCTGCTCGGACGAGGTGCGCGAGCTCGGCCGCCTCGGGGTGCCCGCGCGCCGGGTGCGCGTGGTGCCCTGCGGCGTCGACGTCCAGCACTTCTCCCCCGCCGACGGCGCCCCGGGCCGGTTCACCCCGGCCGGCGTCCCGCCGCGGCGCCTGCCGCACCGGCTGCTGTGCATCGGCCGGCTGGTCGAGCGCAAGGGCGTGGCCACCGTCGTCGAGGCCCTCGCGGCGCTGCCGACGGCGGAGCTGGTCGTGGCCGGCGGGCCGGCCGCCGAGCGCCTCGGCGACGACCCCGAGGCCCGGCGCCTGCGGGCGCTGGCCGAGCGGCTCGGCGTGGCCGACCGGGTCCGGCTGCTCGGCGCCGTCGCCCACTCCGCCATGCCGGCCCTGATCCGGTCCGCCGACGTCGTCGTCGCCACCCCCTGGTACGAGCCGTTCGGGATCGTCCCGCTCGAGGCCGCCGCCTGCGGGCGGCCGCTGGTGGGCAGCGCGGTGGGCGGCCTGCTCGACACCGTGCGCGACGGCGTCACGGGCCTGCTCGTCCCGCCGCGCGACCCCGCCGCGCTCGCCGCCGCCCTGGGCCCGCTGCTCGCCGACCCGGTGCGGCGCCAGCAGTACGGCGCCGCGGCCCGCCGCCGGGCGGTGGAGCTGTACGGGTGGGACCAGGTGGCCGCGCGCACGGAGGCCGCCTACGAGACCGTGGCACTGCCCGCCGTGAAGGAGGCGACCGCATGACCGCCGAGGTGTGGATCGACGAGCACGAGCGCGAGCTGCGCCAGGCCCTGGCGAGCCTGCGGGCCGACGCGGCCACCGTGGAGGCCTGGGGCCGGCACCTCGCGCACCGGCTGCGCGACGGCGCCCGGCTGCTCGCCGCGGGCAACGGGGGCAGCGCCGCCGAGGCGCAGCACCTGACCTCCGAGCTGGTCGGCCGGTTCCTCGCCGAGCGCCGCCCGTTCTCGGCGATCTCGCTGTGCGCGGAGAGCTCGAGCGTCACCGCCCTGGTCAACGACTACGGGGTGGAGGAGATGTTCGCCCGGCAGGTCGAGGGGCACGGCCGCGCGGGCGACGTGCTCGTGCTGCTGTCCACCTCCGGGCGCAGCCCCAACGTGCTCCGGGCCGCCGAGCGCGGCCGCGAGCTGGGGCTGCACGTGTGGGGGCTGACCGGCCCGGCGCCCAACCCCCTCGCCACGCTGTGCGACGAGGCGCTGTGCGTGGACGCGCCCTCGACGGCGGCCATCCAGGCCGCCCACCTGGTGGCCATCCACGCCCTGTGCGCCGCGGTGGACGAGCACCTGGCCGTCGCCCCGGCGCGGCCCGTGCGGCGCGAGGGGCCGCGGCGGGCCGTGCGCCCGCCGCTGCGCGAGGCGATCGCGTGAGCCGCATCCCCGCCCGCGCGCACGTGGTGGTGGTCGGCGACGTCGTCCTCGACGCCGACGTCGACGGCCGGGTCGAGCGGCTCAGCCCCGACGCGCCGGTGCCGGTGGTCGACGTCACCGGACGGCGCGAGAGCCCCGGCGGGGCCGGGCTGGCGGCGCTGCTGTGCGCCGCGGGCGCCCAGGTCACGCTGGTCGCGCCGGTGGCCGACGACGCCGCCGGCGCCCGGCTGGCCGCCCAGCTCGAGCGGCACCTGACCCTGGTGCGCCTGCCGCACCAGGGCGGCACCCGGACGAAGACCCGGATCCGCAGCGGCGGGCAGTCCCTCGTGCGGGTGGACGACGGCGGCCCCGGCGCGCCGGGCGACCTGGACGCCGAGGCCCGCGAGGCGGTGCGGGAGGTGCTGGCGGCGGCCGACGCCGTGCTCGTCTCCGACTACGGCGCCGGCGTCACCCGCGACCCGGCGCTGCGCGACCTGCTCGCCACCGCGGCATGCCGGCGGCCGGTGGTGTGGGACCCGCACCCGCGGGGTGGGGAGCCGGTCGTCGGCGCCACGCTGGCCACCCCGAACCTCGCCGAGGCGCGGGGGGCGTGCGGGGAGGACGCCCCGCCCGACGTCCTCGCCGCCCGGCTCGCGGCGGGGTGGGGCGTGCGCGCGGTGTGCGTCACCGCCGGCGCGACGGGGGCGTTCCTGGCCGCCGCCGGCACCGAGGCGGTGTTCGTGCCCGCCGTGAGCGCCGCGGGCGGGGACCCGTGCGGGGCCGGGGACCAGTTCGCCGCCACGGTGACCGTGGCGCTCGCCGGCGGGGCGCTGCCCTCGGAGGCGGTGGAGCGGGCCGTGGTCGACGCCTCGGCGTGGGTGGCCGCCGGCGGGGCCGAGGGCTACCGCGCCCGCCTCGCCGCGGCCGCCCCCGCGCCGAACCGCGCCGTGGCCGGCCGCACCGAGGCGCAGCCAGAATGGCATTCTGGTCGCTCGGAAGCGCAGCCAGAACGGCAGGTTGGTCGCGCGGGAGGGCGGCCCGGCCGCACGCTGGAGGAGCTCGCCGCCCGGCTGCGCGCCGCCGGCGGCACCCTCGTGGCCACCGGCGGGTGCTTCGACATCGTCCACGCCGGCCACGTCGCCACCCTCCAGGCCGCCCGGCGCCTGGGCGACCACCTCGTCGTGCTCATGAACTCCGACGCCTCGGTCGCCCGGCTCAAGGGCCCGGGCCGGCCGGTGGTCGGCGCCGCGGACCGGGCCCGCGTGCTCGAGGCCCTCGACTGCGTCGACGCCGTCGTCGTCTTCGACGAGGACGACCCCCGCGAGGCCCTGCGCCGCCTGCGCCCCGACGTGTGGGCCAAGGGCGGGGACTACGGCGGCGCCCAGCTGCCCGAGGCGGACGTCGTCCGCGCGGGCGGCGGCCGCGTCGTGCTCCTGCCCTACCTGGGCGGGCTGTCCACCACCACGATCATCGAGCGCTCGGCCGCCTCGGTCGGGCGCGCGTCCTGACGAAGGAGAACCGCGTGACCCAGCAGAGCACCCGTCCGGCCGCCGACCTCACCCCGCGGGAGATCGGCACCGTCTACGTCACCGGCGGCTCCAGCGGCCTCGGGGCCGCCGTCGTCGAGGCGGTGCGGCGGGCGGGCGGCACCCCGGCGGTGCTGGACCGGGTGCCGCCGGCGGACGGCGTCGCCTTCGCCGAGGTGGACCTGTCCGACTCGGCCGCGGCCGCCGCGGCGGTGGCGGACCTCGCCGAGCGGGTGGGGCCGCCGTCGGCGGTGGTGACCGCCGCGGGCACCGACGCGTGCGGGCCGCTGGCCGAGATCGACCCGGAGGCGTGGGAGCGGGTGGTGCGGGTCAACCTCTTCGGCACGGTCGCCGTCGTGCGCGCGTGCCTGCCCTACCTGGAGCAGAGCCGCGGGACGGTCGTGACGGTCTCCTCCACGCTGGGCCTCCGCGGGGCCGACGCCGCCACCGCCTACTCGGCGTCGAAGTTCGCCGTCCGGGGCTTCTCCCAGGCGCTGGCCGCGGAGTACGCCGGCCGCGTGGGCGTGACCTGCCTCGTGCCCGGCGGGATGCGCACGGCGTTCTTCGACGGCCGCGAGGAGCGGTTCCGCCCGGCGCCGGACCAGGACCTCAACGACCCGGCGCACACGGCCGCCACCGTCATCACCGCGCTGCGCCAGCCCGTGGGCAGCGAGATCCGCGAGATGCTCGTCATGGCGTCCGGGGAGACCTCCTGGCCGTGACGGCGGCGCCCGGCAGCGTCGGGCCCGACGACGCCGCCCGCTTCCCCGACGGGGACGTCCTCGTCCTGCGCGCCCTGGGGCTGGGCGACGCCCTCACCGGGATCGCGCCGCTGCGCGGGGTGCGGCGGGCCTGGCCGCGCCGCCGGATCGTGCTGGCCGCCCCGGCCGGCGTGGGCGGCTGGCTGCGCTCCCTCGGCGTGGTCGACGCCGTGCTGCCGACCGCTGCCGTCGACAGCCTGGACGGCGTCCGGCTCGACCCCGCGGGCCTGCGCCCCGGGCACGTCGCGGTGAACCTGCACGGCCGCGGACCGCAGAGCCACCGGGTCCTGGCCGAAACCGGTCCGGCGCGCCTGGTCGCCTTCGCCAACGCCGACGCCGGGCACGACGGACCGCCCTGGCGGGCCGGGGAGCACGAGGTGGCGCGCTGGTGCCGCCTGGTCAGCTGGGCCGGCGGGCCCTGCGACGCCGCGGACCTGCGCCTGCCCACCCCGGGCGGCCCACGCACCGCGGTGGTGCTCCACCCCGGGGCGGCGTCGCCGGCGCGGCGCTGGCCGGTCCGGCGGTGGTCCGCCCTCGCCCGGCGGCTCGTCGAGGCGGGGCACCGGGTGCTCCTCACCGGATCGGCCGCCGAGGCCGGCCTGTGCACGCAGGTCATCGCCGGCGCGGCGAGCGCGGGCGCCACGAGCGGCGCCTCCATGGACCCGCCCGGCGCCGACGCCCCGGCCGTCAGCTCCCTCGCGGGCAGGCTCGACCTGCCGGGCCTGGCCGACGTCGTCGGCCGCGCCCGCCTCCTGGTCTGCGGGGACACCGGCGTGGCCCACCTCGCCACCGCGCTCGGCACGCCGTCGGTCCTGCTGTTCGGGCCGGTCTCGCCCGCGGCCTGGGGCCCGGCCGTGGACCCGCACCTGCACACCGTCCTGTGGCACGGCGACGGCGCCGGCGACCCGCACGCCCATGCCGTGGACCCGGCCCTCGAGGCGATCGGCACCGACGAGGCGTGGGACGCCGTCGAGCGGGCCCTGGCCGCCGTGGCGGCCTGACGACGTCAGCTCTTCGTGCCCGGCTCGTTCCGACGGGTCTCGAACTCGCTGTGCCCGTTGGGGCACTTGGGGATCGGGCGCCCGGCCGGCCTCTCAGGCGGTCTCGCTCAGCGCCCGGGCGAACCACTCCACGGTCCGGCCCAGGCCCTGCTCCCACGGCACCCGCGGACGCCACCCGAGGACCTCCTGGGCCCGGGTGGTGTCCGGCCGACGCACCTCCGGGTCGTCCACCGGGCGCGGGACGAAGTCGATCCGGGACGCCGAGCCGGTGGCGGCGATGACGTCCTCGGCGATCTCGCGCACCGACCGCTCGTGCGGGTTGCCGATGTTGATCGGGCCCGGGTGGTCGCTCGCGGCCATCGCGAGCACCCCCGCGACCAGGTCGTCGACGTAGCACACCGACCGGGTCTGGCTGCCGTCGCCGGCCACCGTCAGCGGCTCCCCGGCGAGCGCCTGGCGGATGAAGGTCGGGATCGCCCGGCCGTCGTGGGGACGCATCCGCGGGCCGTAGGTGTTGAAGATCCGCACGATGCCGGTGTCGACGCCGTGGGTGGACCGGTAGGCCGTCACCAGCGCCTCGCCGTAGCGCTTGGCCTCGTCGTACACCCCGCGCGGGCCGATCGGGTTGACGTGGCCCCAGTAGTCCTCGGCCTGCGGGTGCACCTGCGGGTCGCCGTACACCTCCGACGTCGAGGCCAGCACGAACCGCGCGCCCTTGTCCCAGGCCAGCCGCAGCGCCCGCTCGGTGCCGACGGACCCCACGCGCAGCGTCTCGATGGGCAGCTCGAGGTAGTCCACCGGGGAGGCCGGCGAGGCGAAGTGCAGCACCAGGTCGACGTCGCCGCGCACGTGGGTGTTCTCGGTGACGTCGCAGTGCACCAGCTCGAAGCCCGGGTGGCCCATCAGGCCCGCGACGTTCTGCGGGGTCCCGGTGAGGAAGTTGTCCAGGCAGACCACCTCCCACCCCCGCGCCAGGAGCGTCTCGCACAGGTGGCTGCCGAGGAACCCGGCGCCCCCGGTCACCACCGCGCGGCCCGGCGCCGCGGCCGGTCTGTGTACCACCTGCAGCACTCTCATCGTCGTCCTCCTTCGGACATCGGTTCGGGCACCGGCCCGGCCGGCGCGGCCCGCTCCAGCAGGTCCAGCTGTTCGAGCACGTGGGCGGGGGTGCGGTGGCGGGCGCGCCGGGCGGCGGGCAGCTCACGCAGCGCGTCGCGGAGCCCCGCGCGCGCGGGCGCTCCCGCCCGCGCCGCCCGCCAGCCGCGGGCGACGGCGCGCCGCCACGGCAGCCGCATGGCGCCGGTAAGCACCGAGGCGCGGGTGATCGCGCGCACCCGCTCGTCCGGGGCGTGCCGCCGCGGGGAGGGGTGATGGTGGACGACGACGTCGTCCAGGTACGTCATGGCCCAGCCCAGGCGGGCGAGGTCCAGCGCGACCCGCTCCTCCTCGCCCGGGAACCGCACCACGGGGTCGAAGCCGCCGGCGGTGAGGAAGGCGTCGGTGCGCACCATGGCGGCGCAGGCGACGAAGCCGAGCAGGGGCGCGCCCGGCACCCCGTCGGGACGCGGCAGCGGCGAGGCCGCCATCTCGGCGCACACCGGGTCCAGCCGCTCCTCCGGCCCGACGAGGATGCGGGCGTTGACCACGGCGAGGCGGGGGTGGGCCGCCAGCACCGATGCCGCCGCAGCGAGAGCCCCGGGGGCCCACCAGGAGTCGTCGTCGGCGAACGCGACGAAGTCGGTGCCGGCACGGGCGGCGCCGAGGGTGCGGGCGAAGGCGCCCATGTTGCGCCGCAGCCGGACCACCGTGACGTCCGGATAGGCCACGCGCACCGCCTCGGCGCTGCCGTCGGTGGAGGCGTTGTCGACGAAGACCACCGGGGCCCGGTGCCGGGCGAGGCTGGCAAGCAGCTCCTCGCGGCGGTTGCGGCTGGCCACGACGACCGTCACCCGGGGGTCCTCGACCGGGCGGCTCTCGGCACCGTGCGCGGCGGTCGTCACGCCGGCCCCGCCGCGCGGGCGTGGGCCACGGCCGCCTCGACGCCGTCCGTCCACGGCTCCCCGTGCCCTGGCAGCACCACCTGCGCGCCGGTGGCGGCCAGCGCGTCCAGGGAGCGCAACGCCATGGCGGAGTCCGCCGTCGCGGCGCCGGCGATGATCCGCGGGCCGGTGCGGGCGGTGTAGGGGTCGAGGGTGACCAGCGCGTCACCGCTCACGAGCACCCCGCGCGGCAGGCTCAGGGCGCAGTGGCCGAAGGTGTGCCCGGGCGTGAAGATCACCTGCGGGCGGCCCGGGACGTCCAGCGTCGTGCCGGGCTCGAGCGGCCGGGTATCGCGCACGCCGCGCACCCACAGGGCGCCGGCACGGGCCATGGCCGCGAGCAGCTTGATGTCGTGGGGGTAGCGCAGCGGGTATATCGCCCGGACGTTCTCGTGCGCGTACCGGTAGGGGTGGGCCGCGAGGTAGTGCTCGCGCTCGTGCGCCCACACCGGCACCCCGAGCCGCCGTTGCAGGCGGCGGGCCACGCCGACGTGGTCGAAGTGGGCGTGGGTGAGCACCAGGGCCCGCACGTCCCGGGGGCGGTGCCCCAGCTCGCGCAGCGCGCGGCCGAGCAGCGGCCAGAAGGCCGGCAGGCCCGCGTCGACGACGGTGACGCCGTCGTCGTCCTCGATCAGGTAGCAGTTCACGTAGGCGTGCTCGAGGCGGTGAACCCCCTCGGCCACGTTGCGGTGCAGCATCGCCCTCCCTCGCAGACGGCGGCGACCGGCCCGGGCGTCGGCCCGGTCTGGAGTAGGCGCCACCGTGGCACGGGCCCCACACGCCCGCATCCCGAGCCCGGCGGCGCCCACCGGCCCTGATCGAGGGCACGCCGCCGGGGCAGATCGGGGGGGACTCCGGCCCGGGAACCCCGCACCCGAATGCGCCGGTCATTCCCTGGTTTCCGCAGGTCGGTGGTGCCACACTGGGGATGTCGCGACGGGTGGTGCCTGCATGGCGCGCGCTTTGCCGCGACCGGTTTTCTCATCGGGGGAAAGGGAACCGGGATGCCCGACGGGGTCGAGTTCGACGTGCTCTCGCGGGCCGAGTGCCTGCGGCTGCTGCCGGTCGCCGGCCTGGGCTGGGTGAGCTACGCCCGGTCGGACGCCCCGCGGATGGTGCCGGTGCGCTTCCTCGTCCACGAGCACGAGGTGGTCTTTCGCACCGGGTACGGCGAACGGCTGGCGGCGGCGGTGCACGAGCCCGTGATGACGCTCGGCGTCCAGGCGCTCGACCCGGCGACGGGCACCGGCTGGTACGTCACCGTGACGGGCCGGGCGCGCCTCGTCGGCGACCCCCTCGTCAACGAGGGCCTGGCGGCGCCGTGGGCCGGCGGGCAGCTCCTCGTGGGCATCCCCGTCCAGGAGGTCGCCGGACGGCGGATCCTCCCCGAGGCCGCGGCGTCCCCGTCGGTGCGTCCGCTGCACCGGGTGCGCAGCGACGCCCGGCTGCAGATCGCCTGACGCCGGCGCCGGTCGGGCACCGGCGCAGCGCCGGGGTGCCCGGCGCGAGCGATCCCGGTACGCCCTGCGCCGCGCGCCCGTCGAGTTGCCGACCGGTCCGGCCCGGCAGACCCTTGGGGCCGAGCCACCCCGGCCCCCCTCGGCCCTCGCGGCCCCCGCGCCGTGGCCTCAGGAGGACCGGGCACCGACGCCGGCGCCGCCCGGCACTTCCCCGAGGAGACGCCATGGCCACGACCCGTCAGGCCCCGCACGAGGAGCACCCGGCGAAGCCGGACTCCCCCACGGAGATCCGCAAGCCGTCGTGGAAGTACGTCACCAAGCGGAGCTTCCGCGAGTTCATGGACGACAACTGCACCGACCTCGCGGCGGGCCTGACGTACTACGCGGTGCTGTCGCTGTTCCCCGCGATCATCGCGCTCGTCTCCATCCTCAGCCTCGTCGGCCAGGCGGAGTCCACGACCACCACCCTCAAGGGCATGCTCTCCGATGTCGTACCCGACACGACGATGCAAACCCTCGGCCCAGTGATCGACGCCCTCACCAACGTCCCGGCGCCCGGCGCCGGACTCGTCATCGGTCTCCTCGTCGCCCTGTGGAGCGCGTCGAACTACGTCAACGCCTTCGGGCGGGCCATGAACCGCATGTACGAGGTGCCCGAGGGCCGGCCGATCTGGAAGCTGCGGCCCTTCATGTACGCCCTCACCGCCGTGCTGCTCGTCCTCGTGGCGATCGCCGCGGTGCTGCTCGTGGTCAGCGGCCCCATCGCCCGCGCCATCGGCGACGTCATCGGGCTCGGCGACGTCGCGCTGACCGTGTGGAACATCGCGAAGTGGCCCGCGTTGCTGCTGGTGACCGTCGTCGTCGTCGCCCTGCTCTACCACTTCACACCCAACGTCAAGCAGCCGAAGTTCCGCTGGATCAGCCTGGGCGCCGTCATCGCCATCGTCACGGCGGCCCTGGCCGTGCTCGCCTTCGGCTTCTACGCCTCGCAGTTCGGCAGCTACAGCAAGACCTACGGCGCCCTCGCCGGCGTCATCATCTTCCTGCTGCTGCTGTGGATCACCAACCTCGCCCTGCTGTTCGGGGCGGAGTTCGACGCCGAGCTCGAGCGCGGCCGCGAGCTTCAGGGCGGCATCGAGGCGGAGGAGACGCTCCAGCTGCCCCCAAAGGACACCCGCGCCAGCGACAAGAAGGCCAAGAAGGCCGAGGAGGACGTCGAGCGCGGGCGCGAGCTGCGCGAGCGGTTCGAGCAGGAGGACGAGCCCGCGTCCCAGCGCGACGGGCGCCCCTGAGGCGCGGCTCGGCCACCGGATGCGGCCACCCGGGGCCGGTGCCACGGTGGATCCATGAGCGAGAACACCGGCATGAAGCCGTCCGAGGAGCCCTACGACCCGGACCAGGACCCCGACGCCGACCCGGAGTCCCTAACCTCCCACGAGGCGGCCCACCAGCCCTCCCAGGCCGAGGGCGAGGACGACGAGGAGGAGTCCGAGGGCCACGCCTGACGGACCCATCCAGCACCACGCCGCCCGCAGTCCCGCGACCGTGGGCGGCTCCACCGACGACGGGAGACCATGTGCGCGCACTGACCTGGCAGGGCAAGGAGGACGTCCGCGTCGAGGACGTCCCGGACCCCGAGATCAGCGAACCGACCGACGCCATCGTCAAGATCACCTCGACCGCCATCTGCGGCTCGGACCTCCACCTCTACAGCGTGCTCGGGGCGTTCATCGACCCCGGCGACGTCCTCGGCCACGAGCCGATGGGCGTCGTCCAGGAGGTCGGCCCCGAGGTCACGCACATCAAGCCCGGCGACCGGGTCGTCATCCCCTTCAACGTCTCCTGCGGCAGCTGCTGGATGTGCGCCCACGGGCTGCAGAGCCAGTGCGAGACCACCCAGGTGCGCGACCAGGACAAGGGCGCGGCGCTGTTCGGCTACACCAAGCTCTACGGCCAGGTCCCCGGCGGCCAGGCGGAGTACCTCCGCGTGCCCCAGGCCCACTACGGCCCGATCCCCGTGCCCGACGACGGCGAGCCGGACGAGCGCTACCTCTACCTCTCCGACGTCCTGCCCACCGCGTGGCAGGCGGTGGAGTACGCCAACATCCCCGACGGCGGCTCCGTCGTCGTCCTCGGGCTCGGCCCCATCGGGCAGATGTCCGCCCGCATCGCCCGCCACCGCGGCGCCGCCCAGGTCATCGGCGTCGACCTCGTACCCGAGCGGCTCGCCATGGCCCGCCGCCACGGCATCGACACCCTCGACCTGCGCGACGTCGACGACCTGCCCGACACGGTCCGCGGCCTGACGGCCGGACGCGGCCCGGACAGCGTCATCGACGCGGTCGGGATGGAGGCCCACGGCTCGCTCGGCTCGAGCGTCGCCGAGGTGATGCAGAAGGGCGCCGGCCTGCTGCCCGACGCGCTCGCCCGCCCGATGATCAAGAACCTCGGCGTGGACCGCCTCGGCGCCCTGCACCTGGCCATCTCCACCGTGCGGCGCGGCGGGACGATCTCCCTCTCCGGCGTCTACGGCGGCGCGGTGGACCCCATGCCGATGATGGAGCTGTTCGACAAGCAGCTGAACGTCCGGATGGGGCAGGCCAACGTGCGCCGCTGGATCGACGACCTCATGCCGCTGGTGAGCGACTCGGCGGACCCGCTCGGCGTGCTGGACCTGCGCACCCACCGGCTCTCCCTGGAGGACGCCCCGGGGGCGTACGAGACGTTCCAGAAGAAGCAGGACGGCGCGATCAAGATCGTCCTCGACCCCACCATCCCGGCCTCCCGCGCGCTGCACACGCCGGCCACGGACGCCGAGATCGCCGCGAACACGGCCGCCGACGTGGCGCCCGGGGCCCCCGAGGGGGCCGGCCCGGCGGTGGACCGGCCATGAGGGTCGCCGTCGTCGGGGCCAGCGGCAACGTCGGTACGGCGGTGCTGCGGGCCCTGGCGGCCGAGCCGGCGGTGACGTCGGTGGTGGGGATCGCCCGCCGGCCCCCGGACCGGCGGGCGGCCCCGTACGACGCCGCGGAGTGGGTCAGCGTCGACGTCGGCGCCCTGGCGATGAACGACGCCGCCGAGGAGGCGGTGGTCGCCCGCCTCGCGCGGGCCTTCACCGGGGCCGACGCCGTCATCCACCTGGCCTGGGTGCTGCAGCCGAACCACGACCGCGACGAGCTGCGGCGGATCAACGTCGACGGCACCCGCCGGGTCGCCGCGGCGTGCGCCCGGGCCGGCGTCGGCCAGCTCGTCGCCGCCTGCTCGGTGGCGTCCTACTCCCCGGTGGACGACGACGTGCCGCGGGAGGAGTCCTGGCCCGCCGGCGGCATCCGCTCCTCGCACTACAGCGTGGACAAGGCCGCCGAGGAACGGATCTTCGACGCGTTCGAGGCCGAGCACCCCGAGATCGTCGTCACCCGCCTGCGCACCGCCCTGGTCTTCCAGGCGGCGGCCGGCGCCCAGATCGCCCGCTACTTCCTCGGCCCGTGGGTGCCGGCGGGGCTGCTGCGCCCGGGCGCGCTGCCGGTGCTGCCGCTGCCGGCCGGCCTGCGCCTGCAGGTGGTCCACGCCGACGATGCCGCGCAGGCCTACCTGCAGGCGGTGCTGCGCCGGGCTCGTGGGGCGTTCAACGTGGCGACCGACCCGGTGCTGCGCGCCGCGGACCTCGCCCGCGTCCTCGACCACGGCCGACTGGTGGAGGTGCCCCCGCGGCTCATCCGCCCCGTCGTCGACCTGGCGTGGCGCTCCCGGCTGCTGGCCTCCGACGCCGGCTGGCTCGACATGGCCATGGGGGTGCCGGTCATGGACACCGCCCGGGCCCGGGCCGAGCTCGGCTGGGCGCCGCGGCGCGACGCCGAGGCGACCCTGCGCGAGATGCTCGAGGGCATCGCCGACCGCGCCGGCACGCCCAGCCCCACCATGCGCCCGCACGACCGGCAGTTCCGCGACGCCGGAGAGACCGGCGGGCGCCACCGCGAGAGCCCGACCCCTGGAGACGTCATGGCCGCCCACGTGCCCCCGCACATCGACGCCCACCTGCTGGGCCTGTACCTGTCGGACCACCTCACCGGGGCCACCGGCGGGAGCGACCGGATCCAGCGGATGGCCCGGGCGTACGCGGACACCGCCATGGGGCCCGAGCTGGCCGCTCTGGCCGACGAGATCACCGCCGCCCGGGAGGCGCTGCACGCGATCATCGATGCGCTCGACCTGCGCCAGCGGCCCTACCGCCAGGCGGCGGCATGGGTGGCCGAGCGCGCCGGCCGGCTCAAGCTCAACGGCCGGGTCCTGACCCGCTCCCCGCTCAGCCCGTTGCTCGAGCTCGAGATCATGCGCGGGGCCGTCAACGGCCAGGCCGGGCTGTGGGAGACGCTCGCCGAGCTCGCCCCCGACCTGGGGCTGCCGCGGGAACGCTTCGACGAGCTCGTCGAACGGTCTCACGCCTTCTCCCCACGCCTCGAGCGGCTGCACCAGATGGTCCGCGGGGAGGCGTTGCGCACCGGCGCCGAGGTGGGCGCACAGCAGCTGGCGTAGCAACGCCGGCTGGCTCGCCCTGACGCCGGCTGTCCGGCCTCAGCCCGGGTTCTCGCCGGGCTCGGACCGCAGCAGGTCCGCCGCCTCCTCCTCCGGCCGCGGCGGCACCGTCTCGTCCTCCTCGAGCAGCACCGGCTCGTCGAAGTGCTCATCGTGGCCGGGCTGCGCGTCGTCGCCCTTCGGGACGCGCGGGGGCTCCGGTTCGGCACCCATGGCGACCTCCTCGCCGTCGCGATCTCGTCCCTCCCAGCGTAGGTCAGGGCGATCGACGGTCTAGGCCGCTCGCCCGGCCCCCGGCATAACGAGCCCCAGGGCCCGGCACAGTTCCACCTCCCTAGGTGGCTCACATGACATAAGGGCCATCTGCGCCTACTCACGTTGAAGCCGAGCTGGCGCCGTGAGCTTGGTGCGACCCTGCCGTCGCACCTGTCCAGCCTGTCCGGCGTGCGGGGTCCCGGCCGACGGCGCAAGCCGCTGATCCGCCCATGCCGTCCGGAGTCACCTCGACCGCCAACCGTAGGACTAAGGCCACGAGGCGAGACCGGTACTACACAAAGCCCAGGGGTCGGATATTGCCACGTCTCTGTCCGTAAAGCGGGTCGCTACCGCTACCGTTTGAACCATCGCCACAGAGAAGGGGCATTGTCATCCCGTACGTCAACGAGTCGCGCAATGACAACTTCTCTGCAAGCACTTCAATCCGTGCGTCCTGGACCGACGAAAAGTGCCAACCGAGCAGGCGGGAAGCCGCCGACCTGGTGATGCGGCAAGCGGAACACCTGGCTGTAGAAGTTGCTACACCACTAACGACTGAGGACGAATGACTGTGCACACGCCAACCGATGACCTGGCGCTCACGCCCACTGACAATTCGGCACCCAGGCCTACCCATGACCCCGTGGCCGTCGCCGCCGATCTTGCAGCGAAACTGGCCACCCGGTCCCGGCATGTGTGTCTTCTACTGGGGGCTGGCACCTCGTGCGCCGCTGGCCTGCCCGACGTCAACGTTCTGCTTTCCCGAGTGCTCGAGAGCCTCGATGGTGCAGGCCGTCAGCTTGCGGAGGACCTCTACAGAGATAGGAATCTCGAAGAAGGCCTTACCAGGCTGCGACGCATCCGTGCGCTCCTCAGCCCCGGCGAGGAGTTCGCAGGATTTACTCCAGAGACCGCACTAGATCTGGAGATGAAGATTACGGCCAGCATCATCGACAACCTGCAGGCGCCCGCCCCGGACCTAGCAGCCGTGACCGCCTTCGCCTCTTGGGCAGCGGGCGAGTTCTATCTCAAGCCCATTGAGGTGTTCACGGTCAACTATGACTTGCTGATCGAGACTGGCCTCGAGTTGGTCGGCGCCTCTTACTTCGATGGATTCGTCGGATCCCTCCGTGCACACTTTCGCCCGGATCTCGTGGAGCCCCGCGACACCGCAGTCGATCAACTACCTAACTCCTTCGTTCGGCTGTGGAAGTTGCACGGGTCGTTGAACTGGCTCGCAGCCGAGAACGGCACCGTTGTACGCACCGGCAGCGCTGTGGCTCAGCAAGATATGGCGGCGATCTACCCGTCAGACGAGAAGTACGACCAGTCCCGACGGGTCCCATTCGTGGTGCTTCATGATCGGCTGCGCCGTGCCCTTGCAGAGCCAGAGACGTTCACACTGGTCTCCGGCTATTCATTTGGCGACGCCCACCTCAATGAGGTGCTGTTCGACGCGGCTAGGCGTTACCCCCGATCTGAGATCGCTGTCTTCTGCTACAGCAGCATTCCCGACGAACTTGTAACTAATATCCAGCCCAACATCACAGTGGTCGCCGCTAGCGAGGCGATCATTTCCGGCGAGCGCCGGGACTGGGGGAAACCAGAAGCTTCCATGACCCCTGAGGTGTGGAACGGCAGCAGTTGCCAACTTGGCGATTTCACCTCGTTGAGCCGATTCTTGGCGAAGGCACGGCGCATACCAGGCAACGGGCTGGAATCGGTGCCGGTTGAAGGGACAATCGGTGACGCAAACTGACCCGACCTGCATCGGACGTGTCAGCCACGTCGTGGGCGCAACCGTCACCGTTCGCTTGGATCCGGAACTGGCAGGGGTCGCTCCGCTGTGGCGCGGCCGACTCCAGCCGATCGGGCAGGTCGGATCGCTGGTAACCCTGCCGCAGGGTCCGGTGCGGCTACTGGCTTCCGTAACGCTCGTTGGCATCTCGGAACTTGCAGGCGCGCTGCCGCCGGTAGATGTCGTGCAGACAGGAGACCGGTGGCTTCGACTGCAACTGTTGGGCGAAGTGGATGCCGTCGGTCGGTTCCAACGAGGAGTGACATCGTATCCCGGCCTGGACGATCCAGTTCATTTTGCTGAGCCGGAGCTTTTCGCACGGGTCTACCCACCCCACTCAACCTCCCACGTTCGAATTGGTCGACTGGCGGCAAACCCTGACGTACCGCTCGCGTTGGAAGCTCGACGGCTGGTCACTCGGCACAGCGTTGTCGTGGGCTCGACGGGTGCGGGCAAGACCAGCACTGTGGCGAGCCTGTTACAGAAGTTTGTGCGGGAGGGGTGGGAGTCAGCAAACATCGTCGTCATCGACCCTCACGGCGAGTACATATCAGCCGTTCGCGACCTCGCGTCTGTTCGCTCAGTCACAGGCGACGGAGCCAACGCCCTGCGGGTCCCATACTGGGCGCTTCCCGCCACGGACATTCTCACGGCACTTACCGGGGGCGCCTCGACGAACGCGACTCTGGTTAACCGTTTCATCGAACTCGTCGCGGAGCAGCGAAGACAATACGCTGACGCTTGCGGGTGGCTCTCGGACTCGAGCACGGTCACCGCCGATACGCCCATCCCGTTCGACTTGCACGAGGTGTGGCACAAACTCGACTACGACAACAACGCCACGGTGACGAAGAAGTCGGGCGGAACAGATTGCGTCATCGATTCAGGGGATCCACGCAGCCTCAAACCAGCTAAGTTCACGCCGCACGGTCCCGGTGGTACCCCGCCGATGCAAGGGCCGTTGTACGGCAGGTTCGGCACTGTGCCGGGGCACATTCGATGGCGTATGCGCGACCCGAGATTCGCGTTCTTCCTCAAGCCTGATTCACAGACGCTAGACCACGATCCGTTCATCGAAGTTCTCGACGAGTGGCTCGGCGGCGAAAAGCCGCTATCGGTCCTGGATTTCTCGGGTGTCCCCAGCGAAGCCGCTGATCTCGCTATCGGCGTCGTGCTACGGCTCCTCTTCGAGCTGTGTCTCCGCTCCACCCCAGAAGTGGGAGTGGGCCGGCACCGGCCGGTGCTCGTGGTGATGGAGGAAGCACACAGATTCCTTGCGGAGGGTTCGACAGTTCGAGTCGCGCGCGACTCGGTCAACCGGATCGCGCGTGAAGGTAGGAAGTACGGGATCGGGATGATGCTGGTGAGCCAGCGCCCGTCGGAACTACCCGAGACTGCGTTCTCTCAAGCCGGGACCGTAATCGCGATGAGACTCACGAACAGCGCTGACCAGTCGCGCGTCCGCAGCGGGCTACCAGACACGCTGGTCGGTCTCGCCGAAGCGCTACCCTCCCTCAGAACGGGGGAAGCCCTGATTGCGGGAGAGGCTATTGCGCTCCCCTCGCGCGTGATGATCGACGCCCCCCACCCCGCTCCGCATGCGGCCGATCCAGGCCTAGAAGGGTGGAGAGGTGCGCCTTCCATAGAGGGACTGCAGAACGCACTCGCCAAGTGGCGGGGGCTGGAAACAGAGGAATGAACGGCATGGTCGAGTGGATTTCGGTAAGTGACTCAACGCGCGTGGTGGCTGTGGCTTACGACGCTGAGAATGAAACGATTTGCGTGCGGTTCCCCAACGATGTCGAGTGGTGTTACGAAGCATGCCCACCACACGTCTGGGAAGACTTCATGGCGCCCGGCGTAAGCAAGGGGAAGTTCATTCACGATGTGTTGAACCACCAGACGCATCACCGTTACGAGCAACCACCCGCTTCTTAAGTCCGTGCCGTAGAAGCGCGAATCCGGTTGACGACCTCGCGACACATTACGACAAACGAGCATTCCAAGAGTGGACCACCCAACGCCCGTAGTACGCATTCGACTGTAAATCCGCGCCGACATGGCCGCCGTGAGCGTGGGCTCTAGCGAAGCTCGGGGGTAACTCTCGCCTGCTCCGCCGAGAAAGATCTCCGTATTGAACGCCGAGGGACACATTGGGGCGCGGCCACACCGCGAAACATTAAATGACTGTACGAGGTGGCCCGAGCCGCCTGGCTAGGCCGCTTCGCACCTGCGAACGGAGCGGACATGATCGAGGTCGACCTGTCCGACGGGCCGGGCAGCGCGCTGGTGCGCGGCTTCGCCGCCTGCCTGTCCGCCGCCACCGAGGTGCCCCTGGCCGAGCTCCCGCCCATGGCCGGCGAGCCGCTGCCGCACGCGCTCGGGGCATGGAAGAGCTGGCTGGCGGGCCGTTGCGCCGGCCTGGTGCCCATCGCCGACCTTGATCGCCGCGGAGGTCGTCGAGGACCTGACCGCCCGGGACGCCGCGCTGGACTTCCTGAGCACCCGGCGCTACATCCTCGCCCGCGGCATCGACGTCAACGCCCTCGTCGGCCGCGACTTCCGCATTGGCGACGTCCGCTGCCGCGGGCTCCGGCTCGCCGAGCCGTGCACCCACCTCGAGCGGCTGGCCGGGCCGGGGCTTTTGCGCCCGCTCATCCACCGCCGCGGCTTGCGCGTCGACATCCTCACCGACGTCGAGATCCGGCCCGGCTCCCCGATCACGGCCTCGAGCGGGTTCGCCCCCGCCCGCGCCCGGATCCCCCGCCCGCTCTAGGCTCGGACCCGTGCGTGCGACGACGATCTACGGCCCCCAGGACGTCCGGCTCGAAGAGGTCCCCGACCCGCGGCTGGTCCGGCCCACCGACGCGATCGTCAAGGTGGTCGCCGCCTGTGTGTGCGGCTCGGACCTGTGGCGCTACCGCGGCGTGGTGCCCGTGAAGCCGGGCAGCCGGATCGGGCACGAGTTCGTCGGCGTCGTCCAGGAGGTCGGCGACGAGGTCCGCACGCTCGCCCCGGGCGACTTCGTCGTCGCCCCGTTCTCCTACAGCTGCGGCGTGTGCGTGAACTGCCGGAACGGCATCCAGACCTCCTGCGTGCGCGGCGGCTTCTGGGGCGGGCCGGACCGGGACGGGGACCTGGTCGACGGCGGGCAGGGCGAGTACGTGCGGGCCCCGCTGGCCGACGGCACCCTCGTCAAGGTGCCCGAGGCCCCGGCCGAGGACCTGCTCGCCTCCGTCCTCACCCTCACCGACGTCCTGGGCACCGGCCACCACGCCGCCGTCCGCGGGGGCGCGGGCCCGGGCAAGGTCGTCGCCGTCGTGGGCGACGGCGCCGTGGGGCTGTGCGCGACCCTCGCCGCCAAGCGGCTGGGCGCCGAGCGCGTCATCACCTTCTCGCGGCACGCCGACCGGCAGGCCGTCGCCCGCTCCTTCGGCGCGGACGACATCATCGCCGAGCGCGGCGAGGAGGGCGCCGCGGCGCTGCGCGACCTCACCTCCGGCCCCGGCGCCGACGTCGTCATCGAGGCGGTGGGCAACCAGGCCTCGATGGAGCAGGCCATCGCCAGCGCCCGGCCCGGCGGCAACGTCGGGTACGTCGGCGTGCCCAACGGCGTCTCGCAGCTGCCGATCAAGGTCCTGTTCGGCTCCAACGTCAACCTGCTCGGCGGGGTCGCGCCGGTGCGCGCCTACATCGAGGAGCTGCTGCCCGACGTCCTGGCCCGCCGCATCGAGCCCGGCCGGGTCTTCGACCGCACGGTGCCCCTCGACGACGTCGCCAAGGCCTACGCGGCCATGGACCGGCGCGAGGCCATCAAGGTCATGCTGCGGCCCTGAGGCCGGCCGGGTGCCGCCCGCGAGGTGAACCGGGCTCAGTCGAGCAGCGTCAGGAGGTGGTCGGCGAAGCGCCCGGCCGCGCCCGGGGCGTAGGCGAGGAACAGGTCCGGCTCGATGAGCTCGAGCTCCATGAGCGCCGGGGTCCCGTCGAGGTCCACGAGGTCCACCCGGGCGTAGGCGACCTCGCCGGGCCCCGCGGCGAGGGCCCGGGCCGCCACGGCGAGCTCGGCCGGCGTCGGCTCGACCGCCCGGGTCTGCCCGCCGTGGTAACCCTGGACCCGGTAGTCGCCCGCCGCGGGCAGCTTGCTCACGGCGTGGCTGTACGCCCCGCCGAAGAACACCAGCGAGGTCTCGCCGCGATCGAGGACGGCGGGCACGAACGGCTGGACCAGCGCGTCGCCCGCGGCGGTCAGCCCGGTCAGGTGCTCCACGGCACCGGGGGCGTCGGCGGAAGCCCGGAGCACGCCGACCGCGCCGGCGGAGACGGCCGGCTTGAGGACCACCTCGCCGTCGAACCGCCCCAGCACGGCGCCGAGCTCCGCGGTGCCGGCGGGGACGTGCATCGTCGGGACGACGGGCACGCCGGCGGCGGCGAGCCGGGCGAGGTAGCCCTTGTGGGCGTTCCACCCGAGCACCTCGACCGGGTTGACGAGCGTGGATACCTCGGCGGCCTCCCTCGCCCAGGCGAGGAACTCGGCGCAGCGGGAGATGTAGTCCCAGGGGCTGCGCACCACCGTCAGCGGCGCGGCCGCCCAGTCGGTGCCGGCGCCCCACGGCCGGACCTGCGCGCGCACCCCCCGGGCGGCGAGCTCGTCGACGAGCAGCGGGGCCTCCGGGTCGTGCTCGGCATGCCCGGTGACCAGGACGACGTCAGCCGGGCCGTCGTCGGTGGCGTCGGGCGGCGGCACGGTGAGGGGAAAACGGTCGGAGGCGTTCGGCATGGGAGGACCCCACCACACCGCCACCGTCGGGCGCCAGCCCCCGTCCCGGGCGGCGCGCGTGCCGGGGTAGACCCCGGGGCGGCGCTGCCGGCGGCCGGGCCTCGGGCGGTGTGGCGAGCCGGCGGCCGGGCCTCGGGCGGTGTGGCGAGCCGGCGGCCGGGCCTCGGGCGGTGTGGCGTGCCGCCGTCAGGCCTCGGGCGGCGTGGTGTGCCGGCGTCAGGCGGGGGGCCGGCTCCGCAGCCGCTTGCCCACGTCGCGGACCAGGACGACGGCGGCGGCCAGCGCGCTCTCCATGGGCTCGGCGGCGGTGTCGAGGCCGGCGAGGATGGCGTGCGCGCGGGCGGCGAACCCCTCGGGGGCCCCGGGCAGGCGGTCGGCGGCGGCGATGGCGCCGCGCTCGTCCACCAGCCAGCGCCCCGCCCGGCCGTGGATGGCGTGGGCGCACATGAGCAGGGCCCGGGCCAGGCAGGCCGCGACGTAGGTGGTGTCGTGGCGGGGCACGCCCCGGTGCGCCACCTCGACCAGGAGGTTCGCCTCCCACAGCGAGGCCACGAGCGCGTCGGCCAGCGCCTCGGGGTAGTCCTGGAACCGCTCGTGCCACACCGCCAGCTCGCCGGTGGGGTCGGCCAGCACGACGCCGAGCGCCAGCTCGCCGACGTAGGCGAAGTCCGGCACCCCCAGCGGATGGCCCACCGCGTGGTGGAAGCCGAAGGTGCCGTCCCGGGCGTCGTCCCAGGCGCGCAGCACCCGGGCGAGGTCGCGGTAGCTCCAGTCGACGACGACGCCGCCCACGTGCAGCCAGGCGCCGCCGTCGGCCCACCGCCCCCACTCCCCCGGCGCGGTGACGGTCGCGGTGGGCCGGTCGACCTCGCGGGCGATCGTGCCGAGCGCCGCGATGTCGAGCGGGGGCCGGTAGTACAGGGCCAGCTCGACGTCGGCACCGGGGTGGTGCTCGTCCCGGGCCCGGCTGCCGCCGAGGACCGCGCCGACGACCCCCTCGACCCCGGCAAGCCGCTGCGCGAGGCCCTCGAGCGCCTCGCGGCCGAAGGCGGGGCCGCTCGTCACGGCTCGATTGTGCGCGCGCCGCCACGGCGGGGCGAGCCGGTTCCGGCTCATCCGCCGAAACGGCGCCCGGCTCATCCGCCGTAGCCGAGTGCCGAGCGGGCCAGCCTGCCCCAGACTGTGCACGTGCGCACCGTGGGGGTCGAGGAGGAGCTCTTCCTCGTGGAGGTCGGCAGCGGGCGTGCGCTGGGGGCGGCCGGTCGGGTCCTCGCCCAGGCGGAGGCTTCGGGCACGGTCCGGCTGCCGGGCGACGGGCCCGGCGGCGAGCTCGTCCACGAGATGTCCGAGCAGCAGGTGGAGGCCGACACCCGGCCCCACACGAGCATGGCGGCGCTCGAGGCGGAGCTGCGCGCCTGGCGGGCGACGACGGCCGAGGCGGCGCGGGCCGTGGGCGTCGCGGTGGCCGCGCTGGGGACCTACCCCGCGGCGGTGGAGCCGCAGGTGGTCCGCTCGCCCCGCTACGTCGCCATGATCGAGCGGTTCGGGATGGTCGGTCGCCAGCACCTCAGCTCCGGCTGCCACGTGCACGTCTCGGTCACCGACGCCGAGGAGGCCGTGGCGGCGCTCGACCGGGTCCGGGTCTGGCTACCGGTCCTGCTCGCGCTCACCGGCAACTCCCCCTTCTGGCAGGGCGAGGACACCGGGTTCGCGAGCTACCGCAACCTCGTCATGCACCGGTGGCCCTCCACCGGGCCCATCGAGACGCAGGGCTCGGCCGCCGCCTACGAGTCGCTGGTCGCCCAGATGGTCGCCACCGGCGTGCTCCTCGACCGCGGGATGATCTACTTCGACGCCCGCGCCTCGCACCGCTTCCCGACCGTGGAGATCCGCATCGCCGACGTGTGCCTGCACGCCGCCGACGGCGCCATGGTGGCGGCGCTGTGCCGCGCGCTGGTGGAGACCGCGGCCCAGGAGTGGGCCGCCGGGGAGCCGCCGCCGCCGATGCCCGGCGTGGTGCTGCGCCTCGCCACCTGGCAGGCGGCGCGCGAGGGGCTCGACGGCGTGCTCCTCGACCCCCTCACCGCGTTGCCGCGGCCCGCCACCGAGGTGGTCACCGCCCTCCTCGAGCACGTCCGCCCCGCGCTGCGCGGCCTGGGCGACGAGGCCCTGGTCGAGGCGCGGATGGCCACGGTGCTGCGGCGGGGCACCGGCGCCCGGCGCCAGCGGGAGGTCCTGCGGCGCACCGGGAACCTCGCCGCCGTCATCGACGACGCCGTCCAGGTCACCGCGGGCGCCACGGACTGAGCGTGTCGCGGCTCAGGCCGCGCGGTCGGCGCCCTCCGCACGGCGCCACGTCAGCGCCGCACCGTCACGCTGCAGCCGCAGCTCGTCGCCCTCGATCGTGACCTGGTGCTCGGCGCCCAGGCGCTCCGTCAGCGCGGCGGCGGGCAGGTCGAAGGTGAGGGTGCCGGCGCCCTCGTCGAGGCGGACGGGGCCGGCGGACGCCAGCGGCGCGGCGGCGTCGGTGTCGGCCAGCTGGACGGCGGCGTACCCGTCCGGGGTGACGAGCAGCAGCCCCTCGGCGCCGTCGTCCGGCCCCACCAAGGTCCAGGTCCCGACGAGCTGGTCACCCAGGCTCAGCGGGAGCCGGTCGCTGCGATCGCGCACCGGGTTGCTCACTTCGGACATGTCCGTCCCCCTCCATGGACAAGCGGTGCGGCCGCACCCGGAGTTCGGGCGTGCCGCGCAAGAGCCCCGGCGGTAGCCGGGCCCTGCGCATCTTCGCACCTCACGGGCCCGGCCGCCGCGCCGTCCCGGAGCGCGGCGGGTCTCACACCACCCCCGTTGCGCGCTGGCCGTCCGATTCTTCGGGCGGTTCGCGGCTCATGAGGGGCGCGCCCCGGCAAGATGACCAGTACCGCCGACGACGGCGCGCGGCGCCCCACGCCGTCGCCAGCGGCGGCGCCAGCCGGAGGACCGGGACCGAGGGAGCCGCGATGGACGAGGAGTGGTTCGAGCGTCTGTTCCGCGCGCACGCCCCGCGCGTGCACCGCTACCTCCTGCGCCGTGCGCCGTCGGACGCTGAGGACCTGGCCGCCGAGGTCATGGCCATCGCCTGGCGACGTCGTGCGGACGTGCCGACCGGCGCGGAGCTGCCCTGGCTGTACCGCACGGCCGGACACGTGCTGGCCAACCACCGCCGCCGCCGGCACGCCACGCCCAGCGGCCAGCCCCCGCCGGAGGCCCACGACGTCGACCCCGCCGAGCTGGTCATCGCGGACCAGGCCGTGCGCGCCGTCCTCGCCGCGCTCTCCCCACGAGACCGCCAGGTCCTGCTGCTGCACGCCTGGGAGGGGCTGACCGCGGAGGACCTCGCGGCGGTGCTCGGCATCAGCCGTGGCGGCGCCGACGCCGCCCTGTCCCGGGCGCGGGCCCGGCTGGCGGCCGCTTGGGACGCCTGAGGAAGCCGGGCCGGCCCACATACGGAAGACGCCGGTGCAAGATTCGCGGGTCACGGCACATATGCGGGGTAGACGGTCCGGCGCCTGCCGGGCGCGACCCGCAGGAGGCCGACGTGACCCACCGCGAGAACACCGACGACCCGCTCGCCAGACTGCGCGCGGCCGACCCGGCCGCGAGCGCCCCGACGGACCTGGCGCGCCTCCGCGAGGCGGTCGACGCCCGCCTCGGCGGCGACCGCCAGGCCGGCGCCCCTCCCGGCGCCGTCGTGCCCCTGCCCGCCGCCCGCACGCGCCGTGCGGGATGGGTCCGGCTGGCCGCCGCGGTGGCCGGCGCGGCCGTCGTGGGAGCCGGCGGCTTCCTGCTCGGGCGGTCGGAGCCCGCGGCGCCGCCGATCGCGCTGCCGGCGATCGGCTCGTCCTCGGCAGGGCCCGCCCACGAGCGGGGCGCCGCCGCGGACGCCGCGACGATGCTGTGGCCGCCGGCGACCGGCCGCACGGTGTTCCGCGGCGAGGGCCTGCCGACCGCGGACGGGCGCGCGGCGGCCTGGGCCTTCGACGCCCCGGCGGTGCTCACCGCCGAGCGGGTGGGAGCGGTCGCGGCCGCGCTCGGCGTGACCGGCGACCCGCAGGTGCGCGACGGGGTGTGGCAGGTCGGGCCCACGGACGGCACGGGCGCCTCCCTCAGCGTCTTCCCCGACGGGCAGGCCGGACTGAGCTACCACGACCCGGCGGCGGACCCGTACCGGTGCCCGGGCGGGACGGAGCCCGCCATGCCCGTCCCCGGCGGGACGGAGCCCGCGCCGGCGGACGGCGGGGCGGGACCCGCGCCGGCCGACGGCGCGGGCACCTCCGGCTCGGTCGGCGGCTGCCGGACGGAGACGGAAGCCGGTCCGGACGCCGCGGCCGCCACCGCCCGGGCGCGCGACCTGCTCGCCGCGATGGACCTCGACCCCGACGGGTTCGAGTACGAGGTGCCGGGCGCCACCGAGCCGGTCACGACCGTGCTGGCGCACCAGGTGGTGGCCGGTCAGCGGACCGGCGTCCAGTGGCACCTGGGGCTCAGCGGCGCCGGGGTGGTGTCCGCCTCGGGGTCGCTCGCACCCCTCGTGGGCCTCGGCGACTACCCCGTGGTCGCCCCGGCGGCGGCGGTGGAGCGGCTCATGGACCCGCGCTTCGGTCCCCTCGGCGGCATCTCGATGCTGCCGGCCGGCGCGGCGGTGGAACCGCAACGCGCCCCGGACTCCCCCGTCGGCTCCGCGTCGGCCCCGGACACCCTCGTCGGCCCCTCGTCGGCCCCGCCCCCGGCGACCGCCCGGCCCGGCGCGCCGGTGGCCTGGCCGGTGCGCGAGGTGACCGTGACCGGAGCGCGCCTCGGGCTCACCGCGTACACCGACCCCGACGGCACCGCCCTGCTCGTGCCGGCCTACGAGCTGACGTCCGACGACGGGACCTGGTCCGTGCTGGCGGTGGCCGAGGAGGCGCTGGACCTGGCGCCCTGATCGTCGGCGGGCAGCAGCACGGTGGTGAGCAGCCGCCGGGTGCGCCCCGCGCCCGGACGGTTCTCCTGCAGCGGGCGGACCGCGTCGCGGACCGCGGTGAGCAGGGCGACGACCTCCTCGTCCGTGGCGTAGAAGCCCGCGTGGCGGTAGCCGACCTGGTCCCGTCCGAGGTCGACGTCCCCGCGGGCCAGGTAGCGGTCGAAGTCCCCCAGCAGCCCGGCGACGAAGGTCGTGAAGGCCGCCCGGTGCTCGTCCGGGCCGAGCCGAGCCGCCTCCTCCGGGCCCACCGCGGCCCGCTCCGGCCGCAGCCGGTAGGTCCGCTCGACGGCCCCGCGCACCCGGCGCTCCGCCGCCACCTCCAGCACCCCGCCCGCCGCGAGCGCCGCCACCTGGCGGTACAGCGTGGCCGGCGAGACGTCGGTGAGCCGGGCCCGCAGGTCCGCCGTGGTCAGCTCCCCCTCGCCGAGGAACGCCTGGACGATGCGCAGACGCACCGGGTGCAGCAACAGCTCAGCGCTTCCCATGTGGACTCCCTCCGCCCTCAACCCTCTCATGCTTGACACCATTCTCACTTCTGGGAATGATGGCGTCAACAGCCCGACCATGGAGGCCCCGATGCGCGAGACCACCCTGACCTTCCCCTCCGGCGACCTCACCCTCGCCGGGACCGTGGCAGTGCCCGAGGGCGCGGGCCCGTGGCCCGCCGCGCTCCTGGTCAGCGGCAGCGGCCCGATCGACCGGGACGGCAACCACAAGCGCCTGCGCCTGGACATCCAGCGCCAGCTCGCCGCCGCGCTGGCCGACGCCGGCGCCGCGACCCTGCGCTACGACAAGCGCGGCGCGGGCCAGAGCGGCGGGTCGTTCCTGGCCACCGGGTTCTGGGACAACGTCGACGACGCCGCAGCGGCCCTCGCGGCGCTGCGGAGCCAGGCCGGCGTCGACGCCGACCGGGTCCTCGTCGTCGGGCACAGCGAGGGCGCGCTCGTGGCCACGGCCCTCGCCGGCCGCGGCACACCGCTCGCCGGGCTCGTGCTGCTCTCCCCCGCCGCCCGGCCGGGCGAGGAGACCCTGCGCTGGCAGGCGCACGCCCTCGAACCGAGCCTGCCGGCCGTGCTGCGGGGCGTCTTCCGGCTCATGCGCACCGACTTCGTCGCCCAGGTGAGCAAGAACCACCGCAAGATCAAGGCCACCCGCACCGACGTGGCCTGGGTCGGTGGCCAGCGGCTCAACGCCCGCTGGTTCCGCGAGTTCCTCGCCTACGACCCGCGCGCCGACCTCGCCACGATCACCGCCCCGGTGCTGGCCGCCACCGGCGACCACGACGTCCAGGTCCCGCCCGAGGACCTCGAGACTCTCGCGGCCCTGGTCCCCGGCGACGTCGAGACCGTCCTCGTGCCGGACCTCAACCACATCCTGCGGCACCAGACCGGAACCCCCACCCTGAAGACCTACAAGACGGACGTGCGCCATCCGGTGGACCCGCGGGTGAACGAGCTGCTGACGTCCTGGGTCACTCGCCGGGTTGCCTCGCCCGCCTGAGTCGTGGTCGTGGCCCGGTGCCCGGTGCGCGGCCGCCGATCTGCGCCGCCCCCGCCGGGACATCGGCCCGCTCACGTCCCGATGCACGCATGCGGGCCGCTCCCTAGCCTGGGAGCGACCCGCATGCTCAAGGAGGACAGCATCGGTGGGCCGCCGAGGACGACGGCGCCGGGTACCGCCCGCGGGGGCCCGCCAGTCGCACGGCGGGCGCGTCCCGCCCGCCGAGGTCGGTCAACCGGAGGTCCTGATGTCCACCAACCCCTCGCTCGCCGGTCAGCCCACCCGCACCGCCGTCCAGACCGCGGCACTCGTCTTCGGGATCGTCTTCCTCGTGGTCGGCATCCTCGGCTTCATCCCCGGGATCACCACCCACTACAGCCTCCTCGCCATCGCGGGGCAGGAGTCCTCGGCCCTGCTGCTCGGGGTCTTCCAGGTCTCGATCCTGCACAACATCGTCCACCTGCTGTTCGGCATCGTCGGCATCGCCCTGTCGCGCTCGGCCCCCGCCGCGCGCGGCTACCTCATCTGGGGCGGCGTGATCTACCTGGTGCTGTGGCTCTACGGGCTCGTCATCGACCAGGCGACCGCGGCCAACTTCGTGCCGGTCAACACCGCCGACAACTGGCTGCACTTCGTGCTCGGCGTCGTGATGATCGTCCTCGGCGTCTCGCTCACCCGCCGCAAGGCCGCCCCGGGCGCCGCCGGCTACGTGCCGTGAGGCGAGCCGTCGCGGCGTGAGACGCCGTCCTGTGGCGCGTCCGGGGCCGAGGTGTCCTCCCCCGCGCGGGACGGGACGCCGTCGTCGTCGTCGTGGTGGAACCAGCCGTGGGACTCGCGGAGGCTGCGCGAGCGCGCCTCGTCGGCCTCGCGCCGGCGCGCGGAGCGCTCGATGGCGCGGGCGTCGCGCACCGGCACGCGCACGCCCCGGTCGGCGTGGATGCCGGACCGCAGCTGGCGGCCGCGCTCAATCTCGGCGTCGAGCTCGGCCCCGAGCAGCAGGGACATGTTGATGATCCACAGCCAGACGAAGAAGACGACGACGCCGGCCAGCGCGCGCCCGTAGGTGATGCTCAGCCGCCCGAAGGTCTCGATGTAGAAGTTGAACGCGTAGGACGCCGCCGCGCCGAGGCCGAGGGCAAGCACGGCCCCCGGGGAGATCCACCGGAAGCGGGGGTGGCGCACGTTCGGCGTGGCGAAGTAGAGCAGGGCCACCACGAGGATCGCCGCGACGAGCAGCGCCGGCCACCGGGCGACCTCCCAGACGACGAGGGTGATCTCCTGCAGGCCGAGCACCTGCCCGACGGCCCGGGCCACGGGGCCGGAGACGAAGAGCAGGACGGCGACCAGCGCGGCGAAGGCCACGAGGATGACCGTGGTGACCAGGTGCCACAGGGTCAGCTTCCACAGCGGCCGGCCCTCGGCCACCCCGTAGATCTGGTTCATCGCCCGGCCGAAGGAACCGACGTAGCCCGACGCCATCCACAGCGCGGTGGCGAGCCCGATGACCAGCGACCAGCCCGCCCCCGGGTGGCGCAGGACGGCGAGCACGGGCTCGCTGACGGTGGCGAGGGCCTGGTCGTCGGGCACGAGGATGCGCAGGACGTCGAGGATCGCCTCGGTGCTCGCGCCCTGGCCGAGGACGGCGAGCACGGAGGCGAGGGCGACGGCCAGTGGCGGGAGGGACAGGACGCCGAAGTACGTCAGGCCGGCCGCGCGGTCCCAGCAGTCGTGGGAGAAGAAGTCGCGCACGGCCTTGCCGAGCATGAAGCGGGGCGAGGGGCGCCGGCCGGGCACGGCGGGCTCCACCCGGCGCAGCGGCGGGCCCGGGTAGCCGACGTCCTGCGGCATCTCGCCCTCCTCCTCAGGCGGTGGCGCGGCCGGCCGTGCGGCGACGCCGCCGGTGCCCAGACAAGCACGGCTGGCGGGACGCCGCGCGCCGGACCGACCCGGCGGCCGGCCCGGGGAGGGGGCCGATAGCCTGGGCCCATGAGGTGGAAGCCCTGGCGGCGCCGGCCCGTCCGCCCCGAGGTGGTCGGCCTCGTGCTCAGCGGCGGCGGGTCGCGGTCGGACTTCCAGATCGGCGCGCTGCGCTACCTCTACGACCGCGCCGGCATCACCCCCCAGGTCATCGCGGGCACGTCGGCCGGCGCGATCCTCGGCTCGGTGCTGGCCCAGTCGGGCGAGCACGACGGCCAGCGCCGGGCCCTGGACCACCTCGAGCGCATCTGGCGCGCCATGCGCGAGGACGCCGACATGTTCACCGAGCAGGAGTGGTACCGCCGGCTGGGCGAGCGCGGCCCGGAGTGGGTCAAGGCCTTCTCCCGGCAGCAGCGCCGGCAGGGCTCCCTCGGGCGGACCTTCTCGCGGGTGGCGAACCGCGCCACCCACTACGCCGGGCCGCCCTTCCGCCGCGGCGCGGCGGCCGCGGTCGTCCCGGACGGCGCGGCAGCAGCCATCCCGGACGGCGCGGCGCCCACCTCCCCCGGCGCGGCCCTGCCCTCGGCCCTCACCCCCGACAGCCCAGCGAGCCCGTCGGCGCCGAGCCCGGCCACGGCGACGTCGCCCGCGCACGCCCTCGCCGCCGGCGCCGCCCGGGAGGCGGTCGAGGCCGACCGGCCGACGGCGGGGAGCAGCTGGAACCCCATCAACGTCGTCGAGATCCTCACCGCCCTGCGCGAGGCCGGCCGGGCGCGCCCGGACCTCGAGGTCATCGTCCGCGGGGCCCGCCGCGAGCGGTCGATGTACCGCCCCGGCCCGATCGTCGAGCGGCTCCTCGACCCCGAGGTGTTCCATCCACAGCGGGTGGCGACCTCGGGAGTGAAGCTGCGCGTCGCCGTCGTCGCGCTGGAGTCCGGCGAGCTGCGCTACGTCACCGAGACGGGGCGGCTGGTGGACCGGTCCGACGCGCCCGTGCCCGGCGTGGAGCCCCTGCCGCTCGTCGACGGAATCGTCGCCTCGTGCGCCATCCCCGCGGTCTTCCCGCCGGTGCGCCTGGGCGAGGAGCACTACGTCGACGGCGGGGTGCGCGAGTCGCTGCCGGCGGAGATCGCGCTCGAGCACCTCGGGGTGACCCGGTGCTACGCCGTCGTCTCCTCCCCGCCCGGGGTGCCGCGCCAGGAGAGCTACGCCGAGAAGGACATGCTCTCGATCGTGCTGCGCAGCACCGCCGGCATCATGTCCGACGAGGCGCTGCGCGACGAGGTGGCCTACGCCCGGGCGGGCGGCTGCGTCGTCGTCGCGCCCGAGCTCGACGTCCACGACGCGCTGACCATCGACCCGGGCCTGGTGGCGATCGCCATCGACTACGGCTACCTGCGGGCGGCGGAGGTGTGCGAGGGCGCGACCGCCGAGCAGGCGCAGCTGGTCCGCGACATCGTGGCGCTGCGCCGGCAGATCTGGCACCACGAGGCCGAGCTGCTCGCGCCGGTGGTGCAGGCCTCCGGCGACGGGGCGGTGCGCGCGGGCCGGCACGAGGATCGCGAGCGAAGCGGCGCGGGGCGGGACCGGACCGACGCCGACGCCGACGCCGACGCGGACGCACCGGACCTCACCGAGCTCGTGGCCCTCAAGCACCGGCTGCGGGCGCTGGTGGACCAGGCGCCCCAGGACTGGCTGCCGCCCGGCGCGCACGACTGGTGGCGCACCTTCGAGGCCCACCCCTGGGAGCCGGCGGTCCCCGCGGCCTGGGCCTGAGCCGCTCCGATGACGGCGTCGCCCCCTGGCCGGTGACGGCTCCCCCCAGCACGGCCCGCTGGGCTACGCGTCGGGTGCCTCGTAACAGCCCGCACACCGAGACCGGGACGGCGCAGTGGTGGTGCGGACAACGGGTTGCCGCTAGGCTTCCAAAAGTTTCGGCTAGCCGAAACTCTTATTTCGTTGCACCGCAGAAAGGGCTGTGATGTCGAGATCCGTCAGACCTTGGGCCGGAAGGATCGCACTGGCGACGGCCGCCCTCGCACTGGCGGGGTGCAGCCAGTCCCCGGCCTCGGAGGCACTCGACGGCGAGGACACCCCCGTCGTGCTGACCACGTTCACGGTGCTGGCGGACATCGCCCGCAACGTCGCCGGCGAGCACGCGAGCGTGGAGTCGATCACGAAGGTCGGGGCGGAGATTCACCACTACGAGCCCACCCCGGGCGACATCGCCAAGGCCTCGGACGCGGACCTGATCCTCGACAACGGGCTGAACCTTGAATCGTGGTTCGAGAAGTTCGTCGAGGAGGTCGACATCCCGCACGTCGTCGTCTCCGAGGGGGTCGAGGCGATGGACATCACCGAGGACGCCTACGCCGGCAAGCCGAACCCGCACGCCTGGATGAGCCCGCTCAACGTCCAGGTCTACGTCGACAACATCGCCGCGGCGCTGAGCGACCTCGCCCCCGCGCACGCCGCGGACTTCACCGCCAACGCCCAGGCGTACAAGGCCGAGCTCCAGGAGGTTCACGACGAGCTGGTCGCCGAGCTGTCGGCGCTGCCGGAGAACGAGCGGGCGCTGGTCACCTGCGAGGGCGCCTTCTCCTACCTCGCCCGCGACACCGGGCTGACCGAGCGCTACATCTGGGCGGTCAACGCCGAGCAGCAGGCCACCCCGCAGCAGATCGCCGCGGCGATCGAGTTCGTGCGGGCGAACGACGTGCCCGCGGTTTTCTGCGAGTCCACGGTGTCCGACAAGCCGATGCGCCAGGTCGTCGAGGCCACCGACGCCGTCTTCGGCGGGACCCTCTACGTCGACTCCCTCTCCGAGGCCAGCGGCCCGGTCCCGACCTACCTGGACCTGATCCGCTACGACGCGCGCGCCATCATCGACGGCCTCACGGGGCGGGCATCGTGACCGCCGCCATCCAGGTGCGCGACGTCGTCGTCCGCTACGGGGAGGTCCTCGCCCTGGGCGGCGTCACCCTCGACGTCGCACCGGGCCGCGTGACCGGGCTGATCGGCATGAACGGCTCGGGCAAGTCCACCCTGTTCAAGACGGTCATGGGCCTGGTGCGCCCCGACCGCGGCCGGGTCCTGCTCGAGGGGGCGGACCCCGCAACCGCCCGCCGGCGCGGCCTGGTCGGGTACGTGCCCCAGAGCGAGGACGTCGACTGGGACTTCCCCGTCTCCGTGCGCGACGTGGTCATGATGGGCCGCTACGGACGCCAGGGCCTGACCCGGCGCGCCCGTCCCGCCGACCAAGCCGCCGTCGACCAGGCGCTGGAGCGGGTGGAGCTGACCGACTACGCGAACCGGCAGATCGGTCAGCTCTCCGGTGGCCAGCGCAAGCGGGCCTTCCTAGCCCGCGCCATCGCCCAGGGCGCCCAGATCCTCCTGCTGGACGAGCCCTTCGCCGGCGTCGACAAGCGCTCCGAGGCCACCCTCGTCCGGCTCCTGCGCGAGCTGGCGGCCGACGGGCGGACCGTCCTGGTCTCCACCCACGACCTCCAGGCCCTCCCGCAGCTCGCGGACGAGGCCGTCCTCCTGCTGCGCCGCGTCCTCTTCCACGGCCCCGTGGGCGAGGCCCTGCGCCCGGACCATCTCGCCCTCACCTTCGGGCTCGACGTCCTCGACCAGGCGCACATCGCATGAACGCCCTCGACCTCCTCCTCGAACCCCTGCAGTACGACTTCATGGTCCGCGCCCTGGCCACCACGATCATCGCCGCGATCGTCTGCGCCGTGCTGTCGTGCTGGCTCGTCCTGGTCGGCTGGTCCCTCATGGGCGACGCCGTCTCCCACGCCGTCCTGCCCGGGGTCGCCATCGCCTACGTCCTCGGCGCGCCGTTCGCCCTCGGCGCGCTCGTGTCCGGCCTGCTCGCCGTCGCCCTCATCGGCGCGATCCGCGGCACCAGCCGGGTCAAGGAGGACGCCGCGATCGGGATCGTGTTCACCACGTTCTTCGCCGCCGGGCTCGTGCTCATCTCCGTCACGCCCAGCCAGACCGACCTGGTCCACATCATCTTCGGCAACATCCTCGGCGTCTCCCGCGCCGACATGCTCCAGATCACCATCCTCGCCGCCGTCGCCTTCGCCGTCCTGATGCTCAAGCGCCGCGACCTCACCCTCTACGCCTTCGACCCCAGCCACGCCCACGCGATCGGCCTCAGCCCCCGCCTCCTCGGCGCCCTGCTCCTCGGGCTCCTCGCCCTGGTCGCCACCGCCGCGCTCCAGGTCGTCGGCGTCATCCTGGTCGTCGCCATGCTCATCATCCCCGGCGCCACCGCCCACCTGCTCACCAACCGCTTCGGCCGCATGCTCCTCATCGCCCCCGTCATCTCCGCCCTGTGCGCGGTGACCGGGATCTACCTCAGCTACTGGGTCGACGCCGCCTCCGGCCCGCTCGTCATCGTCGTCCAGGGCGCCATCTTCGCCCTCGTCTACCTGTTCAGCCCGCGCCACGGCCTCCTCGGACGGCGCCTCCCCGCCCGCCGGGAGCTGCCCGCCGCTCCGCGGTCCTGACCCCCGTCCCTCGCCAAGGGAGTCCTCGCGCAGGACGATCGGCGTGGCCGGTGGCGCAGGGGCGGGAGACCGCGGAAGTCCATGCCCGTTCCCGCACCCCGGCCCGACCGAGCCCCTCTCGGTCGGGTTGGTGGCGACCGGTCTCCGACAGGCGCGGCGAGGAGGGATGAGAATGACCGGCACCACCGCGGCCCACCGCGAGCTGGGGAACACCGGGTACGAGATCTTCGTCGGGGCGCTGTCGATCCTGTCGCTGGTCAACCTCGTGCTGGTGGTCCTGCTCCGGGATCGTGCGACCCAGACGGTCGTCGAAGCCATCGACCTGCTGCTCAGCATCGTCTTCCTGGTCGACTTCGCGGCCCGCCTGCGCCGAGCCCCCTCGCGCTCGGGATACTTCCTGCGCCAGTTCGGCTGGGCCGACCTCCTCGCGAGCCTGCCCTTCCCCCAGGTCAAGGTCCTGCGGGTGTTCCGGCTGGTCCGCGTGATCCGGCTGTTGCGCCGCTACGGAGCTGTCAACATCGGCCGCAGCCTGCTCTCCGACCGCGCCGGCAGCGCCCTGTTCACCGTGCTGTTCATCGGCGTCCTCGTGCTGGAGTTCGGCAGCCTGGGCATGCTGCGCCTGGAGCACGCCCAGCCCGCCGCCAACATCACCACGGCCTCGGATGCCCTGTGGTACACGATCGTCACGATGTCGACCGTCGGCTACGGCGACACGTATCCGGTCGGCAACTCGGCCCGGGCGCTCGGCGTCGGCATCATCGTGGTCGGCGTCGGCATCTTCGGCACCCTGACCGGCTGGCTGGCGAACTTCTTCCTGACCCCGCACCGAACGCAGCCCACGGCGGAGACGCCTGCGACGCTGCGCGAGGCGCAGCAGCGGATCGACCAGATGTCCCAGCTGCTCGACCAGCAGCGTGCCACGCTCGCCGAGCTGCAGGCCCTGCTCCGCAAGCGCGGCTGACCTAGCCCGCGCGGGCCAGGAGCTCGGCGAGCGCGGTGGCGGGGTGGCCGGTCAGCCGCGGGACGACGTCGGAGACGCCGGCCATCTCCCCCGCCGCGATGGCGGTGTAGGTGCTCACCCAGCCGTCCACCTCCCAGGCGGGGGCGCCGTAGCCCGCGCGGGAGGCGTAGGCCTCCTCCACGGTCTCGTCGTGGAAGCGGATCTCGCGGCCCAGGTGGGCGGAGAGGATGGCCGCGGCCTCGGTGAGGGTCAGCTCCTCGGGGCCGGTGAGGTCGTAGACCTGACCGTCGTGCGGGGCCGGGTCGCGCAGGACGGCGGCGGCGACGTCGGCGATGTCGTCCTGGGCGACGGCGGAGACGCGGCCGTCGCCGGCGGGGCCGCGGATGACGTCGTCGTCGCCCATGAGCGCGGGCATGAAGTCGAGGTAGAGGTTGTCGCGCAGGGCCACGAAGGCCAGGCCGGAGGCGCGCAGGTGCTGCTCGGTGGCCCAGTGCAGGCGGGCGTGGGTGAACGTCGCGTCCGGCGCGGCGCCGTAGAAGGAGATGTAGACGATCCGCTCGACCCCGGCGGCGGCCGCGGCGTCGATGAAGGTCTCGTGCTGGCGCAGCCGGTCGGGCGACTCGCTCGCGGAGACCAGGAGCACGGTCGGCACCCCGCGCAGGGCCGCCTCGACGGCCGGGCCGTCGTCGTAGCCGGCGACCGCCACGTCGGCGCCGGGCAGCCGCGGGGCCCGCGCGGGGTCGCGCACCAGCAGCCGCTGCGGCACCCCGGCGGCGGCGAGCCGGCGGGCGACCCGTCCGCCGAGCCGGCCGGTCGCGCCGGTGACGGCGATCGTGGGGCTCGGCACGGCTGCGTCCTCTCGGTCGTCCCGCCTCGGATGGGTCAGGAGGCGGGGATATCGTCCTGGTCGCCGTCCCGTTCGGCGTCGTCGGCGGGCGCGTCGTCGGCCGGCTTGCCGCGCTCGGCCTCCTCGATCACGTCGGGGTCCTCGCCCCCGATGCCGAAGCCGGGGGCGGCGTCGGGCGCGCCGGGGCCGAGGTCGGCGGCGGGGACGCCCTCGCGGTCGGGGTGCAGGTTCGGCTGGAACGGCTGTGCCTGGGACATGTCCCCTGCCTACCATCGCCCGCCGGGCCGCGCCCGGCGGGTCGGTGCGCCCGCGCCAGGCGCGGCGCCTCAGCTCTGCAGGATGCAGAACTCGTTGCCCTCGGGGTCGGCCATGACGGTCCACCGGGTGCCGTCGTCGTGGTCGCCCAGGCGGGTGGCGCCCAGTGCCACCAGGCGCTGGACCTCGGCCTCGCGGTCCTCGGCGTCGAGGTCGAGGTGCATGCGGTTCTTGGCGGTCTTGGCCTCGGGCACCTTGATGAACAGGTACGCGCCGTCGTCGACGACGGCGAAGTCGACCGTCCCGCCGTCGCGCACCGGCTTGCCGAGGGCGGCGGACCAGAACCGGGCGAGGCGCAGGGCGTCCTCGGCGTCGAAGGTGACGCAGTGCGGGGTGAGGCTCATGCCCGCACGGTACGGGCGGTGCGCTCAGGCCGGAAGCGACCCGCCGAGCAGGGCGGCGTAGCGGTCGAGGTCGACGTTGCCGCCGGTGACGATGACGCCCACGCGCTTGCCGGCCAGCTCGGGGGCGAGCTGGCGCAGCCCCGCCAGGCCGAGGGCGCCGGTGGGTTCGACGACGATCTTGAGCGTCGCGGCGAACGTGCGCATGCCCGCGACCAGCTCGGCGTCGGTGGCGGTCAGGACGGCGGTGACCTCGCGGCGCAGGATGGGGAAGGTCAGCTCGCCGAGGTGCTGCGTCTGCGCGCCGTCGGCGATCGTGCGCGGCGCGTCGATGTGGACGATGCGCCCCTCGGCCAGCGAGCGCCGGCCGTCGTCGCCGGCCGCCGGCTCCACCCCGTACACGCGGGCGCCCGGGCTCAGCGCCCGGGTGGCCAGCGCGGTGCCGGCGAGCAGCCCGCCGCCGCCGAGCGGGGCGACGACGGCGTCGAGCGCGCCGACCTCCTCGAGCAGCTCCTGGGCGGCGGTGCCCTGCCCGGCGATGACGTCGGGGTGGTCGTAGGGCGGGACGAGGGTCAGGCCTCGCTCGGCGGCCAGCACCCGGCCGATCTCCTCGCGGTCCTCGGTGTAGCGGTCGTAGGTGACCACCTCCGCGCCGTAGCCGCGGGTGGCGGCGAGCTTGCTCGCCGGGGAGTCCAGCGGCATGACGATCGTGGCCGGGACGTCGAGCAGCCGGGCGGCGAGGGCGACCGCCTGGGCGTGGTTGCCCGAGGAGTAGGCCACCACCCCGGCGCGGCGCTGCTCGGGGGTGAAGCACGAGAGCGCGTTGAACGCGCCGCGGAACTTGAAGGCGCCGACCCGCTGGAAGTTCTCGGCCTTGACGAACACCCGCAGCCCGAGCTCGGCGTCCAGCCGGCGGGAGGTGAGCACCGGGGTGCGGTGGGCATGGCCGCGCAGGCGGTCGGCGGCCGCGCGGACGTCGTCGTAGGTGGGCAGGTCGGCCATGCGAGGAGTCAACCACCGACGACGCCGGAAAATACGTTGCGGCCCGCGGCGGCCCCCTGGTGGGATGAGGTCATGTTCACCGACCACCTCGAGATCGTGTGCCGCACCGGCAGCGAGGTCGTCGGCTGCGCCGTCCGCGGGGTCGCCCCCGCCGGCATCGCGGGCAGCGCCCGCATGACGACCGCCTGACGCATCCGGCGGGGGACGCCTCCGCCGACGTCCCGCCACGCGGCCTCCACCGCACCCCCTCGATCACGCCCCGCACCCCCCGCGGGCCGCGACCGCGCGCGCATCGACGCGCCCCGCTCTCCCAGCGACCGCCCGGCGCTGGGTCCCACCGGAGGAAGGACACCCATGGATCCTCGCACCGCTCGCACCACCCGGCGGGGCGCGCCGGTGGCCAAGATGCCCACCCCGTACCGCGCTCCCGTGACCAAGCAGCAGTACATGAGACGGAGAAGCAGATGAACTGGCTGGAGCTGCACGACCTTCGGGCGCTCGACCTCATCCGCGAGGCAGAGGCGGCGCACCGGCGCCGTGGCGCCTCGCGCGAGCGACGCTCGACCATCTACTTGCGGCGTCACCGCAACGCCGGCCTGTGAGCCGGACCGACAGGACCGTCGACCCGCACGGGTCGGCGGTCCTGTCGCTTGCCCATGTGCCGGCGGCGGCACCGCTGTGCCGCTGAACCGGTCTCAGAGGAAGACGGCGCCCGGGCCCCGGGCGGCGACCTCGTCGTCGGGGTTGCTCAGCGCGCACCGGTCCAGGCTGAGGCAGCCGCACCCGATGCAGCCGTCGAGCTTGTCCCGCAGCCGCTCGAGCCGGGCGATCTGCGCGTCGATGCGGGGGCGCCAGGTGGCCGAGAGCCGGGCCCAGTCCGCCCGCGCCGGGGCGCGGCCCTCGGGCAGCCCGGCGAGCGCCTCGGCGATCTCCTCGAGGGAGAGCCCGACCCGCTGGGCGGTGCGGATGAAGGCCACCCGGCGCAGCATCGCCCGGGGGTAGCGGCGCTGGTTGCCGGCGGTGCGCTCGGAGGAGATGAGCCCGCGCGACTCGTAGTACCGCAGCGCCGACGGCGCGGCGCCGGACCGCGCGGCGAGCTCGCCGATGGTCAGCGTCGCGGTCGGGGGCACCGGCCCACCGTAGCGGGCGTGGCCCCGTCGTCGGTGCCGGCGACGGGTCGGCCCGGCGCGGGCCGCGCCGGCTTGACCTCAAGTCGACTTGAGCTTGCATCGTCCTCTCAGGTGCCGCCGCCGCGGCACGCCACCTGACCTGGGAGAACGACATGATGACCGACGACGCCGCCGGCCCGGCCGCGACCCTGACCCACCGCCGCGAGGGCGACTTCCACGCCCGGGTGGCCGAGCCGACGGCCGATCGTCCGCGACCGCGCCCGTTCGCGTCACGCGCGGGTGTTGCACCACACGCCCATGACGCGAACGGGCGCACTCGGCGCGACGACCCGCCCTCGGCGCCTGTGAGCCACCCTCGGCGCGACGACCAGCCCGCGGTGGCCGCGAACCGCGCCCGGCACCGCACCGCCCGCTGACCGGCCGGGCATCGACCCACATTCGAAGGAGAACGACATGGAGCACTGGCTCCGGCTGCACGAGTACCGCAGCGCCGAGCTCATCCGTGAGGCGCTCGACGCCGCCCGGGTCCGCCGCCTGGGCCGGCGACCGGAGGGGACGCGGTTCCTGCCTCGCGCGCGCCAGGGCGCTCGGGGGCGGTGACGGCGGCGGGACGGCGCCCGCGGCGAGCGAGAGCGACGTCCCGGTGTATCGGGGAGGTCAGCTGAGCGCGAGGGCGTAGCGCTCCTGCCCCCGGCAGGGGTCGGACTGCAGCTCCTGCACCTCCCCGGTGGACCGGAAGCCGAGGCGCTCGTAGAGCCGGCGGGCCGGCTCGTTGCCCTCGGCGATGAACAGGGTCAGCCGGGCGGCCCCTTCGGCCGCGGCCGCCCGGCGCACCGCCTCGACGAGAGCGGGCGCCACCCCGGTCCGGCGCGCCTCCGGCGTCACCCACATGCCGACCAGCTCGCGCTCGTCCTGGCGGCCGGGCTCGGCGTAGAAGGAGGCGATCCCCACGACGACGCCGTCGCGCCGGGCGAGGAAGGTCCGGCCGGCTGCGACGCGCTCACGCCACACGCCGTCGTCGAAGGCCAGCTCGCGGGCGAGGGTGGAGCCGAAGGCCCCCGGGTCGGCGGCGAGCGCGCGCAGGCGCACCTCCCTGACCGCGCGCCATTCGGCGACGTCGGCGGCGCTGACGGTCACGTCCATGGCGCCATGGTGCCAGGACGCCGGATCGCGGGGTGCGGGTCGGCCGACGCCGCGCCCGCGGAGTGCGGCTCGGCGGGCGCCGCCCCCGCAGCGCTCAGGTGACCGGCGTCTGCTGGTGCAGCGCGAGGCGCGGGACGCCGTCCCGCAGCACGTAGGTGCTCGCGAGCACGGCTCGGTAGGTCGTGCCGGACCGCACCCCCTCGAAGGTGTAGACGACGGCGGCCGCGCCGTCGCCCACGGGCACGAGGGTGGCGTCGGTGAAGTCGACCCGCTCCCACCCCGGGCTGGCGTCCATGGCCCGCGCGCACGCCTCGACGTCGAGCACCATGCCGGGGACGACGACGAGGGCGTCCTCGGTGAGGATCCGCCGGTAGGTGGCGCCGTCGCCGTGCGCGAGCTCCCGCTCGGAGGCCATCAGGGTCTCGAGGCTCAGCATGAGGAAAAACGTAGGGGCGCCGCGCCCGCGCCGCACGACAAGCCGGACGAACGACGTCGGCAATAAGCGCCCCGGGGCCCGCGCCGGCCGGGGAGCGGCCGCGGCGGCGGTGGGGCGATGATGGCGTCATGAGCATCGTCAAGATCAACGCCATCACCGTCCCGGCGGACAGCGGGGACGAGCTCGCCCGTCGCTTCGCGCACCGCGCCGGCGCGGTGGACGGCGTGGACGGCTTCGAGGGCTTCGAGCTGCTCCAGCCCACCGACGGGCGCACCACGTGGCTGGTAGTGACTCGCTGGCGCGACGAGGACGCCTACGACGCGTGGGTGCACTCGGAGAGCTTCGGCCACGGGCACGCGCACGGCGGGAGCGAGCACGCGCACGGCGGCGGCCACGCGCACGGCGGCGCGGAGCACCCCCGCCCGGTCGGCCTCGCCGCCGAGCTGTGGAGCTTCGTCCCGGCCGGCGGCAGCAGCGGCGGCGGCGCGAGCGCCTGACGGCGCGGCTCAGGCGTCCGAGGACAGGCCCATCTCGTTGTGGCCGAACTCCTCGAGGAAGCGCGGCCCGCGCGCGGCGAGCTCGGCGTCGAACCGTTCCCGCCAGGTCGCGAACGGCGCCCCGGCGAGGGCGTCGTTGGCGAAGCGGGGGTCGTCCGTGACCTCGGTGACGCAGAAGTCGGGGATCGCCAGGTCGGTCACGGGCCCGCCGCGCTCGCACTCGGCGACGACGAGCGGGGCGTTGGCACCGAGGAACTCGTCGAGCACCCATCCGTCGCTGCCCAGCCACACCGAGTGCCGGTACTTCACCACCCGCTGACCGCCGAGCCGGACCATCTGCAGGCCGACGTTGGGGTCGAGCTCGCGCTCGGCCTCGTAGCGCGTGCCACCGATGTACGGCCCCTTGGCCGTGAGCTCGCAGAAGCTCACCTTGCCGGCGAGCGCCGTGAGCAGCGCGTCGTCCGCCGCCGCGGCGGCGGCCCGGTCGAGCTCGCCGGCCGGCGCCTCGACCCGGATCCGCAGCGCGTACCCCTCGGCGGCGAGGAAGTAGCTCTGCACGATGAGGACGGGCTCGGGCTCGGTGTGCACCACCGCGGGGAGCTGGCGGACGAAGAACTTCCGCTCGAACTCGAAGTCGCCGTAACCGGTGTCGCTCATGGCACGAACGTACCCGCGCCCACCACCTCAGGGGGCCGGGCGCGCGGGCCGGGCGGGCGTCGCGCCCGCACGGCCACCGGCCACAGCATGCGCGTCAGGCTCAGACAAGCGCCCGCAGCGCGGCGTCGAGCCCGGTGACCATGCGCTCGAAGGTCCGCCCGACGTCGCGGGCCATGCGAAACCCGCCCCCGGCGTCCAGGGTGACGAAGCCGTGCAGGGCGCTGCGCACGATCCGCACGGCGTCGACGAGGTCGTCCCCCTTGAGGCCGTAAGCGGCCATCGCGCCGTTGATGACCTCGAGCAGGGCGCCGCCGGCGGCGGCGAGCTCGGGCTCGTCCGGCCCGGCCGCCCGGATCACGGCCGGGTACCGGCCCGGATGGGCGCGGGCGAACGCCAGGTACGCGTGCGCCAGCCCGGCCAGCCCCTCCCCGCGCTCGAGGGCGGGGACGAGGGCCACGCGCAGCTCGTCGAGGGTGCGCGCCGCGATCCGGTCGCGCAGGTCCTCGACGTTGGCGACGTGCTTGTACAGCGAGGGCAGCCGCACGCCGGCGCGCTGCGCCACCGCCGCGAGGGTCAGGCCGTCCCAGCCGACGTCGTCGGCCACCGCGCAGCCGAGCTCGACCACCCGCTCGGGGGTCAGCCCCGCCCTAGGCATCGGCGCGCAGCCCCAGCCGGGCGAGGAAGGCGGTGACGGCGGGGCCGACCGCCGTCGGGTCGTCGGTGTGGGGGTAGTGGCCGGAGGCGGGGCGCACGAGCACCTCGGCGCCGAGGGTCTCCCCCAGCCACGCCGCCTCGGCCGCGGGGTCCTTGAAGTCCGGGTCCTTCCCGCCCATGACCACCAGGGCCGGCGCGCGAACCTCGCCCAGGCGGGCCGCGACCGCGGCGTGGGTCAGCGTCGTGACGGTGGTCCGGAACGCGCGCCAGCGCGCGGGGTCGCGCAGCGAGGCCCGGATGCGGGCGCGGTGCGCGGCGTGGTCCGCCGGGGGCCGCCCGGCGAAGAGCGACTGCTGGTAGGCGGGCCAGACCGCGGGCCCCCACGGGCGGGTCAGGGCCGCGCGCATGAGCCAGGCCAGGACCGGGGACATCGGGACGTCGCGGACGACGGGGCCGAGGAGCACCAGGCCCGCGACGCGATCGGGCCGCTCGGCGGCCGCCCAGCACACGGCGGCGGCGCCCATGGAGTTGCCGACGAGCACCACCGGCGCCTCCGGCGAGAGGGCGTCGGCCAGCGCCAGCACGTCCCCGGCGGTGGGGACGTCGCCGTAGGCGTCGAAGCCCGCGTCGGAGTCGCCGTGGCCGCGCAGGTCGGTCGTGGCCACGCGGTATCCCGCGGCCAGGAGCTGCGGGCCGAGGTAGCGGTACTCCTGGCGCAGGTCTCCCATGCCCGGGACGAGGACGACGAGCGGACCGCTGCCCTCGACGTCGTAGGCGACGCGGCCGCCGGGCCGCTCGATCCACTGGGTGGTTCCCATCTTGATACCTCCGTCCTAGCGGCTAACCTCCTTAGCCGGTATGGCTAATATGATTAGCCATACCGGCGGCGGTGTCAAGAGCGAAGAGCAGGCCGTCTGTTTGTTCCCTGAACGGTCCGACAGGTTCCCGGCCCCTTCTCAGGTTCCCGCCGTTAAGTGGTCGCCACCCCCAGACGCCGGCACGGCAGCCCGCTGGTCGTCCACCCGGCTGGGCACCGCAAGCGCAGCGCCCGGGTGCCGTCCGAAGGAGCGGGACCGTGCGCGCTCATGTGCCCACGCGCGAGAGAACGAGGTGACGAGGATGCCCGTACGACCTGCGGTGCAACGACCTGAGGTGCATCACCGGGCGCTTCGGCCCCGGGGCCTCCCCCGGACGGAGGCGTGATGGGCGCCGCTCCCGGTGCCGCCGTCGCGGCGCCGGCCCGGACGACCGGTGCGCCGGGCAAGGCGCGGTTCCTCGGCGTCGACGTCACCCGCGGGGTGGCGCTGGTGGCGATGCTCGCCGCGAACGTCTGGGACCCGCTGGGGGACGACGGCGGACCCTCGCTGGCGGGCATGACCGTGATCGGCCGGTCCGCGACCTTGTTCGTCATGGTGGCGGGCATCAGCCTGGCCTTCATCAGCGGCGGCCGGCACCCCATGGAAGGGCGGGCCCGCCGCGCCGCCCGGGCCAACATCGCCGTGCGTGCGCTGCTGATCGGCGCCATCGGCCTGGCCCTCGGCTACGTCGCGACGATCTCGGTGATCCTGGCCTACTACGGCGCGTTCTTCCTCCTCGCCGTCCCGCTGATCGGCCTGCGCCCGCGCACGCTGGCCGCCATCGCCGGCGGCCTGGTCGTGGTCAGCCCGCTGGTGATACTCGGGTCGTACGCCCTGGGCTGGCACCCGGCGTTCGACCCGCTCACGCTCACCTCCCCCTTCACCGACCCGATCGGCTTCGTCCAGCAGCTGCTCGTCACCGGGGACTTCCCGGCCGTGACGAACATGGCCTACATCTGCGCCGGCATGGCCATCGGCCGGCTCAACCTGTCCTCCACCAAGGTGGCGGTCCGGCTGCTCGTCGGCGGCACGGCGATGGCGCTCGTCGCCTGGTTCGCGTCACGGCTGCTGCTGTTCGAGCTCGGCGGGGTGCAGCACCTCCTCGCCGCGGGAGCGGGGACGACGCCCGACCAGGTCGTCTGGGACCCCAACGACGTGTCGTCGTGGTGGTGGCTCGTGCCGCCCGAGCATCACTCCGGCACGCCGACCGACATGGTGCACACCCTGGGCTGCGCGATGGCCGTGCTCGGCGCGGTCCTGCTGGTGACCAGGCTGCCCGCCGCGCGGCGCCTGCTCTGGCCGATCGGGGTCGCCGGGGCGATGACCCTGACCATCTACTCCGCCCACACGCCCGTCGCGGCCTCCGACCTCATGGGCGACAACCTCGCCGCCCGCTACCTCCTCATCATCGGCGTGGCCCTGCCCTTCGCCGTCCTCTGGCACAAGTACTTCGGGCAGGGCCCGCTGGAGCGGTTCGTGGCCGCGGGGGCGAACCGCGCGCGGGCCGCGGTGCTGGCCGCTCCCGAGCGGACGGGCAGGAATCGACATGCAGGGGAGGCTGATCCCGCCGGAGAGCCTGATCCCGCCCCTGCGGCCCCGCCTCCGGGGTCGCCGCCGACGGCCGGGCAGCCGCCCGGCGGTCCCGCGAACGACCCGCGCCCGCCCGTGAGCGGCTGACAGGGCCGCGGCCCCGGGAGGACCGCCGTCCACGGCGGCCCCGCCCGGCGCGCGGCCAAGCCGCCGTACCTGTCGGGACGCGTCCCTTACGCTGGCGCCCAGCCGAGCACGAGGGAGCGCCGATGGACGCCGACGTCATCGTGGTGGGAGCCGGCCTGGCCGGGCTCGTCGCCACCGCCGAGCTGGCCGCGGCGGGCCGGCGCGTGCTCCTCCTGGACCAGGAGAACGCGGCCAATCTCGGCGGCCAGGCGTACTGGTCCTTCGGCGGCCTCTTCCTCGTGGACTCCCCCGAGCAGCGCCGCATGGGCGTGCGCGACAGCCTCGACCTCGCCCGGCAGGACTGGGCGGGCACCGCCGGGTTCGACCGGGAGCGGGAGGACCGGTGGCCGCGGGAGTGGGCGCGGGCGTACGTGGAGTTCGCCGCCGGGGAGAAGCGCGCCTGGCTGCGCCGGCTCGGCGTGCGGTTCTTCCCGGTGGTGGGCTGGGCGGAGCGCGGCGGCGAGGCGGCCGGGCCGGGCAACTCCGTCCCGCGTTTCCACATCACCTGGGGCACCGGGCCGGGGCTGCTCGAGCCGTTCGTCCGTCAGGTCCGCGCCGCCGTCGACGCCGGCCTCGTCCAGGTGGCCTTCCGGCACCGGGTGGACGGCCTGACGGTCACCGACGGCGTCGTCGACGGCGTGCACGGCACGGTGCTCGAGCCCAGCCCCGCCCCGCGCGGCGCGCCGTCCTCCCGCACCGCGGTGGGCCGGTTCGAGCGGCACGCCGGCGCCGTCGTCGTCACCTCCGGCGGCATCGGTGGCAACCCCGAGCTGGTGCGCCGCCACTGGCCCGCCCGGCTCGGCACGCCGCCGGAGCACCTGCTCACCGGGGTGCCGGCCTACGTCGACGGGCGCATGCTCGAGACCGCGGTGGCCACCGGCGCCAGCGCCGTCAACCGGGACCGGATGTGGCACTACACCGAGGGCATCACCAACTACGCGCCGGTCTGGCCCGGTCACGGCATCCGGATCCTGCCGGGGCCCTCGTCGCTGTGGCTCGACGCCACCGGGCGGCGGCTGCCCGTCCCGCTGTTCCCCGGCTTCGACACCCTCGGGACCCTGGCGCACCTGCGCCGCACCGGGCACGACCACAGCTGGTTCGTGCTCACCCAGCGCATCATCGAGAAGGAGTTCGCCCTCTCCGGCTCGGAGCAGAACCCCGACCTGACCGGCAAGGACCTGCGCCTGCTCGCCCAGCGGCTGCGCCCCGGCGCGCCCGGACCGGTCGAGGCGTTCAAGGAGCGCGGGGCCGACTTCGTCGTCGCCGGCACGCTCGCCGAGCTGGTCGCCGGGATGAACGCCCTGACGCCGGCGCCGCTGCTGGACCCGGCGCGGGTCGAGGGCGAGGTGGTGGCCCGGGACCGGGAGATGCTCAACCCGTTCACCAAGGACCTGCAGGTGGCCGCGCTGCGCCAGGCCCGCGCCTACCGCGGCGACCGGCTCATCCGGGTCGCCGCGCCGCACCGGCTGCTCGACCCGGCGGCCGGGCCGCTGATCGCCGTCAAGCTGCACGTGCTCACGCGCAAGACGCTCGGCGGGCTCGAGACCGACCTGGACGGGCGGGTGCTGCGCCCGGACGGCGCGCCGTTGCCCGGCCTGTACGCCGCCGGGGAGGTCGCCGGCTTCGGGGGCGGCGGGATGCACGGCTACCGCGCGCTGGAGGGCACGTTCCTCGGCGGGTGCCTGTTCTCCGGGCGGCGGGCCGGGCGGGCGGCGGCCGCGGCCGTGTGAGGGCCGCCCTCGCCGCAGCCAGGTCGAGGTTCTGGTCGTTGTGACAGCCATAATCTCGATCTCGTCGGGCCCTCGCCGCTGCTGCTCGCTCGTACTGGCGTCCGTCATCAACGAGGTGGAGCCGCGGCCTCCCGGTACAGGCGCGCCGCGACGAGCGAGACGCAGGCGGCGAGCAGGACGACGTCGGCGGCGAGCCGCACGCTCACCAGCCCCGGGCCGCGCCACCAGGCCAGCACGGCCAGGGGCACGGCGGTGGCCAGGCAGTAGGCGGCCCACCCGGGCGCGCCGGCGCGGGCGAACCGGCGGGCGAGGACCACCGCGGCGACGATCCCGGCGTTGAGCCCCACCGCCGTCGCGGCGGCGTGCGCGAGGCCGTGCCAGGTGGTCCCCGTCCCGGCGTCCTGGCGCGGGAACCCCAGCCCGCCCGGATCGGTGACGAACACGCCCGCGCCGACGAGCCCGCCGCCCAGCACGGCGAGCGCGACCGGCGCCGCCGTGGCCGCCGGGCCGGGGCGCAGGAGCCGGCGGACGCCGACGGCGAAGCCGCCCACGAGGACGCCGGCGACGACGAAGTTGGTCACCTGGACCCAGCCCGCGCCGCCCCGGCTGAGCAGGCTGAGGGGGTGGCGCAGCACGTCGAAGCCCTCGCGGGTGAGCATCTGGGCGGCCGTGACGGCCACGAACACCGGCCCGGCGGCGACGCCGGCCCCGAGCAGGCGCCGGGTGAGTCGATCCGCCATGCCTCCACCATGCCCCGCGACGGCATCTCCGGTATTGCGGACGTTACACAAGCGTTACCCTCGCGGGGGCAGGAACGGGCCGTGGCCGGACGGAGGCCGGGCGGTGGGCAGGGGATCCCAGCACCTCCCCGGTCCCGCGCAGAGCGAAGGAGCGGACACATGCGTGCACCGAGACTCCGCCGCCGCACGTGGGCGGAGGGGGCGGCGGTGGCCGTCGGCCTCGGGATCGGCCTCGGGACCGCCGCGGGCCTCTCGGCCGGGGGCACCGACGCGCACGCGCCGCGCACGGAGCTCGTCGGCGAGCCCGCGCCGGCGATGGACCCGACCGCCGTCCCCGCCGGCGCGCCCTCGCCCGCGGAGGCACCGGAAGCGCCGTCGCCGGTCGCGCCGTCGCCCGGCGCGCCGGTGCCCGAGTCGTCCCCCGAGCCGTCCGGCCAGCCGGCCCGCGAGCCCCGGCCGCTCCCGACCGCCACCCCGGCCGAGGCGCCGGCCGCCGGGCCCGCGGAGACGGCGACCCCCACGCCCGCCCCGGCCCCCGCACCCCGCCCCACCACCGCCGGCGCCGACAGGCCCGCCGGTCCCACGACCGCCGGCGAGGCCGGAGCGCAGGAGGACCCGACGGACGCTCCCAGCGGGCGGACCGGTGAGCGCGAGCGCGGCCGCTCGGGGCTCCCGCTGCTCCGGTGGCTCGGCGGCTGAGGGCCGGCCCTCGTCCTCCCGGCCCCTCGCCCTGCCATAGGGGCGCCGTATGGGGAGAATCCGGCGTGCGCTGGCGCGCGCCTACTGGGCCGTGAGCCGCTGGCGGTACCGGGCGGAGCCGCTGCCCGACGACGGCGCGGGCATCCTCATCGGGGCCCCGCACACGTCGAACTGGGACTTCGTCCTCATGCTGGCCATCGCGTGGCGTACCGGCATCTCGGTGCGCTTCCTCGGCAAGCACCAGCTCTTCCGCCCGCCGCTGGGCGTGCTCATGCGGGCGCTCGGCGGGATCCCGGTGGACCGGCGCCGTCCCGGCGGGCTGGTCGAGGAGCTGGTCGGGCGGGTGGCGGCCGGGGAGCGCTTCTACCTCGTCATCACGCCCGAGGGCACGCGCGGCGCCGGGTCGGTGTGGAAGTCCGGCTTCTACCGCATCGCCCGCGCGACGGACCTGCCGGTCACCCTCGGCTACGTCGACCGCACGACGATGACCGCCGGGCTGGGGCCGACGTTCCACCTCACGGGCGACGTCGCGGCGGACATGGACCGCATCCGGGCGTTCTACGCCGGCAAGACCGGGGTCAGGCCCGAGCTCGGCACCGAGCCGCGGCTGAGCGACGAGTCAGCCGACCCGCGCGACACCGCCGCGCACTGAGGGCTGCCCTGCCCCGGGGCGTGCCGACCGGGGCGCCGGCCTACCGGGCGAGCCGACCGAGCAGCGCGGCGGCGGCCGCGATGGCTGCCACCGCGGCGACCACGAGCACCCCGAGATCGAGCGGGAGGTGCGCCGGGGTGCCGATGAGCAGCCCCCGCAGGGCGTCGACCTCGTAGGAGAGCGGGTTGACCCGGCTGATCGCCTGCAGCCAGACGGGCATGATCGCCAGCGGGTACAGCGCGTTGGAGGCGAAGAACAGCGGCATGGTGATGGCCTGGCCGATGCCCATGAGGCGGTCCCGGCGCAGCACGACACCGGCGATGGTGATGGACAGGCAGGCGAAGAAGGCCGAGCCGAGCATGACCACGACGACCATGCCGAGCAGGTCGAGGGGGTTGTGGGACAGGGCCACCCCGAGGAGGGCCGCCAGCACGAGCACCACGACCGCCTGGGCGAGGGCGCGAACGCCGGCGGCGAAGGCCTTGCCCGTCACCAGGGCGGCTCGGGGCGTGGGGGTGACGAGCAGCTTGGCGAGCACGCCGGCGTCGCGGTCCCAGATGATCTGGATGCCGTAGAAGATGGCGACGAAGAGCGCGGACTGGGCGATGATGCCCGGCGCGAGGAAGTCGAGGTAGGGCACGTTCCCGGTCGGGATGGCGTGCAGGTGGGTGAAGGTCTGGCCGAACACGAGCAGCCACAGCGCCGGCTGGACCGCCCGGGTGAACAGCTCGGTGCGGTCGTGGCGGAGCTTCTCCAGCTCCACGAGGCAGAAGGTCACGACCCGGGAGGGCAGCACCTGCCATCCCGGCGGGCCGGGCGTCGCCTCAGCCGCGACCGCTGGCGGCGCGGCGCGTGCTGCGGATCGCACGGAAGTCCTCCCCGGTGTCGGTGGCCAGGTGCGTCCCGGCCCAGTGCCGGAACACGTCCTCGAGCGTGGCCCCCTCCCCCTCGGCGGCCCGCAGCTGGCCGGGCGTCCCGGCGGCCCGCAGCCGGCCCAGGTGCATGAGGGCGACACGGTCGCAGTGCTGCTCGGCCTCCTCCATGTAGTGGGTGGTCACCAGCACCGTGGTGCCCTCGGTGGCGACGAGCCCGCCGATGTGGTCCCAGACCTCGTCGCGGGCCACCGGGTCCAACCCGATGGTCGGTTCGTCGAGCACGAGCAGGCGCGGACGGTTGACCAGCGCCTGGGCGAGCTCGAGGCGGCGCACCATGCCGCCGGAGTAGGTGGCGACCAGACGGCGCGCCTGCGGGCCCAGCCCGACCTTGTCGAGCACCTCCGTCACCCGGCGGCGCCGCTCCCGGCGCGGGACGTCGTAGAGCCGCGCGAAGAGGGTGACGTTCTCCAGGCCGGTGAGGGCCGGGTCGGCGGAGAGCTGCTGGGGGACGTAGCCGAGCATGCGGCGGGCCCGCAGCGGGTCGCGGCGGACGTCGACGCCGAACACCCGGACGGCACCCTGCTGGACGGGCAGGAGGGTGACGATGAGCCGGATCGCGGTCGTCTTGCCGGCGCCGTTGGGCCCGAGCAGGCCGAAGACCTCCCCGGGGCGGACGGCGAGGGAGACGCCGTCGACGGCCCGGTGCTCGCCGAAGCGGTAGGTGAGGTCGACGCACTCGACCGCGGTGACGCCCTCGGTCACGCCTTCACGGTACGTCCGCCGACCGGGTCGAACCAGGGGGTGGCGGAGCCGGCCGGGGGCGCACGAAGGCCCCGGCACGCACGGTGCCGGGGCCTTCGATCAGGTGGAGGTCAGTCCACGCCCTGGATCAGAGCGGGCGGACGTTCTCGGCCTGCGGGCCCTTGGGGCCCTGCGTGATGTCGAACTCGACCTTCTGGTTCTCGTCGAGCGAGCGGTAGCCGCTCGAGTTGATGGCCGAGTAGTGCACGAACACGTCGGCGGAGTTGTCGTCGGGGGCGATGAAGCCGAACCCCTTCTCAGCGTTGAACCACTTCACGGTTCCGGTAGCCATGGTGTCTCCTTCAAAGAAGCTCAAACAGTGCCGGGGATTCGGCCCTGCTTGTCACGGTGTTCGTCGTCTGCTCCCTGAAGGAAGAGCAACCCAGCTGGATGCGGGGGCCGTACAAACTCTGAGTGCACTGTAACTGTGGCTTGGAGCCTACGGCATCGGGCCCGCGGGCGCTAATGGTTTTCCCCACGTTCCGCGGCCGGTCCCGGCCGGCGGACGGGGGGCCGCGCCGGGTCGCTCCTACGATGGAGGCCGTGCACATCGTCTCACCCCCGCCGCAGGACCCGGGACTGGCACGCCTGCTGGTGGCCGCGGTGGACGAGCTCAACGCCCGGTACCCCGAGGACCCGACCGACCACGTGCTCGACCCGCGCGCCCGGTTCCTCCTCGCCGACCTCGACGGCGAGCCGGCCGGTTGCGTCGCGCTGGTGCCCCTGGAGCCGGGCGTCGGGGAGATCAAGCGCATGTTCGTCGATCCCGCCCACCGCGGCCGGGGCGTCGCGACGCACCTGCTCGCCGCCCTGGAGGAGCGGGCTCGCGCCGCGGAGGTCCGCACGCTGGTGCTGGAGACGGGCGTGCGGCAGCCGGAGGCGGTCGCGCTGTACGAGAAGCTCGGCTTCCACCCGGTCGAGGCCTACGGCTCGCACGCGGGCAACCCGCTCAGCCTCTGCTACGCCAAGGCGCTCTGACCCGAGTTCTGCGGGCGGGGCCGCAGCCCTGGGCCCGGCCGCAGCCCGGAGGGCGCTCACGACTCTTGCCCGTAGATGACGGCGAGGTTGGCGAAGTCGGTGGCGTCCGGGATGGGGTTGGTGAGGTGGTCCGTGTGCGAGTTCATCACCGACGCGGGGTCGAGGCGGTGCACCAGCCCCAGGGCGTGGCCCATCTCGTGGACGACCGTCGCGAGGGCGCCGCGATCGGTGTTCCGGTCCAGCAGGGCGGTGTAGAGGGTGATCGTGCCGCCGTGCCGGTACCTCTTCCCGTCCTTCCCGCTGAACTCGCCGTCCGTGTCGCGCCCGTCGGCCTTCTGCTCGACCACGCGGACGCAGTTGTCGCCCGCGGCGCACCGGTCGGCGGCGACGGCCTCGACGCACGGCGACGCGGACCAGATCTCCGTGGCCCGGACCACCATCTGCCGGTAGCGGTCGGAGAGCGCGTGGGTCTCGAAGACCACCCGGACCTTGGCGTCACCGTGGCGTCGCCATGGCGTCTCGGGCGAGTCCTGGGGGTCCACGTCCGTCAGGGACGCGTCCCTGGGCGCGGCGCAGGCGGTCGGGGCCGTGTCCGTCCAGGGGCGCTCCGACGGCGACGGCGTGCAGCGGCACAGGGCCGCGGCGCCGAGGAGCACCACGGCGGCCAGCAGCCCGCGGCGGAGCATCAGGGTCGCCGGTCGTCCACCCGGACGGCCGTGCGGACGAGCGGGCGCGCCGGGTTGCCGCCGTAACGGGCACCTGCGGGCACCTCGGTGCCCTTCATGAGGAAGGAGTCGGGGGCCAGCATCGCCCCGCGCCCGACGGTCACGCCGTAGTGGACGAAGGCGCGCACGCCGAGCGTGGTGTCCGCCCCGATGGTGATGGCGTCGAGCTTGAAGGCGCCGTCCTCCATGGAGTGGCATTGGATGTCGCTGCCCGCGTTCAGCGTCGCCCGGTCGCCGATGGTGACCAGCGTCTTCTCGACGATGCCCGCGCCGTCGTCGAAGACCCGCCTGCCGACGTGGACGCCGAGGAGCCGCCACACCAGGGGCTTGAACGGTGTGCCGTTGAAGATGGCCGCGCTCTCGCCGAAGAACTTCCAGTGACGCTCGTGGCGCCAGAACCGCGGGTCGTAGATGGAGCAGAACAGCGGCTCGAGCGGCCGGAACCGGCGCGAGGCGTTCTCGAGCAGGATGGAGGACCCGACGGTGAACAGCGCGAGGCCGACGCCGGAGCCCACCAGCGCCAGCGGGCCGACGTCGTCGGCCGTGTTGATCCCGGCCACCACCACGACGAGCCCGACGAACACCCGCAGCCACTGGGCGAGCAGGTACAGGGCGAGCGTCACCGCGTTGTGGGCGTTCTTCCCGGGCAGGGCCGCCGCCAGCCCCTCCGCGGTGCGCCGGTCGTCGAAGGACCGGTCCCGCTCCACCGTGCGGGGGATCTCGAAGGGGGGCGAGCCGAGGAGGCCGACGCCCTCCCGGACCGGCCCGTCGACCGGGACCATGACCTTCGTCGCCAGCAGGCAGTTGTCCCCGGTCCGGGCGCCGGTGGGGAAGGTGATGTTGTTGCCCAGGAAGTTGCGGGCGCCGATGACGGTGGGGCTGCCCCGGAAGGAGGTGCTCGAGTAGTCGGTGTTCAGGACGGACAGCGCGTCCGAGACCATGGTCCCCGACCCGACGACGGTCAGGTGGGGGTTCTCGTGCTGGAGCGCGACCCCGAAGTTCGAGCCGGTCTGCACGAGCCCGGGCTGCCGGTAGCCCAGCAGCCGGAGGTAGTGGACGACCAGCGAGCTGTCGCCGGCGATCCGCATGAGGAGCCGGTTGTTCGACAGCCGCCACACCGCCCGGTGGAGGGCGTAGGGGAAGCCGTACAGCGGGTAGGTCCTGCCGGGGACCAGCACCGTGTTCAGGAGCCGGGGCACGACCACCGCCACGACCAGGAGCACCGCGAGGCCGCCGACGAACAGCACGACGGAGGCGAGCAGCAGCACGGCCCAGAGCCCCGCGCTGTCGGGGCGCAGGTGGCCGACGGCGAGGTAGGCGTAGTAGTCGGGCAGCACCAGCCCCAGCACGAGGAAGGCCAGTGGTGCGAGCAGCAGGAACCTGTTGGCCAGCACGGCCGCGCCGTAGAGAGCCCGCCGGCGGGTCGAGCAGGGGGCCGGCGGCACGACGTCGTAGTCGGTGTCGGTGCGCCGGGCCGGTGAGCCGTGCCAGTGCTCCCCGGCCGGCACCACCTGGCCGCGGTGCAGCGAGGAGCTGTGCCCGAGCTGGGAGTGGTCGCCCATCGCGGTGCCGATGTCGAGGACGGACTGCTCGCCCACGAGGACGTCGGCGCCCACGGTGACGGGGCCGGTCTGGATGCGCCCCGCCTCGGCCCGGTAGCACCGGAAGTCGGTGTCCTTGCGGATGACGGTGCGGTCGCCGATGGTCAGCAGGTCGGGACAGCCCACGGGCGTGGCGGACAGGATCGTCACCTGCCGGCCGATGTGGGCGCCGAGCGCGCGCAGGTACAGCGGATAGAGCGGCGTGGCGACGAAGAACCGCATGGGGTTGATCGTGAGCGTCACCCGGAGGAACCAGAGGCGGACGTAGGGCAGGCTCCAGACCGGGAACTCCCGCTCGGTCCAGCGCCCGACCAGCAGCCACTTCAGTGCCACGGGGACGAGGGCGGTCACGAGGAAGGTCGCCAGCCCGAACGCCGTCGACCGCAGCCAGGTGGCCACGAGGCCGGAGGCCCCGGCGGCCCAGAGCACCCCGGTGTACAGGACGACGGCGAGGAAGTACGCGTACGCGAGCGCGGCGACCACCTGCAACGCCCCGCACAGCACGAACGCCCCCGTGCTCACCTGCGCCACCGGCCGCTCCGGGGCGGGCGGGTCCTCCGCGGCGCCGGCGGCGTCCTGGGCGGCCGCGTCGCAGGTCCCGGCCAGCCGCCGCACGGAGGGGTGCTGGTAGAGGTCCTGGATGGCCAGCGGCGGGAGTGCGGTGTGCTGGCGGACCCGGGCCGCGAAGTGGGCCAGCACCAGGGAGTTCAGCCCCAGCTCCTCGAAGAAGTGCGCCTCGACCGAGACCCGCTCGAGGCCGAGGACGTCGGCAAGCTCGCGCGCGAGGGCCTCCTCGGTCGGGGTCGCCGGCGGCACGGCGTCGCCCTCCGGGGCGCCGCGCCGGGTCGGTGGCGGCAGGCTCTTGCGGTCCGCCTTGCCGCTGGGCAGCATCGGGATCGTCTCGAGCCGCTCGAGGTAGGCCGGCACCATGTAGCCGGGCAGCCGCTCGCGCAGTCGCCGCACCAGCTCGTCCTCCACGGCCGGGACGTCCCGGCGCGCCGTGTAGTACGCGGCCAGCTCCACCACGCCCGGCCGCGGCTCGTGGGTGGAGACCACCGCCTGGGCGACCCCGGGCGCCTGGAGCAGCACGGACTCGATCTCGGACAGCTCGATGCGGTAGCCCCGGACCTTCACCTGGGTGTCGATGCGGCCGTGGTACTCGATGCGTCCGCACTCGTCCAGGCGCCCCAGGTCGCCGGTGCGGTAGATCCGCCCCGTCGGGTTGTCGGGCATCCCGAGGAAGTCGGGGACGAAGGCCCGCCGGGTGAGGTCGTCGCGACCCACGTACCCGCGGGCCAGCCCCACCCCGGCGATGCCGATCTCCCCCATCTCCCCGGGCGGCAGGGCCCGGGCCTCCTCGGGGTGGAGGATGACCGCGGAGTAGGTGGGCAGCGGGACGCCGAGCGTGACCGGCTTGTCGGGGTGGACCTCGTCCCACGTCGCCGTCACGGTCGCCTCGGTCGGCCCGTAGACGTTGAGGAACCGCCGGCCGGGCCGGTGCCAGCGCGCGACGAGGTCCCGCGGGCACGCCTCGCCCGAGACCAGCAGGAACCGCAGGCCGGGCAGGTCCTCCTCGAGGGTGGCCAGCAGCGTCGGCACGCAGCACAGGGCCGTGATCTGCCGCGCCCGCAGGTAGGTGGCGAGCTCGAGGCCGAGCAGGCTCGCGCCACCGGGCCGGGGCACGAGCGTGGCGCCGACCATCCACGGCACCCAGATCTCCTCGACCGAGAAGTCGAACGCGATCGTCATGCCCTGGTAGACCCGGTCGGTCGGCTCGTAGCCGTAGACCTCGCCGGCCACCCGCAGGAAGTTGCAGATGCTCGCGTGCTCGACGGCGACGCCCTTGGGCCGCCCCGTGGACCCCGAGGTGTAGATGATGTAGGCGAGGTCCTCGTCCGCGCCGGCTCCCGGAGCGGGCTGGAGGCGGGAGTCCTCGGTGCCCGCGAGCGCGTCGCCCGCCTCGTCCAGGCACACGACCCGGGCCCCGGTCCGCGCCACGCGCCCGGCCAGGTGCGAGAGGGTGAGCACGGTCGTCGCGGCGGCGTCGTCGAGGATGTACTCGATCCGGTCGTCGGGGAACCCGGCGTCGAGCGGGACGTAGGCCGCCCGCAGCTTCAGCACCGCCAGCATGGCGGTGTAGGAGCTGACGGCGTGGTCGAGGAGGAGCGCCACCCGGTCCCCTGCCCGCGTGCCTCCGGCGAGCAGGTACCGGGCGAGGCCGTTGGCGCGCCGGTCGAGCTCGTCGTAGGTGAGCGACTCCGCCGGGGCGTCCACCGCCAGCGGGGTGGACCCGTCGGGGCGGCGCAGCCGGTCGCACGTCTCCTCGAACAGCGACTCCATCCGCTCCCCCGGGCGCCAGCGCACCGTGCGGTCCGCCCGCGGGACGAGCACCGGGCCGAGCAGGTCGGCCTGCGTGGACTGGACGGTCATGCGGTCTCCCCCGTCGGACCGGCGGCGGTCACGGCGTCGACGAGCACCCGGCAGGCCGCGGCGACGATGTCGGCGGTGACGTTCAGCGGCGGCAGGAGCCGCACCACGCACCCGTCCCGCCCGCCGGTCTCGACGATGACGCCGCCGCGCAGCGCCCTGGCCTGGACCGCCTCGGCGCGTGCGCCGTCGGGACGCCCCGTCGCCGGGTCGACCAGCTCGATGCCCCACATCAGGCCGCGGCCGCGGACCTCGCACACCCACTCGAGGGATTCCAGCGGCTTAAGCAGGGCCGCGACCTGCTCCCCGCGGGCGCGCACGTTCTCGAGCACCCGGTCCCGGCGCACGATGTCCACGGCGGCGGCGCCGGTGGCGAAGGCCACCTGGTTCCCGCGGAAGGTGCCGATGTGCGCCCCCGGCGCCCAGCGGTCCAGCGCCTTGTCGTACAGGATCACGGCCACCGGGGTGCCGATGCCGCTGAGGGCCTTGGACGCGACGATGACGTCGGGCTCGATGTCGTACTGCTCGAAGGCGAACCACGTCCCGGTGCGCCCGCACCCGGTCTGGACCTCGTCGACGATGAGCGGGATGCCCAGCTCGCGGGTCAGGGCCCGCACGCGCCGGGCGAACTCGCGGGTGGCGGGGATGACCCCGCCCTCCCCCTGGATCATCTCCATGATCACCGCGGCGGGCCGGGGGATGCCCCCGAGGGGGTCGGTGAGCGCGTTCTCCAGGTAGGTCGCGCACGCCGTGCCGGAGGACTCCGGGCTGAGCCCCAGCGGGCAGTGGGTGCAGGAGGAGTAGGGGAAGAAGTGCACGCCGGGCATGCCGTTCGTCACCGGCGCCTTCTGCTCGACGAGCCCGGTCACCGCCATCGCGGCCGTGGTGCTGCCGTGGAAGCCGCCGGCGAAGCTGACAACGTCGCCGCGGCCGGTCGCGGTCTTGCACAGCTTGATCGCCGCCTCGACGGCGTTCGCGCCGGTGGGGCCGCAGAAGTGGATCTTCATCCGGTCCCGCAGGGCGGCGGGCAGCATGGAGAGCTGGGCGGTGACGAAGTCGTCCTTGGCCGGGGTGGGCAGGTCCAGGCCGTGGGTGAAGGTCTCCAGCTGGCGGGCGGCCACGCGCACGAGCTCGGGGTGGTTGTGCCCGAGGGAGAGCACCCCGGCACCGGCGAGGAAGTCGATGAAGACGTTGCCGTCGACGTCGCGGACCAGCGAGCCGCGGGCGTCGGCCACGGCGATCGGCAGGTGGCGCGGGTACGTGCGCGCGTTGGACTCGCGCTGCGCCTGGCGCTCGAGCAGGGCGCGGGAGCGCGGACCGGGAAGGTCCCCGGAGACCGTCGGGCCGGTGAAGCCCTCCTCGGTCAGGGCCGGGGCCGACGTGGGGATGGGAAGAGTCAGGGGCTGGATTGCCACGCGGATCGACCTCCGTCGTCGAGGGGGCGGGATGCTCGGGCACCCGCCGGGGGGACACGCGCCGCCCGGGCGGAAAGGTGCTGGGTCACACGAGCGCGGGCACCTCCGCCCACGCCGCGGAGAAGGCCTCGCTGACCGCGTCCTCGGCGCGGGCCAGGGCGTCCGCCCGGACCACCACGGAGATGCGGAACTCGGACGCCGAGATCATCTCCACGTTCACGCCGGCCCGGCCCAGCGCCGCGAGCACGCGGGGGAAGACCTGGTGGCCCTGCCGCATGCCGAAGCCGCGCACCGACAGCAGGGCGACGTCCTCGTCATGGTCCACCTCGAGGAACCCGACCTGCCCGCGCGCCGCGCGCAGCCGCTCCACGACGGCGGGCACGTCCTCGGCGGGCACGGTGAAGGAGATGTCGGTGCGCCCCGACCCGACGGTGGCGGCGTTCTGCACGATCATCTCCACGCGGGCCCCGGCCCGGGCCACCAGCCGGAAGATCCGGGCCGCGGCACCGGCCGCGTCCGGCACGCCGGCGAGGGTGACCTTGGCCTGGTTCGCGTCGGCCGTCACGCCGGTGACGATGGGTCGCTCCAGCGGCGGGGGCTCCCCGGGACCGTTCGCGGGATCGGGCAGGACGAGGGTGCCCGGCTGCTGGGTGAAGGACGAGCGGACGTGCAGGACGACGCCGAACCGGCGGGCGTACTCCACGCACCGCGGGTGCAGCACCTTGGCCCCGGCGGCCGCCAGCTCGAGCATCTCCCCGCTCGTCAGGGACGGGATCTTCCGGGCGGCGGGCACGACCCGCGGGTCCGCGGTATAGACGCCCGCGACGTCCGTGTAGATCTCGCACTCGGCGGCACCCAGCGCCGCAGCGAGCGCGACCGCGGTGATGTCGGACCCGCCGCGCCCGAGCGTGGTGACCTCCTTCGTCGTCAGGCTCTGTCCCTGGAACCCGGCGACGACGGCGATCCCGTCCTGGCGCAGGAAGCTCCTGACACGGCGCGGGTTGACGTCCACGAGATGCGCCCGGCCGTGGGTGCCGTCGGTCACGAGGCCCGCCTCCGGACCGGTGAAGGCCCGCGCGGTCACCCCGAGGTCGGTCAGGGCCAGGGCGAGCAGGGCGGTGGAGATGCGCTCACCGGCGGAGAGCAGCACGTCGAGCTCGCGTGCGGACGGGAACGACGTCACCCCGTTCGCCAGGTCCAGCAGCTCGTCGGTGGTGTCGCCCATGGCGGAGACCACGACCACGACCCGGCGCCCCGCGGCGCGCGCCTCGAGGATCCTCTGCGCCACGCGCCGGATGCTGACGGGGTCGGCGACCGAGGACCCGCCGAACTTCTGGACGACGAGGGATTCCCGCGGGCGCCGCCGCACCGCCGCGTCGGGAATCCAGGTCTCCGTCCCGATGTCTGGCGCAAATCCTGGTGAGCGACCGTACACGGCCCCTCCTTTGCTCTCACGGAGTACGGGTGTGGTTGCCGGGTGGTTTGGGCTCGTGGTGCGGACACCGGCCCCCCGCCGCTGGAGGGCAGCGCACGTCCGGTGGTGAGAGTCCGGCGGCTCCTCGGTTGTTCGGCCTCGTGGCGATCGATCGATGAACTCTGAAACGCCTGGCTGAGTGAAACCTGAGGAATCTGAACAATTCGTCAGCAAGCGGACCTACCGGACGGCACCCCCGCCCGCGCCGAACGCGGGCACGGTGAGCGCCGTCGCCACGTACGCCCGCCCGCCACGGGTGGTGGTCCGCCAGCGGCCGGTCAGGCGGCGCCCGGCGACGCCGGCGAACACCGGTGGACGCACCCGCAGCTCCGCGGTGAAGGTGCCGTCCAGCCCCGGCCGGACGAGGCAGTCGCCGAAGTCCAGCCAGCGCCGGGTGAGCGGGAACCAGGCCTTGTACACGCTCTCCTTCGCGCTGAACACGAGCCGGTCCCAGGCCACGTCCGGCCGCGCGCCGGACAGCCGGGCCAGCGCGGCGCGTTCCTCGTCGAGCGTGACGAGGTCGCGGACGACGGCGGGGAGCGGCGCGTTCGGCTCGGCATCGATGCCGACGGCGGCGACCGTCGCCGATCGGGCGACGGCCGCCGCGTGGTAGCCGTCGCAGTGGGTCATGCTCCCCACCACGCCCGCGGGCCACCGCGGGGCGCGGTACGCCCAGGCCGGAGCGTCCGGGTCCAGGAGGATCGGTCCCGGCGCCACGCCCAGCTGCACCAGCGCGCGGCGCGCGCACGACCGCGCCGCGGCGAACGCGCGTCGCCGCTCCGGCGGGGCCGCGGCGACCAGGGCCGCCTCCTCGGGAAGGACGGCGGCGGCCGGGTCGCTCGTGAAGGTCTCGACCACGACCACGTCGGGCACCAGGCCACCGAGCAGCCGCGCGCCGTCGTCGATCTCGCTCACCGACCACCTCGCTGGGCCGCGGGCTCCTCCCGGCATTCTCCGCCCGGAAGCCCCCGCCCGCCGGGCACGCCGATCGGCCGGCGACGGATCAGAAGAGGGTGGCGTCCGCGCGCTCGAGGTCGAGCAGGTACCGCTTGCGCTCGACGCCCCCGGCGTAGCCGGTGAGGCTGCCGTCGGCGCCGACGACGCGGTGGCACGGCACGATGATGGAGACCGGGTTGCGGCCGTTCGCGCCGGCCACCGCCCGCACGGCCTGCGCGGTGAGGCCCAGCTCCGCCGTCAGCTCCCCGTAGGAGCAGGTGGTGCCGTACGGGATGCGGGTGAGCGCCTCCCAGACCCGTTGCTGGAACGGGCTGCCGGCCAGCCGCAGCGGGACGTCGAACGCGCGCCGCCGGCCGGCGAAGTACTCGCCCAGCTGTCCGGCGACGCCGGCGAGGGCGCCGTCGTCGCGGGGCCCGAAGACCGCGGCGTCCGGGACGTGCTTGCCGTGCTCCATGTACAGGCCGGTCACCGCCTCGCCGTCGGCCACGACGGTCAGGGTGCCGACGGGCGAGTCCACCAGTGCGTACGTCATGGCGCCTCCTTCGTGGTCACGACGGTAGACGCCGGCACCGACACGTTCGTGAGGCCGCGCCTGCCGGGACCGGCGAACCCGTAGGGTGCCGCCCGTGGATCCCGCGCCCCTGACCCCCGCCGACGAGGAGCTCGTCGCGCACGCCCGCCGCGTCGTCGACGCCCACTCCGACGGCGAGGTGCACACCGTGGCGGCGGCGGTGCGCGACGCCGACGGCCGCGTCTTCAGCGGCGTGAACGTCTACCACTTCACCGGCGGGCCGTGCGCCGAGCTGGTCGCCCTCGGGGCGGCGCGGGCGGCCGGGGCGCGCCGGCTCACCACCATCGTCGCGGTGGGCGACCGCGGGCGCGGGCCGCTCGCCCCGTGCGGCCGGGACCGGCAGGTGCTGCTCGACCTCCACCCGGGCATCCGGGTCGTCGTGCCCACCGCCGACGGGCCGCGCACGGTGCCGGTGGCGGACCTGCTGCCGCACGCGTTCGTCCGCGCCGACCAGGAGCCGCCGGCCTGACGGCCCGCGCACCACTTGACGTCTCGCGCACCACGTGACGCCTCGCGCACCAAGTGACGTCTCGCGCACCACTTGACGCCTCACGCCCATCCTGCAGCACCCGGCCCCCCGGCCCGCCGCCGGGGCCCCGGCGGGTGCTCTCCCAGGGGATCGCCCCGGCGGGGGATGATGGCGCCAGGACGTCGGAAGGAGCCGGGTTGGACGGGCACGCGGGCCACGCACACGGATACGGGCCCGAGGACACGGGCCAGCGCCGCCTCGCCGTGGCCTTCGGCATCACCGCGACGGTCCTGGTGGCGGAGATCGTCGGCGCGGTGTGGACCGGCAGCCTGGCGCTGCTCGTCGACGCCGCGCACATGCTCACCGACGCCGCGGGCCTCCTGCTCGCGCTGGTCGCCGCGTCCCTCACGCTCCGTCCGCCCACGCCCCGCCGCACCTGGGGGTTCCGCCGGGCTGAGGTGCTCGCCGCCGCCGCGCAGGCGGCCGTGCTGCTCGCCGTCGGCGTCTACGCCCTCGTCGAGGGCGTCCGGCGGCTCATGGCGCCGCCGGAGATCCCCGCCGACGGGCTGCTCGTCTTCGGCATCATCGGCCTCGCCGCCAACCTCGTCGCCATCGCGGTGCTCGCCGGGGGCCGCTCGTCCACGCTCAACCTGCGCGCGGCCTTCCTCGAGGTCGTCAACGACGCGCTGGGCTCGGCCGCCGTCATCGTCTCCGCCATCGTCATCGCCACGACCGGGTGGGCCCGGGCCGACGCCGTCGCCGGCATGGTCATCAGCGCGCTCATCGTGCCGCGCACGATCATGCTGCTGCGCGAGACCGGCAGCGTGCTGCTCGAGTCCACCCCGCGTGGGCTCGACCTCGACGACGTCCGCGCCCACCTCCTGGAGCTGCCGCACGTCCGCGAGGTGCACGACCTGCACGCCTCCCAGATCGCCTCCGGCCTGCCGGTGCTCTCTGCGCACGTGGTGGTCGACGACTCCTGCTTCCACGACGGGCGCGCCCCCGGCCTGCTCGCCGCGCTGCAGCAGTGCGTGGCGGACCACTTCCCGGTCAGCGTCGCCCACTCCACCTTCCAGCTCGAGCCGGTCACGCACCGGCCGCAGGAGGGACCGGTCCACCCCTGAGCCCGCGCCCCGGGGCGGGAAGGCCCCGGGGAGTCGTGGTGCCGAAGCCGCTGACGCGTGGTGCGCCGTCGACCATGCTGGGCAGCACCGAGGGGAAGGGAAGCGGCCATGCCGGAGAAGGAGCAGACCCGGACGACGGCGGAGCGGCTGGCCATCGCCCCGGGGAGCACCCTGTGGTGCTCCGACGCCGAGCACCTCGCGGTGCTCGGCCCGCTGCCGGAGGGCGTGCGCACCGTGCGCGGCATCGAGGACGCCAGGACGGCGCTGCTCTTCGCCGACAGCGGCGCCGCCGCCCGGGCGCTGCTCGACGAGCACGGCGCGGAGCTCACCGCCCCGGCCGCGGTGTGGGTCGCCTACCCCTCGGGCAACGAGGCGGACATCAACCGCGACACCCTGTGGCCCATGCTGACCACCTTCGGGCTGCGCCCGGCCCTGCACGTCGACCTGGACGAGACGTGGTCGGCGCTGCTCTTCCGGCCGCTGCGCGACGGCGGAAGGCCCGGCCCGGGCTGATCGCCGCCGCGAGATGTGGCCAGCCCCTCGTGCGCGGCGCACGCCTGGGCGCGTCGCGGACGATAGCCTCAGGCAGTGAGGATCTTCGACGGGGACGCCGGCAAGGTGGCCATCATCTTCCCCGGCAGCGGTTACACGCCCGACCGACCATTGCTCCACTACGCGCGCATGATCGTCCGCGACGACGGCTGGTCCGGCCGCGACGTGTGGTGGCCCGAGCTGCCGCCGGACGGCACCGACGCACTGGGCACGATGGTGCGCGACATCGCCTGGCGCGAGCTGCACTCCGACGCCGGGGCGACCCAGCGGCTGGTCATCGGCAAGTCGATGGGCAGCCTCATCGCGCCCCTGGCCGCCGACATGCGTGTCCCGGGTATCTGGCTGACGCCGCTCATGCGCAACCCCGACGTCCTGGCGGGCCTGGGCCGTCAGGAGGCCCCCAGCCTGCTCATCGGCGGCACCGCGGACCCGCTGTGGGACGGCGACGCCGCCCGCGGCACCGGCCACCAGGTCCTGGAGATCGAGGGCGCGAACCACAGCCTGGAGTTCCCCGGCGACCCGCGCCGCTCGGTCGCCGCGCTGGCCAACGTCGTCGCCGCGATGTCGGACTTCGTCGCCGGCCTCGACGGGCACTGAGCCTCCCGGCGCCGCCCTCGCCCCGCGCAACGCCGGGCGGCGTCCGTACGATGGGGCCCCCGACCTGCGAGGGAGCCCCATGCCGAAGACCGTCACCGTCGAGCTGGACCACGCGCTCGAGCCGTTCGTGCTCGCCCTGGACGTCGGGTCGACGGCGTCGCGCGGCGGCCTGTACGACGCCGCGGGCCGGCCGGTGCGCGGCCTGCGCCACAAGGTGCCCCACCAGTTCCGCACCGCCGCGGACGGCACCTCCGAGATCGACCCCGACGCCGTCGTCGCCGAGATCGCCGAGATCCTCACCGAGGTCACGGACCACCTGCCGGGCCGGCGCCGGGTCGCCGGCGTCGCCCTGGACACCTTCGCCTCCTCGCTCGTGGGCGTCGACGCCGACGGCGCCGCACTCACCCCCTGCTACACCTACGCCGACTCCCGCTGCGCCCCGCAGCTGCGGCAGCTGCGGGGCGAGCTCGACGAGGCGGCCGTCCAGCAGCGCACCGGCACCCGGCTGCACACGAGCTACCTGCCCCCGCGCCTGCGCTGGCTGCGCGAGACCGCGCCGGACACCGTCGCCCGGACGGCGCGCTGGCTGTCCCTGGGTGAGTACGTGCACCTGCGGCTGCTGGGCGCCACCGCGGTGGGCACGTCGACGGCGGCGTGGACCGGGATGCTCGACCGGCGCACCGGCGCCTGGGACGCCGAGATGCTCGCCGCCGCCGGCATCGACGCCGGGAACCTCTCGGAGATCCGCGACCCCGACCGCCCGCTGCGCGACGACGGGCGCACCGGGCGCCGCTGGCCGGCGCTGGCCGGCGCCGCCTGGTTCCCGGTGATCACCGACGGCTTCGCCAGCAACATCGGCGCCGGGGCCGCCGACGAGTCCGCCATCGCGGCGGCCGCCGCCACCAGCGGGGCGATGCGGGTAGTGCTGCACGAGCACCCGGAGACCATCCCGCCGGGGCTGTGGTGCTACCGGGTCGACGCCGCGCGGACCCTGCTCGGCGGGGCGCTCAACGACGTCGGCCGGGTGGTCACCTGGCTCGAGGACACCCTCCGGCTGGACGGCGACGGCCTCCCCGTCGACCGCGAGGCCGCCCTGCTCGCCGCGCCGGACGAGGGCGCCCCGGTGGTCCTGCCCTACCTCACCGGCGAGCGCAGCACCGGCTGGGCGGGCGGCGCCCGGGCACTGTTCGCCGACGTCACGGCCGCCACGACGCCGACCCTGCTCTACCGCGGGGCGCTGGAAGGCGTGGCGCTGACCTACGCCCGGGTGGCCGAGCAGCTCCAGCAGGCCGCCGGACGCGCCCACCGCATCGCCGCCAGCGGCCGGGTGACGGCCGACCACCCGGGGTGGCTGCAGGTGCTCGCCGACGCGCTCGACGCCCCCGTGGAGCACGTGACGATGAAGCGCACGACCCTGCACGGCACGGCGCTCATCGCGCTCGAGGTGCTCGCCCCGGACGTGCCACGCGCGCCGGTCGAGACGGGCCGGACCTACGAGCCGGTCGCCGGGCGCGCGGAGTACTACGCCGCCCGGCGGGCGCGATACCAGCAGCTGTACGAGGCGGTCGTGGCGCCGACGGGGTGAGCCCGGGTCACGGCCGCCCGGCAGCCGGCTGGCAGCAGGTCACAGGTAGTCCCACCAGTCCTTGAACCTCGGCTCGTGGCCGTGGCCGGTGTCGAGCGGGTTCTTCTTCGGGTGGTCGGTGCTGTCGCGGCTCGGGCTGTCCGCCGGGCGCTGAGCGGAGGCGGCGGCCGGCGGCGCGGCCGGCGCGGCCGAGGCCGCGGGGGCGAGCGCGCCGCACACGGCGCCCAGCGCCGCCACGCCCAGGCCGACGGCGGCCAGGCCACGGACGATCCGGCGGTACATAGGACGCTCTCTTCCGCATCGGGCTATGAGCCACATGGTGAGACCTGCGGCTGACAAGCGCCTGAGTGCTCCTGACGGACGGTTCAGGAAGACAAGCCCGTGGCGGGAGCCAGGACGATGTCGAAGCGGGTGCCGGCCCAGGCCCGGCCGGCCAGGTCCGGTATCCGCCGCCGTGGCCACGACACAGCAGTCGGGCCCGGCACGGCGATCTTGGTCCAGATCCGGCAACGCCCCGTGTCGGGACGGCGTAGGGGTGCGCGAGATCCCTGCGATCGGGCACCCTCGGCAGATGACCTCTGCGGATGCCGCCGGCAGCCAGGACCCCGGCCCCTTCTACCACGGCACGAAGGCCGACCTGCGGCCCGGAGACCTCCTGGAGCCCGGCTACAGCTCCAACTTCGGCGAGCGGAGGACGGCGAACTTCGTCTACCTCACCGCCACCCTGGACGCGGCCACCTGGGGCGCCGAGCTGGCCGTGGGCGCGGAGCCCGGCAGGATCTACGTGGTCGAGCCCACCGGCCCCATCGAGGACGACCCGAACCTCACCGACAAGAAGTTCCCGGGCAACCCGACGAGGTCCTACCGCACCCGCGAGCCCATCAGGGTTCTGAGCGAGGTGCGGGACTGGGAGGGCCATCCTCCGCACGTCCTCCAGGCCATGCGCGACCACCTCGACGAGCTCCGGCGGCTCGGCGTCGAGGCGATCAACGACTGAGTCCTCCGCCGGCACCCGGCGTTCCTCCCGGCACGTCGAGCCGGCCCATGACGCTCCGCCGCAGACGTTTCCCGACGCGCCACCCCCCGTGGGGCCGCCGTTCGCCAGTCGGTCACCGGGCGCTCCTACGTTCGCAAGCACCACCCCACGAACGATGGAGACAGTGATGCGCAAGCACGTCCTCACCGGCACGGCCACGGCCGCGCTCCTGGTCGCCCTGGCCTCGCAGGCCGCCGCCGCCGACGGCCCGATGAGCTTCGACCCGATCCCGGGCTCGGCGTACGGCCAGCAGAGCGACAGCTGGGAGGAGCCGCTGCTCGCCCCGGCCGGGTTCACGCAGTCCCTCGTGGCCGACGAGACCGTGCTCAACATCTACGGCGGCTCGACCGACGACCTGACCGACATGAACACCGTCAACGAGACCGGCCCGCACGCCGGCCGCTACCTCCTCCGCACGCACGAGGTCGGCGCCAACGGCGCGGTCTCCGTGGTGGACCTCAAGACGGGCGAGGCACGCGTCGTCGCGCAGGACCCGAGCTTCAGCCGCCTCGACGGGATCGAGTGGACCCCGTGGGGCACCGTTCTCTTCGCCGAGGAGACCGCCGGCGGCCGCCTCTTCGAGGCGCGCTTCGACGCCAAGAACCCCTTCGCCCCGCTCGACGTCCAGCAGCGCCCCGAGGTGGGGATCCTGCGCCACGAGGGCATCGGTGCGGCGGCCGACGGCTCCGTGTACGTCATCGACGAGCTCAACGGCGGGTCGATCTACCGCTTCGTGCCCACGGTGCGCGGCGACCTCTCGGACGGGCAGCTCTACGCCCTCAAGCTCACCGGCCTGAGCGACGCGCAGCAGAAGTGGAGCCAGGCCTCCTACCAGGAGAAGGTCGGCGCCTTCGAGTGGGTCGCCCTCGACATGGACCAGGTCGTCGTCGACGCCGACGCCGCCGCGGACGCCGTCGGTGCCACCGAGTTCGGCCGCCCCGAGGACGTCGAGCTCATCGGGCAGACCCTCTACGTCGCCAACACCTCCGAGGACCGCGTCGTCGCCATCGACCTCAAGGCCCTCGAGCTCAGCAGCTTCGTCGAGGCGGGCGTCAACGTCCCGGTGGAGAACGCCCGCGCCGGTGTCACCGGCTTCAACAGCCCCGACAACCTCGCCGCGGGCCCGGACGGGCGCCTGTGGGTCGTCGAGGACAACTCCCCCTCGGACATCTTCGTCGCAGGCAAGGACAACGACCACGACGGCGCCGCCGACACGGTCGAGCACTTCGCCTCGCTGAAGGACTCGGGCGCCGAGATCAGCGGCATCTACTTCGGCAAGGACCCCAAGACGCTGTTCTTCAACGTCCAGCACCCGGACAAGGCCCTGGCCGACGGGACCTGGACGATCACCCGGCGCTGACGGCGGCGAGCCGGCCGGGTGGCGGAGGCGGCCTCCGTCACCCGGCCGGGACGGCGTCATCGCCCCGGACGGCGCACCCGCCGCCCGGGGCCGCTCACGTCGTCTCGAAGACGTACCCCATCCCCGGCTGGGTGAGGATGTGCCGGGGGTGGGCGGGGTCGGGCTCCAGCTTGCGGCGCAGCTGGGCGGTGTAGACCCGCAGGTACCCGGTCTCGGTGCCGTACGCCGGCCCCCACACCTCCTGCAGCAGCTGGCGCCGCCCGACGAGCCTGCCCCGGTTGCGCACGAGGACCTCCACGATGGCCCACTCGGTGGGCGTCAGGCGTACCTCCGCGCCGGCGCGCAGCACCCGCCGCCGGGCCAGGTCGATGGTCAGGTCGCCAGCCTGGACCACCGCCTCGGAGCCGTCCGACGGCGCCGCCCGGCGCACCGCCGCCCGCAGCCGTGCGAGCAGCTCGTTCATCGCGAACGGCTTGGTCACGTAGTCGTCGGCGCCGGCGTCGAGGGCCTCGACCTTGTCCTCGCCGTGCTGGCGGGCGGAGAGGACGACGATCGGCATCCGGCTCCAGCCGCGGATGCCCGCGAGGACCTCCATGCCGCTGACGTCGGGCAGGCCCAGGTCGAGCAGGACGACGTCGGGGTGCCAGCTCGCCGCGAGGTCGAGGGCGTGCCGCCCGTCCAGGGCGGTGGCGACCTCCCAGTCGTGCGCGCGCAGGTTGATCGCGAGGGCGTGGACGAGGCCGGGTTCGTCATCCACGACGAGCACGCGCGGGCCGGTCATGGCTCCTCCCGGGCCAGCGGGACCGTCAGCACCATGGTCAGTCCACCACCGGGGGTGTCCTCGGCGCGGACCTGGGCGCCGACTGCGGTGGCCAGGCCCTCCGCGACGGCGAGGCCGAGCCCGAGCCCGTCGCTCGAGGTGTCACCGAGGCGCTGGAACGGCTGGAACATGCGGGCCTTGCGGTCTGCGCTCAGCCCGGGGCCGTGGTCGACCACCCGCAGCTCCATCCGCCCGTCGGCGGGTGCGGCGGTGACGGCCACCGGTGCGCCGCCGCCGTGCCTGACGGCGTTGGAGACGACGTTGGCGATCACCCGCTCGAGCAGGCCTGGGTCGGTGCGCACCAGCGGGAGCGTGTCGGGCATGTCGGTGCGCACCGCGTCGAACCCCTCGGTGGCCAGCGGCACGATCTCGTCGAGGCTGGTGGGACGCAGGACCGGCCGGACGCTGCCGGTCTGCAGCCGGGAGAGGTCCAGGAGGTTGTCGATGAGCCGCTCGAGGCGGGCGGTGGCCGCGGCCACGGTGGCCACCAGCGCGTCGGTGTCCGCGGGGGCGAGGCGGACCTCGTGGGAGACCAGCCCGTCCAGGGCGGCGCGGATCGTGGCCAGCGGCGTGCGCAGGTCGTGGGAGACCGCGGCGAGCAGGGCGGTCCGGGTCGCCTCGGCCTGCTCGAGCAGCCGGGCCTGCTCGGCCTGCTCGCGCAGCCGGCGGTGCTCCAGCACCCCGCCGGCCTGGGCGGCGAAGGCCTCGAGCACCCGGCGGTCACGGGCCAGGACCCGCCCCGTCAGGGCGAGGACCCGGTCGTCGTCGACACCGAGCACGGTGTCGGCCGCCTCCGGGTCGCCGACGGCGGCGCCGGCCGCCGCCAGGGTGAGCCAGCGCCCGTCCCGCGTCTCGAGCAGCGCGACGCCGGCGAGGCCGAAGGTCTCGCGCAGCCGGCTCACCAGCGCCGCCGCGGCGTCCTCACCGAGCGCCGCGCGCGCGAGCTCGGCGAGGGCGGCGGCCTCCGCGCCGGCACGGGTGGCTTGGAGGCTGCGCCGTGCCGCCAGGTCGACGACGAGGGCCACGGCCACCGCCACCGCGACGAACACGGCGAGGGCCAGGAGGTTCGCGCCGTCGGCGACGAGCAGCTGCCCGGTGGGCGGGGTGAAGAAGTAGTTGAGTGTGAGAAAGCCGAGCAGCGCGCTCACCACGGCCGGCACCAGGCCGCCAACGATGGCCACCGCCACGGTGAGGGCGAGGAAGAGGAGCATCTCGCTCGGCAGCCCCGCGCCGGCGTGGACCAGGCGCAGCGCCGCGATGAGCACGACGGGGCCGAGCACGGCCAGGAGCCAGCCGGCGGCCGTGCGCGCCGGCGAGATCGGGCGCTCCCGGCCCACGCGGCGCCGACTGGCGTGGCGCGGGAGCGGGACGAGCACGACGTCGAAGCCCGCCGCTCGTCGCGCCAGCGCCAGCCCGGTGGCCGGTGCGACGGCCTGCCGCAGCCGGCCGGTCGGCAGCCCGACGACGACGACCCCGGCCCCCACCGCGGTGGCGAAGTCGGCCACCGCGGTGACGACGTCGGCCCCGAGCACGGTGTGGAAGCTGCCGCCGAGCCGCTCCACCTCGCGCCGGAGCGTGGCGAGCGCGGCTGCCGGCGCCCCCGGCCGGCCATCCTGCGCGAGCACGTGCACCACCTGCATGCTCGCGGGGGCGCCGGCCAGCTGCGCCCCCCGGCGGACGAGGGCCACGCTGTCCGGGTCACCGGCGACCGCGACGACGACGCGCGCCTGCACGACGCCATTGTCGCGCGTCGGCGCGGATCCCGGGGCCGTCACCGGGCCGGACCCCACCGCCCTGCCCGGGGCCGTCACCGGGCCGGACCCCACCGCCCTGCCCGGGCCCGGCGCACCGCCGTCCCTCATCGCGCGGCCCGGCGCGGGAGCGGGGGGCGCGCCAGCCGGTCGGGGTGGTCCGCCTCGTGCAGCTGGAACGGCACCGACGCCATGATCACCCCGGGGGTGAACAGCAGTCGAGCCTTCAGGCGCAGGGCGCTCTGGTTGTGCAGCAGCTGCTCCCACCAGTGACTGACGACGTACTCGGGCACGAAGACGACGACCAGGTCGCGTGGGGACTCCCACCGCACGGCCCGGACGTGGTTGACCACCGGCCGGGTGATCTCCCGGAAGGGCGAGTCGAGGACGGTCAGCGGCACCGGGATCTCGAACTCCTGCCAGGCGCGGCGCAGGGCGGCGGTGTCGTCGTCGTCGATGTTCACGGTCACGGCCTCGAGCGTCGTCGGCCGCGTGGCACGGGCGTAGGCGATGGCGCGCATGGCCGGCTCGTGCAGCTTCGAGACGAGGACGATGCCGTGCACCCGCGGCGGCAGGGCGCGGGAGGCGGACGGGTCGAGGACCGTGATGTCGCGGGCCACGGTGTCGTAGTGCCGGGCGATGCCCCGCATGCCGAGGAACACCAGGCCCATGAGGAGGACGGTGATCCACGCGCCGTGGGTGAACTTGGTGGCGAGCACGATGCCGAGCACGACAGCGGTGAGGACGGCGCCGAAGGCGTTGATCGCGCGGGCGCGGCGCATGCGCATCCGGACGCGACGGTCCTGCTCGTCGGGCAGGAGCCGGCCCCAGTGCCGCACCATCCCGAGCTGGCTGAGGGTGAAGGTGACGAAGACGCCGACGATGTAGAGCTGGATGAGCCGGGTGACCTCGGCGCCGAAGGCGACGATGAAGGCGCAGGCGACGGCGGCCAGCAGGACGATGCCGTTGGAGAAGGCCAGGCGGTCGCCCCGGGTGTGCATCTGCCGCGGCAGGTAGCCGTCGCGGGCGAGCACCGAGCCCAGGCTGGGGAAGCCGTTGAAGGCGGTGTTGGCGGCCAGGACGAGGATGAACCCGGTCGTGACGGTGACCAGGACGAACAGCGCCGGCGCACCGCGGAAGACGGTGGCGGCGATCTGGCTGATCACCGGGTCCTGCGCGTAGCCCGGGCCCACCGGCCGACCGTGGTCGAGCAGCTGGGTGGCCGGGTCCTGAGCGATCCGCAGCCCCGTCGCCCCGGCCAGCAGCAGGATCGACATGAACATCGTCACGGCGATGAGGCCGAGCAGGAGCAGCGTCGTCGCCGCGTTGCGGGCCTTGGGACGGCGGAAGGCCGGCACGCCGTTGCTCACGGCCTCGATGCCGGTCAGGGCGGCCGACCCGGACGAGAACGCGCGCAGCACGAGGAAGCCGCCGGCCAGCCCGGTGAGTCCCTGGGTGAACGCCGGGTCGGGGACGAGCGTGAGCCCGGCGGAGGCCGCGGGCTCGAGCCGGCCGGTGAGCACCTGCCAGAGCCCGACGAGGATCATCAGGCCGATCGCCCCGATGAAGGCGTAGGTGGGGATGGCGAAGGCGGTGCCGGACTCGCGCACCCCCCGGAGGTTGAGCACCATCAGCACCGCGACGATCGCCACGGCGAGGACCACCTCGTGGCCGCGGGCGGCCGGGAGGGCCGCGGCCAGGTACTGCGCGCCCGAGGAGACCGAGACGGCGACGGTGAGCACGTAGTCGACGAGCAGCGCGCTCGCCACCACCATGCCCGCCCGGTGCCCCAGGTTCTCCCGGACGACGGCGTACCCGCCGCCGCCCGAGGGGTAGGCGTGCACCGTCTGACGGTAGGAGGCCACCACCGCCATCATCACCACGACGACGGCGAGGCCCACCCACGGGGCGAGGGTCACCGCGGCCATGCCCGCCAGGGACAGGGTCAGCAGGATCTCGTCGGGGGCGTACGCGACGGACGAGAGGGCGTCGGAGGCGAACACCGGCAGGGCGATGCGCTTGGGCAGCAGCGTGGCCGCCATGCTCTCGCTGCGCACGGGCCGCCCGACCAGGGCCCGCTTGAGGAGGTCTGGGACGCTCGGTGCGCTCATGACGGTGTGCCCCGTTCGCCGGCCCCGCAGCCGGCATCACGATCCATGCTCGCCGCTGACCGCCCGCGCGGAGGCGAGGCTCACGCCGTCTTAGCGTGGCGACCGGGGATCTTGACGGATCCCTGACGCCCGTCGCTCCGGCGACCGGCCGCGCCCTCGCGCCGGGGCGGTCCCCAGGGCGGGCGCGTAGAGTCCGGCGCGCACGCCGCCCACCCGGACGGCCCTGACCCGCGGAGCGATCGATGCAGGCGGTGGCCGCGCACATGCTCGACCTGCCGGGGTGGGTGGCCCTCGCCGTGGTGTTCCTCGTCCCGGCGCTGGAGGCCTCGGCGTTCGTCGGGTTCGTCTTCCCGGGCGAGGTGGCGCTCATCCTCGGCGGGGTGCTCGCGTACGAGCAGCGGGTCAGCCTCCCCGCGGTGCTCGTCGCCGGGGTGCTCGGCGCGGTCATCGGGGACAGCGTCGGCTACGCGATCGGGCGCCGCTGGGGACGCCGGCTGCTCACCGGCACGGTGGGCCGGTGGGTCCGGCACGACCACCTCGACCGCGCCGAGCACTTCCTCGCCGAGCGCGGGGGCAAGGCGGTGTTCGTCGGGCGGTTCACCGCCGCCCTGCGGGTGCTCATCCCGGGCCTGGCCGGGATGGCGCGCCTGCCCTACGGCACCTTCGCGGCCTACAACATCGCCGGCGGCACGCTGTGGGCCGTCGCCGCCGTCCTCCTGGGCTACCTCGGCGGCCGCAGCTGGCAGCACGTCGAGCACATCGCCTCCCGGGTCGGCCTGGGGATCCTCGTCCTCGTCGTGCTGGCCCTCGTCCTCGGCCGGGTGCTGCGCCCCGAGGGGCGCGAGCGGCTCGCGGACCGTGTCCGCTCGAGCCCGCGGCTGCAGCGGCCGCGCCGGCGCTTCCCCCGGCAGGCGGCGTGGCTGGGCCGCCGGGTGGCCCGGCAGCCCACCGGGCTGCCGATGACGCTGGCCGTGGCGGTCGGCGCCGGGGCGGTGTGGCTCTTCGTGGGCACCACGCAGGACGTCGTGGCGCACGAGGAGTTCGCCCTGCTCGACCCGGTGGTGCGGACCTGGGTGGAGGCCCACCAGTACCCCTGGCTGACCGCGCCCGCCGAGGTACTCGCCTGGCTGGGCAGCTCGGTGGTGCTCGTCCCGGTGCTCCTCGTGACCGGCGCCCTGGTCCGGTGGCGCACCGGGCGGTGGGCGCCGGCCGTGGAGCCGCTGGCCGTGTACCTGGGCGCGGTCGCGGTGCGCGACCTCGTGGCCGCGCTCGTCAACCAGCCCTCCCCCGGCGGCGGCCCGGTCCCGGCGCTGTCCACCTACCCCGCGGCCCACACCGTCCAGGCCCTGGTGGCGGCGGCGGCCCTGGTCCACGTCCTGCTGCGTCACGTGCCCGCCGCCGCGCCGGCCCGGCTGGTGCCGGCCGCCGCGGTCCTCGTGGCCGCCGTGGCCGCGACGGACCTGTACCTGGGCACCCACTGGCTCACCGACGTCACCGGCGGCCTCGCCCTGGGTGCGGCCTGGCTCGCCGCGTGGGCGGTGGCCCACCTGGCGCTGGAGGGGCGGCGGGACCTGCCGCGCCGCTGGGGCACCGCGCCCGGTGCGGCGGGCCGGCCGCGCTGAGCGGACCGAAGCATCCAGCCGTCTCCCTGCCGTCCGGGTGGCGGCGTCGAGGTTCGGCGCGCACCATCGCCGCCGTGGGTGCCTCGACGCGGCGCATGGCGGGCGAGCCCTGGCGGGCGCGAGCCGGCCCGGCCGTGGCCCGGGCGTGGCACGATGCTCGCCGCACCGCCCGCGCGGCCGTGCAGCTGGTGCTCTCGAGCGACCTGGCGCTCGGCTACGCGGCCGTGGTCGCCGCCGTGACGATCGTGCTCCAGCTCGTCCCCGCCGAGGTGCGCGCCGACGTCGTGGCCCGCTGCAGCACCAACATCGCCAACCTGCGGGACCGACCCGTGTTCGTGCTCGTGGTCAGCGCCTTCGTGGTGCCCAACCTCGCGGGCCTGCTCCAGCTGCCGGTGCTCATGCTCGTCTACGCCACGGGGCAGCGCTGGGTCGGCCGCGCCGGCACGGTGCTGGCGGCCGGGTTCGGGCACGTCGGAGCCACCCTGCTCGTCGCCACGCTCATCGCCTCGGGCATCACCCACGGCCGCCTGGCCGAGAGCGTCGCGCAGGCATCCGACGTCGGCGTGAGCTACGGCGTCGCCTGCCTGGCGGGCTTCGTCGTCTCGCGGGTGCCGCCGCGTTGGCGCGGGGTGTACGTCGCCGCGCTGGCGGGCTTTTACGCGGGACCGCTGCTGCGCCACCAGACCTTCACCGACGTCGGGCACGTGACCGCGCTCCTGCTCGGGCTGGCCCTGGCGCTCCTCGCCGCGCGGGTGGCGCGGGCCGCCCTGGCCACCGGGCCCCATGACCAGGTCTGACACCGCGCTCAGGCCGGCCCCTCCCAGCCGGCGGCGCGACCCACCGGTCGCGGCGCTGGTGGCCACGGTGGCCGCCGCCGTCCGCCTCCTGCCCGTGCTCGCCGGCGGCGGGCTGCGGGGGGCGGGAGGCTACGACGACGGCGTCTACTTCACCGCGGCGACGGCGCTGGTGCACGGCCGGATGCCCTACGCCGCCTTCGTCCTCCTCCACCCGCCCGGGATCGCCCTCGTGCTCGCCCCGTTCGCCGCGCTGACGCGGTGGGTGCCCGACAGCGTCGCGTTCGCCCTCGCGCGCGTGGCCTTCGTGGCCCTGGGGACCCTCACCGCCGTCCTCGTCGCCCGGCTGGGGAGCCTGGCCGGCGGCCGGGCGGCGGCGCTGACGGCGGGGCTGGCGTACGCCGTCGCCCCGGCGGCGGCCTACGCCGAGCGGACGACGATGCTCGAGGGCCCGGCCAACCTCTGCCTCGCCGCCGCGCTGGTCGTGCTGCTCGCCCGGCCCGTCCTCACCGCGCGGCCGGCGCTGGCGGCGGGCGCGCTCCTCGGGCTGGGGACGGGCGTGAAGATCTGGGGCGTCGTCCCGCTCGCCGTGGTCGCCGGGTGGGTGGGGGCGCGGGCCGGGCCGCGCCGGCTCGGGGAGCTGCTGACCGGTGCCGCGGCGGCTCTGACGGCGCTGTGCCTGCCCTTCTTCCTCGCCGCCCCCGACCAGATGACGCGCTATGTCGTGCTCGCCCAGCTCGGCCGCGTCCGCATGGCGGTCGGCTGGACCGAGCGGCTGGCCGGGGTGGTGGGCCCGGCCCTCGGCCCCGCGGCGGCGCCGACGCCCGCGGAGGTGGCGCTGGTGGCGGGCGGCTGCGCGGCGGTGGCCCTGGCCGCGTGGTCGCTGCGCAGCGACCGGCCGGCCCGCCTGTTCCTCGCGCTCACGGCCGCGGCCGTGCTGACGCTGCTCGCCAGCCCCACGACCTTCCGCCACTACGGCGCGCTGGCGGCCGTGCCCGTCAGCGTCGTGCTGGGCCTGGCGGTGCAGCGGGTGCGCGACGGCCCCGTGCGTCACCGGCGCGCCGGGCAGGCGCTGGTCGCGGGCGGCGCGGCGGTGGTGGTCGCCGGGGCCGTGATGTCGCTGGGGCCCGTGAACGGCCCGTTCCCGCGGGTCCTCGCCGCCGCCGCGCGGCGCGTGGACGGGTGCGTCACCGCCGACGACCCCACCGCGCTGGTGCTCATGGACACCCTCGCCCGGGACCTGGCCCGCGGGTGCCGGGTCTGGGTCGACGTCTCCGGTCTCACGTACGACCCGGCGCGCCCCACCCACGGCACCCCGCGGCGCCAGGACCGGCCGTGGCAGCACGAGGTGCTCGAATACCTCGCCTCGGGGGCGGCGACGCTGGTGCACCGCGACGCCACCGGCCTGGACGCGGCGTCGCGGGAGACCGTGGCGGGCTGGCCGGTGCTCGCCCAGGCCGACGGGTACCGGCTCCGCGCGCCGGGTCCGTGACCCGCAGCGGTCAGCCTCTGAGGCCGGCGAGGAGGTTGACGGTAGCGGCGATGGCGACCACGCCGATCACGTAGGAGAAGAGGGCGTGCTCGAGCACGGCGCGGCGCATGGCGGTGGTCTTCAGCTGAGTGTCGCTGACCTGGAACGTCATGCCGATCGTGAAGGCCAGGTAGGCGAAGTCCGTGTACGACGGCTGCGTGACGTCACCGAAGTCCACGACCGGGACCGGGCTGGTGTAGTACAGGTGGGCGTAGCGGGTGGTGAACGCGGTGTGGACGGTCACCCACGCCAGCGCCACGCTCGCGACGCTCAGCACGGCCCTCCCCACCTCCGCGGCGGCCCCGCCCGAGCGGCCCACGAGCAGCAGCGCCACCGCCCCGAGGCTGACCAGCGCCGCGCCGTTGACGAGGAGGTGCACCGGGCGCCGACCGGGGTCCTCGCGGGCGGCGTGGGTGGCCGTCGCGACCCCGTCCATGTGCGCGACCGTCACCCACAACCAGCCCACGTAGACGCCGGCGGCGACGATCCAGCCGAGCAGCAGCCCGACCGGCCAGTCGACGACCGTGCCGGCGGCGACGCCGCTCGCCGCCCCGAGCACCCCGGAGACCACGAGCCGGGTGGTGGCGCCCGGGCCCAGCTCGGCGTCCGCCCCGCGCCGGTCCGGCGTCATGACAGCCCCACCCCGTGCGCCGGCCCCGTGGCGGGGTGCGGGGCGTCGGCCGGGCCCAGCGCCAGCACCGCACAGCCCGCCACGGCGGGCAGCACCGCCGCCACGGCCACTCCCGCCCAGCCCGGCCGCACGCCGTCGCCGAGCAGCGCGACCCCGACGACGGCCGGCACGACCACCTCCACCGTCCACATCACGGCCGTGGCGGGACCGACGGCCCCGCGCTCGAGCGAGCGGGCGTAGGCCAGCAGCCCGAGGAGCCCGAAGACCGGGATGACCCACAGCAGCGGGTCGGTGAGCAGGTCCACCACCACCCGGGTGGCCGGCGTGCCCGCCGCCGGCACGCGGACGACGCGGGCGCTCAGCGCCGCCCCGGAGAACGCCGCCCCGGCCACCACCGCGAGCGCCGCCGACCGGCCCCGGGGGTACAGGGCGAGCAGGGCCAGCGCGCACAGCGCGAGGCCGCCGAGGACCGCGGCGGTGAACGGGCTCGGCGGGCGGTGGGCCGCCTGCTCCCCGGCGGAGGCGGCGACCGCGACGAGCGCGACGGTGACCACCCCGATCGCGGCGACGTCGCGGCGGCGCAGCCGGGCGTCGAGGAACACCCGCCCCAGCACGGCGGTGACCACGAGGGAGCCGGCGAGCAGGGCCTGGACGGCGAAGAGGGGCAGGTGGCGCAGGGCGACGAGGGAGGCCAGCCAGGCGACCAGGTCGCAGCCCAGCCCGGCGAGGTAGAGGGGATGGCGCAGGGCGGCGGGGCCGCTGGCGCGGGAGGTGGCGGCGGCCTGGAGGACCGAGCCGGCGCCGTACCCGACGGTGCCGACCAGGGCGGCGAGCAGGGCGAGCGTCACGACCCGCTCCGGGCGACCAGGCGCCCGATGACCGGCACGTCGGTCACCCCCTCGGCGCCGGCGATGGCCACGCCCTGGGCGGCCAGGACGTCCACGGTGCCGACCGCGGCGTAGCGGGGCACCCAGCGCGGGGCGTACTTGGCGTTGAACCGCCACAGCGACTCGATCTGCGCGCTGGCCGAGGCGCGGCGCAGCACCCGGCGTGCCAGTCGCCCGCCGGCCGTGGCGTCCTGCTCGCCGGCGACGATGCGGCGCCACACGGCGAAGTTCAGGCCCAGCGCCGTCCCGCCGAGCTCGCGCACGTGCCGGATGGTCTCGACGATGAGGAAGTCGATCACCCCGTTGGGCATCTGGGCGGTGCCGCGGCGCATGACGTCGAGGGACCAGCCGGGCAGCCGGGGCGCGGGCACCCACTGGATGAACGCCGCCGGGCGGCCCATCGGGTCGCGGGCCACCGCGACGAGCACCCCGGCGTCGGCCGGGTCGAACAGCCGGGACAGGGTCATGGAGAAGCCGCGCTCCTCCCCGCCGCGCCGGCCCTGCTCGGACAGGGCGAGCAGGGCCTGCCGGGTGGCGTCGTCGAGGTGGGCGGGGTCGTGGAAGGTGACGGTGTAGCCGGCGGCGCCGACACGGCGGTGCGCCCGGCGCACGCTCTGCATCTCGTGCCCGTTGAGGGTGAACGTCTGGCAGTCCACCACGCCCTCGTCCCCGAGGTAGACGCTGCGCAGCCCGCTGGCCTCGTAGAGGGGCAGCCAGTCCGGGGCGGCGCCCACCACCGCCACGGACCAGCCGCAGCTCTCGGCGTAGGCCATGAACTCCGCCCACACGTCCTCGCGCTCCTCCGCCGGGCCGATGGGGTCCGGCGAGACGAGGCAGACGGTGCCGCGCACGGCGTGGGCCACCACGCTGCGCCCGGTGAAGAACCACTGCTTGTCGTCGCGCAGGGCGAAGAAGTCGAGGGTGTCCCCGCCGTAGCGGGTCACGACCGCCCGGGCCCGCTCCCGCTCGCGCCGGTGCGCCTCCCCCACCAGCGGCTCGGGCTGCCGGGGGCTGAGCAGCAGCCAGGCCACGCTGGCCAGCAGCGCCGCCCCGGCGGCGGCGAGGACGGTGCCGGTGAAGTGCAGGTGCAGCACCGTCATCGGCGGCCCCTGCCCGGTGAGGTCCCGGACGACGACGCCGACGAGGTCGTCCAGCTCCCGCACGCCGCCGCGGCGGGCCTGGGCGGCGAGGGCCAGGGACACGCCCAGCACGACGACGGCCCCACCGGCGGCCGCGACCGCGGCCCTCCTCGCGGCGACCCGCGTGGGCAGCACCGGGAAGGCGCGGTGCTGGGTGGCCAGCCACACCGCGCCGGCCGCGGCCAGGAGCGCCTCCTCGACGTCCAGGCCCTTGGTGAGGTGGAGCACCACGGAGGCGACCATCAGGCCCTCGGCCGCCATCCACGCGAGGCGGTGCCCGCGGCGCAGCCCGCGGGCGGTGAGCACCAGCGCGACGGAGACGAACACGAGCGTGAGCACCGCCGTCCGGGGCACGACGATCGGCATGAGCTCCAGCAGCGCCGCCACCCGGCCGCGCAGCGGCCGCGACAGCGCGGAGAGCAGGCCGACGATCCCGAGGCCGGCCGCCACGTACGCCGCCCACCGGCGCGCGCGCTCCCGCCGCGCCCACGCGCCCGCCTGGCCGGCGGCCGCGCGCGGGCGGGTCTCGACCGCCGTCACCCGGACGCGCCGGAGAGGCGGGAGCCGGCGAAGGCCAGCCCGTACGGCAGGCCGGCGACCGTCTCGGTCCAGGTGTGGTGCTGGCCGGGCTCGACGCGCAGCTCGACCTGCTGGCCCCGGGCGGTCAGCTCGGCGGCCAGGGTCTGCACGTCGGTCACGTCGCGCCCGGTGGCCCCGCCGACGTCGAGGAAGACGCCGACCCGCTGGGGGAAGGCCATGGTGGGGATGTAGTGGCGCGGCGAGTTGGCCCGGAACCGGGCGACGTCGCCGCCGAGCAGGTGGCGGAGGTTGGCGGCCCCGGGGTCGCCGTAGGGCTCGAAGGCGAGGACGGTCCCGTACAGGCCGAGGTGGTGCAGCCCGACGTTGAGCGCGCCGAAGCCGCCCGAGGACATCCCGCCGATGACCCGGTGGGCCCGGTCGGGGACGGTGCGGTAGTGCGCGTCCACGTAGGGCAGGACCACCTGCGTGTAGTAGGTCTCCACCCGCGGGCCGCGGACGACGTCGAGGCTCTCGGTGTCCCCGGTGATCCCGGCGCAGGGGTTCATCGCCACGACGATGGCGGGCGGCATGGCGTGGGCCCGGACGAGCGACTCCACCAGCTGGTCGACGCGGCCGGTGCGGAACCAGTCGCTGGGGGTGCCCGGCGAGCCCGGGATGAGGTAGATGACGGGGTATCGGCGGGTGGGCGAGCGGTCGTAGCCGGCGGGCGTGTAGATGTACGTCCTGCCGCCGGTGACGCCCAGGTCCGGCGCGGTGATCCGGACGGCGGTGACCTGTCCCGGGTCGCCCGTGCGCGGCGGCCGGCTCACCCCGGCCGCGGCGACCGTGGAGAGCCCGGCCGCCTGCGCCAGCGCGTCGGGCGTGGGCAGGTAGCCGGCGTAGGCGTTGACGTAGGCGGCGGTGGCCAGCGCGACCACGCCCAGGACCGAGACCGTGCGGGCGGCGAAGCGGGCCCGGCCCATCCCGGCCGGTCCGCCGGCCCGGCGCACCCGGCGCAGGAGCAGCAGGGCCAGGACCGCGGCGACCACGGCGAGGACGGTGCCCACCAGGGGCGAGGTGAAGAGCCCGTGCTCGTGCGCGAGGCGCGCCAGCAGCTCGTGCGGTGCGACCGAGCTCGACGGCATGAGTCCCACTCGCATCTCTCCATTGAGCCGCACGGACCTGGGACGTTGCTGGGGCGCACCTGAGGCCGGGCTGAACGCTCCCGCTCCACGGGTGCTCGGGTCCATCCTTGTCCTGTGACCCCCGGGTGTCACCCGCTCGCGGCCCCGCCGCACCGTTGCGGGGGGCGCTGACGTGGCGCGCGCGACATCGACGCGGCCACGCCGGTCCGGCACCCGCGGGGCCCCCGAACCCGTCCGGGCCGAGCAGGGTCGGGCGCGGCCGCGACCCCCGGGCGGCGGCCCGGGCCTGGGCGGGCGGCTGGTGCGCGCACTGGCCGCGATCGCCGTCCTGGCGCTCGTCGTGCCCGTGGTCCTCGACGAACCACCCGTGACCGAGAACCCCCGCTTCGCCGGCGACGTCGTCGTGTTCTACCCCGAGCACCCCGACGACGAGACGCTCCTCGGGGCCAGCGCCATCCGCGCCGCCCTGGCCCAGAAGGGCGCCGGGAACGTCTACGTCGTCCTCGTCTCCCAGGGCCGGGGCGTGGCCCCGGCCCTGCCGGGCCCGTCCCTCGCCGGCATGACCCTGGCCGAGATCGGCGCCCGGCGCGTCTCCGAGCTCGGCGCGGCCATGCGCGCCCTCGGCGTGGAGGCGGGCCACGTCGTCGTCCTGCCCGACCTCCAGCCCGGGCCCGCCGACAACCTCGCCGAGATGCGGGCGACGGCGCTGCGGCTGGAGCGGTCCGAGGCGCGGGCCGGGCGATCGGTGACGCACGTGGCGCACTCCTACGTCGACGACCCCAACCCCTTGCACCGCGCGAACGGGCGGGTCCTCAAGGACCTGGCCGACGCGGGGCTCGTCCACGACGCGCTGTTCTGGGTGCGGCCGTACGAGAAGCTCGTCATCCCGCGCCCGGAGCTCCGGCGCTTCCAGGCGCTCACCCCTGCCGACGTGCGGGCGGTCCGGGCCGCGATCCGGGCGTACCGGCACGCCGACCCGGCGGCGGGGCTCGACGCGATCGGCTATCGCAGCACGCCCTGGTCCTTCGCGATGCTGAGCGCGGACGGGCACCTGACGTCCTACCTGCACACCGCCGCCGTCCCGGGCTGAACGGCCAGCCCGGGACGGCACACAGAAGGGCGGCCGGGGAGCCCCGGCCGCCCTGTCGTCGCACGGGCCATCAGACCCGGTCGTGGAACTTGTGGTGCATGACGTGGTGCCGCACGTGGTGACGCACGTGGTGCTTGAAGTGGTGCCGGTGGACCACGTGGTGCCGCACGTGGTGCCGGAACTCGTGGTGGGTGCCCTCGTGCGGGCCGGTGGCCGTGGTCGAGGCGAAGGCGGTGCCCGCGCCCCCGAGGGCGGTCACACCGACGACCGCCGCTGCCAGCGCGCTGAGGATCTTGCGACGCATATCAGGTCCTTTCCCTGAACTTCTGGCGGTACTGCTTCTGGCACGCCTCACGCTGCGAGCGGTCGCTGCAAGCACGCTGAGAAGACCTGGAGGCACGCTGGTAAACCTGACCGATCTGTCAGGTCCTGCCCTCCCAGCAGCCAGGACGCCATTCTGGCCGCAGCCGGGATGGCGTCCTGGGCGTGGGGTGGTCGGCGGCAAGCCCCGTCGGGGTCAGCTGCAGCCCGACGTCGACCCGCAGTTCTCGCAGACGTAGCAGCTGCCCGCCGGGCGCATCTTCGTCCCGCACGACATGCACAGCGGGGCATCGGCGGCCTGGCCCTGCTGCAGCTCGAGGAGCTCGGCGCTCGAGTGCGCCCGCGAGGGCAGCCGCGGCTCGTCGCCGGCGGTCTGGTTGAAGGTCTCCAGCTCGGCCTCGACGTCCTCGGCGTCCTCGGTGGCCTCCTCGTAGGAGCCGGTCTCGGCGTAGCGCTTGCGCTCGGCCGTGGTGTGGATGCCCATGCCGGCCCGGGTCTCGTAGGGCAGGTAGTCCAGGGCGAGGCGGCGGAAGATGTAGTCCACGATCGACTGCGCCATCCGGATGTCGGGGTCGTCGGTCATGCCGGCCGGCTCGAAGCGCAGGTTGGTGAACTTCTGGACGAACACCTCCAGGGGCACGCCGTGCTGCAGGCCGATCGAGACGGCGATGGAGAAGGCGTCCATGACCCCGGCCAGGGTCGAGCCCTGCTTGCCGAGCTTGAGGAAGACCTCGCCCAGGCCGTCGTCGGGGTAGGACCCGGCGGTCATGTACCCCTCCGCCCCGCCGACGCGGAACGACGTCGTCACCGAGGGCCGGGACTTGGGCAGCCGGCGGCGCACCGCGCGCGCCGGCTCGTTGCCGGCGGGCGCCTCGCTGCTCGCGGCCGCGGCCGGGGCGGAGGCGCCCCGCTTCTCGCTCTTGCCGTCGGACAGCGGCTGGCCCACCTTGCAGTTGTCGCGGTAGACCGCCAGCGCCTTGAGGCCGAGCTTCCAGCCGTCGAAGTAGACCCGCTCGATGTCCTCCACCGTCGCCGACTCGGGGAGGTTGACCGTCTTGGAGATGGCCCCGGAGAGGAACGGCTGGACGGCGGCCATCATCTTCACGTGCCCCATGGGGGCGATGGCGCGCCGGCCCATGGCGGTGTCGAAGACCTCGTAGTGCTCGGGCCGCAAGCCCGGGGCGTCGACGACGTGGCCGTTCGTGGCGATGTGCTCGACGATCGCCTCGACGGTCTCCTCCGGGTAGCCCAGGCGGCGCAGCGCGCGCGGCACGGTCTGGTTGACGATCTGCATGGAGCCGCCGCCGACGAGCTTCTTGAACTTCACCAGCGAGAAGTCCGGCTCGATGCCGGTGGTGTCGCAGTCCATCATGAAGCCGATCGTCCCGGTGGGGGCGAGCAGGGAGACCTGGGCGTTGCGCCACCCGGCCTCGCCGCCCAGCCGCAGCCCGCGCTGCCACTCGGCGGTCGCGGCCGCGTGGAGCGCGGCGTCCATGGCGTTGACGGTGCGCAGGTCGTCGTTGGCCGCGGCGTGCTTGCGCACCACCCGCTGGTGGGCGGCGGCGTCGCGGGCGTAGCCGTCGTAGGGGCCCAGGGCCGCGGCCAGCTCGGCCGAGCGGCGGTACGCCGTGGCGGTCATCAGGGAGGTGATCGCGGCGGCGAGGGCGCGCCCGCCGTCGGAGTCGTAGCCGTGGCCGGTGGCCATGAGCAGGGCGCCGAGGTTGGCGTAGCCGATGCCCAGCTGGCGGTAGGCGCGGGTGGTCGCGGCAATGGCCTCGGTGGGAAAGTCGGCGAAGGAGATGGAGATGTCCATCGCCGTGATGATCAGCTCGACGGCGGCGGTGAACCGCTCGGCGTCGAAGGTGTCGTCCTCGCGCAGGAACGTCAGGAGGTTGATCGAGGAGAGGTTGCACGAGGAGTTGTCCAGGTGCATGTACTCGCTGCACGGGTTGGACGCGGTGATCCGGCCGGCCTCGGGCGAGGTGTGCCAGTCGTTGATGGTGTCGTCGTACTGGATGCCGGGGTCGGCGCACTCCCAGGCGGCCTGGGCGATCTTGCGGAACAGCGCCTTGGCGTCGACGGTCTCGACGACGTGGCCGTCCTGGCGGGCCTTGAGGTCGAACGTGCCGCCGGTCTCGACGGCGCGCATGAACTCGTCGGTGACGCGCACGGAGTTGTTGGCGTTCTGGTACTGCACCGAGGTGATGTCCCGGCCGCCGAGGTCCATGTCGAACCCGGCCGCCCGCAGCGCGCGGATCTTGTCCTCCTCGCGCGCCTTGGTCTCCACGAACTCCTCGATGTCGGGGTGGTCGACGTCCAGGACGACCATCTTCGCCGCGCGGCGGGTGGCGCCGCCGGACTTGATGGTGCCGGCGGAGGCGTCCGCCCCGCGCATGAAGGACACCGGGCCGGAGGCGTTGCCGCCGGAGGAGAGCAGCTCCTTGGAGGAGCGGATGCGCGAGAGGTTCAGGCCCGCCCCGGACCCGCCCTTGAAGATCATCCCCTCCTCGCGGTACCAGTTGAGGATCGACTCCATGGTGTCGTCGACGGAGAGGATGAAGCAGGCGCTGACCTGCTGGGGCGCGGGCGTGCCGACGTTGAACCACACCGGCGAGTTGAACGCGAAGACCTGGTGCAGCAGCAGCCAGGTGAGCTCGTCGGAGAAGACCGCGGCGTCGTCGTCGGTGGCGAAGTACCCGTGCTCGCGGCCGGCGGCGGTGTAGGCGCCGACGACGCGGTCGATGATCTGGCGCAGGCTGTGCTCGCGCTCGGGAGAGCCCACGGCGCCGCGGAAGTACTTCGTCGCCACGATGGTCGAGGCGTTGACCGACCAGGACGCGGGGAACTCGGTGCCGCGCTGCTCGAAGATCGTCTCCCCGGTCTTCCAGTTCGTCTGGACGATGTCCCGGCGTTCCCACGTGACCTGGTCGTACGGGTGCGTGCCCGCCGTGGAGAACACGCGCGGGATCGTCAGGCCCTTGCGGCCGGAGGTGCGGGCCGACCGCTTGGGGGCGGGGGTCACGGACATGTCCTCTCCTTCGCGTCGCCCAGGACCCGAAATGGGCGTCTTCGCGCCCATTGTCCGCCTGTTCTGACGTCGTGTCACCACAAGATGTGGGGTTCGAGTGATTGCCGGAACACCATATGTTGTGGTTGGCGCGGGGTGTAGGACCTCGGTCGCGTGTCGTGCCGTGACGTCCGTGCCGGCGGCACCGGCGCGCGGACGTCACAGGCCTGGGAGGCGGATGCGTGCGCCCGGACATCGGGGCCGCTAACGTCGCGCCATGTCCGTCGAGCACCTCGCCGAGCGGTTCCGGGCGCTGCACCGTCCGGGGTCACCGCTGCTGCTGCCCAACGCCTGGGACGCCGGGTCGGCGAAGGTCCTCGAGGAGCTCGGGTTCGCGGCGGTCGCGACGACCAGCAGCGGCTTCGCCGCGACGCTGGGGCGCCGCGACGGCGAGGTCACCCGGGAGGAGGCGCTCACGAACGCGGCCCAGCTGGTGCACGCGGTCGGCGTGCCGGTGTCGGCCGACCTGGAGAACGGGTACGCCGATGCCCCGCGGGACGTCGCCGAGATCGTGACCACCGCGCGGGAGCTGGGGCTGGCCGGGTGCTCCATCGAGGACTACACGGGCCGCGACGACGACCCGATCTATGACGCCGGGCTGGCGCGGGAGCGCATCGAGGCCGCGGCCGGGGCGGCCGGCTCCCTGGTGCTCACGGCGCGGTGCGAGAACTACCTGCACGGCCGGCCGGACCTGCGCGCGACGCTCGCCCGGCTGCAGGCCTACCAGGAGGCCGGCGCCGGCGTCCTCTACGCGCCGGGGATGCGCGAGCTCGACGACATCCGCACGGTCTGCGCCGAGACCGACCGGCCGGTCAACGTGCTGCTCGTCAGGGGCGGGCCGACACCCGCCGCGCTGGCCGAGGCGGGCGTCGCCCGGATCTCGGTGGGCGGCACCTTCGCGTGGACCGCGCTCGCCGGGCTGGTCGAGGCGGCGCGGGAGCTGCTCGACGGCGGCACGGCGTTCCTCGACCGCGCCGGGGCCGCGCGCCCGGTCATCGACGCGGCGCTGGGCTGAGGGGCCGCGGGCGACCGACCTCCGCGTCCGGGGCGCCGCGTCAGCCCCGTGCCGCTGGGGCGAACGCCGCCCGGGCCGCGGCCCGGCGCAGGGTGGCGAGCACCGGACGCCCGAGCAGCAGCACGCCCAGCGCCGTCGTCACCGCCCGGCCGAGGTCCCACGCCAGCGACGTGGTGAGGGTGAAGAGCAGGAACCGGTGGAGGTTCGCCGCCACCGCGTCGCCGGCCACGAAGGACAGCTGCGTGCCCAGGCCCAGCTGGAACGGCCAGAACGACAGGTTCATCGCCAGCCCGAAGGCCAGCGCGGCGCCGACGGCGTAGCCGGCGAGCAGGGCGAGCTCGGCGGCCCCGCGCGGGCGGCGCGGCAGCAGCCCGGCGCCCAGACCGACCCAGGCGGCGCCGAGCATCTGGAACGGCAGCCAGGGGCCCACGCCGCCGGTGAGCAGGGCGGAGGCGAACAGGGTGATCGCGCCCAGGACGAAGCCGAAGCCCGGCCCGAAGACGCGCCCGGCGAGGACGAGCAGGAAGAAGACCGTCTCCACCCCGGCGGTGCCGGCGGCGAGGGGGCGCAGCACCGCGCCGACGGCCGCGAGCAGGCCGAGGACGGCGACGGCCTTGACGTCGAGGTCCCCGGCGCCGAGGCCGACGAAGAGCACCGCGAGCACCCCGGCGAGGACGAGCGCGAGCACGAGCGGCGCGTCCGTCCCGGCGAGCGGGGCGCCGGCGCCGACGAGCAACGGCCAGCCGAAGGCCAGCACGCCCACCGCCGAGGCGAGCACGAGGGCCACCACCGTGCGGCGGCTCAGCGGCACCGCGCTGACGGCGCGGTGCGGCGCGTCGCCCGCGGCCGGCGGTGAGGTCCCGGCCGGCGCGCGCGGGGGCCGCGGGGCGCTCATGACCGGCCCGCCCGGGCCAGCCGGGCGCGCACGTCGTCGACGGTGAGCAGCGGCAGCGGGCGCAGGATCTTCGCGACCTGGGGGGCGAACGCGGCCGAGCCGGCCAGGACGGCGCGGGCCGGGCCGTCGGCGATGACCTCGCCCTCGGCGAGGACCACCACCCGGTGGGCGCACCCGGCGGCGAACTCGACGTCGTGGGTGGCCAGCAGCACCGCCCGCCCCTCGGCGGCGAGCGCGCCGAGCGCCCGGGCCAGCGCCGCCTTGGCGGCGTAGTCCAGGCCGCGGGTGGGCTCGTCGAGCAGGACGACGGCCGGGTCGCCGGTGAGCTGGACGGCGAGGGCGAGCGCGAGGCGCTGCCCCTCGGACAGGTCGCGAGGGTGGCCCCCCGGCGCGACCCCGGGCGCGAGGGCCTCGAGCACGCCGGCCGCCGTGCCCGGTGCGGCGCCGGCCTGGGCGTCCGCGGCGGCGCACTCGGCCGCCACGGTCGGCAGGTAGAGCAGGTCCGACGGCGTCTGCGGCACCAGGACGACGTGCCGGCGGGCCTCGCCGGGGCTCAGCCGGGCGGGGTCCACCGGGCCCGGGTCCGAGCCGCGGTGCGCGGGGGCGTCGGGGCCCCGGGGCCCGGGGCCGGCGGCGGTGAGGGCCAGCCGCACCGTGCCGGCCGCGCGCGGGCCCTGCCCCTGCAGGGCCCACAGCAAGGAGGACTTCCCGGCGCCGTTGCGGCCCATGAGGGCGACCACCTCGCCCGCGCGCAGCTCCAGGTCCAGCCCGCGCACCGCGTGGACCGCGCCGTGGCGCACGTGCACGCCGGCCGCGCCCAGCAGCGTCCCGCCCGGCGCCGGCGCGGGGGCCGCTGCCGGGGTGCGGTCGTGCGCGGCGGCCTGGCCCGCCCCCGGGACC
>NZ_VUKF01000018.1 GCF_009193185.1 Georgenia thermotolerans | reverse complement strand
GCGCCGGGGCAGTGGTCGGCGGCGTACTTCGAGGGCACCGAGCTGGCGGGTGCGCCGGCGGGTCGGGAGTGCGTGGACGCGATCGACGTGGACTGGGGGAGCGAGGGCCCGGCGGGTGTCGGGTCGGACTTCTTCTCGGTGCGCTGGACCACCACGGTGAACGAGGGGGCGGGGACCTACGCCTTCCAGGCCCGGGCCGATGACGGCATCCGGGTGCTGGTCGACGGCGAGGCCGTGATCGACAAGTGGGCCCCGCAGAACGGGTGGGAGACCCACACCGTCGAGGTCGAGCTGACCGAGGGCCCGCACGAGGTCGTCGTGGAGTACTTCGAGAACCGGTGGGCCGCCGAGGCCCACGTGGACTACTTCAAGCTCGCCGGGCCGGGCGAGCCGGCGGAGTGTGCGCCGGGGCAGTGGTCGGCGGCGTACTTCGAGGGCACCGAGCTGGCGGGTGCGCCGGCGGGTCGGGAGTGCGTGGACGCGATCGACGTGGACTGGGGGAGCGAGGGCCCGGCGGGTGTCGGGTCGGACTTCTTCTCGGTGCGCTGGACCACCACGGTGAACGAGGGGGCGGGGACCTACGCCTTCCAGGCCCGGGCCGATGACGGCATCCGGGTGCTGGTCGACGGCGAGGCCGTGATCGACAAGTGGGCCCCGCAGAACGGGTGGGAGACCCACACCGTCGAGGTCGAGCTGACCGAGGGCCCGCACGAGGTCGTCGTGGAGTACTTCGAGAACCGGTGGGCCGCCGAGGCCCACGTGAAGTACGAGCGAGTCGACGGCAGTCCGGACACCCAGGCGCCGGCGGCGCCCACCGCGGTCGTGGCCCAGCCCGCCGGACCCGACGTCCGGCTCTCCTGGAACGCCAGCATCTCCACCGACACCGTCGGCTACCACGTCTACCGCGGGACGACGCCGGGCGTCGGCACCGAGGGCCAGCCGTACTCCGGCGCCACCGCGCTGGCGGGCAGGACGTTCACCGACACCGACGTCGAGCCCGGGCATACCTACTACTACGTCGTCACCGCTATCGACGCCGCGGGCAATGAGTCCCTCGCGTCCGAGGAGGCCAGCATCACCGTCGCCGCCGTCGCCGCTCCCACGGCACTGGTGGCGGCGGCCGGGGCCGACGGCATCGACCTGAGCTGGACCGCCAGCACCACCGACGTCGTGGGCTACCGCGTCTACCGCGGCACCGTGCCGGGCACGGTCGCTGAGGGCACCCCGCTCTCCGGCACCACCGCGGTCTCCGGCACCTCCTTCACGGACTCGACCGCCGAGGTCGGCGTGACGTACTACTACGTCGTCACCGCGGTCGACGCCTCCGGCAACGAGTCGGCCCCGTCCGACGAGGCGATCGGCCTCCTCACGGCCGGGCCCGACGACGAGGCACCGGAGGCTCCCGAGGAGCTGACAGCCGAGGGCGGCGACGGCGTCGTCGACCTCACCTGGCCCGCGAGCACCTCGACCGATGTTGTGGGCTACCGCGTCTACCGCTCGCTGGAGCCGAACGTCGCCACGACGGGACAGCTCATCTCCGGAGAGGCGCTGGTCGCCGGGCTCGCCTACCGCGACACGACCGTCACCAACGGCACCACGTACTTCTACGTGATCCGTGCCGTCGACGGGGCCGGCAACGAGTCCGTGCCCTCCACCGAGGCGCACGCGGTGCCGCGGGTGCCCAACGACCTCGACGTCAAGATCGACTTCGCCACGGCGGCGGCCGTCCCCGTCGACGGATACCTGCTCGACTACGGCCAGGCGTTCGGGCCGCGCACCGGCGCCCACCAGGGCACCGGCCTGACCTACGGGTGGACCACCGAGGACGGCAACCCCGTCTCCCTGGTCGGCAACGGCCGGGTGCGCGAGCGCCCGGGCATCGACCCGCGCCTCGACTCCATCATCCACATGCAGTACGGCGACGTCGTGGGCACCAACGGCGTCGACACCGAGGGCACGTGGGAGCTCGCGGTGCCCGACGGCCTCTACGAGGTCACGGTCGCTGTCGGCGACGAGGGGGGTGGCACCAACGGCTATGACTCCCAGCACGTCGTCAACGTCGAGGCCGCGGTCGGGATCGAGGCCTTCCAGGGCAGTGCCCAGAACGAGTACCACGTGGCCACGGTCACGGTCGGCGTGTGGGACGGCCGGCTGACCATCAACCCGGTCGGCGGCAAGAACACCAAGCTCGGGTACCTCGAGGTCAGCGGCGTGGCGATGGCGCCGCACGTCGACACCGTGCTGCCCGCCAACCGCGAGGTCGGCCACGGCGTGACCGCCGGTGTGTCCTCCACCATCCGCATCCCCTACGCCGGCGTGGGCGTGGACCCGACCACGCTGCAGGGCAACGTCCACCTCTACGAGCTCCCCGGCGGCGCCGAGGTGCCCGTCACCGTCGGCACCTCCGGCGGCAACGACGTCATCTCGCTCTCGCCGGACGCCCCGCTCAAGGCCAACACCACCTACCGGTTCGTCGTGACCGACAAGGTGAAGGACAACTTCGGGGCCGCGTTCGTCCCCTTCAGCTCGGTGTTCACGACGGGCGCCGGAGACGTCATCGGCGGCGACGAGTTCACCCCGCTGACCGGCATCAAGTTCGAGAAGGTGGAGCAGCCGGTCGGCGCGAACAAGTTCTGGGCGTCTTTCGCCTTCGGGCCGGACGGCAAGCTCTACGGCACCACCATCGGCCAGGGGCTGTACCGCATGACCGTGGCCGACGACGGCACCCTGAGCAACATCGAGAACCTGGGTTACCAGGGCCGGGCGATGATCGGCCTCGTCTTCGACCGTGACGCGACGGCGGACGACCTGCGGCTGTGGGTCACCAGCACCAGCGCCAACATCGGCGGTGAGACCCAGGAGTGGATCAGCGGCATCAGCCTGCTCACTGGGGCCAACCTGGGCACCGAGCGCAAGGTCTTCGAGGGGCTGCCCCGCTCGCTGAGCGACCACCTGACCAACTCCATCGCCTACGGGCCCGACGGGCGGCTGTACTTCCTCCAGGGCTCGAACCAGGCGGCGGGCGACCTGGACAACTCGTGGGGCCAGCGCGGGGAGAAGCTGCTCACCGCGGCCACCCTGGTGTTCGACCAGGACCACCCGCAGGTTCAGGCGGCGATCTCCGGCGGCGCCTCGATCAACGTCAAGACCGCCGACGGCGGCACCTACGACCCGTTCGCCGCGGGCGCCCCGCTGCAGATCTACGCCACGGGCATCCGCAACGCCTACGACCTGGTCTGGCACTCCAACGGCAGGCTCTACGTGCCGACCAACGGCACGGCCGGCGGGGCGAACAGCCCCGGTGTGACGGCAAACGCCGACGGCACCTTCACCCGCACGGCCGCCGCAGGGATCCCCGGCTACTCGACGGTCAACGGCAAGGACTACACCAACGCCTGCCTCAACCGCCGCATCGACGGCAAGCCGTACACCGGCGGCACCGTGCCCCCGATCGCGAACCACCCCACCCAGCGCGACCACCTCTACATGGTCGAGGAGCACGGCTTCTACGGGCACCCCAACCCCGAGCGGTGCGAGTGGGTCCTGCACGAGGGCAACGACCCCGCCAACCCGCCCGTGGCGGCCGGACAGGGCGGCACGAAGTACCCGTCGGGCGTGAAGGCGGACCCGAACTACCGGGGCATCGCCTACGACCTGGAGTTCAACAAGTCGCCCAACGGGGCCCTCGAGTACCAGAGCGAGACCTTCGGCGGCCAGCTCAAGGGCCGGCTCCTCGTCACCCGGTTCTCGAACAACAACGACCTTCTCTTCCTCCAGCCCGACACCGTCAGCGGCGAGATCCTCGGCTCGCAGAGCTCCGTGGGCCTCACCGGCGTCCCGAACTCGACGATGACCGGCGTCGACGGCTTCAACGACCCGCTCGAGGTCGTCGAGGACCCGCGAACCGGCAACCTCTACGTCAACCAGTACAACCGGGGCGGCAGCGACCAGAAGCTCTTCCTGCTGCGGGTGCCCGAGGACCAGCGCGCTCCCGCCCTGGAGACCTCGCAGCGCGAGCTGGTCTTCTCCGCCGTCAAGAGCACGACCTCGGGCCCGAAGACGATCACGGTCACCAACGCCAGCCCGAACGCCATCACCCTGGCCGCCACCGTGAGCGGCGCCAACGCCGGCGAGTTCACCGTGGCCGGCGGCAACGGTGTCCAGCTCGCACCCGGTGCGAGCACGACGCTGCAGGTGCGGTTCGCCCCCGGCAGCACCGTCGGTCAGCGCGCGGCGGTGCTCGAGCTCGCCGGCGGGGACCGGGTGGTCCGGGTGGGCCTGTACGGGCTGACCATGAACGGTATCGAGGGCGGCAACGAGCCCCCGCTGCAAGACGTGCTCGGCACGCTCGGCTACGCCGTCAACGTCGGGTGGACCACCCTGGCGGGCGGGATGACGCCCACGGCCCGCGGCGACGAGGTCCTCGAGCCGCTCTTCGTCAAGGCGGGCAGCGGCAACGTCACGATGACACCGCTCGCCCAGTACGCCCCCCGAGAGAACCTGCCCTTCGGCTGGTACACCGGCGACGGCGCCCAGGCCGACCGGCACACCATCGGCCAGATCGACATCAGCGGCTACCAGTCGCTGCTGCCCCCGATCAGCGCGGGCGGAACGACGAGCTTCGACCCCGGCGCCGCCGAGTTCGGGTTCTTCTACTTCTCCAACACCTTCGCCCGCATCGGCTACACCGAGGACCGGCTCAACACCCCGGCCTCCGACGCCCACCGCGCCCGGATCTACCCGGCCAAGGACCGCACCGGTGCGCCGCTGCGCAACAGCTACGTCGTCGCCTTCGAGGACGCGAGCAACGGCGACTACCAGGACTACGTCTTCCTCGTCACCGGGGTCCGCCCCGCCTCCCAGGGCGGCGGGGAGCCGGTCACCGACGCTATCCGCGTCAACTTCTCCAACGAGGCCGCCGCCCTGCCCACCGGCTACCTGCGCGACTTCGGCCAGCCCTTCGGGGCCCGGACCCGGACCGACCAGGGCACCGGCCTGAGCTACGGGTGGAAGAACGAGGCCAACGACAACCCCATCGACCTCTCGGTCGGAGGAACCAGCGGCCCGGGCAACGGCCGCGACCGCAACACCTCCCAGCCGGACCAGCGGCTGGACACCCTCATGCACATGCAGTCGGCCGACATCACCAAGAACGGCAACACGTTCAACGGGGTCTCGGCGTACGCGTACTGGGAGATCGCGGTCCCCAACGGCACCTACGACGTGACCGTCGCCGCGGGCGACTCCCAGAGCAACTCCGACCCCGAGCACCATGCCCTCAACGTCGAGGGGGACCAGGTCATCGCACCGTTCACCCCCGTCGGCGCCAACGGGTCCAGCACCCGTCACCTCACCGCCACCGCGCGGGTCGTCGTCGAGGACGGCGCCGTCACGGTGGACGCCGAGGGCGGCACGAACACGAAGATCAACTACATCGACATCGTCCCGGTCGACGTCGACGGGGACGACCCGACGGACGGCGCCCAGGTCAAGGTCAACTTCCAGACCGCCACCGCCCCGACGCCGGACGGCTGGACCGCCGACACCGGCCAGCCCTACGACGACGCCCGCGGTTTCGGCTGGCTCGACGTCGCCACGGGCCAGCCGGTGGACCGCAGCGGGGCGACCCGCTACCGGACCGGGCCGACGGCCGGCATCACCTTCCCCAGCGACCCGCTCCTGCAGACGTTCTCCATCATGCAGAACTCCGCGGTCACCACCTTGACCAACGGGACCTGGGAGTACGCGGTGCCCAACGGCACCTACAAGGTCGCCGTCTCGGTCGGTGACGCCGGCTTCCTCGACTCCACCCATGGCGTCAGCGCCGAGGGACAGCCGGTCGTCGCCAACTTCGTCCCCACGGGCACCACCCCGTTCCAGACGGGCGTGCGCTCGGTGGAGGTCACCGACGGGAAGCTGACCCTGGCCGCCAGCGGCACGAACACCAAGATCAACTGGGTGGCCATCACGGGCGCCGGGCTCGAGGAGCCCCCACCGCCGGTGCAGCAGGTGAAGGTGGCCTTCGGGCCGTCCGCCGCGCCCACCCCGGAGGGATGGGCCAAGGAGATCGGCCTCGCCTTCACCTCGGCGCGCGGGTACGGCTGGGTCAACGCCGACACGGGGCAGCCGGTGGACCGCACCATCGCCACCCGGTACCGCAGCACGCCGACGGCGGGGATCAGCTACCCCAGCGACGACCTGCTCAAGTCCTTCGCGTTCCTCGACAACGCGTCGCAGCCGTCCTACACGAACGGCACCTGGGAGTACGAGGTGAAGGACGGCACCTACACGGTGGAGCTCTCCGTCGGCGACGCCGGGTTCCTCGACTCCGAGCACGGCGTGGCGGTGGAGGGCACCGAGCTGGTGTCCACCTTCGCGCCCACCGGGACCCAGCCGTTCACCACCGGCAAGGCCGACGTCGAGGTCACGGACGGCCGGCTGACCGTGACGAACGCCGGGAGGAACACCAAGATCAACTGGATCACCATCACCGGCCAGGGCCTGGAGGAGCCCGAGGAGCCGCCGGCGGGCCAGCAGGTCCAGGTGGCCTTCGCCCCCGCCACCGCGCCGACGACGACCGGGTGGACCACCGAGACCGGGCAGGCCTTCACTGCCGCCCGCGGCTACGGCTGGGTGGACGCGGACACCGGCCAGCCCGCCGACCGCACCGCGGCCACCCGCTACCGGGCGACGCCCACCGCGGGGATCGCCTACCCCGCGGACAACCTGCTGAAGTCCTTCGCGTTCCTCGACAACGCCACGCAGCCCACCTACACCAACGGCGTCTGGGAATACGCCCTGGCCAACGGCACGTACACGGTGGAGGTCTCCGTCGGCGACGCCGGCTACGTCGACTCCGTGCACGGCGTGGCCGCCGAGGGCGTGGCGCTCGTCAGCGCCTTCGAGCCGACCGGCACCGACCCCTTCAAGACCGGCACGGCACAGGTGCAGGTCAGCGACGGCCGGCTCTCGCTGAGCAACACCGGCACGAACACCAAGGTCAACTGGGTCCGCGTCACCGGGCAGGCCCTGCTCGAGCCCACGGTGACCGTCAGCGTCAACGGCACCACGGTCGGGCAGACCTACACCGGCGGACCGGCCCAGGTCACCCTCGCGGCCACGGCGGCGGGCTCCGCGACGATCGACACCCTCACCTACCGCGTCAACGGTGGCGCGGCGACGGCGTACACCGGCCCCATCGCGCTCAGCGCCACCGGCAGCTACGTCCTCGAGGTCACCGCGACCGACAGCGCCGGGCGCACCACCGTGCGCGAGGTGAGCCTGGAGGTCCTCGACGTCGGCGGGACGCTCGCGCTGCGGAACGAGCTGGTCACCCGCCAGGGCGGCGCGCCCATCCCCGGCATGGCGGACGACTGGGTGACGCTGCACCGCATCAACAGCGGGGTCGGCGCCCACAAGGTCATCGACACCGGCACGGTGACCGTGACCAACACCGGCACCAAGGACCTGCGGGTCGCCGACGTGGCCCTGACCGGCCCCGCGGCGAACGACTTCACCCTCCAGGCGCAGCAGGCCCCCTTCACCCTCGCGCCCGGCGAGTCGGCGCCGGTGACCATCAAGTTCGTCGCCAGCTCCGGCGGCAAGGGCATCCGCCAGGCGCAGGTGGCACTCACTTCCAGCGACCCCGCGTCCCCGGTGACGACGATCCAGGTCCGCGGCGCCTACATGACCCAGCCCGAGGGCGGCAACGAGATCTCGCTCAACCAGGTCGCGGCGCTGTTCGGCTGGACGACGGACATCGGCACCCTGCGCAACGGCGACGAGATGCGGACCTCCCCGCTCAACGGGGACGAGGTGCGGTCCCTGCAGTGGAAGCGCGCCGACGCCGCCAAGCCGGTCACGGTGCGCCAGATCGCCGCCTTCCACGGCTGCTGCGGGCAGACGGAGACGGTGAACATCAGCGGCACGACGGCCACGCACAACGCGGCCTACGGCCAGTCGATCCTACCGCTCAACAACGCCCTGAGCGGGCCCACCCAGCTGACGGCGAACCCCACCGGCACCTTCGGCATCGTGGTGTCCGGGCAGTCGACCAACAACGCCAACTACATGGCCGTCAAGACCTGGCCGGTGATCGGCCGTGACGGCAAGCCGGTCGCCGGGGCGTGGATCGTCGGGCACGACTACATCTCCTCGCCGAACCAGTGCGGCATCGGCGCCACGAACTGCGACTTCCAGGACAACGTCTACCTGGTGACCAACGTCCTCCCGGTCACGCCGCACGACCAGACGGCCCCGCTCGCCCCCGGCGGCCTCGCGGCCGAGGTGGTCGACGACGACGTCGTGCTGACGTGGTCGGCGAGCACCGAGACCGACGTGGCCGGCTACCACGTCGAGCGGGCCCTGTCGGCCGGCGGTCCCTGGACCCGGCTGACGGGCGGGACGCCGGTGAGCGGCACCACCTTCACCGACACCAAGGTGCCCGCGGCCAGCACCGGCTTCTACCGGGTGCTCGCGGTGGACTACTCCGGGACCGTGTCCGCCACCGCCACCCCGGTGGAGGTGGCCCTTCCCGAGGTGGACGAGGCGCCGGTCCGGATCAACGCCGGCGGCGCGGCCGTCACCACCTCGGGCGGAGTCCAGTGGCAGGCGGACACCTACTTCAGCGGCGGAAAGTCGTACACGAACCCCGGTGTCGCGGCGATCGCCGGAACCCAGGACGACGCGCTCTACCTCTCGGAGCGCAGCGCGACGTCGAGCCTCGGGTCCTTCGGCTACGACATCCCCGTCGCCGGCGGCAGCTACGTCGTCCGCCTGCACTTCGCCGAGATCTACCACGGCGCCACCGGCGGCGGCGCCGGCGGGACGGGCAAACGGGTGTTCAGCGTCAACCTCGAGGGCGGCGGCGTCGAAGTCCAGAACTTGGACCTCAACGCCGTGGTTCCCCCGATGACCGCCTACGTCCGCGACGTCCCGATCACCGTCACCGACGGCAACCTCGACCTGGACTTCACCGCCTCCGTGGACCAGCCGAAGATCAGCGCGATCGAGGTCATCCCCGCCGGCTAGCGCGTCGCCCCGGCCCGGCCGCCAGGCGGCCGGGCCGGGCACGCCCGTCCCCCTTCCCAGGCGTCGCTTTCGTGTCCCTCCGGAGGAGCACCATGGCCGTCGACGAGCTCGCCGACCCCACGCTGACCATCCTGATCACCGCCGACCGGGTTCCCGCCCGCCCGGCGGCCCCATCGGCGCCGGCGAGCGACCTTCCTGCCCCCTCCTGGGCGCACGGGCGACGCTTCCCTGTCACCGCGGCGACCCGAGCGGCGGTGCAAGCCCACGCCGGGCGGACCTCGCGGGCCTATGTGGTGGGAAAGCGTGTGGTCGACGTCATCGGCTCGGCGCTGCTGGCACTGATCGTCCTGCCGTTGCTCCCGGTGATCGCCTGCTGCATCGTGCTCGACTCGCCGGGCCCGGTGCTCTACCGCCAGGTCCGCATGGGACGGCACGGCCGGCCCTTCGTCATCTACAAGTTCCGGTCCATGCGCCCGGACGCCGAGCGGCACGGAGGACCGGTGTGGGCCCAGGCCGACGACGGCCGCGTCACCAGGGTGGGCCGGTTCCTCCGCCGCGCCCGGCTCGACGAGCTGCCCCAGCTGTGGAACATCCTCCGCGGGGACATGACCCTCGTCGGCCCCCGGCCCGAGCGCCCCGAGTTCGCGCCGATGCTTGAGCGGGCGCACCCCGGGTACGGGCTGCGCCTCCTCGTGAAGCCGGGGCTGACGGGCTGGGCCCAGGTGTGCCACCGGTACACCGGCACCGTCGCCGAGACCCGGATGAAACTCGAGTACGACCTTTACTACATCTGCCACGCCGGGCACGGGTTCGACCTGCAGGTGCTCCTCCGCACCGTCGGGGTCGTCCTGGGAATGAAGGGACGCTAGATGGGTACTCACATGCTGGTCATCTCCACCGTCTCCCGCAGCCTCGTCCTGCAGAGCCCGGCGTCGTGGGAGATCGCTCGCGAGCAGGGCCTCCGGCTGACCTTCGCCGCCGCGCGGGACCCATGGAGCGAGCGGCTCGCCCACCTGGGCACCTTCATCCCGCTGCCGGCGGAGCGCTCGCTCAGCCCCTCCGCGCTCGGGCAGCTGAGCCGGGCCCTCCGCCGGCTCGCCGACGTCGAGGACTGGGACCTCGTCCAGGTCCAGACGCCCATCGTGGCGGCCCTGTGGCGGCTGGTGGCACCCGAGCGCCTGCGCCGCCGCACCCTGTACGTCGCCCACGGGTTCCACTTCCAGGCCGGGGAGCGGCGCCTCACGTCCGCCCTCTACCGCACGGTGGAGCGCACCCTCGCCGCCCGAGCCCTTGCCGTGGCGACGGTCAGCCGGGAGGACCACGCCTGGCTCACCGCACTCCCGGCGCGCCGGCGGCCGGCGGTCGTCTGGAGCCTCCCGGGGGCCGGGGTCGACGTCCGCCACTTCCACGAGGCCCCTTCGCCATCGCAAGCCGGAGTGCCGTACGTGCTCTTCTGCGGCGATCTCAACGCCAACAAGGACCCGCTGCTGGCTGTGGAGGCCGTGGAGCGGTGCCGTGCCGGCCATCCCGGTCTTCGCCTGGTGGTGATCGGGGAGGGGCCGCTGCGCGGGCCTCTGGAGGAGCTCGCCCGCGCCCGTCCGTGGCTCGTCCTCATCGACCGCACCGACGGGATGCGCGCCTGGATGGCCGGCGCCGGCGCCCTGCTCGCGCCCAGCCGGCGCGAGGGGGTGCCCCGGGTCATCATCGAGGCGCTGGCCACGGGGACACCTGTCCTCGCACGGTCCAACCGGGGCAGCCGCGAGCTGCTGGGAGGCGGCGCCGGGACGGTTCTCCCCGCGGGCGCCGGCGCCGCCCAATGGGCGAAGGGGCTGGACCTGCTCCTGAGGGAGCCGCCGGACCCGGGTCTCATGCTGCGCAGGGCCATGGCGTACGACCTCACCGCCTACCGGCCCGCCTACGCCGACCTGCTCGGCGCCGTCCTAGCGGCCGCGGGTCGCGGAGTCGACCGGGTGCCGGCCCTGCCGCACCCCTGAGCGGCCCGATGCCGGGCTGCTCGGCGGGTAGCCGTAGTACCCCTCGTCGCGCCGCCGAGACACCTTGTTGAGCACGACGCCCAGGACCCGCGCGTCGACCATCGCCAGGCTCTCGAGCGCCTGGCGCACCTGCGCCTTGTGTACCCGGTCGGCGCCGGCGAGCAACACGGTGCCGCTGGTGAGCCTGCTCAACAGGGTCGCGTCGGCCACGGCGAGCAGTGGCGGGCTGTCAAGCACCACGACGTCGTAGGTCTCCGCCAGACCGGCCAGCAGCATCGACATCTCCACCGACCCCAGCAGCTCGCTCGGGTTCGGCGGGATCTCGCCCGAGGGCAGCACGTCCAGCGAGGACCCCTGCCAGGGCTGCACGACGTCGGAGATCTCGGCGGCGCCGATGAGGGCCGTGGTCAGCCCGACCGCGCCCTCCAGACCCAGGTACTCCGCCACACAGGGCCGTCGCAGGTCGGCGTCGACGAGGATCACCCGAGAGCCGGCATCGGCGAAGGACAGGGCGAGGTTGATCGCCGTCGTGGTCTTCCCCTCACCGGGCACCGAAGACGTGAGGACGATGGTCCTCGGCTCGCCACCGCGGTGGACGAACCTGAGGTTGACCCGCAACCGGCGGATCGCCTCCGCACGCCGGCCCGAGCGATGCTCCCGCATGAAGACGGGGCGCCGGTCGCCACCGGGCTCCAACGGCACGGTGCCGATCACCGCGGTGCTGTCCGTGACGGACGCGAGGTCCCGCTGGTCGCGCACCTTCGTGTCCGCGACCTGCCGGACGACGGCGAAGGCCAGCGCCAGGAGGAGGCCCAGCACCGCGCCGAGGGTGAGGTTGACGAGCAGGTTGGGGGACGACGGCGAGGCGGGCACGTAGGCGGGGGTCAGGACCGTCGCCACGACGGACTGCGTGCCGTCCGCGCGCGCCGGCGTCAGCTCCGCCGTGGCCGTGGCGAGCTCCGCGGCGACGGCGTTGGCGATGTCCGTGGCGCGGTGGGGGTCAGGATCGGCGGCGCGGATCTCGAGGACGGTCGTCTTCTCCACGGGGCGGACGTCGATGGAGCGGGCGAGGTCGCGGCCCTCCATCGGCAGCCCAAGATCGCCGGCGACACGGTCCAGCACGAGCGCCGACCGGGCCGCCTGCACGAACGAGCCCATCTGCTGCTCGGTGAAGGCCGATCCCTGCGCCAGCTCGGCGACCGACTCGCCGCCCGGCACGGCGAAGAACATCAGGGTCGATGCGCTGTACCGGGGCGTGAGCAGGACGGTCGCGAGAACTGCCGCGAGCAGGGTCGCCGCCAGGATGGCCAGCATGCTGCGCCACCGCTTGCGCAGCAGCGCGGCGTACTCGCTCAGATCCATCCAGGCTCCCTGCCCGTCGTCGGGGTTTGCACTATGGCACGCGGCGCGCGACGGCGAGGCGGTTTTGGAGGTATCCCTCCGACTGCGCGTGTTCCTCCGAGACGACGCCGGCGCACACGGTCATCGCGAGACCGATCCCGGTGAGCACCCAGAACGGCCGGAAGTTCTCGAGGCTCAGGCTTGCCGCCTCGACGGCGAACGCCGTCATCGAGAAGAGCAGGAAGGTCGCCGCGCCGTCGCCCCGTAGCCGGGCCAGCGCGAGGCGCGCGAAGGTGATCGTCGGGAGGCTCAGCAGGACCAGCGTGCCTACCATGCCGACCTCGGCGAGCAGACCCAGGTACGTGCTGTGCGGGACGAAGTCGGTGGGCGCGCCCAGCAACGCGGCACAGGCGGCTCGGAACTGGCCGACGCCCACGCCGAGGACGGGCATGCGCTGCCACAGCTCGAGCGCCATCGTCCACAGGCCCAGTCGGGTGTCGTCGACGCCGCCGCCGTGAAGGACCTCGAGCGAGCGCTCCAGGGACGGAGCCTCGAGCACGTCGGGGACCAGGACGACCAGCGCCCCGGTGGCCGCCGCGAACGTGAGCGTGACGAGCCGGAACTGCGAGCCCGCGCGGCCGGCTCCCCCAAGTGCCGCCGTCACCGCCGTGGCGACAAGAAGGCTCACGAACGTCGCCCGTGACCCGGTCAGGAGCACCGCGGCCACCATCGGGACGAGCGGCCAGGACAGCGTCCGCCCGGACGTCGCGAACCGCGCCGCCATGGTGACGCCGATGGACACGAGGAGGTAGACCCCGAAGGCGTTCGGGTCCTCGAAGGTCCCTACCGCCCGGAAGTCGAAGCTCAGCCCGACGTCCACCCCGGCCATGAAGAGGAGCGCGCCGACGACGCCCACCAGCGACACCGCCGCCGCCGTCCAGGCCCACAGCTGCAGGAAGCGGAGGTCCCCCTGGCGAAGGTGGTTCATGGCGCCCACGAACGCCACGACGGCGTACAACGCCATGAGAAACAGCTTCGCGGCGGCCACGACGCCGGCGGGGAACGACGCCCCGTCCAGGAACAGCACCGGCCAGACGAGCGACGCGGCGAGGACGACCTGGACGGCGAGGACGTAGCACAGGAGCAGACCCACGGGCGTCGGTGTCCCGGCCTTGTCCCGGCGTTCAGGGGTGCGGGCCAGGAGAGAGGCGCCCAGCACGCCGACGACCAGCGGGTCGGCGAGCGACGCGTTGAACTGGGCTCCGAGGGGCGGGTAGAAGGAGATCGGCAACGCGACGATGAGGAGCTCGAACGCCGACATCCGCAGCAGCCGGCAGAGCCACGTCCCGGCCACGGCGCTGAGGCCGACCGCGAGCAGGAACAGCAGCGGCGACCGGCTGTCGGCCGCGACGACGACCGTGCTGAACAGTGTGATGGCCAGGGCCACCGCGCCCATCGACCAGCCCCTTCTCGTGGCCCCACGCGCGTCCGGAGCAGCGCCGGCGGACGGCGGGTGTCTCGTGACGTGGTGATGCTAGCCACCGCGGTGCCGTGGGAGGTGCTGTTTCGTAAACCGCAGACGGCGCGGACGCCGGACGGTAGCGTCCGCAAGGCGGTCGTGCGTGGGGGAGAGACGGAGACGGGCGATGGAGCCGGTGGCACCGGTGACGGTCGTGGTGCCGTACTTCAACGCCGCGGACAGCATCGCCCGCGCGCTGGACAGCGTGGTCGCCCAGTCGGTGCCGCCGGCCGAGATCGTCGTCGTCGACGACGGCAGCGACGCTGAGGACGCCCAGCGGTTGCGGCGGATGCTGGCCTCCGGTCGGTACGGGCCGGTCCGGCTGATCGCGCTCGGGGAGAACAGTGGCCCGAGCGCGGCGCGCAACGCCGGCTGGGACGCCGCGGGTCAGCCCTTCATCGCGTTTCTCGACGCCGACGACTCCTGGCACCCCGAGAAGCTCCAGCGCCAGCTGGACCTGTTCCGGCTGCACCCCGAGGCCTCGCTGATCGCCCATCGGGGAGCGGTCCAGGCCGGCAGCGGGCGCCTCGAAGCACGCCTCGACGTCGAACCCGTCATCCGGCGGGTCACCCCCATTCGCCTCATCCTGCGCAACCAGTTCGGCACGCCGGCCGTGATGATCCGCAGCTCTGTTCGGGCCCGGTTCGACGAGCGGGTGCGGTATGCGGAGGACCGGGACCTCTGGATGCGCCTGCTCGTCTCCGGTGAGCTCGTTCTTGTCTCGTCGGACCAGCTGGCGGTGTACCACAAGGCGCTGTACGGCGCCGGAGGTCTGAGCGCGCAGCTGTGGCGGATGGAGAAGGGGGAGCTGGCCGTGTATTGGCGCCTCGCGCGCGCCCGGGCGATCTCACCCGCCCTGCTCGTCCTCGCGGGGGCCCTCTCGCTGGCCAAGCACGCCCGCCGACTCGCCATCGTCGCCGCCCGGACGGCCCGGCGGTCGGGGCCGGACAGTCTCGCGAGTGCCCGTGGCGGGTAGGGGGCCCGGCGCGCAGCAGCTCTCTGGGCCCCGCCCCGCCGTAGGCCCCGGGCTGGTGCTCGCCGGCACGGTCGCCCGGGCCGCGGCGCAATGGGTGCTCGTGTGGATGTTCGCCGTGGGGGACGGCGCCGCCGCGGTCGGCGCGTACTCCTACGCGTTGGCGGTGGCGACACCGGTGTTCTTGCTGCTCACCCTGGGCCTGCGGCAGGTGTGGGTGGCCGGGCATTCCCCCGTGCCGTTCGCTACCTTCTTCCTCGGGCGAGTGGCGACGTCGGTCGTCGCGGCGGCGATCGTCCTGGGCCTCTGCGCCCTGCCGGGCGGACCCGTGCCCGCCCTCGCCCTCCCGGTGGTCGCGTTCAAGGCGCTCGACGCCGTGCTCGACCTGCGCTTCGCGCGGCTGCAACGCGACCGTCCGCCCGCAGCCCTGGGCAGCGCCATGAGCTTCAGCGCCGTGGCCACGGCGGGCGCCGCCGCCGGAGTGTACGGGCTGTCGGGGGAGGTGGTCCCCGCCGTGTGGGCTGCGGTGCTGGGCCCGGCGCTCACCCTCGCCGTCTTCCGCGGTCCACCGGCCCGTCGTCGCCGCGGTCGCCCCCGCAGCGGGCACGTGCGGCGGCTACTGGCGGTCGGCCTGCCCGCAGGTCTCGCCGACGCCCTCACCGCGCTCGCGGGCTATGTCCCCGTCCTCGCCCTCGGTCTGGCGCGGGGTGATGCAGCCGTCGGAGTGTTCTCCACCGCCCTGTATGGCGTCACCCTGGCGAACCTCGCGATGAGCGCCGCGCAGACCGTGCTTCTGGGCCCGCTCGCGGTGGTCGCGGTCGGTCAAGGGCCACGGGAGGTCGTGCGTCGCAGCCGTCGGGTCACCGGCCGCCTTCTGCTCCCCTCCGTGCTCGCTGCCGCCGCCTTGCTCGCGCTCGGCAGGGACATCCTGGGGTGGCTGTACGGCCCGGAGTTCCGGATGCACCCCTCCGAGCTGTGGCCGCTCGCCGCGACGATCGCCCTCACCCCGCTGCTGACTCTCAGCGGCACGGTGCTCATGGCGCTGAACCGCTTCGGGGCCAACATGTGGGCGGCGGCCTTCGCGGTTGCCGGCTCCACCGCCCTGGCATGCGCGTTCGCCACGCTGGGGCGGCTCGGGATGACGGAGGCCGGCGTGGTCCTCCTGACCGGGACGGTCTGCCGTATCGTCACCGCGGGCGCCCTGATAGGGCGGCTGTCGCGGGAGGGAGAGCGGTGCCGTCGTACCGGGTGAGGATGAGTGTCGGCCTCCTGCACCCCGGCGTCGAGCCCGCCGCCGTGCTCCCCGCGGCCGCCGACGCCGCCGCCGCGCTGACCACGGTCGAGGCCCGGGACGTCGCCCTCGTGCGCGGCGAGCCGCTGGTCAGCGTGCGCTTCACCGCCGACGACGACGGCGACGCCGACCACGTCGCCTTCCGGGTGGCCGCCGCGGTGGGCGCGCTTGCCGCGGCCGGACCCGTCCGGCTCGAGTGCCGGGCGGGGGCGCGCTGGCGGCCGGTGCGCTGAGCTGCTGGGGCGCCTGCGCCGGAAATCCGGACACGTTCCCGGAGAACGCCGCCGAAATTCACCCCCGCACCGGGCGACTCACACGCCCGGCCCACCCTCCCTCGCCCTGCTCCTGATCCCAGGGTGAGTCCTCCGAAATCCTCTGCCCTTCACCCTCGGGGCCCCGTCCGCTGGCGGCGCCGCCGCGGTGTGCTTCTCGTGACCGCACGGAGCACACCAAGGAGGGAGGGGACGCCATGGCCCACCGGCACGCGCTCCCTTCCCTCCGGCCGTCGGTCGTCCCGGGAGGGCCGGATGCGCGCACCGGCCGGCGTGGCGGCACGGCGCTCCCCGGCGGTGCCCGGTGAGCGTCGTCGCCGTCATCCCGGCCCACAACGAGGAGGCCTCCGTCGGCCGCACCGTCCGCTCGCTGCGCGCCCAGACCGTCAAGGTCAACCGGGTGCTCGTCGTGTCGGACAACTCCACCGACCGCACGGTCGCCGTCGCCCGCAAGGCCGGGGCGCGCACGATGGTCACCCGAGGCAACACCCACCGCAAGGCCGGTGCGCTCAACCAGGCCCTGGCCACGCTGCGCCTGGCACCGGGCGACTTCGTCCTGGTCATGGACGCCGACACCGAGCTCGTCCCGACCTTCGTCGCCCGGGCGCTTGAGGACCTGCGCGACCCGCGGGTCGGGGCGGTGGGCGCCGTCTTCCGCGGCGAGCACCCGCGCGGCTACCTGCAGTTCATGCAGCGCCTGGAGTGGGCCCGCTACGCCGAGCAGATCGCCCGGACCGGCAAGACGTTCGTCCTCTCCGGCACGGCGGCGCTGATCCGCTGGGAGGCGCTGGTGGCCGTGCGCGAGGCCCGCGGCCACTTCTACGACCCGCACTCCATCACCGAGGACTCCCGCATCACCCTCGACCTCAAGCAGCTCGGCTGGAAGGTGACCTCCCCGGTGGAGTGCCGCGCCACCACCGAGATGATGCCGACGCTGCCGCTGCTGTTCCTCCAGCGCCGACGGTGGTACCTCGGGGCGCTGCAGAACGTCACGGCCTGCGGCCTCAACCGGGTGACCGCGCCCTACTGGGGGCAGCAGGTCATGCTCACCGTCTCGGTCCTGCTCATGGCCACCTACCTGGTCCTCACCACGATCGCGGTGCTCACCGGCAACTTCCGGGTCGACCAGTTCTGGCTCTCGGTCGGGCTGGTCTTCGTCCTCGAGCGCGTGGTGACCGTCTGGGACGAGGGGTGGAAGGCCCGCCTCACCGCCGTCGTCGTCCTGGCCGAGCTCGCCTACGCCCTCGTCCTCCAGGCGGCCTTCCTCGCCGCCGTCGTCCAGCACGCCAGGCGCCAGGAGGGCACCTGGCACCACGTCACCCAAGGAGCGCGAGATGTACGGATCTGACATGTCCTCGGCCGCGGCGCTCGCGGCCACCGGCCTCGCGGTCGGTTACGAGTCGCTCGCGATCGGCGTCCTCGTCCTCGCGGGCGTCGCCGGCCTCACCGCCGCGCGCGTGCTCGCTCGCCGCCTGCTGGGAGAGAGCCGGTGACCCGCCTGCTGGCCGCGCTGCGCGCGGCGTTCGGGGCATCCAAGGGCGACGCCGCCGAGGAGCAGCCGCAGGGCGCGGCCCCCAGTGGCACGCGGGCCCGGCACCGGGCCGAGCCGAGCGTGGACGCACCGCGTCGCGCCGAGGATTACGTACCGGCCGGCCGGCACCGGGCACCCACGCCGGCGTAGTTCATCGCGGGTGACGGCCCTCGAGCAGCGCACCACCCGTGGACCCGCCGACGGGCTAGCGACCTAGTCTGGACCTAGCACGCGAGCGGGGACGGCGACATGACTCAGGGCGGAGCGGCGCTGCAGGCGGCGCTGGCCTATCACCGAGCCTGGACCGGTCAGGACTTCGAGCGGGCGATGACCTACATCGCCGAGGACATCGTGTGCCACGCGCCGGGCGGGGACCTCGTCGGCGCGGAGGCCTTCCGGGGCTTCATGGGGCCGTTCGTCCAGAGCCTCACCGGCGCGGAGCTGCTCGCGGCCTTCGGCGACGACGTCACAGCCGTCGTCGTCTACGTCGCCCACACCGTGCTGGTGAGGGACGCCCCCGGCGCCGAGCTCGTCACGGTCGAGGACGGCCGGATCGCCAGGATGCGGATCATCTTCGACCGGCTGCCCTTCGAGGCCGCCCGTCGGGCGGCCTCCGCGTGAGCTGACCCGGCCCGAGAAACGGCTCAGGCCGCGCCCCGGGAACGGGACGCGGCCTGAGCGCGGCAGTCAGCGGGTCAGCTGATGGCCTTGAGGGCGTCGGCGATGCCCTCGCCGTAGTAGCTGTTGTTCAGCTCCGTGCCCACGCACGCGGCGCCGACGGTCAGCGTCGTGCACGAGTGGTCGCGGGCCTGCTCACGCAGCGCGGTGACCACCTGCTCCGGGGTGTACTCCGGGTGGGCGGAGACCAGCAGCGCCGCGACGCCCGCCACGTGCGGGGCAGCCATCGAGGTGCCGCTGAGCAGCGCGTACCGGCCGCCGGTGTAGGTGGACAGGATGCGCGAACCCGGGGCCGCGACGTCGATGACGTCCAGGCCGCGGTTGGAGAAGGACGCCAGGTCCTCGGTCTGCGTGGTGGCCGAGACGGTCACCACGCCCGGCAGCTCGGTGGGGATGTCGTGGCAGCCGCCGTTGATGACGCGCTTCACCGGCTTCGGAGCGTCGTTGGGGCTCCCGGCGTCGGTGGTCTTGTTCGCCAGGTCATAGGAGCTGTTGCCGGCCGCGGCGACGGAGACCACGCCCTTCTTCTGGGAGTAGGCGACGGCGCGGCGCACGGCCTCCTTGGCGGCGGCCTGGTCGCTCTGGTCGTCGCACCAGAACTCGAACGGGTCGACGTAGTAGCTGTTGTTGGTCACGTCCATGCCGTGCTCGGCGGCCCAGACGAACCCGCACACCGCGTACTCCGGGTAGATGAACCCGTCGTCGTTGACGACCTTCACCGACGCCATGCGCACGTTCGGCGCCACGCCGACGATGCCCGTGCCGTTGCGCGCCGCCGCGATGGTGCCGGCCACGTGCGTGCCGTGCGCCGACGTCGTCGGCTCCCAGGAGCCGGTGGAGGTGTCGGGCCGGCCGGCGTCGACGCAGCTGACCGAGCTGGCCTTGTCGATGTTCGGCGCGAGGTCGGGGTGGGTGGACTCGATGCCGCTGTCCAGCACGCCGACGAGGACGCTGCGGGCGCCGTCGGTGATGGCGTGGGCGTCGTCGGCGTTGATCTGCGCCATGTCCCACTGCTCGCCCTCGCGGGGGTCGGCGGCCGGGGCGACGTCGAACACCTCGCCGGCGGCGAAGCCGTTCAGGTGCGGCTGCCCGTTGGCCTTTTTGTAGGCGGCGGCGCCGCGCGAGCCCGGGGTGCGCGGGGTGTCGGCGGTGGCCGGGGTGCCCTCGGAGACCGCGACGGTGCGGGTGGCGCCGACGGACTGCACGGCAGCCTTGTTCTTGAGCACGTCCTGGCGGAAGGTCGAGGCCGTGGAGTGCGCGACGACGACGCCGATCTGCGGCCAGGACTGCACGACGATGCCGCCGGCGTCCTCGACCGCCCGCTCCACCAGGCGGGTCTGCCCAGGGGTGGCCTGCTTGGCGTTGACGACGTAGCTCATGAGCTGGCCGTCGGGCGTGGCGATGGGGACGGGCGTGGACGGCGGCTCCGCCGTCGGTGCAGCGCTGGCCGGCCCGGCCAGGAACGCGGCGCCCAGGAGCACCGCGGCGGTGGCGCCGGCGCCGAGACGACGGCGGCGCGAGAGGTGACGAGACAAAAGAAGACTCCCCCTAGTTCGATGTCTGCACCGGACAACGCTGTCCGGTGATCGGGGAGTGTAGCGGCGCTCACGTTTCGAAAATGTCTCTTCTCATACAGCCCTCGGTCGCGCTCCCGGGACCATGGGGCAAACCCCTCCCGAGAGACGCTGTCGGCATTACGCTGACGCCCGTCCACAAACCGAGGGAGGCGGCATGAGCTACGAGGTCCACCTCACCCGGGCCGAGCTGCCCTGGGAGAGCGCCGAGCAGCCGATCGACCTGGGGGAGTGGCTCGCGTACGCCGGGGCCCGGCCCGACCTGCGGGTGAACGGGCGGATCGGGTGGGCGGACGGCACCGAGGTCCCGGTCTACGAGTACCGGTGCGCCGCCGGCTACCCCGTCTCGCTGACCTGGGGCGAGGGTGCCGTCGCGGTCAAGGGCTGGCTGACGAGGACGCCGCGCGTGAGCTGCTGCCCCTGGCCGCGGGACTGCGGGCGAACCTGGTGGGCGACGACGGCGAGCGCTACACCGGCGACGGCGTCGTCTGGCTGGACTAACGGGTCCGCTGGCGCCGGTCGAGCTGCCCGCAAGAACCGAGTCGCACCGGATGGCGCGGCTGGGAGCTATGTGGCAGTGAAGTGCGGCTTGTGACGGCGGCGCGGTTCAGATGTCACAGATTCAGGGCGATCTGGGCGATCGTCTGCACCGCCGGGACGATCTGCGCCAGCGACTCCTTGTAGACCTGGGGCGTACGGCGGAACGGGTCGACGACGTCGTCCAGCTCGGCGGGAACGTGGGCCCGGCGGGCGGCAGCAAGCGGCACGAGAGCCGCAAGGCGGTCAGCGGGAGAGGTGCCCGGCCAGGATGCGGCGGCCAGCTCGTCGCGGTCCACCTGGTCTGCAAGCCGGGCCAGCTCACGAAGCGTGAAGGTGCGCCGCACGGCGGCAGGGTGAAGCGCGACGACGCTGGCGCGGTGCTCACGGGTCAGCGGCAGTATGAGGTCGGCCTCACGCACCATCGGCTCGGTGATCTGTCGGGCCGCGAAGCCCCCGACATCCGCCCCCTGAGCCCGCAGCAGGTCAGCCATCGGCTCGTCTATCGGCGCGTCCACCAGCGCGCCAAGCCCGGCGCTGTGCACGGTCACCCCCTCGCTGTTGCCAAGCACGGGGCGTAGGAGGCGCTCGACGGCGGGGGAGCGGCAGACGTTCCCGGTGCACACGGCAAGGATCGTGAAGCCGCGGGGATGTGCCATCTCAGCCCCGGGCTGCTCGGAGGCTCTCTGCACGTTCGATCCCCTGCCCGGCTGGATCACTTTGCTGACTCGCTCCGGGGCCCCCGGGCGCGGCGCTCGTGGACGAAGCCCCACCCGATGGCGAGGACGCCCATCGCCAGGCCCGCGAAGCAGACGTCGAGCAGCGCTGCGTCGACGGCTCCGGTGACGATGAGGACGGCGACCACCGCCGTCGCCACGGCCCAGACGATCGTCCCGGTGACCGTCAGTGTGACGGCGTTGACCTTGGCCGGTGGCGGGTTGGGGCGACGCTCGAAGAAGCGGGGCTGGGGCACGGCTCGATCGTAGGCCGGGCGGCGACGGCGCGTGCGCTGCACGAGGCCGGATCGCCCCCCCTTGACCGTCAGGTGAGACAGCTTTCCCACCATGTGGGCCGAAAGGGCCAACCATCCCGCGCAGTGGGACGATTCGGCAACGTGAGCACCACCGCGCCGAGCGCGCCCCCCACGTCCCTCGGTCGTCTGGACCGCTTCTTCCGCCTCACCGAGCGCGGCTCCACCGTCGGGTCGGAGATCCGCGGCGGTCTGGCCACGTTCTTCGCGATGGCCTACGTCCTCGTGGTCAACGCCGGGATCCTCTCCGGCCCCGACTCCACCGGCGCCTACCTCGGCGGCGGCACGTCGCCCAACGTCCCCGCCATCGCCGCCGCCACGGCCCTCGTGGCCGGCATCATGACGATCCTCATGGGCGTGGCAGCCAACTACCCCCTCGCGCTGGCCGCCGGCATGGGCATCAACGCCCTGATCGCGTTCACCATCGTCCAGCTGCCCGGCATGACCTGGGCCGACGGCATGGGTCTGGTGGTCCTCGAGGGTCTCGTCATCCTCGTCCTGGTCCTCACCGGGCTGCGGGCCGCGGTGTTCAAGGCCGTGCCGCACACTCTCAAGGTCGCCATCTCGGTCGGCATCGGCCTGTTCATCGCCCTCGTCGGCCTGGTCAACGCCGGCATCGTGCGTCCGGGCGGCACGCCCCTCCAGCTGGGCATCAACGGCTCGCTGGGTGGCTGGCCGGCCGTGGTGTTCGTGTTCGGGCTGTTCCTCATCGCCGTGCTCATGGTCCGCAGGGTCCGGGGCGCCATCCTGATCGGCATCGTGGCGGCCGCCGTGCTGGCCGCGATCATCGAGGCGGTGGCGCACATCGGCGCCAAGAGTGACGCCAACCCGGCGGGCTGGGCGCTGAGCGCCCCGACGCTGAGCGGCTCGCCCGTCCAGCTCCCGGACTTCAGCACGCTCGGCCAGTTCTCCCTCTTCGGGGCGTTCGAGAAGCTGGGCCCGCTCGCGGCGATCCTGCTGATCTTCTCCATCATGCTCGCCGACTTCTTCGACACGATGGGCACGATGGTCGCCATCGGCGCGGAGGGGAACCTGCTCGACGCCGAAGGCAACCCGCCGAACACCCGCAACATCCTCGTCGTCGACTCCCTCGCCGCCGCTGCGGGTGGCGCCGCCGGCGTCTCGTCCAACACCAGCTACATCGAGTCGGCGACCGGCGTCGGCGCGGGTGCCCGCACCGGTCTCTCGGCCGTCGTCACCGGGCTGGCGTTCCTCGTGGCGATGTTCTTCTCGCCGCTCGTGGCGTTCGTGCCCTTCGAGGCGGCCAGCCCCGCCCTCGTCATCGTCGGGTTCCTCATGATGACCCAGGTCGTGGAGATCCCGTGGCGTGACACCGCCATCGCCATCCCGGCCTTCCTCACCATGGTGATGATGCCGTTCGCCTTCTCCATCACCGCCGGCATCGGCGCGGGCTTCATCGCCTACGTGGTGCTCTGCGCCGTGACCAAGGGCGGCGTGCGCCGGGTGCACTGGCTCATGTGGGTCGTCTCCGCGCTGTTCGTCATCTACTTCGCCCTCGGGCCGATCCAGCACGCGCTCGGGATCTGACGGGCTCTGTCAGGGCTCGGGCCCCATCCGCGTCGCGGATGGGGCCCGGGTGTTTGTGCGCGGGTGCGCGACCCGTTTCCGGCTGATCGGCGCGTCGGCGGTCGCCGGCCGAGGTCTCAGGATCCGGCGTCGGGCACCGTCAGCATCTCCGCCGCGCTGTAGCGCTTCCCGACGGCCAGGTCGTACTGGACGAGCCGGTACTGGTCGAGCAGGTGCCGGGCCTGCGGCGACAGGTCGGCCTCGGTCACCTGCTCGCCGCGGTCGTTGAGCACTGCGAGGACCTCGTACGCCGGGACCTGCTGGGCCAGCCGCTCGAGCAGGGCGTTGTAGGGCGTCAGCGGCGCGTTGGCGGTGTCGAGCATGCGGTTGACGAGGAACGTCGGGCTCAGCGGAGGCGTGGCCGGCAGCGGGGCGGTGGGGAAGTTCGCGTAGACCAGGTAGGGCGTCTCGTGCTGCACCACGGGCGGGTTCATGGCCAGCGCCGCGGGCGGCCAGGCGCCGGGCAGGTGGTCGCCGTAGAACAGCACGATGGTGCGCTCGTCCAGCCGGTCCAGGTCGCCGACGAGCTGGGCGAGGGCGTCGTCGCTGTAGCGCAGCCCGCGCAGGTACTGACCGAGGTCCCCGGCCTCGGCGGGGTCGAACGGCCCGGTGACGTCGATGGGGTCGTCGTACAGGCCCCAGAACGGCAGGTGGTTCTGCATCGTCACCACGTTCATCAGCAGCGGCCGGTCCGAGGCGCGCAGCTCGTCGACCACCTCCTTGTACGTGGCGGCGTCGGAGACGTACGGGTTCCGCTCCACATGGTCCCGGTGGACCATGTCGCCTTCGAAGACTCGGCGGTCGAACCCGAGGGCCGGGTAGACGACGTCGCGGCGGTAGAAGCTGGCGACGAAGGGGTGGATCGCCAGGGTGTCCCGCCCCTCGGCGAGGCTGGTGACGAAGGACGGGAACGTGTCCTCGTGGGGAATGAGGGTCTGGAACGGCGTGCGCATCTGCGGCTCGAAGTTGCGCAGCGCCATCCCGGTGAGCACCTCGAACTCGACGTTGGCGGTCCCGCCGCCGAAGGCGGGCGTGAGGATGGTGCCCGAGGTGGTGGCGGACATGAGCCGACGCGTGAACGGCAGCGGGTCCTCCTCCAGGTGCACGCCGAGCATGCGCAGCGGGTCGGAGACGGTCTCGCCCAGGACGATGACGATGTTCGTGTCGGCCAGCGCCGCCGGGTCTCGGGTGGCGTTGATCGTCAGGGCCGCCTCGCGGTACTCCGCGGCGATCTGGCGCATGGTGGATTCGTCGTAGCCGGGCGGGCGGGGCATGACCGGGCCCGGCATGTTGTACAGCAGCCCGGCGAGGAACCCGTTGGTGGCGTAGTTGTCCACCTGGTCCCACGACGCCCACTCGGCCCCGGCACGCTCGTAGACGGGCCGGAGCGGCGCGCCCGGCCGGTTGAACAGCCCGGCGCCGACCAGCAGCGCCCCGGACAGCACGCCGCAGACCGCCTGGGCCGCCAAGCGTCCTCGGCGCGGACGCGCTGCCGGCAGGCGCCCCCGCCGCGCCAGGCGCGCGAGCCCGTACGCGGCGGCCAGCAGTGCGACGACCAGTGCCGCCAGGGCGAGCACCCCGCGCGCCCCGGCGGCGTCGACGAGCAGCCGGGGATGGGTGAGGTACTCGACGTCGGCCGGGAAGACCGGCTCGAGCCGCAGCCGCATCTTCCAGACGTCGGCGACGGCGAGCACCGTCGCCAGCGCGAGGGTCCCGCCGAGCGCGATCCAGAGCCGGCCGCTGAGGGCGAAGAGCAGGCCGAGGACGGCCCACACCAGCAGCCCGCCGAGCAGCAGCAGTCCCGGGCGCTCGGTCTGCAGCAGGGTGAGGGTGGCCACGACCGGGTGGGTGCCGGCGTGGGCGCGCTCCAGCCCGTAGGCGACGGCGAGCGCGACGCCGGCGGTCAGGGCGGTCAGCAGCGCCGACCGCACGAGCCGGCGCGCCGTCCGTCGCGGTGGCGGTTGTGACGGGCGGGAGCTGGTGGCGGTGATCGGCCGGGAGGTCGCCATCGGGTCCCTAGGGCGGGAGCAGGCAGGGAAAGGGAGGCGGCTGCCTCGTGGCACCGGGGTGCGGCGGCGTGAGGCGGTCAGCGTAGCGTCGGCAGAGAGGTCTGGCCCGCCGGTACGGGCCCAGCGCCGGCGCTGTCACTGCGCCCAGGTGACCTCGTCCGCCGCAGCCATCGCGACGATCGTCCGCACGTCCGCGGGGTGGGCGTGCGCGAGCGCCTCGACGGGGCAGCGGCCACCGAGGTCGGGCCGCGATCGGCGCATCCACCGCGCCTTCTCGACGGCGGAGCGCTCGCCGAGGGCCCGCCAGACGTCGGACAGGCCCTCGATCACCCGCCCGTCGGGATGGAACTGCCACACGGGGAAGTGCGCCTCGCCGGACCTGTCGCGCACGGCGAGGAGCTCCCCGGCGCGGACCCGGCGGCGGATGCGCTGCTCGCTCAGGCCCAGCCACCATTCGAGGTCGACCGAGGTGTAGAACGGCCCGATCAGGGCCTTCCACCGCTCCGAGACCGCCATGGCTCCTCCCTCGCCGCTGTCGCGCTCAAGGTAGTCCGCGCCGAGGCCCGCCAGGAGCGTTTCGAGCGACAACTGTCGGCCATTCGCGCACGTGAGAGGCGCGCTGCCCGCCGTCACCGCCCGGTCACGTCATGGCCATATTTCCGCCATCGAGTCTCCGTAACGTGCCCGGGTCATCACCGCACCGTCGGAAGGAACGTTTGTGTCCCGTTTGATGCCTCGCCTCGCCGGACTGGCCGCCGCGGCACTGGTGGCGCTGCCGGTGGTCGCCGCCACCACGCCCGCCACCGCGGCCGCCGCCAACCCCGCCACCGCCTGCGCCGACGCCCCCCTCACGCCCGTCACCCCGGGCGCCGCGTTCAACAACCCCGCGGCGGGTCGGGCTACCGGGGTCGTCGAGCAGATCTGCAGCCTCGTCAAGCAGGCGCCCCAGGGCTCCCAGATCCGCCTCGCCCACTTCGTCATCTCCGGCGCGGCAGGGATGGACTTCGCGGACGTGCTGCTGGCGGCCCGGGATCGCGGCGTCGACGTCCAGGTGGTCCTGGACGGCTGGCAGGTGGACAACCCCGCGTCGGTGGCCCTCATCGAGGCGCTCGGCCAGGACACGTCCGCCGGCTCCTGGGTGCACGTGTGCGGCAACGTCTCGCCGGAGGGCAACACCTCCTCGTGCATCGGCACCAAGGGCCAGCACAACAAGTTCTACCTGTTCTCCGAGACCGGGGGAGCGAAGAACGTCGTCGTCCAGTCCTCGGCCAACTTCACCGACGTCAACTCGCGCACCTACTGGAACAACGCGGTCGTCCTGCCCGGCAACCACCGGCTCTACGACGCGTACAACGCCTACTTCGAGGACCTCGCCGCCGAGGTACAGGACCCCGACTACTACCGCCAGGTCACCACCGCCGGCCCGGGCGGCCCGGTGACCGCGCACTTCTTCCCCAGCGCCGACGCCGACCCCGTGCTCGAGCGGCTGAACGAGCTGGGCTGCAAGCGCGACGGCGCCACCGAGGTCCGGGTGGGCATGTCCGAGTGGGACGCCACCCGGCTCGGCATCGCCGACCGCCTCGTGGAGATGGCGGAGGACGGCTGCGCGGTGCGGGTGGTGCACGGCCCGATGGTCCAGGAGGTCGCCGACACCTTCGCCGCGGCCGGCATCGACCTGCGCGCGCTCAACAGCGGCACGCTGCCCGGGCGCATCCACTCCAAGTACCTCATCGTCGACGGCGCCACCGGCACCCGCTCCGGTGGCCAGATCATCCTGACCGGCAGCCCGAACTTCAACACCACGTCCCTGCACCGCAACGACGAGGCGATGCTCGAGCTGCGCGACAAGGCGATCTACGAGCAGTACGAGGAGAACTTCGAGACCATGTGGGCCGCCGCGGCCCGGGGCTGATCGCGCCGGCGACGGCGCCCGCCCGGGACTGGTGCGGGCGCCGTCGGCCATGCGCTTCAGCGCCGCTTGGTGGCCTTGGCGAGCAGCTCGCGGGCCTTCCGCTGGTTCTCCGGCTTGGCCGCCTCGCGGCTGAGGACCTGGATGCCCTTGGCGACCACCGCGCCCTTGAGCGCCTTCTTGACGAAGCCCATCGTCTCCTCCTCGTCTCGCGTCAGGTGTCCGTGCCACGGTAGGAGACGCGGCGGCGTGCGGCGCGCTCGCGGCCGGGGTCGGGCGGCGCCGCCCGGACGGGAATGGCTGCCGGACAGAGGCGTTGACGCGGACGTGCGCGCCATCGGAGTCACCCAGTTCGGCGGTCCCGACCAGCTCGAGGTCGTGAACCTCCCCGAGCCTCACGCAGGACCCGGCGAGGTGCGGGTGCGCGTGCGCGCAGCCACGGTCAACCCCACCGACACCGGGCTGCGCGCCGGCCTGCGGGCGCAGGCGCTCGAGCAGGCCGGGTTGCGCCCGCCCTACATCCCCGGCATGGAGCTCGCCGGCGAGATCGACGAGGTCGGCGACGGCGCCCCGTGGTGCCCGGGCGAGCAGGTGATGGCCATCGCGCTGCCCGTCAGCCCGCACGGCGGCGCCTACGCCGAGCAGGTGGTGGTCCCGGCCGCCCAGGTGGCCCGCGTGCCCGTCGGCACCGACCTCGTCCGTGCCGCGACGGTGCCGATGAACGGGCTCACCGCGCTGCTCGCCCTCGACGGGCTCGGGCTGCGGACCGGGCAGACCGTCGCCATCACCGGCGCGGCCGGCGCGCTGGGCGGGTACGCCGTCCAGCTGGCCAAGGCCCGCGGGCTGCGGGTCGTCGCCGACGCCAGCGAGCGCGACGAGGAGCTCGTCCGCTCCCTCGGCGCCGACGCCGTGGTGCGCCGCGGCCCGGACGTCGTGGCGCGGTTGCGGCAGGTCGTGCCCGAGGGGGTGCCCGGCCTGGTCGACGCCTCCGTCCAGCTCACCGAGGTGGTGCCCGCGATCGCCGACGGCGGCACGCTGGCCGTCGTGCGGGGCTGGGACGGCGAGCCAGGACGCGGCATCCGCCTCCACCGCGTGATGGTCGCGCAGGTGGCCGGCCGCACGGACTGGCTCGACGAGCTGCGCCGCGACGTCGAGGAGGGGCGGCTCACCCCGCGAGTCGCCCGGACCTTCCCCGCCGAGCAGGCGCCCGAGGCGCACCGGGTGCTCGAGGCGGGCGGGACCCGGGGGCGGCTGGTGCTGACGTTCTGACGTCCGCGGCTCCCCGTCCTCACCCCGGCAGGAGGACGCCGAACACCCGCGAGCGTGGCGTCCAGCCGTCGGTGAACCAGTCCTCCTCGCCGGCGGCGAGGCGAGCGGCCGTACGGGCCATGACCTTCTGGCTGGCCAGCCGCGAGGTGATCACCGCCGGAGGATAGCGGATCGCCGTCCTCGCCGAGGGTGCCGGCGGCGACCCCTCGAGTGGGCCGGCTCACGATCGTTACCCCTAGTAATTAGCAATGCTAATGACTTAGACTAACGATCGGTATGACTCAGACCTCTCCCACCCCGTCCCGCGCCGAGCGCCGCCCCGACCTGGCGACCAACCTGCGCATCGCCGTCCTGCGCCTGTCGCGCCGGCTCCGCAGCGAGTCCGGCCAGCTGACCGAGGCGCAGTACTCGGTGGTCTCGGCGCTGTGCCACCTGGGTCCCATGAGCCCGGGGCAGCTCGCCGAGCACGACAAGGTGCAGCGGCCATCGATGACCCGGACGGTGGCGGCGTTGGAGGAGCGGGGGCTGGTCACCCGCGCGGCCCACCCGGACGACAAGCGGCAGGTGGTCGTCGCGGTGACCGACGCCGGCCGCGACCTGATCCGGGAGGTCAAGCGGCGTCGGAACGCGTGGCTGGACAGGCGGCTCGCCAAGCTCACGCCGGCGGAACGGGAGATCGTCGCCCAGGCCGCCATGATCCTGCGGAAGGTGGTGGAGGAATGACCCGGACGTTCTACTCGCTGCGGTACTTCAACTACCGCCTGTGGTTCGTCGGCGCCCTGGTCGCCAACGTCGGCACCTGGATGCAGCGTGTGGCGCAGGACTGGCTGGTGCTGACCGTCCTGTCGAAGGACTCCGGCCTCGCCGTCGGCATCGTCACCGGCCTGCAGTTCCTGCCCATGCTGCTGCTCAGCCCGGTCGCGGGACTGGTGGCGGACCGGCTACCGCGGCGCAAGCTGCTCGTGGCCACCCAGGCCGCGCTCGGGCTGCTCGCCGCCGGCCTCGGCGTCCTCGTGCTCACCGGCGTCGCCGAGCTGTGGCACGTGTACGTCTTCGCCCTGGGCCTGGGCGTGGTGACCGCCTTCGACAACCCGGTGCGCCAGACCTTCGTGGCCGAGATGGTCCCCGCCAAGGACCTGCCCAACGCCGTCGGGCTGAACTCCACGTCCTTCAACGCCGCCCGGCTGATCGGCCCGGGCCTGGCCGGGCTGCTCATCGCCGCGGTGGGGCCGGGGTGGATCTTCATCATCAACGCCGTCTCCTTCGGCGCGACGATCTTCTCCCTGACCCTCATGCGGGCGCGGGAGCTGCAGGTCCTGCCGCACGCGGGACGGGGCAAGGGGCAGGTGCGCGCGGGCGTGGAGTACGTCCGGCGCCGCTCGGACATCGTCGTGATCCTCGTGGTCGTCGGCGTGGTCAGCGCCCTGGGCCTGAACTTCCAGCTGACCTCGGCCACCATGGCGCGCGTGGAGTTCGGCAAGGGGGCGGGGGAGTACGGCGTCCTCGGCTCGGTGATGGCGCTGGGCACCCTCGCCGGGGCCCTGCTGGCGGCCCGGCGCCGGCGCCCGCGGGTGCGGCTGGTGGTCGGCGCCGCCCTGGCCTTCGGGGTGGCCATGGGCATCCAGGCGCTCATGCCCACCTACGAGCTGTACGCGCTGATGTGCATCCCGGTGGGGCTGTTCTCGCTGACCATGATGACGGCGGCCAACACCACCATCCAGATGTCCACCGAGCCGGCCATGCGCGGGCGGGTGATGAGCCTGTACATGATGGTCTTCCTCGGCTCCACCCCCATCGGCTCGCCGATCGTCGGCTGGATCTCCGAGCAGTGGGGGCCGCGCTGGTCCGTCGGGGTCGGCGCGATCGCCTCGATCCTCGTGGCGATCGGGGCCGCAGTGTGGGTCCAGCGGCACTGGCACGTGCGGGTGAGCTACTCCCTGCTGCACCGCCCGCACCTCGCCGTGGTCGGCCCGGGCGAGCGGTACACCCGCCAGATGGAGCGCGCCGAGCGTGAGCTCGCCAAGGTTGCCATGGGCGCCGAGGAGGCGCAGCAGCGCACGGCGAGCGCCTGAGCTCTCGCCGTGCCGCGGGCCTGCCTCGTGTCTCCTCCCACCCGCCCCGCGTTGCGGCGCCTCGTGGGCCGGGACAGGGTGGGCCCATCCAGACCCGGAGGGAGTGCCATGAGCGAGTCAGTGCTGGGCAGCGGCCGCCAGAAGGCCGACGAGGCGAAGAACCTGGCCGAGTCGGCCGCGGAGAACCTCGGTGAGGCCCAGCCACGGGACGACGACGCGGTGGACCAGGACGTCTCCGTCGCGCACACGCCGGAGGCGGAGCGCGAGGGCCGGCCGGACCTGGAGGCCGAGGGCGAGGGCGGGGACATCGCCGGCCCCGGCTCGCCGATGCCGTAGGCAGGGGCGATCTCGGCGCCGTGCCGCAGGCATCGCCCCGCACCCGGTGGCGAACGACCGCATTGCCGACGACCTGGACGACCGTGCCGGTGGGGCAACCACCGGCACGGTCGTCGGCGTCTCGGCGGCGTCAGAGGCGGCTCTGCTGCTCCGGCATGGTGTCCCAGACCGAGGTGTCGGCGGTCTCGATCGACCTGTCGGCGACGGCGCGCGCCGTCGCCTCGAGCGTCACGACGGTCTGGCGGATGAGGTAGCCGTTGCTCTTCTGGCCGATAACCCGCGTGGGGTCCTCGTGGTCGGACATGCCGCGCATCTCGAACAGCAGCGTCGGGATGCCGTACCGGGCGGCCAGCCCGTTGCGGGCGATGGCGTCGGAGCTGCCGCCGACGTCGTACTTGCCGAGGTGGCCCCAGCCGGTGCGCTCCACCGCGCCGTAGACCACGGCACCGATCCGCTTGGACCGCTCGACGACCTCGGGGGAGACGTTGGGGCTGGTGGGGTACAGGATCGCGCCGGAGACGAGCGTGCCGTCGGCCTCGCGGTCGGTGCCCTGGTGGTGCAGGTCGATGGCGTAGTCGATGTCGTACGTGGCGAGCACGTTGGTGTGCAGCGCCCGGGTCTCGGGCTCGGACCTGGCGACGTGGTCGCGGTTGAGATCGATCTCGTGGGCGTTGTACCGGGTGAGGTGGCGGTCGCCGGACGCCCGGTAGCCGTCGAGCGAGAAGTCGACGTCGCCCATGGCGCCGTCGGCATTGAGCATGGGCACGATGAGGACGTTGACCTTGTCGAGCAGCCCGTCGTTCTTGCCCGTGCCGAGGCTCTTGATGAACTCGAGGGCCCCCTCGGTGGTCAGCTGCTCGTTGCCGTGCTGCTGGGTGAGGTAGAGGATCGTCGGGTTCGCCGGGTCGGAGAGGTACTTCACCAGGTGGATGTCGCGGCCCTTGACCGTCTGGCCGATCACCTCGAGCTCCATGCGGTCCTGCTTGGCGTCCTGCTCCTTCAGGAAGCGGACCATCTCGTCGTAGGTGGTGAGGATCGAGGTGTTGACCGTCTCGTGGCCGTTGTAGCCAGGGCCCTCGCCGACGGCCAGGGCCGGTGCGGCGGCGCCGAGGCTGAGCGCGGCGGCGAGCGTGATCGCGGTGGCGGTCTTCTTCACGGGCGGGACTCCTTCGGGTCGACGGCCCCCGGCGGCGGCGCTGCCGTCCGGGATGCCAGCCATCGTCACCACCGCGCCCGCGTCACGGACAGGGCTGGAGCCGGTCAACTTGCGGTCATGGCAGCAAGTGGCCGACGGCGCCACGGGATGGCGCGCCGTCCGCCCGGAGCCCGCTCAGCCGGGACGGACGTTCTCCGCCTGCGGGCCCTTGGGGCTCTCCGCGATGTCGAACTCGACCTTCTGGTCGTCCTCCAGCGTGCGGTACCCCCGCATCATGATCGCCGAGTAGTGCACGAACACGTCCGGGCTGCCGTCGTCGGGGCTGATGAAGCCGAAGCCCTTCTCGGCGTTGAACCACTTCACGGTCCCGGTGCCCATCTCGCACCCTCCCTCCCAGGAACCATCAGCCCGGAACATAGGGCAGGAACCGGCCGGATCGGGCGGGATTGGCGGGGAGAGTCCCGGGAGGTGGCCCCGGTCACCGGGTCGCCGTGACCTCACAGGTGTCGGGCGTGGCGCCGTACAGCATCACCTCGTAGGCGGCGTCGCCGTGGGCGGGCACCTTGGGCACGCGGCCGAACCCGGCGGCGACCGGCTCGCCGTCGGCCGTGCACACCGCCATCACGCGGACCGCTTCCAGGGCGCCCGGGTGTGCGGAGCTCACCCGTCCGGTCACCGTCGGGTTGAGCGGGTCGGGGTGGATCGTGCGGCCCTTGACCGTCAGCGCCGGGCTCGGGGCCGTCGGCCCGGCGGAGGCCGACACGGGGGAGACCACCGAGTGGGCGGCGTCCATGCGGGCCACGGTGGCGCCCGCCGGGGTGATGACCTCGGCGACGAAGAGCGTCGAGTCCGCGGCGGGCACCTCGACCTCCGCGGTGTTGTCCTGCGAGAGGACGACGCCGGCGTCGTCGTAGGTCGTCACGTCGACGGTCACGCGCACGGCGGCGCCCGTGGGGTTGACGACGGTGCCGAAGGCGACGTCGTGCTGCGCGCTGCTGAGCAGCCCCAGGCCCTCGATGAGGACGCCGTCGCCCACGGTGGGCCGCGCCTCGGGGAGCTGTCCGGACGGCGCGGCGAGCGTCGTCGCGGCGGGGTCGTCGAGCTCCGCGGAGGCGCGCGGGGACGGCAGGCGCTCCACGGACTCGTCGGCGACCAGGACCGACGGTGCCCCGGCGGAGCAGGCGGCGAGGGGTAACGCCGCGAGCACGCCGAGCACCGCGAGGGCGCGACGTCGAGCCGGGAGCATCCTGTCTCCGATGGTGGCCGGGCTGGTCTTGCCCTATCATTCGGCAGCCTTGGGCGTTTCGTGACAGAACGGCGCGCGGACTTCCGGCCAGGGGCGGCGCCGCGTGGCTCGGCCCCCCGGTTGGCCCCGTTGCTGCGGGCGACCGCGTATCCGCGGGTGCCCTCGTGGTTGAGGCGGATGCCCCCTTGGCCGAAGAGAACGTACGGGATAGCCGTACCTTCTCTTCGGTCAGCGGCTCAGTCGGTGCCGCGGCCCTGGGCGCCGTCGGGCGCTCGCTGCCGGGAGGCCTGGGCGCCGTCGGGAGCTGGCCGTCCGGAGCCGTCCGTGCCGTCGAGCGTCCGCCGCACCGTGGGCCGCCCGCCGCGCCGGCCCACCTCGACGAACCCGGCTTGCAGGAAGAGGCCGAGCGGGCCGCGGAACAGCCCGGAGTCGGACTGGCCGGGACCCGGCTCGACGGGGTATGCCTCCAGGTGGCGGGCGCCCGTGGGTGCGGGCGTGCTCGACGGCGGCGGCCAGGAGCGGCTGCAGCAGGCCCCGGCCGCGGTGGCCGGGGTGGACGTAGAAGCACGTGATCGCCCAGCAGCCGGGCACGTCCTCGTAGGTGATGACCGTCGAGCGCGGGATGCGCGGGTACTCGCCCCGCGGCGCGAGCGCCACCCAACCGGCCGGGACGCCCCCGGCGTAGGCGAGCAGGCCGGGCGCCGGAGTCCGGGCCACCCGGTCGGCCATGAGGGCGCGACGGTCAGCCACCGGCGTCGCCCCGTACTCCGACGCCGGCAGGCGCCACCACGCGCACCAGCAGCTGCGCGGATCGCCGGGGCGCCGGAAGAGGCGCTCGACGTCGGGCCACCGGTCGGCGTCAGCCGGGTGGATCTCGAGGGCGGCATGCTGCGTGACCACGTGGCTCCTTCGGCCGTGGGCGTCTCGGGCGGATGACGGCCGAGCATGGCCCGAGGCCGGGGAGGCTGGCAAGCACCGGTGGCGCGGACCTGCCCGGCGAGACGGTCGACATCGACCAACGAGTGTTCGGGCCGACGACGCCGGGACGCCGCCCGGCGGCGGGGAATAGGGTCGCAGCGCGTCGGGTGCGACCGGCACGAGGAGGGGAACGGCATGACCGCGGAGGACGTCGAGCGCGCCCGCCGGTCCGCCACCCGGTACCGGCCGAGGCGGCCGGGAACGGGCCGGCCCGGACCGGCCACCCGCGTGGTCGGCGTGCTCGGCGAGCTGCTGCTCACCGCCGGGATGCTGCTCGGCCTGTTCGTCGTATGGCAGGTCTGGTGGACCGACGTCGTCGCCGACCGGGAGCAGGACGCCGTCGTCGCCCAGATCAAGGAGGGCTACGCCGCCCCGGCGGTCGAGGTGACGGCGCAGCCCCGGACGGACCCGCCGCCCACCGTGGCCCCCGCGGCCGAGGGCCAGGGGTTTGCCACGCTGCACGTGCCCCGCTGGGGCGGCGACTACGAGGTGGCCATTGCCGAGGGCGTCGGCCTGCGCCAGGTGCTCAACACCGGCGCGGCCGGGCACTACCCGGGCACGGCCATGCCCGGGGACGTGGGCAACTTCGCCCTGGCGGCACACCGGCAGACCTACGGCGCCGCCTTCCACGGCGTCGACAAGCTGCAGCCGGGCGACCCGCTCATCGTCGAGACGGCGGATGCGTGGCTGGTGTACCGGGTGACCGAGAGCTACGTCGTCACTCCCGACGAGGTCGACGTCATCGCGCCGGTGCCCGGCGAGCCGGGGGCAGAGCCGACCGCCCGGACCATCACGCTGACCACCTGCCACCCGCTGTGGAGCGTGGCGCAGCGGTGGATCACGCACGGCGAGCTGACCGAGTGGTACCCGCGCGCCGAGGGCATGCCGGCCGAGCTGCTGGAGGGGAACTGATGTACGCGGCGATCTGGCGGCTCCTGCCCGGGCCGCGCTGGCTCAAGGCGCTCGAGGCCGTGCTGCTCGCGCTCGCGGTCGTCGCGGCGTTGTTCACCTGGGTGTTCCCGGCGCTGGCCGACACCGCCGGCCTGCTGGACGCCACGACGGTGAGGGAGTAGCGGCGCCCGAGTCGCCACGCTGCGGGGCCTCTCTCGGCAGGGCCGGGCAAAGACCCCGGCGCAGACGACGGGACCCGGGTCCGCGGTGGCGTGCCGCGGCCCCGGGTCCCGTGCCGGTGCTACTTGCCGATGTCGGAGCGGGCGGCCGCGCTCTGGATGCGGCCCTTCTCCACGGCGGAGATGATCTCGCGCTCGAGGAGGTCGCCGGTCACCTTCGCCACGTGCGAGACGAACTTGCCGTGGTTGCGGTACTCGCCGTCGGCGGCGATCAGGTCGCCGATCGTGCACCCGTCGCCGGTGTCGACGTTGGCCACCGTGGTGTCGTGGCCGCCGATGACGACCGTCTCGAGCCCGTCGGAGTCCGGGCAGGCGTCCGGCTCGCCGGGGCCGGGCTCGCCGTCGACCACCTCGAAGGCGATCGACGCCGGAGCGGAGGTGTTGCCCGCGGTGTCGGTGGCGCGGTAGCGCAGGGTGTGCGCGCCGGGCTCGGTGACCGCGACCGGCCCGGTGTACGCGGCCCAACCCGCGCCGTCGAGGTCGTACTCGATCGACGCGACGCCGGAGGCGTCGGTGGCGTCGAGGACGACGGTCGCCGTGCCCACGTAGGCCTCGCCGTCCTTCTGCCCCTTGACGGTGGCGCTCACCTCGGGGGCGGTGGTGTCGTCCGGCTGGGGTGCCACGACCGTGAGCGTCACGGAGGCGACGGCGGAGGTGTTGCCCGCAGTGTCGGTGGCCCGGTACTGCACGGTGTGGTTGCCGAGCGCGGTGATCCGGATGGGCTCGGTGTAGGCCGTCCAGCCGCCGCGGTCGAGGGCGTACTCGATGCTCGCCACCCCGGAGTCGTCGGTGGCCGCGAGGGTGAGGGTCGCCGCGCCGACGAAGCTGCCGTCGCCGTCCCGGTCCCCGCCGAGGCTGACCGTGACCTCGGGGGCGGTGGTGTCCGGCTCGGGCTGCTCGGCGGCCACGGTCACGGTGACCTCCGCCGCCTCGGAGGTGTTGCCGGCGGTGTCGGTGGCCCGGTAGCGCAGGGTGTGCGCGCCGGGGGACGTGATGGCGACCGGATCGGTGTAGGGGGTCCAGGCCCCGCCGTCGAGGGAGTACTCGACCGTCTCGACGCCGGAGTCGTCGGTGGCGTGCAGGGCCACGGTGACGGTCCCGACGTAGTTTCCGTCGGCGTCCTGCTCGCCGGCGACGTGGGCGCTGACCTCCGGGGCGGTGGTGTCCGCGGGGGCTGGCTCGGCGACGGTGAAGGTCACGCTGGCGGCCTCGGAGGTGTTGCCGGCGGTGTCGGTGGCCCGGTAGCGCAGGGTGTGCGCGCCGGGGGACGTGATGGCGACCGGCTCGGTGTAGAGGGTCCAGGCCCCGCCGTCGAGGGAGTACTCGACGCTCTCCACGCCCGAGGCGTCGGTGGCCTCCAGGGCGATGGTGGCGGCGCCGACGTAGTTTCCGTCGGCGTCCTGCTCGCCGGCGACGTGGGCGCTGACCTCCGGGGCGGTGGTGTCCGCGGGGGCCGGCTCGGCGACGGTGAAGGTCACGCTGGCGGCCTCGGAGGTGTTGCCGGCGGTGTCGGTGGCCCGGTAGCGCAGGGTGTGCGCGCCCGGTGCGGTGACGGCCACGGGCTGGGTGTAGGGAGTCCAGGCGCCGCCGTCGAGGGAGTACTCGACGGACTCGACGCCGGAGTCGTCGGTGGCGTCCAGCGTCACCGACGCGGTGCCGACGTAGTTGCCGTCGGCGTCCTGCTCGCCGGTGACCTGGGCCGAGACCTCCGGCGCCGTGGTGTCGCCGGGCTCGGTGCCGCCGCCGGTGACGGTGAACTCGCCGACCATCATCCCGTGGCCGGGGATGGCGCAGAAGTAGCGGTAGGTCCCCGGGCTGAGGGTGACCTCGACCTCGTGGCGGCCGCCGTTGGCGTCGAAGGGGCTGGCGACGATGTTGAGGTCGACGTCGTGGTTGTACCCCGGCGTGGAGGTGTCGAACGTCAGGGTGTGCGCCATGCCGAAGGTGTTGCCGGTGGCCAGGCTGGTCTCGAAGACGATGGTGGCGGGCCCGGCCGTGGCCTCCGTCGGGGCGGAGGTGTACTCGGTCATGCTGTCGCCGGCGGTCCAGGTCAGCACCTGTTCGGCGGCCGTCTGGGCGGCCTCCTGCGTCTGGGGGGCGACCTCGGCCGAGGCGGTGCCGGGCACCAGCCCGACCGCGGTGATCGCGGCGACCGAGGAGATGGCGAGCCGGACGGCCGCGCCGCGACGGCGGCGGGCCGGTGAGGTTCTGTGGGACATCGTGTGCCTTCCGATGGGGGCCCGAGGCGGGCCGTGTCGATGAGGCCCGGGGCGGGCCGTGGACGGTCAGGCCCGGAGGGGGCCGTGGACGGGTGAGGACCCGGAACGGGTCGGGGGCGGGGCGGGCCGGTGCGCGTCGGCCGGCTGCCGACGCGCACCGGCCCACCCCCAGGGCTCAGAGCTCCTGCACGCGGATGTTGCGGAACTCCATGCGGTCGTTGTCGCCGTGGTTCTGCAGCCCGATGAAGCCGCTGGCGAACTGCCGCAGGTCGGTCGGCGGGTCGCCGGCCCGGGACGAGGCGATCCCCTTGGCGTTGTCGAACTCGTTGATGACCTCGCCGTTACGGATGATCGTGTAGCGCTGTCCGACGACGCGGACCTCGTAGTCGTTCCACTCGCCCTTGGCGGTCACGCCGGCGTCCTTCAGCCCCACGGGGTCGAAGTTGTAGATCGAGCCGGTCTTCTGCGGCTCGCCGGTCGCGCCGTCGTAGATCTGGATCTCGTGGCCGCAGTAGATCGCCACCCAGGCCTGCGAGTCCCGCGCCGCGCCCTGCGTGGCGCACTCGGGCCGCTGGTCGGCCGGGGTGCGCGGGTCGGGGAAGCGGGCGAAGACGCCGCTGTTGGCGTGGCGTCCCTCCGGCGAGACGTCGCGGAACTGGAGCTTGAGGGAGAAGTCCCCGAACTCCTTGCCCGAGTACCAGAGCATCCCGAGGCCGCCGCGGGAGAGCAGCGTGCCGTCCGGCTGGAGCTCGAAGTGGCCGCCCGGTGCCTGGGTCCACCCCGCCAGGGACGCGGCGGTCCCGTCGAAGAGGGACTGGTAGCCGGCGTGGCCCTTCTTGCCGATGTCGGACCTGGCGGCGGCGCTGGTGATCTTCCCCTTGTCCTTGCCGCTGATCACGCCGTCGGCCACGAGCGGGCCGATGACGTCGTTGACGTGGGTCACGAACTCGCCGTGGTTGGCCCACGTGCCCTCGTCGTCGATGAGGTCGTTGACCGTGCAGCCACCCAGGTCGTGGTTGGCCACCCCGGTGTCGGTGTCGCCGAGCCAGACGGTCTTGCGGGCGTCCGGTGTCGGGCAGGCGATCGTGACCTTGGTGGTCGTGGACGCCTTCTCGCCGTCGGCGTAGGTCACCGTCAGCGTGGCGCTGTAGGTGCCGACCTTGGCGTAGGTGTGGCGCGGGTTCGCCTCGGTGGAGGTCGCGCCGTCGCCGAAGTCCCACGCGTAGGTGACCCCGCCGGACCGCTCACCGGTGAAGGCCACCGTCAGCGGCCGGTGCTGCAGGCTGGTGGCCGTGGCGGTGGGGGCCGGGCTGGCCGGTCCGCCCTGGTAGGTCACCCGCAGCAGCTTCTGGTTGGGGTGCAGGCTGAAGAACCCGCCGGCGTAGTCGAGCAGGTACAGCGCCCCGTCCGGGCCGAACTCGGCGTCCATCCAGCTCTGCAGCCGGTCGTTGCCGTTGCCCCCGCGGATGATCTGGCGCAGGTCCTCGGCGAAGGCGGGCGGGCCCTGCTCCTCGACCTTGTCGGGGTCGACGGTGACCGCCACGCGGTTGTTGGCGTTGGACTGGTCGCCGATCAGCCACTTGCCCTCCCAGTACGACGGCCAGGCGACGTTGCTGTCCTTGTTCACCTGGGAGGCGCGGTAGGTGGGCCCGGACATGATCGCCTGGCCGCCGCCGCGGTACCACGGCTGGGTATAGGTGGCGTCCGCCTTCTCGTAGGTGGGCACCCCGTCCTCCCGCAGCGGGAAGACCGGGCCGCCACCGTCGGGGGAGTACCAGATCATGTTGTCCCGGGCGGGCGGCAGGTCCACCAGGCCGGTGTTGCGCGGCGAGGTGTTCTTGAGGTTGTCGCAGTCGTACCAGCCGGTGAGCACGCTGGCGTCGGTGTCGCTGCGGTCGCGGTAAGGCTGCCGGTTGCCCATGCAGAAGGGCCAGCCCTGGTTGCCCGCCGAGGTGATGATCGTGGCGGTCTCGTACTTGGCCGGGCCGAGCTCCGGGCTCGGGGCGCCGGCGTCGGGCCCCACCCACCCGGCGGTGAGCCAGTCGGTGTCGGCGTCGACCTGGAGGCGGGCGATGTTGCGCACGCCCATGACGTAGATCTCCGGGCGGGTCTTGTCGCCCGGGTCCTCGGACTCGGGGAACAGGTTGCCCTCGGGGATGGTGTAGCTGCCGTCGTCCTCGGGGTGGATCCGCAGGATCTTGCCGTTGAGGTCGTTGGTGTTGCCCGAGGTGCGGCGGGCGTCCTGGAAGGACAGGCCGGCGTACTCCTTCGTCCAGTTGTTCCCCGAGTAGCCCTGGGAGCCGCCGGAGGAGTTGCTGTCGCCGGAGCCGATGTACAGGTTGCCCGCGTCGTCGAACGCCATGCCGCCGCCGGCGTGGCAGCAGCTGTGGATCTGCGTGGTCCAGCTCAGCAGGTCCACGCGACTGGCCTGGTCGATAGTGGGACCGGCCGGGTCGTAGGTGAAGCGCGAGACGGTCCGCTGGCCGGTGCGCTTCTCCCGGTCGATGGACTCGTGGGGCATCCAGTAGACGTAGATCCAGTGGTTCTCGGCGAAGTCGGGGTCGGGCACGATGCCGAGCAGGCCCTCCTCGTTCTTCACCAGCTCGTCGCCGCTGCCGCGGTTGCCCATGACGTCGAGGGTGGTCAGCAGCGTGACCTTGCCCGTCTTGGGGTCCCACTGGTGGATGGTGCCGCAGCCGAGGCCGACGTCGGGGTCGTCCCACGACGGGACCGGCCCGCTCGGGCACGCGGCCTTGCCGACGTAGAACACGGTGCCGTCGGGAGCGACGGTCAGGCCGTGCGGCTCGCCGATCTGGTCGAGCTTGCCCGAGGCGTTGGTCGCGGTGAGCCGCTCGGTGGTGTAGTTCGCCGCGATGGTGGCCTGGCAGTCACCGCGCACGAGGCCGGTGGTCCACTGCAGCGCGCCGAGCAGGTGGGTGCGGAAGCCGTCCTCGCCGTAGCTGTCGGCGGTGCCGCCCATGCCGGTGTAGAAGGAGCGGCCGCCGTCGTAGTCCCGGCACCAGGAGACGGGGTGGAACGGGCCGTTGGCGCCCTTGCCGGCGTCGTAGAGGTTCTCGCGGATCTGCGCGACGGTGTGCACCTGGCCCACCGGGTTGGGGTCCCAGTTGATCCAGCGGTCCGAGCGCTCCCAGTTCAGCGGCAGGTCCTTGGTGGCCGGGTGCTGACGGTCGACGACGTCGACGATCGTCTTCTGCACGGTGATCTCCGGCTCGGGCTCGGTGGTGGCGGCGGCGCCGAAGAGCTGCAGCTCGGCGAGCTGGGTGAGGCCGTCCCCGGCGTTGCGGGAGATGACCAGGCGGTAGTGCGCGTAGGCCTGGTCGTTCTCGAAGGTGTAGTCCAGTGTCTGGAACCGGTCGGGGAAGTCCTCGCCGGTGCGCTTGTCGAGGTCCACCCAGGTCTTGCCGTCCGCGGAGCCCTGCAGGGTCCAGTCCTGCGGGTCCCGGCCGGCGGCGTCGTTGGCGGAGGTCAGCGCGTACCGGGTGACGGGGACGGCCTCGGCCAGGCGCAGCGTGATGGTGGCGGTGGGGGTGAAGGTGAGCCACTTGGTGCGCGGGTCGCCGTCGACGAGCTTGGCCGCGACCTCGTTGGGCGGGTTGTTACCGCTGGCGGTGACCTCGGCGACCTTCTCGGGCTCGGGCAGGTTGCCGGCCGGGCGGGTGCCGATGAGCCCGGTGAACCACTCCGAGCGCTCCTGGGCCCGGGCCGCGTCCCGCACGCCGAGGAAACCCCCGCCGTCGTTGACGAACCCCTTGAGCGCCGCCTCCTGCCCGGCGCTCAGAGCGGTGCCCTCGGCGGAGAGGAAGACGACGCCGCGGTAGCGGTCGAGGTTCTCCGCGGTGAACGTGGCGGGGTCGGTGGTGGTCTCGACGGCGAGGCCGTGGTCGGCGCCGAGCTCCTCGATGGTCTGGGCGGCCCGGGCGACCGGGTCCTCCTGCTGGTCGGGCGCGCCGTGGAACACCAGCACGGCGGGCGCGCCGCCGGCGGCGTCGGGCTGTGGGCCGGCCGGTGGTGCGCCGACGGCCGGGGCGGCCAGCCCCAGCGCGAGCGTCCCGCCGGTGGCCAGCGCCAAGGAGCGGCGCAGCCAGAGGGGCCGGACGTGGCCCCCTGCACGATCTCGTCGCATCAGTCCTCCTTCACTCGTGGGTGGGTCCTGCCGAGCCGGCGTCGCCGGCCGCGTGGTGCCCGTGTGCGCCGCCGTGGAAGCCGTCGATGGCCTCCTGCGCGCCCTCGGGGAGGCTGCCGTCGGCGTTGCGCACCAGGAAGATCCCGGCCATCCCGCCGTCGGAGTGGAACTGGACGTGGCAGTGGTACATCCACGCCCCGGGCCCGACGCCCTCGCCGGCCAGGACCTGGAAGCCGAAGGAGTCGCCGGGGTTGAGGTCCCGGTTGTCGATGACCTGGCTCGGGTCGTTCGGGCCCTCGAGGATGCCGGTCCGGTTGTTGGCCCACCGGTGGGCGTGCAGGTGGAAGGTGTGGAAGGTGTTGCCGTGCCCGATGGCGATGAACTCCACCCGCTCGCCGAGGTTGGCCTCGAACATCGGGGTGTCGGGGGCCACCTTGTTGTTGATCGTCATGTCGTTGAACACGACGGTGAACTGGCGGTCGGGGAGCGGGTCGCCCTTGCGGCGCACCACCAGGGCGCCGTACAGACCCGCGCGCAGCCCGCCCGTGCCGTGGTCGGTGCCCATGGCGTGGTCGTGGTAGTGCCAGTAGCCGGCGCTGCCGGGCATCCACAGCCCGTCGGACCGGAAGGGCGCGCGGGAGCGCCACACGTACGTGCGTGTCTCGCCCGGCTCGTTGAACGAGGCGTTGAACGGGCTGCCGTCGGAGTCGGTGCTGTAGAGGACGCCGTGGGGGTGGATCGAGAGCCGCTGGTCGGTGGTGTTGACCAGCTCGATCTCGAGGGTGTCGCCCTCCCACATCTCCAGGACGGGCCCCGGGACGGTCGCCTTCCCGGGGGCGAGCCCGTAGCCGACCATCCCGCCGGGCAGCTTCTCGGCGTACATGGTGATGCGGCGCGTCTCCCCGCCCTGCCCGGCCCCCTGGCCCTTGCCGGGGTTGGCCACGGCGGGCGCGCCGATCGCGGCCGCCGCCGCGGGCGCGACGACGCCGAGGGCCGCTCCTCTCATCATCGAGCGGCGCGAGATCGCCCTCCGGAGCGGGCCGGGGGCAGCTGGTGCGGTCATGGGTCTCCCTTCAGGGCCGCCCGGCCCGACGCCGCGGCGGCGACTGCGGTACGGCGGGCGCCTCGTCGGCGAGGCGGCTCCGCCCTGGCACGGGGGCGTGGAAGAGGACACGACCGGCACGCCTGGTCGTCGTCATCGAGCTCCCCCTGGTGTCGGGACGACGCCGCACGGGCCGTCGTCGGCGCGCGCGGTCCGGACCATCGCGAGGGGGAGGGCCGGTCAGCCTCACGGGCTGGCCGTATCGATGGACCGGACGTCATCGTCTGGAACGATGGCGACAGTAGGCCCCCTTCTGTTGATCGTCAAGCAAAAGATCTATCTCGATCCGTAAAAGCGTGACGGTTCAAGTGCCCCCCGCGGCGCGGCACGGGTGAGTTAGTGCGGGAAGGTGCCGCCGAGGCCCCGGCGGTGGGACGATCCGGCCGCTCGGGCGGGCGCCGGGACGGCCCGTCAGGCCGTTGCGGGACCGCAACTGACGCCCGTCGCGGGTCTTTGGCTGCCCATACTCCGGACTTATGCTTGACGGACGACAGATGTCCCCGTTACGTTCCCGGCAAGCGACAGGACAAGGTGGTCCGCAATTGCCGCCACCGGCCCGGGGAGGGGGGCCGGCGCCCCGGGGTACCCGGGAACCCACCGGGAGAGGCCCGGGGCCGGCGAGCCGCCGCCGGACGGCTGTCGCAGCAGCTCACGCCGACCCCGCACGGCCCGCCGACGACGGCGGGCGGCGGGGCCGACCGACAGGGGGAACCAACGCATGAGAAGACCTGCGCGCCCGACGCGCTCGCGAGCCCTGCTTCTCGCGGGCCTCGTGGCGCTCTCCGGTGCCGTCACCGTCCCGGCCGCCGCGCACGGCGGCATCGACCACGGCAGCGAGCCGGGGGCCGACGTCGCCCTCGACTGGGACAACTACGAGAAGATCCTGCTCACCAAGAACACCGGCGAGCCCATCGACCTCGCCGTCATGCCGGACGGCAAGGTGCTGCACACCGCCCGCGACGGCGTCGTCCGGCTCACCGACCCGGCCACCGGAACCACGCGCGTCGCCGCGACGCTCGACGTGTACCGCAACTCCGAGGACGGCCTGCAGACCGTCGCCCTCGACCCGAACTTCGCCGAGAACGGCTGGGTCTACCTCGTCTACGCGCCGGTGGTGATGGACGGCGTCTCCAGCTCCGGGGTGCCCTACCCGCGGACGACGCCGGCCGGCAGCGCGCCCAACAGCCTGCCCGCGGGGGAGACCGAGGAGTACTGGAACCAGTGGCTGGGGTACAACCAGCTCTCCCGGTTCCAGTGGGACGCCGAGAGCGGCACGCTGGACCTGAGCACCGAGCAGAAGATCATCAAGGTCGAGGCCCAGCGCGGGCAGTGCTGCCACGTCGGGGCTGACATCGCCTGGGACGCCGACGGCAACCTGTTCCTGTCCACGGGTGACAACACCCCCGCCGGCACCCCCGGCGCCAACGGGTTCGCGCCCAACAACGACGCCCCCGGGATGAACCCGGGCCTGGACGCCCGCCGCGGCCCCGGCAACACCAACGACCTGCGCGGCAAGATCCTGCGGATCAGCGTCCAGGCGGACGGCTCCTACACCATTCCGGCGGGGAACCTGTTCCCCGAGGGCACGGAGGGCACCCGCCCGGAGATCTACGTCATGGGGGTGCGCAACCCCTTCCGCATCGACTACGACGCCCAGAGCGGCGCGCTGGTGTGGGGCGACTACGGCCCGGACTCCGCCGTCCCTGACCCGCAGCGCGGCCCGATGGGCTACGTGGAGTGGCAGTCGACCACCAAGCCGATCAACGGCGGCTGGCCCTTCTGCCACGGCCCGAACGCCAACTACAACGAGTGGGACTTCGCGACCGGCACGCCCCGGGAGTTCTTCGACTGCGACGCCGGCGCCGAGAACAACTCGCGCTGGAACACCGGTCTGCGCGAGCTGCCGCCGGCCACCGCCCCGCAGCTGTGGTACGGCGACGACGACGACCACCAGCCCTGGCCCGAGCTGACCGCCTTCGGCAGCGGCAGGGGCCAGGGGCCCATGGGCGGCCCGGTCTACCGCTACGACGCCGAGAACCCCTCGACGTCGAAGTTCCCGGAGTACTGGGACGGGAAGTCCTTCTTCGCGGAGTTCTCCCAGGACTACGTCGCCGCGTTCACCTCGGACCTGGCCAACGACGGCGAAGTCACCCACATCGAGAACTTCCTGCCCAACGCGCACCTGAACAACGTGGCGCAGCCCATCTGGGACAACGTCATGGACATGGAGTTCGGGCCGGACGGCTCGCTGTACGTCCTGGAGTACGGCGACGGGTTCTTCCGTCAGAACCCCGACGCCGGCCTGTACCGGGTCGACTTCGCCGCCGGCAACAAGACGCCGCAGGCGCGCTTCACCGCCTCGGCGATCTCCTCCAGCGACGCCCCGCTGGTGGTCGACTTCGACGCCTCCGGCTCGCGTGACCCCGAGGGTGACGCGCTGACCTACGAGTGGGACTTCGACGGTGACGGCACCTTCGACGCCACCGGCGTGACCGCCTCCCACACCTACACGGAGACCGGCCAGTACACCGCCCGCCTGCGGGTCACCGACGCCGGCGGCCGCTTCGCCCTGACCAGCCGGGCCATCACCGTCGGCAACGTCGCGCCGACCGTGAGCCTGGACGTGCCGCAGGGGGCCTTCTTCGACTGGGGCCAGACGGTCCGCGTCAACGTGTCCGTCGACGACCCCGAGGACGGCACCAGCCCGGACTGCAGGCGGGTCTCCTGGACCTTCGGCCTGGGCCACGACGAGCACGCCCACCCGCTCACCTCGGGCACGGGCTGCTCCTTCTCGATCCGCACCCCGGCCGACGCCCAGGAGCACGGCGAGACCGAGAACATCTACGGCACCCTCGTGGTGACCTACACCGACGCCGGCCACGGCGACATCCCGCCCGCCCAGGGCGAGGCCACGCTCCTGTTCAACCCCAAGACGCAGGAGGCCGAGTGGGCCGACCGGCTCGAGGGCGTCGAGGTCGTCGACGACGCGTCCGCGAGCGGGCTGCGCAAGGTCGTCTCCTTCGACGAGGGCGACTACCTCGCCTACGACCCGGCGAACCTCGTCGGCGTCGACTCGGTGATCGGCCAGGCCCAGGGCAAGGGCGGCATCCAGCTGCGCTGGGGCGCCGCGGACGCCGCGCCCTTCGCCGAGCTCGCGTTCGGCGGCGGCGAGGGGTGGCAGCAGGCCGCCGCCACCCTGGCGGACGCCCCCGAGGGGTCGGACACCCTCTACGTCACCTCCACCGGCGGCGTCGACCTGGACTACCTGCGGTTCGTGGGCGCCGGCGTCGGCACCGGCGACGTGCCGGACACGCTCGCCCCGGTCGTCCAGGCGACCCTCGACCCGGCGCAGCCGACCGGCGAGAACGGCTGGTACACCGCCGACGTGACCGTCTCGGTCACGGCGGTGGACGACGGCACCGTCACCGAGCGGGCCTACTCCCTCGACGGCGGGAAGACCTGGCAGCCGGTGTCCACCTACGGCACCTTCGCCATCAGCGGCGACGGCGAGCACACCGCCCTCGTCCGGGCGACCGACGGCGCGGGCAACGTCTCCGAGCCGATCGCGCTGAGCGTCCGGATCGACGCCGCCGCCCCCGTGGTGAGCATCAGCGGGGTCGAGGACGGCGCCGAGCTCGGCGACTCGGGCGTCCTGCGCCCGGCCGCGGCCGCCGAGGACGCCACCTCCGGCGTCGCCGCCACGACGCTGACGGTGGACGGGGCGCCGGTCACCGACGCCCTGGAGCTGTGGACGCTCGACCTCGGCGAGCACACCGTCGTCGCGACCGCGACGGACGCGGCGGGCAACACCGCCGAGACCGCCGTGACCTTCACGACGACGACGTCCCTCGCCGACGTCCGGGCCCTGCTCGGGCTCCTGGCCGAGCGCGGGGAGGTCGGCGCCGTCAAGCCGCTGACCGCCCAGCTCGACCAGGCCGAGCGGCACCTGGCCGCCGGCCGCGCCGCCCAGGCCGTGGGCGCCCTCGAGCGGTTCGCCGACAAGGCCGGCCACGAGGTCCTCGTGCGCGACGCCAAGGCGGTGATCGCCGCGCTGAGCTGACGGCGCGAGGGCGGGGCCTTCGGGCCCCGCCCTCCCGGCGCGGCGGGCGGACGCCCGCCGCTCACCCCCTGGGCGGGCCCTCCGCCCCATCACCGGGCGGGCCCTCCGCCCCATCACCGGGCGGGCCCACCGTCCGCCCCGCACGCCCCGGCGCATCGCGCCGGTCCCCTCAACCGCACGGACAACAAGGGAGTTCACCGATGTCGTCATTCCGGTCCCGCCACACCCGCCGGGTGGCCGCCGCCGCCCTCGCCGCCGGCGCCCTGGTCGCCACCGCCTCCGCCGCCTCGGCCACGCCGGGGCCTCACACCCCCGACCACGCCGGCCGCAGCGTCCCGGCCAGCAAGGTCTCGATCCAGATGTACAGCCTCATCCCGTGGGTCAACCAGGTCGGCCTCGAGCAGGTCCTCGCCGAGCTGTCGGCCATGGGGTACAAGAACATCGAGCCCTACAGCGGCAACTTCAGCGGCTACACCGCCGAGGAGTTCGCGGCCCTGCTCAAGCAGTACGGCCTCAAGGCCTCCGCGTCCCACAACAGCACGAACGAGGCCACCTGGGACCAGACCCTGGCGTACTCCAAGACCATCGGGCAGCACTACGTCGGCTCCGGCGGCTTCGCCTCGCCCGGCATCGGCAGCTACGAGAACGTCCTGAAGACCGCCGAGACCCTCAACCGGCTGGGCAAGGCCGCGAAGCAGCAGGGTCTGCACAAGATCTTCGGCCACAACCACCAGCAGGAGTTCACGACCACGTACGTCGTGCCCGAGACCGGGGAGCTGAAGCCGGCCTGGGAGATCATCGCCGACAACACCGACCCCCGGTACGTCACCTTCGAGGTCGACGTGCTGTGGGCGGCCGACGCCGGCGTCGACGTCGTCGACCTGCTCGAGCGCTACGGCGACCGCATCGAGCTGCTCCACATCAAGGACGGCTTCCTCAACGGCGACAAGCGCGCGACCTTCGCCAACGTCGGTGACGGCGAGCTCGACTGGGAGGCCATCCTCCAGGCGGCCCACGGCAAGGTGCGGTTCTACACCGTCGAGTACGACCTCGCGCCCGACGGCCGCGACTTCGCCCAGGAGAGCTTCGACTACCTCACCACGCTGCGGTACTGACCGCGGGGACGGCGGCGGCGCCGGTGCTGGGGGGCACCGGCGCCGCCGCCGTCGTGCGTGGGGACGCGCCCGCATGCGCCGCCGTCGTGCGCGTGGCAGGTGCCGTGGACCGCGTGGGAAGGCGCTGTCGCACGCGTGGACGGGCCGTCGAGCGCGCTGAGGGCCCTCACCGTCCGGTGAGGGCCCTCAGCGCACCCGTGTCAGTCCCCGACCAGGGCGTTGATCTGCTCGGCGGAGAGCACGTGCTGGGTCACCATGGCGGCCGCGCCGAGCACCCCGGCCCGGCCGGCGGTGCGGGAGGCGACGATGCGCAGGTGCTGCGTGGCCAGCGGCAGGGAGCGGGTGTAGACGACCTCGCGGATACCGGCCAGCAGGTGCTCGCCCGCCTCCGCGACGGCCCCGCCGATGACGATCACCGACGGGTTGAGCAGGTTCACGCACGTGGCGAGCACCGCGCCGATCTCCCGGCCGGCCTGCCGCAGCGCGAGGGTCGCCTCCAGGTTCCCGGAGCGGACGAGCTCGACCAGCGCCGCGTTGGAGGCCACCTCCAGGCCCTTCTCGCGCAGCGCGGCGGCCACGGCGGGCCCGCCGGCGATCGCCTCGAGGCAGCCGAAGTTGCCGCACCGGCACGGCACCTCCGCCCCGCCGGGCACGGCGATGTGACCGAGGTCCCCGGCGGCGCCCTGTGCCCCGCGCTGGATCGTGCCGTCGCTGATGATGCCGGCGCCGATGCCGGTGGCGATCTTGACGTAGAGCAGGTCGTCGACGTCGGGCCAGACGGCCTCGTGCTCGCCCAGCGCCATGATGTTGACGTCGTTGTCGACCAGGATCGGGATGGGGAAGGCCTCGCCGAGCCGGCCCGGCACGTCGTACCCGTCCCAGCCGGGCATGATCGGCGGGCTCGTCGGCCGCCCGGAGGCGTGCTCGACCGGGCCGGGCAGGCCGACCCCCATGCCGACGACGTCGGCCTCCGGGCGGCCCACCTCGCGCACGAGGGCGCGGGCGACGTCGACGACGCGGCCGAGGACCGGCTCCGGCCCGTCGGCGATGGCCAGCTCGAAGGTGTCCTCGGCGAGGACGTGCCCGCCCAGGTCGGTCACCGCGACGCGGGCGTGGCTGACGCCGAGGTCGACGGCGACGACGATGCGGGCGGCCGGGTTGAACGCGAAGGTCGCGGGCGGGCGTCCACCGGTGGAGGCTGCCTCCCCGGTGGGCGCGAGCAGACCGGCGGCGAGGAGGTCCTCGATGCGCGCGGCGACCGTCGAGCGGGCGAGCCCCGTGATCGCCGCCAGGTCCGCGCGCGTGCGCGGCTGACCGTCACGCAGGAGCTGGAACAGGCTGCCCGCGGTGTTCGGGCGGACATCGGCGGGGCGGCGCGGGTCGCTACGGGGCGCCAAGGTTGGTGGTTTGGCTGAAGCAATCGCCATAGCAGGAGTAAACCACGGTGTCTTCCGGACGTCGCGGCAAGGCAACGCCGCAAATTGGTCGCGACTTTTGCTTGACGGCCGACAGAAGCCTCCGTAGGTTGTGCCCATGGTCACAGCCGACCCCCTCCTGCTGCAGATGCGCGACATCGTCAAGACCTTCCCCGGCGCCCGGGCCCTCGACGGTGTCGACCTCGACATCCGTGCCGGCGAGGTCCACTGCCTCCTCGGCCAGAACGGCGCCGGGAAGTCCACGCTCATCAAGATCCTCGCCGGCGCCCACCAGCCCGACGACGGCGAGATCCGCTGGCTCGGGGAGCCGGTGACGATCTCCGGCCCCCAGGCCGCGCTCGACCTCGGCGTCGCCACGATGTACCAGGAGCTCGACGTCGTCGACGGCCTGACCGTCGCCGAGAACATCTTCCTCGGCCACGAGCTGGCCCGGGGCGGGTTCCTCCGCCGGTCCGAGGCGCACGCGCGCACCCGGGACCTGCTGCGCCGGCTCGGCCACCGGGAGATCTCGCCCGGGCGCGAGGTGGGCCGGCTCTCCGCGGCCGGCAAGCAGATCGTGTCCATGGCCCGGGCGCTGTCGCGCAACGCCAAGGTCATCGTCATGGACGAGCCGTCCGCGGTGCTCGACCCCGAGGAGGTGGAGAACCTCTTCCGGGTGGTGCGCTCGCTGACCGCCGAGGGTGTCGCCGTCATCTACATCTCCCACCGCCTGGAGGAGATCCGCCAGATCGGCGACCGCATCACCGTCCTCAAGGACGGGCGGACGGTCGCCGCCAACCTCGACGTCGCCGGCACCCCGACCCGCGAGCTCATCCGGCTCATGACCGGCCGCACCGTGGACGCGGCGCTGGGCGGCGAGCCGCGGGAGGTCCAGGGTGAGCCGGTGCTCGAGGTCGAGGACCTGGCCCTCGCCGGGGTGTTCCAGGACGTCTCGTTCACGGTGCGCGCCGGGGAGATCGTCGGGCTCGCCGGCCTCGTGGGCGCCGGCCGGTCCGAGATCCTCGAGACCGTCTACGGCGCCCGCCGCCGCACCGCCGGGACCGTGCGGGTGCACGGTCAGGAACTGCGGGCGGGCTCGGTGCCCGACGCCGTCGCCCGCGGCGTCGGTCTGGCGCCGGAGGAGCGCAAGAGCCAGGGCCTGCTGCTGGACGAGCCGGTGTACCGCAACATCACCCTCTCGACCTTCGCGCGCTTCGCCCGCACGGGGTTTCTGGACGAGCGCGCCGAGCGCGGCGCCGCCCGAGAGCAGATTCAGGCGATGCAGCTGTCCCCGGCCGACCCCGAACGGGCCATCCGCACCCTCTCCGGCGGCAACCAGCAGAAGGCGATGCTCGCCCGCTGGCTCGTCCACGGCTGCACGGTGCTCCTGCTCGACGAGCCCACCCGCGGCGTCGACGTCGGCGCCCGCGCCGAGATCTACGGCCTCGTCCGCCGCCTCGCCGCGGAGGGTGCCGCCGTCGTCGTCGTGTCCAGCGAGATCGAGGAGGTCCTGGGGCTGTCCGACCAGGTCCTCGTCGTCGCCGACGGCCGCATCGTCCACCAGGGCCCGTCCCACCTCATCGACGAGCACGGTGTGCTCGACCTCGTCATGGAAGGAGCTCACTCGTGAGCGAGCCGCAGACCACCGGGAGCGCGGCGGCGCTGCCGCCGTCCAACCGGGACCTGCTCCCCGCGGGGGCCGAGCCGAAGGCGGCTCCGGCCCGCTGGCGCGGGCTCGGCCTCGGCCGCAACCTCGGCCTCGTCATCGCCCTGGCGCTGCTGGTGGTCATCGGCGTGGCGACCGCCGGCGAGCGCTTCGCCAGCCTCGACAACGTCATGACGATCCTGCGCCTGGCAGCCGTCACCGGCGTGGTCAGCGTGGGGATGACCTTCGTCATCACCGCCGGCGGCATCGACCTGTCCGTCGGCTCGGTCCTGGGGCTGTCCAGCGTGTGGGCGACGACGCTCGCCACCCAGACGATGGCGACCAACACCCACTGGGTCATCATGGTCTTCACCGCCCTCGCCGTGGGTACCGCCGCCGGGCTCGTCAACGGCGTCCTTGTCGCCTACGGCAGGGTCGTGGCGTTCATCGCCACCCTGGCGATGATGGTCGCCGCCCGCGGCCTGGCCGAGATGATCGCCCAGCGGCGGACTCAGCTCGTCACCGTCCGGCCCTTCCTCGACTTCTTCCAGGCCGACGTCCTCGGCATCCCGGTGCTCGTGTGGATCTTCGTCGTGGTCGCCGCGGCCGGGTGGGTCGTGCTCAACCGCACCACCTTCGGCCGGCGCACGGTCGCGGTCGGTGGCAACCCCGAGGCCGCGCGGCTCGCAGGCATCAAGGTCCAGCGGCACACGATGTACCTCTACGCCATTGCCGGCCTCACCGCCGGCATCGGCGGGCTCATGATGCTCGCCCGCACCACCGCCGGCTCGTCCACCCACGGCCAGCTCCTGGAGCTCGACGTCATCGCCGCCGTCGTCGTCGGCGGCACGCTGCTCATCGGCGGACGCGGCACCATCGTCGGCACCGTCCTCGGCGTCCTCATCTTCGCGACGCTGACGAACATCTTCACCCAGAACAACCTGTCCATCTCGGCCCAGTCGGTGGCCAAGGGCGCCATCATCGTCGCCGCCGTGCTGCTCCAGCAGCGCTTCTCCCGCCGCACCTGAGGCGTGGCCGGGCGCCGTCGCCCGGCCGCACCTGTCCCGCACGGCCTCGGACCGCAACCGCGGTCCCGCACCTGTGGTTTCTCCATCACCCGTCCGCCCTCGACCGCACCCCTTGTCCCAGCACCACCCCGTTGTTTGACGCCCAACCCCTTCCCAAGGAGAGAAAGCATGTCCGCACCGAAGACGCTGCGCCGCCGGGTCATGGCCCCGCTGGCGGTCCTGGCCGGGGCCGCCGTCCTGGCCGCCTGCACCTCGAACACCCCCGCGCCGAGCGAGACCAGCGGGGGCGGCAGCGCCGCGCCGGCGCCCGCCGGGGCCAACGACGAGCCGGGTGACACCGTCACCATCGGCTTCTCCGCCCCGGCCGCCGACCACGGCTGGATGGGCGCGATCACCTCCGCCGCCCAGGCCGAGGCCGAGAAGTACACGGACGTCGACCTCAAGGTCGCCGAGGGCACCAACGACGTCAACCTGCAGATCAGCCAGATCGAGCAGTTCATCAACGACAAGGTCGACGCCATCGTCCTGCTGCCCTTCGACGGCGCCGCCCTCACCGACGTCGCCACCAAGGCGATGGAGGCCGGCATCCCCGTCGTCAACGTCGACCGCGAGTTCTCCAGCCCGTTCGCCGCCCGGACCACCGTCCTCGGTGACAACTACGGCATGGGCGTCTCGGCCGGCACCTACATCTGCGACCGGCTCGGCGGCAAGTCCGACGCCGTCGTCGCCGAGATCGCCGGCATCGACAACCTGCCGCTGACCCAGGACCGCAGCCAGGGCTTCGCCGACGCCCTGAAGGACTGCGGGCTGAAGGTCTCCAACCGCGTGGCCGCCGACTTCACCGTCCAGGGCGGGGAGACGGCCGCCTCCAACCTGCTGCAGGCCGCACCGAAGATCGACGCCATCTGGAACCACGACGACGACCAGGGCGTCGGCGTCATGGCCGCGATCGACAACGCCGGCCGCGACGAGTTCTTCCTCGTCGGCGGCGCCGGGTCGAAGAACGTCATGGAGATGATCAAGTCCGGCGGCACCGTCGTCGAGGCGACCGTCATCTACCCGTCCACGCAGGCCGCCGACGGCATCCGCCTCGCCCGGCTCATCGCCCAGGGCAAGGCCATGAGCGACCTCGTCGAGGTCGAGGTGCCGCGCACCGTCCAGCTCCACGCGCCCGTGGTGACCAAGGACAACGTCGACCAGTACCTGCCCACGGCGTTCCAGTCCTGACGCGACGCCGCCCGGCGGTCCCCGCCGGGCGGCCCGCCCAGGAGAGGTGAGGAGAGATTTTCTGATGAGTCAGGCAGCACGGCCGCTCCGCGTGGCCATGATCGGCTACGCGTTCATGGGACGCGCCCACTCCCAGGGGTGGCGGGTGGCCCCCCGCTTCTTCGACCTGCCGCTCGAGCCGCGCATGCAGGTCCTCGTGGGCCGCCACGCCGACGCGGCGCAGGCGGCGGCGGACCGGCTGGGCTGGCAGGAGGTGGAGACGGACTGGCGGCGGGTGCTCGAGCGCGACGACGTCGACCTCGTCGACATCTGCACCCCCGGGGACACCCACGCCGAGATCGCCTGCGCGGCGCTCGAGGCCGGCAAGCACGTCCTCGTCGAGAAGCCGATGGCGAACACCCTCGCCGAGGCGGAGACGATGGCCGCGGCGGCCGAGGAGGCCGCCGCCCGCGGCGTGCTCTCCATGGTGGGCTTCACCTACCGGCGCGTGCCGGCCGTCCAGCTCGCCCGCCAGCTGGTGGTCGAGGGCCGCATCGGCGAGGTCCGGCAGGTGCGCTGCCAGTACCTGCAGGACTGGCTGGCCGACGCCGAGGCGCCGCTGTCCTGGCGCACCGACAAGGCCAAGGCCGGCTCCGGCGCGCTGGGCGACATCGGCGCCCACATCATCGACCTCACCCACTTCATCACCGGCGAGCGGGTGGCCGGGGTGTCCGCGATGCTCGAGACCCTCGTGGCCGAGCGGCCCGTGGCGGAGAGCTTCGACGGCCTGCACGGGGTGGGCGGCAGCGAGCGGGGGCCGGTGACCGTGGACGACACGGCGATGTTCACCGCCCGCCTCGCGAGCGGCGCCCCGGCCGTGTTCGACGCCACCCGCTTCGCCTGGGGCCGCAAGAACGCCATCCGCATCGAGGTCAACGGCACCACCGGGTCCCTGGCGTTCGACTTCGAGGACATGAACGTCCTGGAGTACTACGACGCCAGCGAGCCGGCCCGCACCGCGGGGTTCCGCCGGATCCTCGTCACCGAGCCCGAGCACCCCTACGTGGCGAGCTGGTGGCCCGCCGGGCACGGCCTCGGCTACGAGCACGGCTTCGTCCACCAGGCCGTCGACCTCGTCCGCGCCGTCGCGGCGGGGGAGCAGCCCACGCCGTCCTTCGCCGACGGCCTGGCCGTGCAGCGCGTGCTCGACGCCGTCGAGCGCTCCAGCGCCGCACGCAGCGTCTACACCGACATCGCCGCCCACGCGGCGGCCGCACAGTCCTAAGGGAGGGACCATGACGCGACCGATCACCCTGTTCACCGGCCAGTGGGCCGACCTGCCCTTCGAGGAGGTGGCCCGGCTCGCCTCCGAGTGGGGGTACGACGGGCTGGAGATCGCCTGCTGGGGCGACCACCTCGACCCCTGGCGCGGCGCCGAGGACGACGCCTACATCCAGGACCGCCTCGACATCCTCGAGCGGCACAACCTCAAGGTCTACGCCATCTCCAACCACCTCAAGGGGCAGGCGGTGTGCGACGACCCGATCGACGAGCGGCACCGCGACATGCTGCCCGACCAGGTGTGGGGCGACGGCGAGCCCGAGGGCGTGCGCCAGCGCGCCGCGGAGGAGATGAAGCTGACCGCCCGCACCGCCGCCCGGCTGGGGGTCAAGACGGTCGTGGGCTTCACCGGGTCGTCGATCTGGAAGTACGTGGCCATGTTCCCGCCGGTGAAGGAGGAGTGGGTCGAGGCCGGTTTCCAGGACTTCGCCGACCGGTGGAACCCGATCCTCGACGTCTTCGACGAGGTGGGGGTGCGCTTCGCCCACGAGGTCCACCCCAGCGAGATCGCCTACGACTACTGGACCACCGTGCGCGCGCTCGAGGCGATCGGGCACCGCGAGGCCTTCGGGCTGAACTGGGACCCGAGCCACTTCGTGTGGCAGGACCTGGACCCGGTGGGCTTCCTGTGGGACTTCAAGGACCGGATCTACCACGTGGACTGCAAGGACGCGAAGCGCCGGGTGGGCAACGGGCGCAACGGGCGCATGGGTTCCCACCTGCCCTGGGCGGACCCGCGCCGCGGCTGGGACTTCGTCTCCACCGGCCACGGCGACGTGCCCTGGGAGGACTGCTTCCGGATGCTCAACACCATCGACTACGACGGGCCCATCTCGGTGGAGTGGGAGGACGCCGGGATGGACCGGCTGGTCGGCGCCCCCGAGGCGCTGGCGTTCGTGCGCAAGCTGGCCTTCGACAAGCCGGCCGCCGCGTTCGACGCCGCCTTCAGCGTGCGCTGACCGCCCCGGCCCGGCCGACCGGGCCGGCCGGGCCACCACGGAAGGGCCTCACCCGCACGGGTGAGGCCCTTCCTGCTGTCTCCGCGTGCCTGAGGCGCGACGCGGCTCAGGCACGTGCGCCGGTCAGACCTCCGCCGGCGCCGCGGCCGGGGCCACCGGCGCGGTGACCGGCACGCCGGCCAGCCGCAGCAGCAGGTCGCGCACCTCCGTGGCCTCGACCCGGGCGGGCAGGTCGCCGGCCGAGCACAGCAGCACGGGCCCGTCCGCGGCGTCGTCCGGGAGCCGGCCGTGGCTCCCGCGCACCGGCGAGGGGTCGAGCGGGACGACGTCGATCCGGTAGCGCAGGCCGGCCTTCTTGCGCAGCACCGCCCCGGCCGCCCGGGCCTTGGCCCAGCGGTCCTCGGGGTCGAGGAACAGCTCAGCCGGGTCGTAGCCGGGCTTCTTGTGGATCTCCACGATGCGGGCGAAGTCGGGCGCCCGGGCGTCGTCGAGCCAGTAGTAGTAGGTGAACCAGGCGTCCGGCTCGGCGACCAGCACGAGGTCCCCGGCCCGGGGGTGGTCGAGGCCGTAGGCGGCCTGGCCCTCGCGGTCCAGCACCTCGGCCACCCCGTCGACGCCGGCGAGCAGGTCGCGCACCGCCGGCAGGTCGGCCGGGTCGTTGACGTACACGTGCGCCACCTGGTGGTCGGCCACCGCGAAGGCGCGCGAGGTCCACGGGTCGAGCAGCTCGCCGGTGCGGTTGGTGTGCACGTGGAGCAGCCCGGCGCGGCGCAGCACCCGGTTGACGTCCACGGGCCGGGCGACGTCGGTGATGCCGTACTCGCTGAGCGCGACCACCGTGGTGCCGGTGCGCCGGGCGTCGTCGAGCAGCGGCGCGAGGGCGGTGTCGACCTCCCGGGCGGCGGCGGCCGCCTGGGGCGAGGAAGGCCCGTAGCGCTGGAGGTCGTAGTCCAGGTGCGGGACGTAGACGAGGGTGAGGTCGTGCTCGGGCATGAGGCGCCGGGCCGCGGCGACGATCCACTTCGAGACGTCGATCGACGTCCCCGGCCCCCAGTACTTGAACAGCGGGAAGCGGCCCAGCTCGGCGGTCAGCTCGTCGTGCAGCTGCGGCGGCCAGGTCCAGCAGTCCGGCTCCTTGCGCCCGTCGGCGTAGTACTCCGGCCGCGGGGTGATCGTCGTGTCGGCGGTGGAGCCCATGGCGTACCACCAGAACACGTTCGCGACCCGGTAGCCGGGCCGGTGGCGCCGGATGGTCTCCCAGACCTTCTCCCCGCCGACCAGGCGGTTGTGCTGGCGCCAGAGGAAGACCTCGCCCAGCTCCCGGAAGTACCAGCCGTTGCCCACGATGCCGTGGTCGCGCGGCGGCAGCCCGGTGAGGAACGTCGACTGCGCCGAGCAGGTCACCGCGGGCAGCACGGTGCCGAGCTCGGCGCGCCCGCCGGGGCCGCCCACGCTGCGCAGGTGGGGCATGTGCTCGAGCAGCCGGGGGGTCAGCCCGACGACGTCGAGGACGAGGGTGCGGTTCACAGGACCTCCAGGTCGAGGCGGGTGAGCTGGTCCCGCGCCCAGGCCAGCTCGGCGGCGAGGCCGGCGACGAGACCGGCGTCGTCGTGCGGGCGGCGGTGGGGCGGTAGGACGGACCAGGTGTAGGTCTCCAGCTCGAGGTGGTCGGTGCGCGGGTGCTCGCCGCCGAGGAGCCTCTCGAGGGTGGCGGCGAGGACGTCGCGGGTGCTGCGCAGGGGCGGGTCGGGCTCGGCGTGCAGCGGCACGTGGAAGTGCACCCGCCAGGGCCCCTCGCCGGGCAGCGCGTCGGCGCCGGTGAGGGCGTCGGGCAGGTCGTCGCGGGCCAGCAGGCCGGCGCCGTCGAGCTCGCGCGTCTGGTGGAGGAACCGGTCCTCGACGAACCCGGCCAGGGCCTGCCGGGTGGCCGGGTCGCGCGGGTCCTCGGCGTGCAGGGCGGCGGAGACCTGCGTCTTGACGATCGGCAGCCCCACGCGGTCGAGCGCGCCGAGCGCGGCCTCCGCGTCCTCGAAGGAGGTGGCCAGGTGGCAGGTGTCCAGGCACAGCCCGAGGTGCTCGGTGTCCACGCCGGCGAGGTGCTCGACGGCGTCCGCCACGGTCTCGACGACGCAGCCCGGCTCGGGCTCGACGGCCACGCGCACGCGGCGGCCGGTCTCGGCGGCGATCTGGCCCAGCCCGGCGGCGAGCCGGTCGAGCTGGGCCGCGGCGGCGCCCGCCTGGTCGGGCGACCAGGGCTCGCGCCAGGCCAGGGGCAGGGTGCTGATGGAGCCCCGGGCGACGTCGTCGGGCAGCAGCCCGGCGAGCACGCGGGCCGCGTCGAGGGTGTAGGTCAGCCGCGCCTCGTCCGTCCAGTCCGGGTGGTACACCGCCTGCTTGACCACCGGGGCGTGGAAGTGGGCGTACGGGAAGGCGTTGAGCGTGACGACCTCGAGGCCGAGGCGGTCCAGGTCCGCCCGCAGCTCGGCCAGCTCGGCGGGGTCGCCGGCCAGGCGGGCCGCCGCCCCGGCCGGGAGCCACAGGCCCACGCCGAGGCGGTCGACGCCGAGCTCGCGGCGCACCGGGGCGGCGAAGCGGCGCAGCTGGTCGCGCAGCCCGGCGAAGTCCTCGGCCGGGTGGACGTTGGTGCAGTAGGCGAGGTGGACGATCGTGCCGTCGCGGTGGCGCAGGCGCACTACTCCGCCCCCGCCGCGACCGCCTGGCGGCCGGCGCCGGCGACGGGCTCGCCGCGCAGGATCGAGTTGCCCTCGAAGGTGGCGCCGGCCGGGCCGGCGTCGTCGATGAGCAGCCGGCCGCTCTGGCCGTAGAAGGCGACGGGGTTCTGCCACAGCACGGTGTCGACGTCGGCGTCGGTGAAGCCGGCCGCGAGCATGGCGGTGCCCGTCTTGGCGGTCTTGAGCGGGTCGCTGCGGCCCCAGTCGGCGGCGGAGTTGACCAGGACCCGGTCCAGGCCGCGCTCGCCGAGGATCCGTACCATGCGGTCCTCGTCCATCTTGGTGTCGGGGTAGATGGAGAAGCCCATCCAGCACCCGGCGTCCTCGACCATCGCCACGGTGGTCTCGTTGAGGTGGTCCACCAGGACCCGGCCCGGCTCGATGCCCACCTGGCGCACGAGCTCGAGGGTGTGCCGGGTACCGGCCGCCTTGTCGCGGTGCGGGGTGTGCACCATGACGGGCAGGTCGTGCTCGCCGGCCAGCTCGAGCTGGCGGACGAAGACGCGCTCCTCCTCGGGCGTCATGGAGTCGAAGCCCACCTCGCCGACGGCGACCACGCCGTCCTTGTCGAGGTAGCGGGGGAGGACGTCGAGCACGGGGGTGCAGCGCGGGTCGTTGGCCTCCTTGGGGTTCAGCGCGATCGTGGCGTGGTGGACGATGCCGAACTGGGCGGCGCGGAAGCGCTCCCAGCCCAGCAGGGCGTCGAAGTAGTCGATGAAGGAGCCGACGTTGGTGCGGGGCTGGCCGAGCCAGAACGCCGGCTCGACGAGGGCGCGCACGCCGGCGGCGTGCATGGCCTCGTAGTCGTCGGTGGTCCGCGAGGTCATGTGGATGTGCGGGTCGAAGATGCGCATGGTGGCTCCTCAGGGGGTCGGGGCGTGGTCGGTGAGGATGCGGGTGGCGTCGGCGGGCACCTCGCGGCCGGCGGCGCGGCGCTCCTCGGCGTAGGCGGTCACCATCCGGACGAGCTCGGCGTCGGCGCGGCGGTCGAGCCCGTCGACCGCGGCGACGGGGACCCCGACGAACAGGCACTTGAGGACGCCCTGGCGCCAGGCGTCGTCGTCGAGGTGGGCGGTGGCGTAGGCGCCCATGGCGGCGGCCACGAGGCGGGTGTCGTTGGTGCGCAGGGCGTCGCGCAGCAGGGGCAGGGCGCCGGCGCCGACGGGCAGGGCCGGCAGGGCGCGCAGCACGGCCCGCTTCTCGTCGGCGTCGCCGTCGCGGTAGAGCGCCTCGACGTCCTGGAGGATCCGGTCGGCTGCGCCGTCGCGGGCCGCGGCGAGGGCCTCGAGCAGCGCGCCGCGCACGAGGTCCTCGACCAGCGGGGTGGTCACGCCCAGCGGGTCGGACGGGTCGGTGGGCCCGCGGCCCACGAGGCGGGCGGCCGCCGGGAAGCGGCGCCGGGCGGCCGCGGGGTCGTGGCGGACCTCCTGGATGAGGTCGGTGAGCCGGCCGCGGCCCTCGTCGGTGAGGGCGGCGGCCAGCGTGGGGGCTGCGGTCATCGGAGTACCTCCGGGATGGGTGCGGGACGGGGGACGCGGTGCTCCCGGGCGCGGCCCAGGGCCGCGCGCAGCGCCTCGAGGGAGCGGCGGGCCACCAGCGGGGCGGCGTGGGAGTGGCGGGGCAGCTCGACGGCGACGAGGCCGGCGTACCCGGCGTCCTCGAGCGCGGCGAGCACGGGCGGGAGGTCGACCTCGCCCTCACCGAACTCGAGGTGCTCGTGCACGCCGCGGCGCATGTCGTCGATCTGGACGTGGGCGAGCAGGCCGGCGGCCTGGCCGACGAGGGCGGGGGGCGGGTCGGTCTCGTTGCACACGAGGTGGCCGATGTCGAGGGTGACCCGCAGGTGGTCGGGGTCGCCGAGGCGGCGGCGCAGCTCCAGGACGGCGGCCAGCCGGTCGAGGAACATGCCCGGCTCGGGCTCGACGGCGAGCACGACGCCCGCCCGCTCGGCGTGGGGCAGCACGGCCTCCAGCCCGCTCAGCACGCGCGACCAGCCCTCGGCCGCGGTGACACCGGCCGGCAGGATGCCCGACCACAGCGAGACCACGCCGGCGCCGAGGTCGGCGGCGACGTCGACGGCCCGGCGCAGCAGGTCCACCCGGACCTCCCGGCCGGTGTCGGAGACGAGCGTGGGCTCGTGCTTGTGCCACGGGTCGAGCAGGTAGCGCGCCCCGGTCTCGACGGCCACCGCCAGCCCGTGGCGCTCGAGCAGGCGGCGCACCGCGGCCACCCGTGCGGGCAGGTCCGGTGCGAAGGGGTCGAGGTGTCCGTGGTCGAGGGTGAGCGCGACGCCGTCGTAGCCCAGTCCGGCGACGACGCTGAGCGCCTCGGACAGGCGGTGGTCGGCGAAGCCGTTGGTGCCGTAGGCGAGCGTGAGGCTCATGTCAGCGCGATCCGCCGGGACGCGGCACGGGCCAGCGGGCCGAGCGCCACCAGGGCCGCGGCCGCGGGCAGGGCGCCGGCCGCCGCCGTCCAGGCCGCCTGCAGCGGCACCAGCCCGCGGATGCCCGCGCCGGTGGCGGCACGGACCTCCGGGGCGCCCGGGCGGGCGACGGCGCGGCGCTGGGCACCGCCGACCCCACCCGCGTACAGCCCGGTCAGCACCGCCGCGGCGGCCCGCGCCACCCACGGCCGGCCCGCCGAGGCGACCAGCGTGCCCGCCGCGACGGCGGCGGTGGTGGTGGCGGCCGCGGCGGCGACCCGGGGGGAGGTGCCGTGGACCTCGCCCCGGCTCAGCGCCGTCACGCCGACGGTGTGCGCGGTGACGGCCAGCGCGGCCGGGACGGCGGCGCGGGCATTGCCGGCCGCGCCGAGCAGGACGTCGAGCCCGCGGGCGGCGGCCATGACGACGGGCCCGGCCGGGGTGGGCTTGGCGAGCAGGTCGTAGGCCCACACGGTGGCCGCCAGGGCGGTCGCCGTCCGCCGGGCCGGCCGGCCGGCGAGGGCCGCCAGCCCCACGCCGGCGGCGGTGAGGCCGCCGGCCACGGCCAGCGCCGCGCGCGGGGTGATCCGGCCGGAGGGGAGGGGCCGCTCGGGCCGCTCGGCGGCGTCGAGGTCGCGGTCGGCGTAGTCGTTCAGCGCCATCCCTGCCCAGTACAGGCACACCGACGCGGCCGGCAGCGCCGCGGTGCGGGCGCCGGCCGGCCATCCGGCGGCGGCCGCGCCGGCGAGCACGTCGCCAGGCACGGTCAGCGCCGCCGGGAGCCGGACGAGCTCGGCGAGGTCGCGCGCCGTCGTCACGACAGCGACCCGAGGTGCTCGCACCACTGGGTCAGGGCGCGCCACTGGGCCGCGAGGCCGTGCTCGTAGCTGCCCAGGGGCTCCTTGAAGAAGAAGCCCAGGGCGCCCATGGCGCCCGCCTCGCCCGCCTCGTGGGCCCGGGCGAGGAGGCGGGCCAGGTCGAGCACGAGCGGCGCGGCGAGCGCGGAGTCGCACCCCTGCCAGGTGAACTGCATGCTCATCCGGGTGCCGAGGAAGCCCTCGAAGGAGATGTGGTCCCAGGCGGTCTTCCAGTCCCCGAGGTCCTCGACGTAGTCGATGTGGAGCGGGCCGTCGACCGGGTGGCCGAGCATGGCCTGGAGCCCCATCGCCTTGGTGGCGGTCTTGCTCGCCGCGGCGTGCGGGTCGGCGAGGGTGTTCCCGTCGCCGCCGCCGAGGAGGTTGTAGGAGGCCCAGGACCGGACCGTCAGGGCGCGGGTGGCGAACATCGGCGCGAGGACGGACTTCAGCAGCGTCTCGCCGGTCTTGCCGTCCCGCCCGGCCCAGGGCAGGCCCTGCTCCTTCGCGAGCTCGGCCAGCGCGCCAAGGTGGGGACCGGTGCTCGGGGTGAACTCGGCCAGAGGGCAGCCGGCCCGGAAGGCCGCGTAGGCGTACAGCGAGCTCGGCGGCAGGGGCGAGCCTCCGGCGTCGAGGGCGCGCTCCAGCTCGGCGAGGTGCTCGAGCGCGGGGGAGGGCTCCACCGGGGGCTCGGTGCTCGAGACGTCCACCACCACGACCCGGTCCAGGCCGTGCTCGGTCCGGAAGCCCTCGAGGTCGGCGCTCAGCCGCGCGGCGACGTCGCGCTGCGGCTCGCCGTCGGCGCGGGCGCCCGAGCGGATCCGGCCGTCCACCTCGGCGAGCTCGTCCGCGAGGGAGCGGGCAAGGTCGAGCGGCACGACGCCGCCGCGAGCCAGCGTCAGCGCCCGCTCGGGCAGCGGCTCGGTCGCCACGTCGTGGCCGGCGAAGACGAGGGACTCGACGCCGGGCAGCCCGGCCGCCGCGACCTCGGGCAGCTCGGAGACGAGACCGGTGCGCGGAGCCAGGCCCTTGCGGGCGGCGAGCGCCCCGAGCGTGGCGGTCGTCGCCACGGACCCTCGGGCGCCGACGAACCACACCCCGGTCCGGGCGGAATCGTTGTCGGTGGCAGCAGCAGGCATCGTTACCTCGTATTTCTCACCGGGCGCCGCCGTGGCGCTCCTCGGATTTCCCGAGGCTAGCGTCCCGTGCCGGGTTCCGGAAATGTTTCTCGGAGTGTGTCCGTCTCCTTCCCAATTGCGCCGCGGTCGGGAAGAATGACGCGGATGATTGCCCCTGCCCGCCTTTCCGGCGACCGGCACCCGGTGAGGAGGAGGTCCGCCATGGCGCCACCGACGCCCGCCCCCGCCGTCGCGCGGGGGGCCGGGTCGACGATCGCCCGCGAGCGCGTCCGCGCGGTGCTCGCCGACGTCCTGGCCGAGGCGCGGGCGGAGGCGGCCGGCACGGGCGACGAGGACTACCGGCTCGTGTGGGACGAGCTCGCCCGGACCGCGCTGGGCGGCAAGGGGTTCCGCGGCACGCTGGTCGTGCGCACCCACGACGCCCTCGGCGGCCGTGAGCCCGACGCGGCCGACCGGGTCGGGGCCGCGCTGGAGCTGGTGCACACGGCCTTCCTGGTCCACGACGACCTCATCGACCGTGACTTCCGGCGCCGCGGCGCGCCGAACCTCATGGGCACCGTGCTCGCCGCCGCCACGGCCCGGGGCCTGCCCCCCGCCGCGGCCACCCGCCTGGCGGAGGCCGCCGCGGTGCTGGCCGGCGACCTCGCGCTCGGGCTGGCCCACCGCCTGGTCGCCCTCGCCGCGCCGGCCGCCGCCCACAGCGCCCTGCAGGACCTCCTCTCCCGCACGCTCGCGGTGAGCGTGCGCGGCGAGCTGGCCGACGTCCGCGACGGGCTGCCCGGCAGTACCCCCACCGTCGACGGCGCCCTCGAGACCGCGGCCGCGAAGACGGCGATGTACTCCTTCCGCGCGCCGCTGGCCGCCGGCGCGCTGCTCGTCGGCGCCCCCGCCGAGACCCGGGCCCGCCTGGACGAGGCCGGCCGGCGCCTGGGCGTGGCCTTCCAGCTCGTCGACGACCTGTGCGGGGTCTTCGCCCCGGACGAGGTCACCGGCAAGAGCCGGCTGTCGGACCTGCGCGAGGGCACGGCCACCGTGCTCATGCTCCTGGCCCGCCAGACGCCCCGGTGGCAGCGGATCGACACCTATTTGCGCCGGGAGCTGACCGACGAGGCCGCGGCCGGGGTGCGCGGCGAGCTCGCCGCGTCCGGCGCGCCGCAGCAGGTCGCCGGCCTCGTGCGCGCCGAGCTCGACGCGGTCGGGGCGCTGGTCCCGGACCTCCCGCCGGCCGCGGCGCGGCTGCTGGGGGAGCTGACCGCCACGGTCAGCGCCGCCGTCGAGGAGGCCGAGCGGCACGTGCGCGCCGCCGGCTGAGGCGACGCACCTTTCGTGGCGGCGCCGCGGGCGTGCGCTTCGCGACTCCTGGTCGGCGCACGCCTACCGTGACACCGAGCCCCGGCGTTGCCACCCGCCCTGCCGGGGCCCGGCATCCGCTGAGCGGTCCCGCCCCGGGGTATGCGGCCGTCAGTCTCGTGAGTGCCGTCTGGCTGCGCCGACAATCGCGAGGCTCGCCATTTCTGTACCGGTCTCATCGACGCCTTCGAAATGCCGAAAGAACGGCAGGGCAAAGCCGCCCCCCTGGCAATTGACAAAAGGACCGCGATGAAACTCTGCGCTGCTTGCAGGAATGCAAGAGTGGAAAGTCTCGTGCGGGAAACGAGCGGGGCGCGAGAGTGCCCGGCCGACCTGGCCGGCCGGGCAGCCGAGCCCAGTGAATGAGGGGAGTGCAGGACTACCTCAGGCGCCGTCCCCTTCCACGTGCGGGCGCAGGCTCTCCACGAGCCCGACCAGCTCGTCCCGGGCCGTGGCGTCCGCGCGGCCCGCGGCGGCCTTGGCCTGGTCGAGCTTGTGGGAGGCCCTGTCGAACCGGCCGTCGCCCGCGAACTCCTCGGCCTTGTCGTGAAACCACGGTGCTCCCTCGTCTGGCGTGAACGGATGTCCTGCGTCAGGTGTGGTCGTGGCTGCCCCCTTCTGGCGTCGCGACGGTGAGATGCGGTCAGGCATCACGTCCCGAGGGGCGGAGGGGGGACCGGACCCGGGAGGAACTACGTGGTGCTGACCTGTCGAGCGCCCCGCGACACAGCGCGACGCCTGGGGTCGAGACTATGGCTGCTTTTGTCCATCGTCAAGCAAAAGTCGCGCGGCGTGAGGTCGCATCTGTCGTGGGATCTGCCCTGGCCTGCGGCTCGGTCGATCAAAGCCAGGGCGACGCGGCCCGGGGAACGGTGGGAGGACGTGCTGACGGCGTGAACTCGTCGGTGGGTGGTGCGCTCGTCCTCCCGGGAGCGCGAGCTCACCGCTAACCCACGAGTCCACCGGGAAGACGGGGGACGGGGGGTGCGTCGGCGGGCGGGCGGTCAGCCCAGGCGCTCGGCGACGTAGTCCACGCAGGCGGTCAGTGCGCGCACGTCCGCGGGGTCGACGGCGGGGAACATCCCCACGCGCAGCTGGTTGCGGCCGAGTTTGCGGTACGGCTCGACGTCGACGACGCCGTTGGCGCGCAGGGTGGCCGCCAGCGCCGCGGCGTCGACCGTCTCGGCGACGTCGATGGTGCCGACCACGGGGGAACGGTGCGCGGGGTCGGTGACGAAGGGGGTGGTGACCGGGTTGGCCTCGGCCCAGTCGTAGAGGATCCGGGACGACTCGGCGGTGCGCGCGGCGGCCCAGGGAAGGCCGCCGCTCTCGTTGAGCCAGTCCACCTGCTCGGCCAGCAGCACCAGCGTGGCGATGGCCGGGGTGTTCAGGGTCTGGTCCTTGCGGGAGTTGTCCACCGCCAGCTGGAGGTTGAGGAAGTCCGGCACCCACCGCGCCGCGGTGAGCTCTTCCACCCGCGCCAGGGCGGCGGGGGAGAGGACGGCGAGCCATAGCCCGCCGTCGGCGGCGAAGTTCTTCTGCGGGGCGAAGTAGTAGACGTCGGTCTGTGCGAGGTCCACGGCCACCCCGCCCGCGGCGGAGGTGGCGTCCACCACGGTCAGCGCGTCCTCCCCGGGCACCCGCTCCACCGGCGAGAGTACCCCGGTGGAGGTCTCGTTCTGGGGGTAGGCGTAGACGTCGACACCGTCGGCGGGCTTGCACCGCGCCAGCGTGCCGGCGGCGGCCGTGCGGATGTCCGACGCAGCGAGGAAGGGCGCCCGGTCGGTGGCGGTGGCGAACTTGTGCCCGAACTCGCCGAAGTCGGCGTGCTGGGCGCGCTCGCGGACAAGGGAGAACGTCGCCGCGTCCCAGAACGCGGTGGACCCGCCGTTGCCCAGCACCACCTCGTACCCCTCCGGCGCCCCGAGCAGGGCGGCGACGCCCTCGCGGACCCGGCGCACGAGCGAGCGGACCGGGGCCTGGCGGTGGGAGGTGCCGAGCAGGGTGGTGCCCAGTGCGGCGAGCATGTCCACCTGGGCGGGGCGGACCTTGCTCGGCCCGCAGCCGAACCGGCCGTCGGCGGGGAGGAGGTCGGTGGGGATGGTGACGGTCTCCATGGGGCGGATCATCCCATCGGCGCCGCGCGGGGCCGTCGCGGTGTCCACGTTGGTGCCGGCGCCCCGGTTCGGCGCACCGCCGGGACGAGCCCGACGCCGCGCCGGCTCCGTCGGCCGCCGCGGTGCCGACTGAGCCGAACGTCCCACGCCGGACGCCGGACGAACCGGATGATTGGTGCGACCGCAGACGACCGATTCCCGGAGCCCGTTGTGACCACCTCGAACCTCGCGCCGGAGGCCGTCGCGCTCGACGACGCCGCGGTGGCCCCGGCCGCGCGGCGCCTGGTGCGGCGCCCGTTCGCCGTCATGCTGGCCTCGTCGCTGCTGAGCCTGGTCGCCTCCTTCGTGCTCTCGGTCGACGCCGTCCGGCTGGCCGCCAACCCGGACGTGGCGCTGAGCTGCAACATCAACGCCGCCATCTCATGCGGGAAGGTCGCCGTCGCGTGGCAGGCGAGCCTGTTCGGCTTCCCCAACGCCTTCCTCGGGCTGGTGACCGAGCCGGTGGTCATCACCATCGCCGTCGCCGCCCTGGCCGGTGTGCGGTTCCCGCGCTGGTTCATGCTGGCCGCGCAGGCGGTCTATCTCCTCGGGCTGGTCTTCGCCTACTGGCTGTTCACCCAGTCCTACTTCGTCATCGGTGCGCTGTGCCCGTGGTGCCTGCTGGTGACCGCCTCGACCACGACGGTGTTCACCAGCCTGCTGCGGGTCAACCTCCTGCAGAACAACTTCGGCCTGCGCCCGCGGGTGTACGAGCGGGCCGCCTCGCTGCTGCGCACCGGCGTCGACTACGCCGTCGTCGCCGTGATCTTCGTGCTGCTCACCGCGGCGATCGTGGTGAAGTACCAGCACGAGCTGTTCGGCTGACCTCCCCCGCCTCCCGCCCTCCCGCCCTCCCGCCCTCCCCGCGAGACGTCAAGTAGTGCACGCGGTCCCCGGTGCACAACTTGACGTCTCGCGACGGACTTGACGTCTCGCCGGAGGGTGCGGTTCAGCCGCGCCGCGCCCGCTGGACCTCGAGCACGTGGGCCGACCAGCCCGCCGTGCGCCCGCACACGTACAGCGCGCCGTGCAGCGGGGCCGGCACGCCGACGGAGTCGAGCAGGACCGCCCCCCAGAACAGCGCCCCGGCGCGCGGCTGACCGTCCGGGCCGCCGTCGCCCGCGCGCAGCGCGTCCTCGCCGGCCGCGACGACGGCGTCGGCGACCTCCAGCCGCCCGGCGCCGAGCCGCGCGCACGCCTCGCGCAGCAGCTGCCCGCGGGCGTGCTCGGGCAGGTGCGGGTCGCCGAAGCCGGGCAGCGCGCCGTGCCGGGCGATGTGCTCGGCGACGACGGCGGCGACGTCGCCGCCGCGCTCGGCCCGCTGGACCAGCGCCAGCGCCCGCGCGCCGGCCCCGCCGCTGCTCGGCCCGCTGGCCACGGCCACGGCCGCGGCCAGGCAGGATGCGGCGTCCGCGCCCTCCTCCGCCGCCAGGCGGGCAGTGCGGGTCGACGGCGACAGGCCATTCTCCGCCAGGGCCAGCCAGTAGGTGTTCAGCGCCTGGACGGCGAGCGGGTCGGCCTCGCCGCGCCAGCGGACGAGGAAGCGCTCGGTGATCGTGGCGGCGAGGTCCACCTCGCGCTGGGGCACGGCGGGCACGTCCTCGCCCCGGGCCGACTGGGCCACGAAGCTCAGCGCCATGACGGACGCGCGCGCGAGGTCCTCGCGGGCCTGCCGCGCGTCGACCTCGCCCAGCGGCCGGTACGCCCATACCGGGGTGAGCTGGGCCAGCGCCGACATCACGTCGACCCGGACGTCGCCGGTGCGCACCGGCAGGTTGAACGGCTCCGCCGGCGGCAGGCCCGGGGTGGGCGCGCCGTCGACGAGCAAGCCCCAGACCCGCTCGAAGGGGGTGCCCAGCAGGCGCGGGAGCGGGTGGCCGCGGTAGACCGGGGTGCCGGTGCCCGGTTCGAAGGCCGAGATCGCCGGCTCCGGAGCCCCCGTCTGGTCGGCAGGTGTGGTGAACATCTCGGGCAGGATAGGGCGCGGTGGCGTCCGGCGAGGAATCCCTCCGACGACCGGGCACCGCCCCCCTCCGTCACCGGCGACGGGCCTCGGGGTGGCCGGGGCGGCGGCGAGGGGGCCACGGCAGCGGCGAGTCTGCCGAGATGTGGGCGATTCTCCCTATCCTGAGCCCAGAAGGGTGCACGCCGGCCGGATGGCGGGCGCCGGCCGGGGCCACGTACGAAGGAGCGGCGGACGCGTGAGCGACCTGATCGACACCACCGAGATGTATCTCAAGACGGTCTACGAGCTCGAGGAGGAGGGCGTCGTCCCGCTGCGCGCCCGCATCGCCGAGCGACTCGGCCACTCCGGGCCGACCGTCTCCCAGACCGTGGCGCGGATGGAGCGCGACGGGCTCCTGGTGCTCACGGGCAGCCGACAGCTGCGCCTGACCGACGAGGGGCGCGCGCGGGCCACGATGGTCATGCGCAAGCACCGCCTCGCCGAGCGGCTGCTCACCGACGTCGTCGGCCTGGAGTGGCCCTTCGTGCACGAGGAGGCCTGCCGCTGGGAGCACGTCATGAGCGAGCGCGTCGAGCGCCGCCTCGTCGAGCTGCTCGGCCACCCCCACGTGGACCCCTACGGCAACCCCATCCCCGGGCTCGACCAGCTGGGCGAGCAGGGCGCGGCGGCGACGCACCCCGAGGTGCGCTCGCTGGCCGACGTCGCCGCGGAGACCGTGCCCGCCGGGCTCGGGGTCACCCCCGGGGCGGGGCGGCCGATCGTGCACGCGGCCGTGACCGGCGCCGCCGTGCCGCACGCCGCCCCCGCCGCGGTGCCCGGGCAGGCGGTCGACGCGTCCGAGGGGGCCTTCACCGTCGAGCTCGCCCGCATCGGCGAGCCGCTCCAGGTCGACGTCGAGCTGCTCGGCCGCATGGCCGAGGCCGGGCTCCGGCCGGGGCTGCGGGTCGAGGTCACGGTGCACCCGGACGAGATGATCTCGCTGCACGCGCCGGGCTCGGACGTCGTGCTGGACCTGCCCGAGGACATCGCGCGCCACCTGTTCGTGGCGATCTGACCCCCGCCTAAGGGGCGCGCTGATCCCCGCCTGAGCGTCACGCTGCCCCCCGCGTGAGCGTCCCGGGCCGTCCGCCGGGCCGGCGGCGCGGCGGCGAGCCGCGCCCCGGGCCCTGTCATGCGCCCGGCGGGGCGGGTCCGGCGCGCAACGGTGGGCGCCGGAGACGCGGCTGCGGACCGGAGCCGTCCCCGCGGCCAGGTCGCACGCGGCCTGCCCGTCCACTACCCCCGGTCACGCTTGCCGAGCAGCGGCCGGGAAGGTCCGGATCCTCCGGACGGCACCCGAGCGTGACGCGTCCCACAAGTTCCGGACTTCTGGGCCCCGGCCGTGCTGCAGCCCGTATCGTGGGTTCCGCCCCGGCGTGCGCTGCTGACCTGGGGCATCGCCAGGCCGCAGAACGACGACGCCAGCGGCCGAAAGCCTCGGGGATCCGTGACCTCTCCCACGGTCCGTTATCAAAACGTGACAATCGGGTTCTCGGCACGTAGTGTCTCTATCGCTTTGCGGAATCCCTCCCCGTAAAGCCTCTGGACGAACACCGAGCCCTGCCGCCGTCCGGAGCCGTTCGACTACGCACCGCGGCAGGGGCGGGGGAACCACATCCGGTCCTGGCTCCGGCCAGGGCCTTGGGGTGAAGCGCGGCCCACGGGGCGCGCCGGGTGAACTCCACACCCGAACCCGACAGCTCACCCCGCAGGCTTCCAGGAGAGGTAGTTCGTGACCATCAGCACCACTGACGCGAAGCACCGCGCGGCGCGTCGCCCCAGCACCCCCCTGACCAACCTCACCGTCGGCACGCGCCGCGGCCTGGCTGCCATCGCGGCGTCCGGCCTGGTGCTCACCGCCGCGGCCACCGGGGCCACCGCCGCGCCGAGCGACGCCGACACGGTCGCCGCCCCCCAGGCCGACGTCGCCGCCGCCCAGAAGGCTGCCGCCGTCGTCACCACGCCGACGGTCACCGTGCCGGCCGACGTCACGTGGAGCGTCGAGACTGACACCGTCACGGCGCAGGCCACCCCGGCCCCCAAGCCGAAGCCCGCCCCGGCCCCGGCCGCCGCGGCCCAGGTCGCCGCGACCCCCGCCGTGGACCGCGCGGCGCCCGCCGCCTCGCGCAGCGCGGACCGCCCGGCGCTCGCCGCTGCCGAGCAGCAGGCCGCTCCGCAGCTGGCCTCCGCCTCGGCGAGCGCGGTCATCAACTACGCCCGCCAGTTCATCGGCACCCCGTACGTGTACGGCGGCTCCACCCCGGCCGGCTTCGACTGCTCCGGCTTCACCCAGTACGTGTTCGCCAAGTTCGGCGTGAACCTGCCGCGCAGCTCCGGGGCCCAGGCCGGCGCCGGCAAGCAGGTCTCCGCCGCCCAGGCCCAGCCCGGCGACCTCGTCGTCTGGCCCGGCCACGTCGGCATCTACACCGGCAACGGCAACCACATCGCGGCTCGCAACCCGGGCACCCCCCTGGCCGAGACCCCGATCTACAAGGCGAACCCGACCTACATCCGCGTGCTCTGACCCTCGCGCGCACCGAGCGGCCCGTCCCCGTCACCCGGGGGCGGGCCGCCGCCGTCTGCGGGGGCGAACGGTGCGCCGGGCTCCCCGCCGATCGGAGGGGCCGCACCGCCCAGCGAATTCGGACAGTTACCGCGGGTCCCGGTTCGCGACCCCCTCGATAGCGGCACAATGAGGTCAACGGATGACCAACCAACGGAAGGGGCGGGTCATGGCGAACGAGAAGGTGATCGTCGTCGGGGTCGACGGCTCGGAGGCGAGCCTCGCCGCCGTCGACTGGGCGGTGGCGGAGGCGAAGCAGGCGGGCATGCGCCTGCACGTCGTGTGCGCCTACGCCCTGCCCTCCTTCACCGCGGCCTCGCTCGACGGCGGCTACGCCGCGATGGACGACACCGCGATCCAGCAGGGCGCCCAGGCGGTGATCGACGAGGCGGTCGCCCGCGTGGGCGAGGCCGACGTCGTCGTCACCTCGGCCCTGGAGACCGGCGACCCGGCCGGCGTCCTCGTCGACCTGTCCCGGGAGGCGGCCCTCATCGCCGTCGGCACCCGCGGCGGCGGCGGCTTCACCGACCGCCTGCTGGGCACCGTCTCCTCCGCGTTGCCCGCGCACGCGCACTGCCCGGTCGTGGTCGTCCCCGTGCGCGAGGGCCGCAGCTACATGCCGGTCCGGCGCATCGTCGTCGGCGTCGACGGCTCGGAGTCGGCGCGGGTGGCGCTGCGCCGCGCCGTCGACGAGGCCGCGGTGTGGGACGCCGAGCTCACCGCCGTCGCCGCCGTCCCGATCGCCACCGGCGCCGGCGCGATGGCCTGGCTGCCGGCCACCGTGGACCGCGAGGAGGTGCTCGCCGACGTCCGCGAGGGGCTCGGGGTGGCCGTGGCGGGCGCGGTGGGGGACCGCCCGGTGCGGGTGCGCCAGCACGCCCTGGACGGCAACGCCGCGGCGCTCATGGCCGAGTTCTCCACCGCCGTCGAGCTGATCGTCGTGGGCACCCGCGGCCGCGGCGGCTTCGCCGGGCTGCTGCTGGGCTCGACCAGCCAGGCCGTGCTGCACCACGCCGCCTCGCCGGTCATGGTCGTGCCCAGCCGCGTCAAGGACGAGGGCCGCTCGCCGTCCGACGTGCCCTGGACCGCGTAGCCGGGCCGGACGGGCCGAGACGAGCGAGAGAGAGGGTGCGGCGGGTGGGACAACCCGCCGCACCCTCCCTGTGCGCGTGCCGCCGACCACGATCGGCACGCCCCCAGGGCGCACGGGTGCGCATGGTCGCTGCGGGCGGCAGGCGGGGCCGTTGCCGAGCCCTGCCCGATGAGATCCCGCTGGGCAGTATCCAATCGTGCCGCACGTCCGGGCGCACACGGAACGCCGGGAACGTTCGCGGGCGGCAGCCGGAACGCCCTTCCGGTCGCAGCCGGAACGCCCTCCGGGTCGCAGCCAGATGGCCACTCTGGTCACGGCACGGGGCCGGACCGGCGGCCGGTGGGCGAACGCAGGTCCGCCTGGCGGCGCTACCGCGCCGCGTCGTCGGCCTCCTCGCGCAGCACGTCGCTGAGCGTGTCGAGGGCCAGGTGCAGGTCGTCGCCGGAGATCGTCAGCGGCGGGGCCAGCCGGATGGTGGCCCCGTGCGTCTCCTTGACGAGGATGCCGCGGGCGACCAGCCGCTCGCAGGTGCCCCGCCCGGTCAGCCCGAGCGCCGGCTCGACGTCGAGCCCGGCCCACAGCCCGACCGTGCGCCCGGCCGCCAGCAGCCCGCGCGCCACGAGCTCGTCCACCCGCTCGCGCAGCTCGGCGCCCAGCGCCGCCGCTCGCGCCTGCAGGTCGCCCGGCGCGAGCAGGTCGACCACCGCCAGGCCGACGGCGCAGGCCAGGGAGTTGCCGCCGAAGGTCGACCCGTGCGTGCCCGGGGTCAGGACGCCCAGCACGTCACGCCGCCCGACCACGGCGGAGACGGGCAGGATGCCGCCGCCGAGCGCCTTGCCGAGGGCGATGAGGTCCCCGCGCACCCCGGCGAGGTCCTGGGCGAGGGTCGTCCCGGTCCGGCCGAGCCCTGACTGGACCTCGTCGAGCACGAGCAGCACGTCGGCCGCCGTGCACAGGTTGCGCAGCCGGGGCAGGTAGTCCGCCGGCGGGATGACGACGCCGGCCTCGCCCTGGATCGGCTCGACGAGCACCGCCACGGTCGTCTCGTCCACCGCGGCGGCGACGGCGTCGACGTCGCCGTAGGGGACGATCCGGAAGCCGGGCGTGTACGGCCCGAAGCCGTCGCGGGCCTCGGGGTCCGAGCTCATCGAGACCATCGTGGTGGTCCGCCCGTGGAACGCGCCCTCGGCGACGACGATGGTGGCCCGGCCGTCCGGCACGCCCTTGACGTCGTAGCCCCACTTGCGGGCGGCCTTGACCGCCGTCTCCACCGCCTCGGCGCCGGTGTTCATCGGCAGCAGCATCTCGGTGCCGGTCAGCCGCGTCACCGCCTCGGCGAAGGGCTCGAGCAGCTCGTGGTCGAAGGCCCGGGAGGTGAGCGTGATCCTCCCCAGCTGGGCGGTGGCCGCGGCCACCAGGGCGGGGTGGCGGTGACCGAAGTTGAGCGCGGAGTAGCCCGCGAGGCAGTCGAGGAAGCGGCGGCCGCGCACGTCGGTGACCCACGAGCCCTCGCCGGCGGCGAGCACCACGTCCAGGGGGTGGTAGTTGTGGGCGAGCGCGCTGGGCGCGAGCGCCGGCGCCACCGCCCCGGGGCCGTCGGCCGACGGCGGGGCGGTGCCCGTCCCGGACGACGCGTTGGTGCCGGTGCGAACCTGCCCGTCGTGGAGCACGTGGCCTCCCTGGTCTCATGACGGACGGTAGAGCAGGCGCCGACCCGGCGGAAGGGGATTGGTGAGGCCGCCCACATCCGGATGCCCTCCCCTTTCCGGAACCGGTCGTCTGGAGTACGTTGGGCCTCGTCCCGTGTCCCGCGGGCGGTCCTTCTTCTTGGAGCGAGCGTGCTCAACCCCTGGAACCTCACCATGCGCCACGACGTCGACCTTCGTCGTCAGGCCAGCATGCTGTGTGCGTCCGGGACGTGTTGTTGAGCCGCTGACCACGCCGCCGACGACGACCGTCGGCCCCTCCTGACGCCCCGCTGACCGGGGCCTCGCTCCAACCCGCCGTGCCCGCACCAGTGGCCCGCGCCCGCGCGCGCCGCCCCCGCCGGGCCGCTCTTACCGTCGTCCCCGCGCGCCGCCGGGACGAGACCCGAAAGGTAGAAATCCCGTGTCCTCGACCACCACCGAGAGCTCCCGGGGCCGCCGCCTCCGGATGCCCTCGTTCAGCGTCCAGATCCTGCTGGGCCTCGCGCTCGGCGTCGTCCTCGGCTGGGCCGCCCTGAGCCTGGGCAAGACCGCCGACGGCGCCGACAACTGGCTGACCGTCACGCTGAGCACCATCGGCTCCTCCTTCGTCAGCCTCCTCAAGGCCGTCGTCCCGCCGCTGGTCTTCACGGCGATCGTCGCCTCCATCGCCAACCTGCGCGGGCTGACGAACGGCGCCCGCCTCGCCGGGCAGACCCTGCTGTGGTTCGCCATCACCTCCCTGGTCGCCGTGGCGATCGGCATCGGCCTGGGCCTGGTGCTCCAGCCCGGCGCCAACGCCGGCGTGGACGCCGCGGACGCCGCCGCGCCGAGCAAGACCGGCACGTGGCTGGACTTCCTCCAGGGCCTCATCCCGGCCAACTTCCTCGGCCTGGGCGCCTCGTCCTCGCTCGAGACCGGCGCCGACGGCGCCGTCACCGCCGTGAGCACCGGCGTGAGCTTCAACGTCCTGCAGATCATCGTCATCGCCCTGGTGGTCGGGCTCGCCGCGCTCAAGGTCGGCAAGAAGGCGGACCCGTTCCTCACCCTCAACGCCTCGGTCCTCACCGTCATCCAGAAGGTGCTGTGGTGGATCATCCGCCTGGCGCCGCTGGGCACCCTCGGCCTCGTCGGGCGCGCCATCGCCACCTACGGCTGGTCCTCGCTGGCCAACCTCGGCACCTTCGCCGTCGCGATCTACGTGGGCCTGGCCCTGGTGCTCTTCGTGGTCTACCCGGTGCTGCTCAAGGGCCACGGCCTGCCGGTGATGAGCTACTTCCGCGGCGCCTGGCCCGCCATCCAGCTGGCCTTCGTCTCCCGCTCCTCGATCGGCACCATGCCGGTGACCGAGCGGGTCACCCACCGCAACCTCGGCGTCCCGCGGGCCTACGCCGCCTTCGCGGTGCCGTTCGGCTCGACGACCAAGATGGACGGCTGCGCCGCGATCTACCCGGCCGTCGCCGCGATCTTCGTCGCGCAGTTCTTCGGCGTGGACCTGTCCGTGACCGACTACCTGCTCATCGCGTTCGTCTCCGTGGTCGGCTCCGCCGCGACCGCGGGCCTGACCGGCGCGACGGTCATGCTCACCCTGACCCTGTCCACCCTGGGCCTGCCGCTCGAGGGCGTGGGCCTGCTGCTGGCCATCGACCCGATCCTCGACATGGGTCGCACCGCGGTGAACGTCGCCGGGCAGGTGCTGGTGCCGATCGTGGTGTCCAAGCGCGAGGGCATCCTCGACGTCGAGAAGTACCGCGGCGCCGACGCCGAGGACCTCTTCACCGAGGACGAGGCCGACGGCGTCGTCGACGGCGACGTCGTCGCCCGCGAGCCGGAGCTCGCGGCCAGCCGCTGACGGCGGCGCGGCGCACGGGCCGCACCGGCGAGGGCCGGTGGCGCGGGAGACCGCGCCGCCGGCCCTCGCGCCGTCCCTACGCCTTGACGGCGAGGACCGGCGCGGAGACGTTGAGCAGGATCCGCTGGGAGTTGCTGCCCAGGACGAGCTTGCCGACCGGGGTGCGCTTGCGCAGGCCGATGACGATGAGGCTGGCGTCGACCTCCTCGGAGACGGCCTCGATCTCCTCGGCCGCGTCCTTGCCGCGCACGAGCTGGCGGACGGTGCCCTCGACGCCCGCATGGGCCAGGTGCGCGCGCACCTCGTTCAGGTCGTCCTCGGAGGCGAGCAGCGGGTCGCGGACCCCGTCGCCGTCGGAGACGTTGAGGACGACGACGGACTCGCCGTGCGTCTTCGCCTCGAGGATGGCCCGCTCGAGCGCGGCGCGGCCTTCGGGCCTGGTGGTGTACCCCACAACGATGGTCATGACTGCATCATGGCGTGTCCTGGCTCACGGTGCAGGGATAAAAGTCCCAAGCGCCGGATTCGTACCCCGGCGCCGCAGACGGACCGTGCCGCGGATCGCTCGCCCGCAGGCTGTGCCGATCGCGGGCCAGCAGGCTGTAACGTCGCCGTTTCGTGAGCTTCCTGGACCTCCCGACCCTGCCCGGCACCCTGATGACCCTCGAGCCGCTGTCGCTCGAGCACGTCGACGAGCTGGCGCAGGCCGTCGCCGAGGACGGGCTGTGGAAGCGGTGGTACACGAACGTCCCGGCCCCGGAGCAGATGGGCGACGAGATCGAGCGGCGCCTCGCCAGGCACGCCGCGGGGGACATCGTCCCGTGGACGGTGCGCCGCGCGAGCGACGGCCGGGCCGTCGGGATGACCACGTACTGCAACATGGTCGAGGAGCACCGGCGCCTGGAGATCGGTTACACCTGGCTGGCCGTGAGCGCCCAGCGCACCGGCATCAACACCGAGGCGAAGCTGCACCTGCTCAGCCGCGCCTTCGACACCCTCGGGTGCATCGCCGTCGAGTTCTGCACCCACTGGCACAACCAGCAGTCGCGCCGCGCCATCGCCGGCCTCGGGGCCAAGCAGGACGGCGTGCTGCGCAACCACCGGATCGGGCGCGACGGGACGCTGCGCGACACCGTCGTGTTCTCCATCATCGCCAGCGAGTGGCCCACCGTGCGCCTGTCCCTCACCGAGAAGCTCGCGCGCGCCCGGGAGCAGGCGCCGGTCGCGTAGCGCCGGGGAACGGGCGCCGCCCGCGGCCGGCCCCTCAGCGCGCCGCCGCGCGGACGCGGTGCAGGACCGCCTCGGCGACCTCCTCGTGCCGGGTCTCGGGCAGCCAGTGCCCGGCATCGAGCGCCAAGGACCGGTACGGGGCGGCGACGTGGTGCTCGCTGCGCTCCGCCGCCGCGGCGTCGATGGCCGGGTCGTGCACGCCCCACAGGTAGGTCGTCGGGATCTCGACGGCGCCGGGCAGCCCCCGGGCCAGCGGCATGGCCCGGTACCAGTTCAGCGCCGCCCGCAAGGCGCCCGGCTCGCGCATCCGGGCGGCGTACCGGGCGGCGTCGGCCGCCGGCAGCCCGCCGTCGGCCAGGAGGGCCTCCAGCCGCGGGCGCAGCAGGGCCTCGGGCAGGGCCGGCAGCTGGAAGAGGCCCATGTACCAGGAGCGCAGCGGCTGGGCCGAGTGGCTCAGGGCCCAGACGAAGGCCCGCGGGTGCGGGGTGGCGAGGACGGTCAGCGAGGCGACCCGCGCCGGGTGGGCCGCCGCCGCGGCCCACGCCACCCCCGCGCCCCAGTCGTGCCCGACCAGGTGCACCCGGGCGAGCCCGGCGGCGTCGAGGACCGCCATGGCGTCGGCGACCAGCCACGGCATCCGGTAGGCCGCCCGCTCCAGCGGCCGGGCGCCGGGGGAGTAGCCGCGCTGGTCGAGCGCGAGCGTGCGCAGGCCCTCCCCGTGCAGCAGCGGCGCGACCCGGTCCCAGCTGGCGGCGTCCTCGGGAAAGCCGTGCAGGAGCAGGACGGCCTCCCCGTCCACCGGACCCTCGTCGCGCACGTCGAAGAGGAGTCGGCCGCGGCGCACCTGGCTCAGGCGGGACATGGGGGGAGGTTATTTCGCCCGCCGCACCCTCGCCACAGCCACCCGGTGGCAGGGCCGGCGCCCGGGTGGTTCCGTGGAGGGAGTGCCACCACGGGCGAGGAGGACGGTCATGAGCGACGCGGACAAGGCGACGGGCGCGGACCCGCACGGGGCCGACCAGCAGACCGACGAGCAGGCCGAGGGCCGGAAGAAGCTCGCCGCGCTGGTCAAGGACGCCCGGATCGCCATGCTCAACACCATCGACGCCGACGGGCACCTGGTCAGCCGGCCCATGGGGCTGCAGGAGGTCGAGTTCGACGGCGACCTGTGGTTCTTCGCCGACGAGCACTCCGACCTGGCGGCCGACCTGACCGCCGTCCCCGACGTGAACGTCTCGTTCAGCGCCAACGGGTCGTGGGTGTCGGTGTCCGGCAAGGCCGAGATCGTGCGCGACCGCGAGCGGTCCAAGGAGCTGTGGAACACGTTCGTCGATGCGTGGTTCCCGGACGGGCCGGAGACCCCCGGGGTCCTGCTGATCAAGGTCCACGCCGACGCCGCGCAGTACTGGGACACCCCGGGCGCCAAGGTCGTCCAGCTCATGAGCATGGTGAAGTCCAAGATCAAGGGCGAGCGGTACGACGGCGGGGAGACGGGCACGGTCACCCTGTGACGCGCCCGGGTCCCGAGCGGGATCGTCGCCGGCGACCTCGAACAGGTCCGGCGAGCCCGAACCGGTCCGGTGCGGTCGAACCGGACCGGTGAGCTCGAACAGGCTGGGTGAGGTCGAACCGTCTCGGCGAGTTCGCGGTGGATCGGCTACCGGTTCGCCGGTCTGCTGCTGACTCGCCGATCTGCCGCTGGTTCAGCCGTGCCCGCCGTGGGCGGTGGGTGCTGCGCCGCCCGGGCTCGGCGCTCCGGCGCGGACCGGGCGGCGCCGGTCAGACCCGGCGCAGCAGGTCCTGGGCGGCGATGAGGTCCCGGCCGAGCGTCTTGTACCCCTCGCGCTCGAAGAAGACGGTGATGCGGTCCTCGCCCTCGTGGCGCATGACCACCCCGCGGCCCCACTCGCGGTGCTCGACCGCCGCCTGCAGGGGGAAGGGGTCCTCAGCACCCGGGTGCGGCCCGGGCCGGCCGTCCCCCTCGGGCCCGCCGTCACGCTCGGGGACGTCGCCACCCTCGGGCATCCCGGTGCCCGCGAGGACGTCGGTGTCGGCCATGACGTCCTCGACGCCGTCCTCCTCCCGCTCCTGCGGGCCCGCGCACACGTCGCACGTGCCGCAGCGGCCGGCGTGCGGCTCCCCGAAGTACCCCAGGAGGAACTGGCGCCGGCAGTGCAGGGTCTCCGCGTAGCCGCGCACCATCTCCACCCGGGAGCGGTTGATGCGCTCGCGGGAGTCGGTCAGCTCCCGCGCCCGGTCCGCCACCCGCCCCGGCGCCTCGTCGCCGACCGCCGCCACGCCGCGCCGCTCCCGCCGGACGGCGCCGACCTCCTGGAGCAGGTTGACCAGCCCGGCCGCCTTGCGCGCGGACAGCTCCGTCCGCGCGCGCAGGTCCTTGAGCGCCAGCGCCCCGTCGGCCCGGCGCACCGCCGTCAGGACAGCGCGCAGCGCCTCCTCGTCCACCGAGGTGGTCGCGAAGTACTGCCGGACGCCGAGGTCCTCGGGCCGGTAGTGCAGGACGGCGCGGGCCGGCTGGCCGTCGCGGCCGGCGCGGCCGATCTCCTGGTAGTAGCTGTCCAGGGAGTCCGGGGCGTCGGCGTGGACGACGTAGCGCACGTTGGGCTTGTCGATGCCCATGCCGAAGGCGGAGGTGGCCACCACGACGTCGAGCTCGTCGTCGAGGAAGGCGCGGTGGACGTCCTCGCGGTCCCCGGCCGACCGGCCCGCGTGGTACGCCGCGGCCCGCAGCCCCCGCTCGGCGAGGGCGGCGGCGTAGCGCTCGGTGTCCTTGCGGGTGGCGACGTACACCAGCCCCGGCCCGGGCAGGTCGGCCACGCCGTCGACCACGGCGCGCCGCTTGGCGTGGTCGTCGGGGTGGCGGACCACGTCGAGGAAGATGTTCGGCCGGTCGAAGCCGCGGCTGACCACGAGCGGGTCGCGCAGCCCGAGCCGCTCGACGATCTCGGCCTGGACGGGGGTGGAGGCCGTGGCCGTCAGGGCGATGACCACCGGCCGCCCGACCCGCTCGGCCGCGGCGCCCAGGGCCAGGTAGTCGGGCCGGAAGTCGTGGCCCCAGGAGGAGACGCAGTGCGCTTCGTCGACGACGAACAGCGACGGGCGCAGCGCCCGCAGCCGGTCGGTGACCTCCTCCTTGGCGAGCTGCTCGGGGGAGAGGAAGAGGAACTCCGCGCGCCCGCCGCCCACGGAGCGCCACGCCTCGGCGTTCTCGCGCCGGTCCTGGGCGGAGTTGACCGCGACCGCCTCGGCGCCGGCGCCGGCCTCCTCCAGGGCCGCGACCTGGTCCTGCTGGAGGGAGATCAGCGGGGAGACGACGACGGTCGGGCCGTCCAGCAGCAGCGCCGAGACCTGGTAGATGGCCGACTTGCCGTACCCGGTGGGCATCACGGCGAGGACGTCGCGACCGGCGACGACGGCCTCCATCGCCTCGCGCTGCCCGGGCTTGAGCGTGTCCCAGTCGAACGTCTCGCGGGCGGCCTCGCGCAGCCGCTCCAGGGTGGAGGTGCTCACGCGCGCACCGGGCGCGGCCCCGCAGCGCGGGTCGGGGCCGAGGGGAGGGCGGGGGCATCGACGTCACGTGTCACCGCACCACCTTGCGGCCCGGGCCGGGAGGCGGCAATCGGAACGCCGCCGGCCCCGGGCGGCAGCGCTGGCGCGCCCGGGCGCCGTCGTTAGCCTGAGGGACATGACCGCCCGCTCCACGTCCGTAACCGCACGCGCGCTGGGCCCCGGCCAGGAGTGGTGGCGCCGCGCCGTCGTCTACCAGGTCTACCCGCGCTCGTTCGCCGACTCCGACGGCGACGGCGTGGGCGACCTGCGCGGCATCATCGGCAGGCTCGACTACATCGCCGCGCTCGGCGTCGACGTCGTGTGGCTCTCGCCGATCTACCGCTCCCCGCAGGCGGACAACGGCTACGACATCTCCGACTACCACGACGTCGACCCCACCTTCGGCACCCTGGCGGACCTCGACGAGCTCATCGCCGGGCTGCACGCCCGCGGCATGCGGCTCGTCATGGACCTCGTGGTCAACCACACCAGCGACGAGCACCCGTGGTTCGCCGAGTCCCGGGCGTCGAAGGACTCGCCGCGGCGCGACTGGTACTGGTGGCGCCCGCCGCGCCCGGGCTGCCGCGGCGGGGAGCCGGGGGCCGAGCCGACCAACTGGCACGGTTTCTTCTCGGGCTCCACCTGGGAGTGGGACGAGGCGAGCGGGGAGTACTACCTGCACCTGTTCGACCGCAAGCAGCCGGACCTCAACTGGGAGAACCCCGCGGTGCGCCGGGCCGTGTACGACATGATGCGCTGGTGGGTCGACCGCGGCGTCGACGGCTTCCGGATGGACGTCATCAACCTCATCTCCAAGGCGGTGCGCCCCGACGGCTCCCTGCCCGACGGCGCCCCGCTCCCCGGCCCGTCCCGGTACGGGGACGGCAGCCCGCACTACACGAACGGGCCCCGCCTGGACGAGTTCCTCCACGAGATGCACGACGCCGTGCTCGCCGGCGGCGCGCGCGACGGCGCGGTGCTGCTGTCCGTGGGGGAGACCCCCGGCGTCACCCTGGACCAGGCGCGGTCCATCACCGACCCGGCCCGCCGCGAGCTCGACATGGTGTTCCAGTTCGAGCACATGGGCGTCGACCACGGGCCGGGCGGGAAGTGGCAGCTGCGGCCCCTGCACCTGCCCGACCTCAAGGCCAACCTGGCCAGGTGGCAGGAGGGACTGGCCGGGGCGGGGTGGAACTCCCTGTACTGGAACAACCACGACCAGCCCCGGGTGGTCTCCCGCTGGGGCGACGACTCGCCCGAGCACCGCGTCGCCTCCGCCAAGACCCTCGGCACCGTGCTGCACCTGCAGCAGGGCACGCCCTACGTCTACCAGGGCGAGGAGCTCGGCATGACCAACGTCTCCTGGTCCCAGATCGAGGACTACCAGGACGTCGAGACCCTCAACTACTACCGCGAGTCCGTCGCCGGCGGGGCGAGCGACGGGGAGGTCATGGCCGGCATCGGACCGGTCAGCCGGGACAACGCCCGTACCCCCATGCAGTGGGACGACTCCCCGCAGGCCGGGTTCACCACCGGCACCCCGTGGCTGAGCGTCAACCCCGCCTACCCCCAGATCAACGCCGCCGCCGCGGTCGCCGACCCGGACTCGGTGTTCCACCACTACCGCCGGCTGATCGAGCTGCGCCACCGCCTCGACGTCGTGGTGGACGGCCGGTTCGAGCTGCTCCTGCCCGAGCACGAGCAGGTCTTCGCCTACACCCGCAGGGCGGCCCAGACGCTCCTGGTGGTGGCCAACATGTCGAGCGAGCCGGTCGCCGTCGACCTGCCCGGCCAGGCCGGCGTCCTCGCCGGCGAGCTGCTCCTCACCACCCATCCCGACGGCGCCCCCGCCGACGGCGACCGCGTGCGCCTGGCGCCCTGGGAGTCGCGGGTCTACCTGGCCTGAGCGTGGCGGCCTCTCACGGGACCGCGTCCGGCGGCGGGAGGTCGTTGCGGGGGTGCACCGCCTGCAGCGGCCGGATGAGATCGACGATCTGGTGCGAGACGGAGATGCCGAGCTCCTCGCTCAGCCGCTCTTTGAACGCCCGGTAGACCCGCACCGCCTCGACGTGGTTGCCGTCCTTGAGGTGGACGCGGATGAGCGCGCGGTGGGCGCTCTCGCGCAACGGCTCGAGCTGGACCGCCCCCATCGCGGCCTGCAGGGCCCCGTGCAGCTCGTCGTGGTCCAGGAGGCGGTCCGCCAGCGCCTCGAGGGCCCGCAGCCGCAGCTGGTGGAGCTGCTCGCGCTCCTCCAGCGCCCAGTCGTCGTACCACCCCGGCAGCAGGGTGCCGCGCCGCAGCACCTGCAGCGCCCGCGCGGTGTCCGGCGGGTCCTGGCCGGCGGTGACCTGGTGGGCGACCCCGCGCAGGTCGTGCACGTCCACGTGGACCCCCGGGGCCAGCGCCATCATCCCCTGGGACTCCTCGAGGACCCCGTCGAGCAGGTGCTGGATGCGCCAGACGGCGGCGCGGAGGTTCCCGTGCGCCCGCCCCTCCTCGCTCTCCGGCCACAGCAGCCCCGCCAGGTGCGCCCGGGGCCGCTCGCCCTGCAGCGCCAGCAGGCTGAGCAGGCGGCGCTCGCGGTAGGCCACCACGACCGCGGCGTCCCCGCACCGCAGCTGCCACCCGTCGAAGAGCCGCAGCGACCAGCGTGGCGCGGTGGTCGCGATCGCGTCGCTGTCCATCGTCGGTGCGTCCCCCTCGACCCGACTTCGCGGCCTGCGCCGCCCGGCCTCACCTGTCGCCGACCGGGGCGACAAGCATCACGATCCCCACCTGTCACTCCACCGTCAAGGATGAAATCGCGGATCGGGCGGATCGGGCGAAACGCTGTCCTGGCGCGAGCGCCCGCCGGTGGTGCGGGCGCGGTGACGGACCTGTCACGCGCCAGTAACAGGGCACCCGGCTCACTGGGCACGTTCGTCACGGGTCGGAAATCACGAGGGGGGGTGACAAAGATGCGCGAGCTGACCATCAGCGAGATCGAGGGCCAGGACGTGGAGCTGCTGCCGGAACGGGAGACGCTGTTCTACTTCAAGAACAACAACTTCTCGGCGGTGTTCGCTCACAACTCGGCCACGGCGGTGAACTTCTTCACGAAGGACTCCATCGCCGCCGCCAACGCCCAGCAGTGGATCGGCGTGAACCAGCACTGACCTGCACGACCTGACCTCTGCGAAAGGTGAGTGGTCATGACAGATCACGTGATCCTGGACCCCGAGCTCGACGACCAGGCGGTGGAGGTCCTCCCCGCGCGGGAGACCCTCTGGCTCAACATCAACGTTGCGCCCGTCATCGGGGTCAACATGGCGATCGCCATCAACGCGTTCTCCGACCACTCGGTGGCCGCGGCGAACGCCCAGCAGTGGATCGGCACCTGGCAGCACCACTAGGCGCCGGCCGGTCCGCCGCCCGGTGGGTCCGCCACGCGCGCTGGCGTGCCCGCCGGGCGGCGGCTTCCCGCAACGAGGGGGGAACGGGATGTCGACGCAGACCCGCGGGCCGGACGCCCCGCCGGTCACGGCCGACGACGCCGCCGCCGGCTCGCGCCGGTGGCGCCGGGCCGACGGCGTGGAGTCGCTCGGGCAGGTCCAGGACTCCGGGCTGACCGCGCCGGCGTTCCTGGTGCGCCGCGGCGACGGCCAGGTGGTCCAGGTCTCCGAGCTCGTCCACCTCGTGCTCATGGCGCTCTCCGCCGACCGCAGCCCCGCCGAGGCCGCCGACGTCGTCAGCGCCGCCTTCGGTCGTCGCCTCAGCGTCGAGGGGCTCGACCGCCTCGTGACGACCAAGCTCGCGCCCGTCGGGCTGGTCACCGACGCCGCCGCCCCCGCCGCCCGGCCGGCCCCGCGCGCGACGCCGCTGCTCGCGCTGCGCGCCAAGCTGACGCTGCTGCCCGCCGGTGCGGTCCGGTTCGCCGCCGGGACGCTGTCGCCGCTGTTCTGGCCGCCCGTCGTCGTGCTGGCGCTCGCCGCGCTGGTCGTGATGGACGTCCTGCTGTTCGTGCGCAGCGACGCGCTCGCGGCGCTGGCCACCACGCTCGCCACGCCGGGGCTGATCGCCGCGCTGTACCTGCTCACCGCCGTGGGCATCTTCTTCCACGAGCTCGGTCACGCGACAGCGTGCCGGTACGGCGGCGCCACGCCCGGCCGGATCGGGGCCGGGGTCTACCTGGTCTTCCCCGCCTTCTACACCGACGTCACGGACTCCTACCGGCTGGACCGGGCGGGCCGGCTGCGCACCGACCTCGGGGGCCTGTACTTCAACGTCTGGGGGCTGCTGGCCGCCGGCGCCGCCTACCTGCTCGGCGGGCCCCAGGTGCTGGTGCTCTACATCCTCATCACGCACTTCCAGATGGTCCAGCAGCTCATCCCCACCCTGCGCTTCGACGGCTACTACGTCCTCGCCGACCTCGCCGGGGTGCCCGACCTGTTCTCGCGGGTCGGCCCGGTGATGCGCAGCCTGGTGCCCGGGCGGCCGGCCCACCCGCGCGTCGCCGAGCTGCGCCCGCGCGCCCGCCGGCTCGTCACGACCTGGGTCCTCGTCGTCGTGCCGACGCTGGCCCTCGGGCTCGCCGTGCTGGTGTGGAACCTGCCCGAGATCGTGCGGGTGGCGCTCGACGCCGTGCGCACCCACCTGGCGACGGCGCAGCAGGCCGTCGCCGACGGCGCACCCCTGCCGCTCCTCGGGGCGGTCTTCGCGATGGTGGTCCTCGCCCTGCCCGCCCTGGGCGCCGCGCTGGTGGTCCAGCGCACCGCGGTCATGGCGCTGCTCCCCGCGCGGCGCGCGGCCGGGGCCTGGCGCGCCCGCCACCCGCGTCCGGCGCCCATCACCAAGGTGCGTCGCCACGCGACCACGACAAGGAGGTCGATCATGGTCCAGCCCCGGCCCGGCGATGCCGCCACTCCCGGCGCCCGCGCCGGCACCGCCGCGACACAGACGGCGGACGGCCCGACCCCACCCGCCCGGCCACTGCCTCCCGGACAGGGCGGCTGGGACGGCTGGCGGGTCATCTCGGGCTCGGTCGGAGCGGCCGCCCCAGCCGCCGCTCCCGCCTCGCCCGCCCCCGCCCCGTCGGCGGCGGCGCCGGCCGACGAGGTGACCGCACCAGCTGTCCCCGGGCCCCCGGCCGACGACGCAACCGTGCCCTCGCCGGCCGCCGCCCCACCGGTCGACCAGGTGGCCGCACCGGCCGTCCCCGCGCCCCCGGCGGACGAGGCAGCCGCGCCCCCTCCCATCGCCCCGGCCGCCCAGCAGGCCCCCGAAGCGCCGGCGCCCGCCCGGACCGCCCCCGCGCGGGAGCCGGCGAGGGCGCCGTCGGACGCCGACCACCTGCCCGGCCTGCCCCTCCCGCTGACGGCGGCGGCCTTCACCGACGCGGAGATGTTCCCGCCGCCGCGGCCGGCCGCCACCCTCGGCTGGCAGCACGCCGTCCACGTCCTCACCGGCGGACGGATCAGCCCGCGCCCCGGCGCGGCCGAGCGCCGCTACCTGGAGGTCCTCGAGCGGGTCCGCGCCCCCATCACCGGCTCGCGCCGGGTGGTGGTCATGAGCCGCAAGGGCGGCGTCGGCAAGACCACCCTGGCCCTGGCGCTGGGCAGCACCTTCGCCCTCGAGCGCGGCGACCGGGTCATCGCCGTGGACGCCAACCCCGACGCGGGCAACCTCGCCCACCGCCTCGCCCGCGGGCACACCCGGCCCACCCACCGGTCCATCACCGACGTGCTGGGCGACCTGGACCGGATCCACACCTACGCGGACCTGCAGGGCTACACCTCCCAGGCGCCCGAGTCGCGGCTGGAGGTGCTCGCCTCCGACGACGACCCGCGCATCTCCCTGGCCCTGACGCGGGCGTCCTACCACCGGGTCATCACGCTGCTCGACGCCTTCTACAACCTCATCCTGCTCGACACCGGCACGGGCATCCTCGACAGCGCCAACCAGGGCCTCATCGCCGACGCGGACCAGCTCGTCCTCGTCCTGCGCCCCGCGCTCGACGGCGCCCGAGCCGCCGCGCTGACCCTGGACTGGCTCGACCAGCACGGCCACGGCGACCTGGTCGAGCGCGCCGTCGTCGTCATCAACGGGGTGCGCCCGGGCGTGGGGGTGCCGCTGGAGAAGATCGAGGCCCACTTCACCAAGCGGTGCGCGCACGTGCTGAGCGTGCCCTGGGACGAGATGCTCGAGAAGGGCGCGCAGACGGCCGTCGAGCAGCTGCGCCGGCCCACCCGCGAGGCCCTGCACCGGGTCGCGGCGGCCGTGGCCGACAACTTCGTCGAGGTGCGCGGCAACCGCTGACCGCGCGGACGACGTCCACCAAGTCACCGCGCCGGCGGCCCGGGACCTCGGTCTCTTCCGCCCGGCGGCCCGGCCCGGCACGGTGGCAGGAGGAGCGGCACGGTGCCCCGGCACCCGCCGGCGGTCGCCCGCCGCACGAGCGGGAGCGGGTGAGCGGCCGTGCGCGCGCTGGTCGTCTACGAGTCGATGTTCGGCAACACCCAGGAGGTGGCCCGCGCCGTCGCCGCGGGCCTGCGCCCGTCCCTGGAGGTGGAGCTGTGCGAGGTGGGCCGGGCGCCGGCGCTCGCGGACCTCGACGTCGACCTCCTCGTGGTCGGCGCGCCCACGCACGCCTTCGGGCTCAGCCGGGCCGGGACCCGCGAGGACGCCGCGACGCGCGGCGAGGGGCCGGTGCTCTCCGCCGGCACCGGGGTGCGGGAGTGGCTCGACGCCGCGGCCCCCGTGCGGGGCGGCCTCGCCGTCGCCGCCTTCGACACCCACGTGAGGAGCCCGCGGGTGCCCGGGCGGGCCTCGGTCGCCGCGCAGCGGCGGCTGCGCCACCTCGGGGCGCGGATCGCGTGCCCGGCCGAGAGCTTCTGGGTCCACGGGTACACCGGCCCGCTGCTCGACGGCGAGCTCGACCGGGCCCGGCGCTGGGGCGAGGTGCTCGGCGCGCGCGTGGCCGGAGCCCTGGCCACATGAACCGGCGCGGCCGGCCCCGCTGCCTCCGTACGGCGGCGCGGCGGGAACGCTGCCCACGGGACCTGCGGCGGGGGAGGGGCACGTTTCGGTGCGCGTGGTCGCGCCCGCTACCCTGGTGTGCGTCCCCGCCCTCGTAGCTCAGGGGATAGAGCACCGCTCTCCTAAAGCGGGTGTCGGCAGTTCGAATCTGCCCGAGGGCACGCAGTGTTTGCGCAGGTCAGACAGCCTGTAGGCGTCGCTCGGTCGGTGCCTCCTCATGCTGGTGTCCGTCACCAGTGGGCACATAGTGGGCAGAGGGCGCCACGATGTTGGCCGCAAGGCGATCGGCAACAGCATCCTGCTCGTCTGGGAACAACCCCGCGTAGGTGTTGAGCGTCTCCTGCGCCGAGGCATGCCCGAGCATCTCCTGGACCGCCTTCACCGTTGCTCCGACTCGGATGGCGAGTGACGCGGCGGTATGCCGGAGGTCGTGGAAGGTGAGTGGCTCGAAGTCTTCGGCCCCCTCCGCGAGGGTGCATCTACGTAGCCTCTTGAACATGTTGGTGCGCTTGACCTTCTCACCCTGAGTCAGGTCAGAACGAGCGGACCGATCTGCTAGCTCGATGTGTGTCCATGTGGTTGCATCCACGAGCCCTGTCACAGGGATGCCTGAGCGCTCCTGGAGCGCCCTGACGGCCTGCGTGGTGCTGGAACCGTACACACCCGTCTGCTGCCGTTCAGGGAGGCATAGAAGGGCCTGCAGCGTCCTCACAGCCGTGCCTGCCGTCTCGACCGCAGTGCTGAGGTGGCGGCTCGTGAAGTTCTCGCGACGCAGAGCCTTGCCGTCTCCCTGCGAGAACAAAAGATCGTGAGGCCCTTTGTCTGCGAGCTGTGCCTGAAGGAGGCCCCGCAGGGGGATGGGCACCACGACATACCGGTTGGCGTGGGTCTTGGTGTCCCCAAGGAGGAGTTGGCCGCTGTCAAGGCGCGTGTAGGCACGCCGAATGTGAAGGCGTCCTCGTAGCACGTCGACATCCGACACGGTTAGGGCTGTCAGTTCTCCCCAGCGAGGCCCGGTGTAGGCGGCGATCCGGATGAGCCGACCCGCCTGGTCTCCCGCGACGTCAGCAAGGCGTGCCACTTGCTCGTCGTTCAGGTACCGGTGCGGTTTCGTCTTGGATCGGCTCGGCATGTATGGCGTCTTGCCGGACTTCGTCCTAGCGGGGTTGCGCAGGATGAGGCCGGAATCCACCGCAGCATCAAGCACGCTCTTCAGAAGCCGTACCGCATCCCTGCGGCGGGTCTGTCCGGCAACCTCACCGTTGGACGCCTTCATCTCGATTGACCACCTGACCACGTCCTCGTAGGTGATGCGGCCCAGCGCGGACTTACCAAATGTGGGGGAGATGAGGGAGTCATAACGTTCCCGCTCGGCCTCTAGTGTCCGAGGAGCCTTGTCCCTGCGGGAGGCCTCCCAGGTGGAGTACTGTCAACGGCATGTGAAAACTGACCCCCTGGCGGCATCTGAAAACTGACCCCCTGGATGGTCATGGTTCGTCGGTGGTGGCCGCGGGGACGCGGCCGAGGTCGCGGTCTTTGAGGCGGTAGGAGTCGCCCTTGAGGGCGATGACCTCGGCGTGGTGGACGAGGCGGTCGATCATCGCGGCCGCGACGACGTCGTCGCCGAAGACCTCGCCCCAGCGGCCGAAGGGCTTGTTGGAGGTGACGATCAGGCTCGCGCGTTCGTAGCGGGCGGAGACGAGCTGGAAGAACAGGTTCGCGGCCTCGGGCTCGAAGGGGATG
>NZ_VUKF01000017.1 GCF_009193185.1 Georgenia thermotolerans | reverse complement strand
GCACCGCACCCGACGCGGCCGCCCCGGCCGCCTCGCCCGGCACCGCGCCGGCCGGCCTGGCGGAGGCCGGGCGCGGCGCGACGGTGGCGCTCGCCCACGCCGCCTCGGCGCTGAACGCCGTGCCCACGCTGCTCGGCGAGGGCGCCAACATCGGCTCGAACTCCTTCGTCGTCAGCGGCCAGCACACCGCCTCCGGCAAGCCGCTGCTGGCCAACGACCCCCACCTGAGCCTCAGCGCCCCGGGCGTGTGGTACCAGGTGGGCCTGCACTGCACCGCCAAGCGGCCGGACTGCACCTTCGACGTCGCCGGCTTCAGCTTCTCGGGCATGCCGGGCATCGTCATCGGCCAAAACGCCGACCTCGCCTGGGGACTGACCAACCAGGGCACCGACGTCATGGACCTCACCCTGGAGCGCATCTACGAGGACGGCACCTACCTGCGCGACGGCGCACGCGTCCCCCTCGAGCAGCGGCGCGAGACCATCGACGTCAACGGCGGCGACCCGGTCACCCTGACGGTGAGCAGCACCGCGCACGGCCCCATCGTCTCCGAGGTGCTGCCGAGCACCGGCGTGGCCGGCACCGTGCCGGTGCCCGAGGGGGCCCCGCCCGCGGGGTTCTCCGGCTACGCCGTCGCCCTGCAGTGGACGGCGCTGACGCCGGGGCGGACGGCGGAGGCCGTCTTCGCGCTCAACCGCGCCGCCACCCCCGAGGACGTCGCCGCCGCGGCGGCCCTGCTCGAGGCGCCGGCGCAGAACATCCTCTACGCCACCGCCCGCGGCGACATCGGCTACCAGTCCTCCGGCCGCACCCCGGTGCGCGCCGCGGTGCCGGGCGCGCCCGTGCCCTCCGACGGGTCCTGGCCCCGGCCGGGCTGGGACTCGCGCTACGACTGGCAGGGGTTCGTCGCCCCGCAGGACATGCCGGCCGTGCGCAACCCCGCCGCCGGGTTCATCGTCGCCGCGAACCAGGCGGTGACCGCCGCCGGCCAGGGGCCCTTCCTCACCACCGACTGGGACGAGGGCTACCGCGCCGGGCGCATCCGCCAGCTGATCGAGCAGCGCCTGGACGAGGGCAAGCGCTTCGACGTCCCCGCGATGAACACGATCATGACCGACGACGCCAGCCCCTTCGGCCCCGTGGTCGTCCCGGCGCTGCTCCAGGTCGACGTCGACGACGACTTCGTCGCCCAGGCCGTCGACGAGCTGCGGTCCTGGTCGGCCGAGGGGTTCCCGACGAACACCGACTCCCCGGGCGCCGCCTACTTCAACGCCGTGTGGTCGGCGCTGCTGCAGCTAACCTTCGCCGACGACCTGCCGGCGTCCCAGGCCCCCGACGGCGGGGCCCGGTGGCTGCGGGTGGTCCAGCTCCTGCTCGAGGACCCGCAGAACCCCTGGTGGGACGACCGCACGACGGTCAACGTCGTCGAGGGCCGCGACGAGATCCTGCGCCAGGCGCTGGTCTCCGCCCGCCACCAGCTGACCAACTCCATGGGCAAGAACCCGAAGGACTGGACCTGGGGCCACGTGCACCAGCTGCGCCTGCAGCACCCGGTGCTCGGCGGGGCCACGGTGCCCGAGCCGGTGCGCCGGCTGGTCAACCCGGCCCCCATCGGCGTGCCGGGCGGCAGCGCGGTGGTCAACGCCATGAGCTACAACGCCGCCGCCCGCGACGAGCTCGGCCGGCCCGACTTCTCCGTCACCGCTGGCCCGTCGATGCGGATGGTCGTCGACCTCGCCGACCGGGACGCCTCGACCTGGGTGGCCGGGCCGGGCAACTCCGGGCACCCCGGGTCGCCGCACTACACCGACCAGCTGCGCGCCTGGGCGCGGGGGGAGACCTTCCCCTGGGCGTTCAGCCGGGACGCGGTGGAGCAGGCGGGCACCGAGACGCTCACGCTGGAGCCCGCGGAGGACCGGTAGGTCGCTCAGCGCTCGGTGGCGTCGTCCTCGAAGGAGGCCACCTCGTCCGCCTGCTCGGCCAGCGCCTGGGTCTGGAAGACCGACTTCTCGAGAAGGAACCACTCCTCGGGCGTCATCACGGCCGTCACGGGCTCGTCGTGCGGGGCCACCGGCAGCAGCACGTCGTGGACGAGCTCCTCGCCGTAGACCATCGCGAAGACCGGGATGCCGGGGCGGGCGTGGCGCAGCACCCGGTCGTACCAGCCGCCGCCCTGGCCGAGCCGGGTGCCGGCGGCGTCGATGGCGAGGGCGGGGGCGATGACGACGTCGGCCTCGGCGATGGCCTCGGCCGGCAGCACGTCGCCGGAGGGTTCCGGGGGGCGGCCCGGCGCGCGGACCTGCAGGTCGTCGGTGCCGTGGTAGACCCCCCACGTGCGGGCCAGCCCCGGCCCGAGCACCGGCAGCAGCACCCGGATCCCGGCCCGGCGCAGCGCCTCGAGCACCTCCAGGCTGTTCGGCTCGGTGCCCTGGGAGACGTAGGCCGCCACGCACCGGGCGTCGCCGATCGCCTCCAGCGCGTGGTCGGCGAAGGCGCGGGCGGCCGCCAGCCGCTCCTTCTCCGGCCGCTGGGCGCGGGCCTCGCGCACCAGCTGGCGGAGCATCTGCTTGGCGTCCTCCGCCTCGTAGCCGTCGGTGCGGGGCAGGGAAAGCTGCGGACGCTGCATGCCGCCAGTTTCCCAGCCGGGCCCGCGACGGACCCTCGAACGGCTGGCATTCCGCCCGGAGCGGACAACCTTGACGACGCCACTCCACGGCCGCGGTCCGCAGCGCGCACCACGGCGCCGGGCCGATAATGTCGGCCCCATGGCAGCCAACACCTCTCCCGCGTCCGCGCCCGTTCGGAAGGCGGTGGTCCCGGTCGCCGGCCTGGGCACCCGCTTCGTCCCCGCCACCAAGGCCATCCCCAAGGAGATGCTGCCGGTGGTGGACAAGCCGGCGATCCAGTACGTCGTGGAGGAGATCGCCGCCGCCGGCATCGACGACGCCGTCATGGTCACCGGCCGGGGCAAGGGCGCCATCGAGGACCACTTCGATTCCGCGCCGGAGCTCGAGGGCAAGCTCGAGGCCAAGGGCGACGACGCGCGCCTGGCCGCGGTGCAGGCCTCCACCGGCCTGGCGCACCTGCACTTCGTGCGCCAGGGTGAGCCCAAGGGGCTCGGCCACGCCGTGCTGCAGGGCAAGGACCACGTGGCGGGGGAGCCCTTCGCCGTCCTGCTCGGCGACGACCTCATCGACGAGCGCGAGACCCTGCTCAAGGACATGATCGCCGTGCGCGAGCGGCTCGGCGGGTCCGTCATCGCCCTGCTCGAGGTCGACCCGGCCCAGATCAACCTCTACGGCTGCGCCGCGGTCGAGCCGGTCGAGGGCGCTGCCGGCATCGGCTCGCTCGGCGAGGGCGACGTCGTCCAGGTCACCGAGCTGGTCGAGAAGCCCGCCGTGGACGAGGCGCCCTCCAACCTCGCCGTCATCGGCCGCTACGTGCTCGACCCGGCCGTCTTCGCCGTGCTCGAGCAGACGCCCCCGGGGCGCGGCGGCGAGATCCAGCTGACCGACGCGCTGCAGACCCTCGCGCGGATGGACCCGGCCGAGGGCGGCGGGGTGTACGGGGTGGTCTTCCGCGGCCGCCGCTACGACACCGGCGACAAGCTCGACTACCTCAAGGCCGTCGTGCGGCTGGCCGTCGACCGCGAGGACCTCGGCCCGGACTTCGGTGCCTGGCTGGAGAGCTTCGTCGCCGGCCGCCACGTCGAGCTCGGCTCCGACGCCGGCGCCGCCGGCCGCGCCGCCGAGCCGAGCCCGGGCACGCCGAGCGCCCGGTGAGAAGCGTCCAGGAGCACCTCGCCGCGTGCCTGGCGGCCGTGGGGCCGCTGCCGCCGCTGGACGTGGTGCTCCCCGACGCCGTCGGCTGCATCCTCGCCGAGGACGTCGTGGCCGGCGGGGACCTGCCGGTGGCGGACCTCGCCGGCCTCGACGGGTACGCGGTGCGGGCCGCCGACGTCGTCGAGGCCCGGCCGGACCGGCCGGTCACCCTGCACGTGACCGACGAGCTGCGCGCCGGGCAGGTCGACCAGCTGCGCCTGGTGGGCAGCGCCGCGGTGCGCATCGCCTCCGGTGCGCCCATGCCGATCGAGGCCGACGCCGTCGTGCCGGTGGAGCAGACCGACTTCGGCACCGCCGAGGTCGCCGTGCGCACCGCCGTCCTCAGCGGCGAGAACGTGCGCCGGCGCGCCGAGGACCTGCGTGCCGGGGAGGTGGTGCTGCCCGCTGGGGAGCGCGTGGGCGCCCGCCAGGTGGCCCTGCTCGCCGCCGTCGGGCGCGGGCGGGTCGCCGTGCACCCGCGCCCGCGGGTGGTCATCGTCTCCGTCGGCGACGAGCTGGTCGAGCCCGGCCGGCCGGCCCAGCCCGGGCAGGTCTTCGACGCCAACGGCCACGCCCTGGCCACCGCCGTCCAGGACGCCGGGGCGGCGACGTTCCGGGTGGCGGCGGTGCCGGACGAGCGGCGCGCCCTGCGCGAGACGCTCGAGGACCAGCTCGTGCGCGCCGACCTCGTCATCACCACCGGCGGGCTGAGCTACGGCGCCAACGACACGGTCAAGGAGGTCCTCGCGCCGCTGGGCACGGTCCGGTTCGACAACGTCGCCATGTGGCCCGGGCGCCAGCTCGGCGTCGGGCACATCGGCGAGGGCACCCCGATCTTCTGCCTGCCCGGCGACCCGGTCTCGGTGCAGGTGGCGTTCGAGGCGTTTGTGCGCCCGGCGCTGCGCACCATGGCCGGCTACGCCGAGCTGTACCGGCCCTCGGTGGCCGCCGAGGTGACCGGCGGCTGGTACTCGCCCTACGGGCGGCGCGAGTTCGTGCGCGCGCACGTGACCGGCACCCCGGCGGAGGGGTACCGGGCCGAGCCGGTCGGGGCCCCGGCGTCGCTGCTGCTGTCCGCGCTGGCCCGGTCCAACGCCTTCGCCGTCGTGCCCGAGGACGTCACCGACGTGCGGGCCGGCGACCGGCTGCACTGCCTCCTGCTCGACTCGTGAGCGCCGACGCCTGGCCGGTGCGCTGGCCCCTCACCCTGGCCGAGGACCGGCTGGTGCTGCGCCCGCTGCGCCGCCGCGACCGCGACACCTGGGACCTGCTGCGCCAGCAGAACGCCGCGTGGCTCGAGCGCTGGGAGGCCACCTCGCCCACCGGGGCGCCGCCGACGTCGTTTGGTGCCTACGTGCGGGCGCTGAACCATCAGGCCCGGCAGGGGCGGTCGCTACCCTTCGTCGTCGAGCTCGACGGGGAGATGGTGGGCCAGCTGACGGTCTCCTCCATCACCCGCGGGTCCTTCTGCTCGGCGTCGGTGGGGTACTGGGTGAGCCAGCACGTGGCCGGCCGGGGCGTCATGCCCACGGCGGTGGCCATGGCCTGCGACTACTGCTGGTTCGAGGCGGGGCTGCACCGCATCGAGATCAACATCCGGCCCGAGAACCACCCGTCCCGGCGGGTGGTGGAAAAGCTCGGCTTCCGCGACGAGGGACTGCGGCTGCGGTTCCTGCACATCCAGGGCGAGTGGCGCGACCACCGCTCCTACGCCCTGACCGCCGAGGAGGTCCCCGGCGGGCTGCTGCGGCGCTGGCGCGAGCGGGGCGGCGGGGTCCGGTAGCACCCGCCGTGCTCTATCACCGAAGCCGCTGGTCAGCACCCCGGGAGGCATGGGGCGCCCTCGTGCCCGAAACGTAAGCAGACACGCCGCAAAGGGTCACGTTTCGCGCGGCACGGCGCACCTAGCGTTGAGCCGTGGAGCTTCAGGGATACGTGGTCACCGCGCTGGCCCTGATGCTCTTGTGCTACCTGCTGCCCCAGCTCGTCCGCAGCCGGCAGCTCCTGCTCGACTCCCGCGTGGAGGACCGGTTCTCCGGCGACCTGCGGGTCCTGGCCACCGCCGGGGCCGGCGCGCCGGGGGCGGCCTCCGCCGGCCACGCACCGCACCACGGCCAGCCCGCGGCGCGGCCGTACCTGCACGATCCTGCCCGACGACCGGAGGCACCCGCCGTGAACAGGCCTCACGCCCGCACCGAGCGTCCCAGCGACGACGCCCGGGCGCTGGCGGCCGCCCGCGCCGCCCGCGCGGCTCGCGTCTCCCGCCGGGCGGCCGCCATCCGCCGGCGCCAGATCCTCACCACCGTGCTGCTGGTGCTCGCGGTGGGCGCGTGGGTCGCCGTGGCGCTCAAGGTCCTGCCCTGGCCGGTCGCGGCGGCGCCGACGCTGCTGCTGGTCACCGTGCTCGAGCTCGGCCGGCGCACCGCCGTCAAGGCCCGCGCCCACGACCGGCGTGACCGCGCCGAGATGGCCCGACTGGAGGAGCGGCTGCGCGCCCTCTCCGCCCGCGAGGGCGACGGCGCCCCCCGGCAGCCGCGTCCCGTCGCCCGCCCGGCGGGCCGGCCCTCTGCACGTGCGACGACTCCCGCCCGCGCTGCGGCGTCCCGGGCGACGGCCCGCCCGGACGTGGTCACGCCGGCTCGCACGGCTGCGGTGTTGTCGGAGGACGACGACGTCGCCGCCGCCCCTCCGGCCGCCGTCTCACCGGCTGTAGCCGGATCGCCCGGTGCGGCCGTGTCTCCGGCGGATGCAGTCTCGCCCGCCGTCGCGGTCTCTCCGGCCACCGTCGTCTCGCCGATGTCGCCGCCGTCGGCCCTCTCCGCCGCCTCGCCCGCCGTGGCAGCGTCGCCCGCCTCGCCCGCCGTGGCAGCGTCGCCCGCGACCGCCGCCGCGTCGGCTGCCTCTCCGGCCGAGGTCGCCGTCCCCGCGGTCGACGGCGAGGCCGAGGCCCCGGTAGCCAGCCCGTGGACGCCGGTGCCGGTGCCCGTCCCCACCTACACGCTCAAGCCCGCCGCGCCGCGCCGCGACGTCGCCCCGTACGTCGATGCGCCGTCCGAGGCCACCGTGGCCGTGCCTCAGCGGCCCACCACGGCCTCGCCCGCCGCCGCGGCGGCCGCGCTGACGGAGCCCGTGGCCGTCACGCTCGACCTGGACGCCGTGCTCGCGCGGCGACGCGCCGCGGGGGAGTGAGTGGCGAACGCCACCTCGAGCCTGCCCGTTCCGATTTCACACGGCGGGGCGAGCCGGTGCTAAACTCGTCGTGCTCGCGTTGAGCGGGCGATGGGGCTATGGCGCAGTTGGTAGCGCGTCTCGTTCGCAATGAGAAGGTCGGGGGTTCGAATCCCCCTAGCTCCACTCCTTGAAGGCCGTTGGTTCGGGTGAAAGCCCAGATCAGCGGCCTTCGGCATTCCCGGGAGTCCTCGACAGAGAGGACGTCGAGACCCGTGATTCCACGCGAGATTCCACGCGTACCTGTATCACCGCTGCTCAGCGATGCCCACGAACGACCACCGTCGCTGGTGGTCGGTGCGCACCTGACGGTCATGAGCGAGAAGAAGGAACCCCCACTCGACCGCACCCCGATGTGGACGCTCGACGAGCTGTGCGCGAAGCTCCACACCACTCCCGCCACCGTGCACACCTGGCGTAAACGAGGCACCGCCCCCAAGGCGTACCGCATCGGTCGGCACCTCCTCTTCGAGGAGGCCGACGTCCGCGCCTGGCTGGAGACCCGAGCCGCGACGCCGGACCACAAGTCACGGTCCGGCACCGATTCGGGGTGGTGACCGGGATGGCTCACGACAGGCTCGGGCCGGGCGAGCACGGCGAGATCTTCATCTCGCGGCACAAGAGCGGGTCGTACCAGGCGCGTGTGCGCATTCGCCTGCTCAACGGCGAGGTCACCCAGGTCTCCCGGAACCGGAAGAGCGGGTCGGCTGCGCGCTTGGCGGTGCAGGCCGAAATCGACACCTTGCTCAACGCGCCCAGGGGCTCGGCTCAGCTCAAACCGGACAGCAGGGTCGGCCTGGCTGCCCGCCAGTGGATCGATGACCTGCGGCTGCAATCAACCTGGCCCAATCCGCCTCGGCGCCCACAGACAGTCGACGAGTATGAGCGGCTGTTGGGTACGCACCTGATCCCGAAGCTGAGCAAGTATCGGCTGAACGAGCTGACGACGGCGGTCTGCCAGGACTGGGTCAACTCGATCATCGAGGCGGGCAAGTCGGGACCACACGACATGGTGGTGACGGCTGCACAGGCACGCGGCGCGTTCAAGGCGGTGCTCGACCGCGCGATCGTGCACGACGCCCTGCGGTACAACCCCATGGACAAGACAACTACCCCGAAGCGCAAGGTGCCCGATCCGAAAGCCATGACGGTGACCGACGTCTATCGCCTCCGGAAGGCGGTCCGCGACTGGGAGTGCGCGCGTGTCGGGCGACCCGGCCCGCGCCCCACTGGACACGTCCCCGCAGCAATCGACGTGATGCTCGGCACTGGGCTGCGAATCGGTGAGGTCCTCGCGCTCAACTGGGGGGAGGTCAACCTGAGCCGTGACGGGCTTCCGACCATCGCCGTGGACGCGACCCTCGTCGACATCAAAGGACAGGGCACGGTCCGCCAGGAGATGCCGAAGACCGATGCCGGCAGGCGGACCATCATCATCCCGCAGTTCACGGTCGAGTCCCTGGAGGCGATCCGACCGCCGGTCACCCAGCCGGATACGCCAGTGTTCCCATCGCGGCAGCTCAGGGCTGGTCGCGCATCGATGAAGCCACAGACACCCCACAACGTTCGCCGGTCCCTCCGTGCCGCGCTCGAGATCGCGAACATGACGGGCGAGGTCCATCCGCACCTGCTGCGATCGACCGTCGCGACCTTTGTCGCGCGAGAGCGGGGGATGGCCGACGCCGCCGCCCTGCTCGGGCACAAGGTCAACGGTGGGGTCACGGCCCGGCACTACATCGAGCGGCTGCGGCTTGCACCCGACACCTCCGCCGTGCTGCAGGCCATGGTCGAGATCGGCGAGGAGGCAGCAGCCAAGGAGACCGACCGATCCAAGACGCGCACCGCCGATCCCGGCGCCGGTGCGCCGTCGGCCACCGCCGAGAAGGTGGCGGTGGTCGACGAGGACTCTGGGTGGTGACGGCGGTCTTTCCGTCACAGGCCGGACGCAGGACCTTGGACATCATGGCCGGGCCCATGCCAACCGGATAGGCCGATCCCGGGGTACGTGACAGGCCCCGAGCGAAGTCGTTGTCCGCGGGACAGGTACCGGTCAACATCGTTGACCGCGTTCGGCCGGATGCCGTGGGACGGGGCAGGCTCTCGTGCCGGCGTCATCGTCAGCCCGTTGTGCAGCGCCTCCGCGGTGAGTTGCTCGAAGGCCGCGCGCAGCTCGACGGCGAATCGGTTGCGGTCGCCGGTGAGGGCCAGGTTCGTCGGTGGCGGTGACGTCGGGTCATAGGTGGCCCGGCCGAGCATGCGGTCGGGCCGGGTGTCGAAGTAGGTGTTGATGGTTACCCTTGCCCCGTCGAGATTGATACCGGGCGCCGTCTCGAAGTTGGCCCCACGTTGGGGCTCTCCCGGATGGCGACGACGGAACAGGAGCAGGTCGGTGGGCAGGTCGGTGCCGGGTTGGTGCCGGTGCGCTCCCGACGGCAGGCGAACGGCGCCGACGAGGTCGGCCATGGACGCGATCTCCCGCCGTGCAATGCTGACGGGGTCATCCATCAGGTCGTGCGAGGCGAGCAGTGCACTGAGCCCGCCGGGGCGGGTGCCACGCACGGTGAGAATCGCCAGGGCGACCTGGTCGGCACGCCGGGCGACAATGTTCGACGGGTCGCGCAGCGTGACGTCGTTTACCGGCATGGAGGTGATCGCGAGGTCAATCTCATCGGGCCCCTGCCAGCCCGGGTGCACGTTGAGTGGCCGAACTGGGGCGTGGTCAGGTCCGACGACCGCTGTCCCGGAGGCGCCGCCGGGCCACCGTCCGGGTGCCAGGCCGAGAAATGTCGCGGCGTCCTCTCCTCCTGCCAGCACCCGCCCTGAGGTGAAGCCGAGGGTGCGAAAGGCCGTCCACAGCTCACGCGCGATCGCGGCGTGAGCAGCGGCCGGGCTGGTACTGCGGTGCTCGCGCAGCGCGGCGAGATCGGCTGCCCGGCGCAGGTCCCGCGAAGGCCGGGTGCTCATGCCTCGCCTCCGTGCTGGTAGCGGTTTTGGATAGTGGCGTGCCGGGCGTGCTGTCGGGCGCGGGCACGGTCGGCGATGTCGTCGGCGACGAACCTCGCGAAGTCCTCATCGCGGTTGGTGATGACTCGCTCTTCCGGAATGTCGGCCGGCTCGTCTCCGGGCCAGGTCGTAGTCCGGGTGGGGCGGTCGCGGTCCAGGCGGGTGCCGGAGGTGGCCACCCACTCGCGTAGTCGGTTGCGGGCGTCCGCGAAGTCGCGGTGCCAGGCCATCGGGGCCGACGGGGACGCGTCCGACTCGTAGCATGCGAGCCAGTGGGTGTGAAGCGCGGACAACTCCCAGACCAACTCGTCGTGGCGGTGCCATAGCGGCGGGATCACGGTCGGCGGCAGTCCGTACGTGTTGCGCAGCCAGTTGACCCATACGTTCAGGTCTAGCCACGCGATCTGTGCCGTCTCCGGGGACAGAAGATTCCAGTTGATCGGGCGGAGCGGCTCCTCGCCCTCCTCCATGGGCAGGGCCGGGCCCGACATCGGTCCGCCCGATCCGGTGGCGAGCAGGTCTAGCCCGTCCTCGGGCAGCAGTGTTGGTTGGCCGGCGAACGGCCAACCAACACCCTCGGGGATTCCTTCGCTCATGGCGATCACCGCCCTGTGACCGCGCTCGACAGGTTGAGCGTGTCCGCCCGCATACGGGGGCGCTCGACGACATACCGGGTGCGGACGGCGTCGTGCCCGACGTGGTAGGCAACAAACAGCTCCCGCTGTCTTGCGATTCCGTCCACGTTGGGCTGGTCCATGCGAACGGCACCGGCGGCGATGACCTTGTCACCCTTCCTGAACCGCGCGAACAGCTCCTGGGCGACTTCGTCGAACGTGACCAGCGTGCAGTACGTGGCCTTGAGCGGCGTGTATCCACCATCGGGGTTGCGCCGCCAGTGCGGCAGCCGCACCCGAACCTGCACACGAGTCCCGCCCCGAGCCGTGGGCTTGGGACGCGGGATCGGGTCGGCGACGAACCCGACCAGGCACTGCTTGATGGGGATGGACATGGCGGCTCCCTATGTCAGCGGCACCCTTGGACGGGTACCGCGCTTACGGACTAGGTGTGAGCTGCCCGCCGGCCGCGACCGCGACCCCGGCGGCCTGGAGACAAGCCGAGTGCCTGGAGCAGGCAAGGGGCGAGGGCGTGACGCCTCTAGGCACGTGAATGCGCCTTGCTCGCACCGTCGTCGAAAACCTCGAGCCCCAGTTGGCGTTGTCACCTGTCCGTCCCTTGGCGCAGCGTGTTCTCGACCGCACGTCGTTCGGCCGCGAGCTGGTCCGCATCGGCTCTGGCGGTCCAGGGGCGCATTCGGGTGATCATCGGCGAGGCTGCCCGCAGGAGGGTGAGCGCGGTCCCGAACGGCATCGTTCGGATCGCCTCGGGCGGCATGACGGGCACCCGGCGTGTGGACCGCTGCACGGAACGGGAGCCGCCGTCGCCCACCGATACCGTGTCTGTGCGCTCGTCGCGCTCTCCGATGAGGGCGGACAGGTCTTGCAGGTCGCGGGCCACGGCGCCGCCGCCGAGCACGATCTTGACGATCGCGGCGTCCCACATGGTGCCGGCCCTCTGGTCACCCCACTTGCCGCGGGCCTGGGCGAGGGACTGCAGGACGGCCATGGGCGTGATCCCGGTGCCGCCGCCGTCGGACATCAGGTCAGGCAGGGACGGGATGGGGGCGAGGTTGCCGATCTCGTCCAGGGCAAGCAGGAGCGGCGGGTCCAGGCGCGCGCCCGGTGAGCGGGCGGCGAGTCGCTTGGCGGTCTCGACGAGGTCTTCGATGAATGCGGCGACGAGCGGCCCGGCGGCTCCGGCGCCGGCGGAGGTGGCCAACAGGTAGAGGGTGCCGTTGTCTCGCAGGAAGGTCACGGGGTCGAACTGCTCACCGCGGGATGGTGAGACGGCGTCCATCACACGCGGGTCGGCCAGGGACCGCAGCGCCAGTGAGACCCCCATCCAGACGGAGTCGCGGGTGCGGGGGTCGGCGTGGATCGTCGATTCCAGCGCGTCCGACCAGCCGGGCGCGGCGTCCGGATGGGAGGAGAGGATAGCGACGGCGTCGGCCGCGGCGGACGGGGACAGGGACCAGGCGAACAGCTCGCGGGCTCCGTATCCGCCGAGCGCCGCAGCGTGCAGGAGTTGTTCGAGCGCGGCGGCGGTCTTGCCTTCCCAGAAGCCGCCGGATTCGACTCCGCCCGTCGACAACCCAGTGGACGATGCGAGTCCTTGGGCGCGGGTCATTGCCGTCTGCGGGGACTGGCACCCGCGCACGGGGGACCAGCGCAGTCCGGCGGTGATGCCCTCAGCCAGATGCTGGGGGTCGAAGACGGCGACGGGACCAACTCGGCGGCGGGCGGTGATGGTGGTGGTGAGGTTGTCCGGGCGGGTGGAGGTCGTGATGACGGCTCCCGGCGCGTCAAGGATCGCATTGATGACGATGTGCAGGCCTTTGCCGGAGCGGGGCGGGCCGAGCAACAGCATCGAGTCCTCGACCGAGGCCCATACCTCCTTGCCCTGGCATCGTCCGAGGAAGTAGCCGATCTCGTGCGGTTCGGGCCGCTCGAGCGAGGGCCGGAGGTTCTTCGATTTGGCCAAGTGCGCCTTGGCCGAGGCGATCCTGACTACCTCCCGAGGGGTGGCCGTCCCCGGCACCTGCCGCGCGTCCTTGATCGGCGCGCGCAGGAATCCGATGAGCTTCCATATGACCCAGACGGTGACGGCGAGCAGCACCACCATGAGGCCAACCACAACCCAGAAGACGAGCCGGTTGAGCCCCGGAGCGTCGAGCGCGCTGGCGGGGTCCCCCGGATGGAGCAGAACCCGGACGCCGGCCTCCGCCCCGCCGCCCGGTGGGGCGGTGCGGGTGAGGAGCGCGGCCACGGTGCCCGCCACGCGGAGCAGACCAGCCAGGCCCGCGAGCAGGACCACGGCGATCAGGCCGAGGTTGGTCAGTTCATCGCCAGCGCTGCGCGCCCCGACCTGGCTGCTCATGCGGGACCCCAGCCGGTCTCGTCGCGGGGGTCGGAGACGACGATCGTGCCGGACGTCTGCCCGAACAGGACCAGCGGTCTGGGAGCTCGCGCGAGCAGCGATGGCGGCATGCGCAAAGACGCGTGTCCGTGAGCGTCGGCGTGCTGGGTCGAGACGACCACGGCCACGCTGACCTGCTCGCCAGGCAGGAACCCGGATCCGAGGACGCCGAACCCGAACGGAGGCGCGGCCGGTCCAGCAGTGCCCGGGGCCGCTGACTGCGCGATCGGCGCATCCTTGCGCTGCGGGGAAGCGGCAGGAGTGGGCGGGGTGACGATGTCGGTGAACGGCTGGGTGCCGTCCTGGCTGACCTCGACGCGGATGGGGCAATTCAGCTCGGCGGCGATGCCGTCGACGACGCGCTGCAGGTCTTTGGCGCGCAGCGGCCGGGTCGTCTCGGGCGCCTGCACCGGGGATCCGTCCACGGTGACGTCCAGGTGCCCGGTGGCGTCGATACGGGCGAGGACGTGCGGCAACACCACCGGCACTTTCGTCTGCGGGCGCCTCACAACGTCACCACCTGACGTGATGGTGGTGCCGGCCTCGCGCCGGTGCGCTGCGAGGGCTGCGGAACCTGCTGCAGGCCGGGGGGTGCGCCGTCGGCGACTTGAAGCGTGTCGAGCCGGTCGAGAATCTGAACTGCCATCGCCCGCACGCGGGAGGCCGTGGAGGCCACCAGCTCTAGCGGACTTCGTCCCTTGACGCTGTTCGCCCAGCCGGCCACGTAGGGGACCGTGTACTGCGAGCTGTCGACGCCGTGGGCGGCGAGCGTCATCAGCGCGACGCTCTCGGCCTCGACCTCCGCGATCCCGCGATGGCTCGGACCGTCCTCACTGGCCCCCTGCAACACGTGCCCCAGCTCGTGGGCGAGGGTCTTGCAGCGAGCCAGCTCGTCCATGTTCTCGCGGATCGAGACGATCTTCGTGGCGAAGTTCGTCAGCCCGTTCGCCCCGCCGATCGTGGCCGCATCCGGCACGTGGCTAAGCCGGTACCCCTGGTTCAAGACCTGGGATACGAGCCCGTCCCACAGGCCTTCGGGGGCCTGTCCTTCTAGGAGCTGGGGCACGGGCAGCAGTGGGATCGGGTCGCCCTCAGTCTGGGAGACGTCCCAGACATAGGTCGGACGGACGTTGACGAGTCTTGACTTGAGGGTTTCGCCGTCGGGGGGGCCTTTGCCTCGTTCCAACCGCCGCCACGACCCGGGGTTAGCAGGGTCATCCGATACGTATCTAGCGGTGACCGGCGCGAGGATCATGTACCCGGCCTGGCCCTTGACCACGTGCCGGCCCAGCCTCTGCCACTGGCGATAGCCGGCGACGTAGGTCGGCGTCGCACTGGGCACGCGGCCGGAGTCATAGGCGTCGTTGTGGGCCAGCCAGATCAGCAGCGTGTTGTTGAAACTGTGTGAGCGGAAACGTGCGGCGAACTCGATCGCGCGCTGGAACTCCGCCCCATTCATCAGGGCGCTCAGGGCATCGGCCAGCTTGGCCCGCGCTTCGTCGAGCTTCGCCTCCCGGGCGGCCACCTTGTCCGCGCCCGAGATCGACTTGCGGTACATCGTCTTCCCTCCCTTGCGAGCGATCTTCTGCAAGGGAGGTGTGTTGGGCGCCCCGAGCGGTCGGAATCCTGGGTTCAAGCGCACGGTGGTTGTTTCGAACGAGCGTTCGAGGGTGGCGGTATCGTGGTTCGCATGTCAGTCGAGCAGGTGCCGCTGAGCGAGCAGGCATACAGCCTCGGGCCCGCCCAGTACGGCACGCCGGTCCGCCCGGCGGGGGAGCCGCTGCCGATCACCGCGTGGATCCACACTCGGAAGGGTCACCAGCTCGTCGACGGCGTAGCGCTGGCCTGGACAGAGAAGGCGGTCCGGGTGCGCTACGTCGACGGCCACGGCCGCGAAGGATTCGCCTGGGTCTGGGCCAACGCCGTCACCCGAAGATTGCCGAGCGTGGGGGCGTGAACTGCCGGTTGTGGTAGCAGCCCCGCGTGCTCGGGCGCGAACCGTCCGGTCTTAAGCTCGATGGTGGCGTCGTAGCCTGGCGCGTGCTCGCTCGGATCACAGTCCCCGGGCACGCCGGCCAGTCTCGAACAGTCTCTCCTCGTCAGGATGGAGTTGGTGCTGGGCGAGAAACGACCGGTCCCGGATGCGCCAGAGCCCCTGCCCAACGCCGAGGGTGGGCAGCAGGGACACCTCGGTGCGATTCAGCCCGAGAGCGGCGGCGGTGGGGCCGAGCTGGTCGGTCTCCTGGCGGTAGATGATCCGGGTCTCCGCGTTCGCAAGCAGGCTAGAGGCCAGGGCGCGGTTGGCGGTGCCGAGGTCGCCAACGTTGTCGAGGTCGGACAGCTTGTGAAACACGAGCATGTTCGCGATGCCGTAGTGCCGCGCCAGGCGCCAGTGGGCGTCCATGCGCCGCAGCAGTGCGGGGTGCTGCATGAGCCGCCAGGCCTCGTCGTAGACGACCCACCGTTGCCCACCGTCGGGGTCGAGCAGGGCCGCTTCCATCCACGCTGACGCGCAGGTCATGAGCACCGAGATAAGCGTGGAGTTCTCCGTGACCCGCGACAGGTCCAGGGAGATCATCGGCAGGCCCGGGTCGAACGCGACGGTCGAGGGGCCGTCGAAGAGTCCGGCGAGGTCCCCTGCCACGAGGCGGCGCAGTGCGTGGCCGGCGTGTCGGCCGTCCTCGCTCAGGCGCCCCTCCAGGTCGTCTCGGCTATCCGGGTGGAGCAGGTGGGCGACGACGTCGGGCAGGACCGGCACGTCTCTCGCGCGGAGGGTGGCGCTCAGGGCGGTGTCGATCGCGGTGTGCTCGAGCGGAGTGAGGCGTCGCTCCAGCACGGTTTCGGCGAGGGCACCGAGCAGGTCGCGGCGTCGAGCGCCGACCTGTGCCGCCCAGGTGTGGTCGTCGATCCCCGCGGGGCGGTGGCCTTCGTCGAGGGGGTTGAGCCGGTGGGTCATGCCGTGGCCCAGCTTGATCGCGCGTCCCCCGACGGCCTCGGCGACCGGAGTGTGCTCGCCCTTGGGGTCGCCAGGCACGTACACGCGCCGCCCGAACGGGATGGACCGGGTGTACAGGGACTTGGCCAGCGCGGACTTGCCGGAGCCGACGATCCCGGCCAGGACCACGTTGGGGGCGGTGAGGAGGCCCCGGGAGTACAGCACCCAGGGGTCGTAGACGAACGAGGAGCCGGAGTAGAGGTCCTGTCCGACGAAGACTCCGTCGGCGCCGAGGCCGCCCTCGGCCAGGAACGGGTATGCGCCAGCCCAGGTGGCCGACGTGTCCTGGTGTCGGGGCATCCGCAGCCGACCTGGCGTGCGCAGCCCAGCCGGGCCGGGCTCGCCAGCGGCGGGCAGGAGCACTGTGGAGCGTCGTTCGGCCAGCTCGGCTTCCCGCTTGGCCTTAGCCTGGGCGGCACGCTCGGCCCGGTCGCGCGCCGCCACCTGTGCGGCCGCTCGGCGCCGGGCCTTCCGCAGCCGGCGGCGCTCTCCGTCGGGAGAGACCAGAACCGCCGCGTGCAGCCGCTGCCGGCTCACAGGGAGTGTCCGGGGCCGTCCGGGCGGCGGCTCACGCGCCGGAACGCCTCCTCTAGCGACACCGGCTCCTGCGGATCCCGTCGGGAGGCCGGAACCGACGCCCCCTCCCGACTCGGCTCGATCCGCTCGGGCCACCGGATTGCACCAGAGTGTTGAGCTGCCACGTCCAGGTGCGCCTCGACCTGCCCGAGCAGCCGGGCGGCCTGGCGCAGCTCGGCGGCGGCTGCCAGGGCGTGCCTCCGCCCGGTGGCCGGGCTGTCGTTCTCACCGCGTGCCTTGTCGCAGGCGTCGCGGTGCACGGAGGAAACCTGGTCGAGCACCTGCTCGAGACGGCAGGCGGTCGAAAGCAGCTCAGTCACCACGTCGTAGGAGTCAGCAAGCCTGTCGCCGAAGGCTCGCGTCGCGTGCGCCAGCGCCCTCGCGGCCTCCGCCGCCTCCTGTGCCGAGCGGACAGGGTTGTCGTAGTCGGGCATAAGGCCTCCTCAGCCGAGCCGGTGGTCATCTGGCAGGTGTGACACCTTCTCCACCCCTGCGGGCGGGGCAGTCGGCACGATGGCGAGATTCGGTCCGCAACCAGCGCGGGACCGAACCGCAGAGCACAGGCATGACCGCCGGGGCCACTGCGGGTCCGGGCGGCGGGTCACAATGGCCGGCACAAGGGAAGGGCTGCGGCGGTGAATGCTTGGGCCTGCTGACCCCAGAGGCGGCGGGTCTCGCAGGAGGCCTGGATCGCTGCCTGCTCCACGGCTGCGACCGCGTGCTCGAGCTCCTCGGGATCGGAGGCGGTGACGGTGATGAGCGCGGTGGTACGCAGGATGCTGTGCCCTGCCGTCAGGTCTGCTTCCTGCTGGAGCACGTCGGCGTACGCGGCGGTCTGGCGGGCGTCTTCGATCTGGCCGAGGCGTGCTCGTTGGGCGGCGTCGGAGAGGTACTCGGTCTTCTTCTTGCGGATGTCACGGGCGGCGGCGTCGACGCGGACGGGCGTGAACCTCAGGGTGAACGTGCGCCGCACCCCTGCGGCCAGGAGTAGCGGGGCGAGGAAGCCGGGATACACGTGCGAGCGAGGCCACTCGGAGATCCATAGCACGGCGTGGTAGGCGGAGTCTGAGCGCAGCGATCCCCACGACTCGGTAACGGCGACCGGCCCTGCGGTGGCCAGGTCACGGCCGAGGGACCCGTGCCGTTCGAGGGCTGCGCCGACGCTCGGGTCGTAGGCGGCGCGGAGGATGAGGGCGAGGTCGCCGGGCTCGAGCATTCCGGACGGTGCGAGATTGGCAGCCCGCAGGGCAGCGGTGAGGTTGTCGACCTCCTGCCGGAGCACCGCGGCCGCCCCCCGCGTGCCGCCGCCTGCGGCGCGGACGGCTCGGCTGGCCGTGTCCAGGTCGAGGGCGAGCGAGATAGTGGTGGCGTGTCGTTCGCCGGCGGGGCCAGCGTTGTCAACGAGTTCACCGTAGGTGCGTGCGGCCCAGGATCCGTCGTCGTGACCATGGGACTGCCACCAGTCGGCCAGGGACTTACCTGAGTCGGGAAGTGTCCGCTCGAGCACCTGGACGCCGGCGAGGTGCCCGGACCTGCAAGCCGCGGCCAGGACCGTGCCCCAGCCCGTGACGCGCCGCTGCTGCTCAGCCGGATCGAGCAGCACGAACGCGGGGTGCGAAATGCCGAGGATCGCGGTGAGTGTGTTCGCGTGCGGGTCGTGCACGAACACCGCCCCGGTCGTGGCGTCGACCTGCTGCCGCAGACCGGCTGCGTCCCCAGGCAAGGCGAGTGTCCCGGCGGGGCGCGGCTTACCGATCCGCGCGCGGTACTGGAGCTGGTCGGTCGCCGCACGGCCTCCCCACCGGGTCCCGAGCGCCAGCCACTCGACCAGCGGCCGTCCGCCCACCCGTGTCCATGTGAGTGCGGCCCCGACAACGAGGAGCGGTAGGACGAAAGCAATGGCCGTTCCGCCCGACACGAACGCGACGGCGACCACGATGATTGTGGTGCCGACGACGGCCAGCTGCGGGCCGGACAGTCCCAGCAGGACGCCGCGCCGGGGGAGCCGGGAGAACTTCACCGGGGCCAGCTCGGGTTCGGGTGCCGTGGTCATCGAGACCCTCCGGGATGCGGTGTGGACTCTTGGGGGGAGTTCGGTCCGTGCTGGTGCTCGACGGCTCCTGCGACCGCGGCGCCGGCCCTGGGTCCGGCGGTGGCCGCCTTGTGCGCGATGGAGGCTCCCGCCACGGCGAGTCCTGCACCGGCCGCTGCAGCCCCCGCCCCGGCCGCCCCACCGCCAGCGCCCGCGCCGCCAGACGCTGCACGTGCGGCGCCCGCGCCTCCGGACGCCGTTGACGCGGGGGTGGGCGGTGTCGCCGTGGGCGCCGCGCCCTTACTGGGAGCCGGTGGGCGCCCACCGCCCCCCGATGTGCTGGCGCCTGGGCCGCCCATGTCGAGCACCTTGGCAGGCTTGCGGGCCAGGAGGGAGGTCGGGACCGGCAGGGGACGGTTGAGGGCGTGCTTGGCCTCTTGTTCGGCACTCATCGCGTGGTACATGTCGAAGCCCATAAAGTTGATGGCCTTGTAGGTCAGGTACGGGGCGAACCCGGCCACGAGCAGCAGCACCACGCCGGCGAGCGGGTCGGCCAGTGACTGCACGTCGGCGTCGATCGGTGACGCGACCTGAGCGGTGGCGAGCAGGAACACCACGACGATCACGAGCTTGGACACGATCAGCGCGACCACGAACGAGGCCCACCGGCCGACCCAGCCGCGTGTGGCGTCCCAGGTCGCTCCGGCCAGCGCGACGGGCGCGAACACGACGGCGATGAGCAGCAAGGCCTTGCGCACCAGCAACGAGAGCCACACGATGAACGCGGCCCCGGCGGTCAGGCCGCCGATGAACAGGGTGAGCAGGATCGCGACCCCCGGCCCGCCCGCGGTGGTCAGCAGCAGGGATGCGGTGAGCAGGTTGAGCCGGTCGCCCATCTCGCTCATGGTGGTGCCGGTCGCGTGCACGATCCCGATGCAGAGCCGGTCGGTGATCTCGAGGCAGGCGGCGACCAGCGCGAGCACGACGAACGACCCGAGAACAGACTTCGCCAGCCCGAGCGCTGCCCGGGACAGTGCGGCCGGTTCGCGGCGGACCATGCCGCCGATGACTTGCAGCAGGAAGAAGCCGAGCATCACGAACACCGCGATGCCGAACACGATTGCGTAGACCGACCGGAAGTGCCCGGTGGTCACGTCGACAAACGTGGTGGTCTCGAACAGGGCCCAGACGGACTCGATCAGGACGGCCGCCACTCCCGCGACGGCGGAAGCGAGCCACTCGAACCCGGCGGCCAGCGCGGTGGCCGCACCGTCGCCCGCCGCCGAGCAGATCGTGGTGATGCCCGGCAGGTCGCACACGCTCATCTCGCCCACGTCCCTTCCGCCCAGTCAGACGGCCTGGCCGACGTTCCAGAAGAAGTTGACGAGCGCGACCGACGCGCCGCACACGATGGCGGTGCCGAAGGCGACCAGGACGCCGGTCTTGCCGCGACCGGCGAGGTGGGGGTTCGAGGAGTGGGAGCCGAACGCCCAGACGACCGCGGAGATGATCAGGGCCAGGACGGCAAGGATCAGCCCGATGGTCATGCCGGCGCCGACGATGGTGCGCAGCTGCTCGATGCCGGGCAGGCCTGTGGAGTTCGGGGTCACCGAGATGCCCGCGTAGACGGCGGGGATGGTAAGGGTGGGCATGGTGCGTGCTCCTAACTCGGGGCGGGTCAGAGGGTGGAGCCGGTGTGCACGAGCCAGTTGGTCCATGCGAGGGCCCCGCCGATCAGGGCGGCACCGCCGAGGGCGACCAGGACGCCGGCCCTGGCTCGCGCGGCGGAGTGCCAGGCACCGGACAAGGAGGCGATCGCCCACGTGAGCGCGCAGACTATGAGCATCCCGACGGCGGCGATCAGCCCGATCGTCAGCAGCGCGCCGATGATTTGGCTGAGCTGGTCGCTGGCCGCGACGGCGTCGAAGTCTGGTCTGACGGTCTGGGCTCGGGTCATGGGGTTACCTCCGTTGTCGGGCATGTCGGCGCGGCGGCGCGTGCGAGCGCCGGCTGGGTCCGCTCGGCTGCGCCGGTGAGCCAGGGTTCGGGATCGAAGGGCGAGCCTGCGTCCCCGCCCGGGTGGACCTGGAAGTGCAGGTGTGGTCCGGTGGAGTTGCCGGTCGAGCCGACGTCGCCGATGTGCTGTCCGGCGGCGACATGGTCTCCGACCGCGACGTGGGTGCCGCCGTCGCGCAGGTGTCGGTATGCGGTGACCGCCGGGGTGCCGTTGATGGTGTGCGCGATCTGGATGGAGTTGGCGCCTCCGGCCGTGCGGCCAGTGAAGACCACGCGGCCGTCTGCGACGGCGAGGATCGGGGTCCCAGACGCGGCGGCGTAGTCGACACCCGCATGGAGTTCGTAGACGCCGGTGACGGGGTTGACCCGCATCCCGAACCCGGAAGTCCGCTGCCACGTCCCGGCTGGGAGCGGGAACACGACCCGGGCGGTGGCCGGCGGCGCCGGGGCAGGCATGTCCGCGGGGACTGCGGATCCCGCCCTTGCGCTGGTCTGGGTGAGGGCGTCGAGGATTGCGACGGCGACCGGCTCGAAGGCGGCGTATCGATCTGGATAAGCAGACACCTCGACGGCCTGCGCCGCAGCACCTTTGGGCAGCTGCTCCCAACCTCGGACGTCGAGCAACCCGCGCGGGCTGCCGTTGTTGGGGCCGGTCGGACCGCCGTAGAACGCCGTGGCCTGATAGGTCGGGTCCATCAGCTCGCCCACCGAGCCCCACCCGGCGGCCGGCCGCATCTGGAACAGGCCGAGGGAGTCGTGGTCGGAACCGTCCCCGTCGTGCGGGAACGTGGCCGATGCGGAGTAAGCGGTGGTGTTGGCGAGCATGCGCAGTCGCGACTCAGTGAGCGCCGCCATGAGCGCCACCAGGATCCCGTCGCGGCCGACGCCCTCGGTGCGCGCCCCGATCGTGATGATCGTGGCCGCGTGAGTGAGCTGGACCCGGTTGAGGCGCACCAGTTGGCCGTCGGCGGCGCGCGCGACCAGCCCGTCGGGCACCTGCACAACCGCCGGCCCTGTGGGGCACCAGGTCCCGGCCGTGCGGCCGAGGACCAGCACGAGACCGGCCAGGACGGCGCTGGGGCCGATGAGGACCGCGACAAGGCCGACGACGATCGGAATGCGATGCATGAGTCCCGCCTCCATCACCGCAGCGGCCTGTCGAGCTGCGACAGGCGCAATAGCCGGCAGTCGGGATAGCTTGGAGCACACACCATGAACACCGTCATGGCGACCTCGTGTGTGCTGGAGATAGGGCGGGAGTCCCAGACCTCTGACCGGTGCCGGACGCCGCTCACCGTCAGCGCGGTCGTGCCCGGGGCGAACGATCCCTCCGGGGCATGTGCCACGACCTCGCCCCACCGCGCGGGGACGGCGACGTCGGCGACGTCCAGCCACTGCCGGGTGGCGTATTGGCGTAGGTGCTCCCACGCTGCCGCGGAGGGCAGGTAGCCGCTGAGGTCGGCAACCAGGCCCGGGGTCTCGACGCCAGTGGGGTCGGCGACCTCGATCACCGGGACCATGTAGTCGCCCGGAGCCAGTCCGCTGGTCGTGTCCCAAGCGAAGACCATCTTGGCGACTGATCGGGCGAACGCGCGCGGGTCGGCCGTTGCCGGGACGATCGCGATGTCCTCAACGCCAATCGCGGGGGTGCGGTCGGACGCCGTGGGGGCTGCGGCGGTGGGTGACGGGGGAGGAGTCGTCGTGCCCGCGGGTGCCGTTGTGTCTTGGTGCGTGACTGCGAACCCGTAGACCGTCGTCGCGACGACCGCGACCCCCAGAACGACGAGCAGCACGACGGGGATCCGCCGCCGGGTGCGTGCGCTAGGCCTGGTGACCATGACTGTCCCTACGCCGTGCTCGAGGCGGTGGCTTTGCGGGCTGCGACGACGTCGTCGATGAACCTGGCAGAGTCGGCGAGCACGCGCAGCACCATCGCCACCTCGTCGTCGCTCAGCGCATCGGCAACCTGGTGGACGTCGTAGTGGGCGGTCCACCCGTCCAGCTCCCGCCACGCCAGGACCAGGGCCTTGGGGCTGCGCAGCACCTTCTGTTGGGGCCGGGCCGCGGTGGAGACCAGCTCGATGCGGCGTGCTCGCTCTGACTTGGCCTTCTCAAGCGCCTGGCGGGAGAGCTCGGCGATCTCGTCCGGTGTGGGTGGGATCGGCGGTGTGACTGGCGCAACGGGGTGCTGTGCCGCCTGATCTCCGGCCCGGATGGTGTTCATCACGCGGAGGTAGGCGGGTGCGACTGGCCCGCCGGCGTCGATGTCGTCGAGCGCGGCCTCAGCCAGGCGACGGATATGTAGTGGGCGGTCCTCGTCCTCCATGACGGCACGGATCTTGAGGATCCGCTCGAGCCGCTGCGAGGAGTCCTCTCCGGTGACCATGGTGGCTGCCTGGGTCGCGGTCTTGGTCTCGTGCCTGCCTGGGCTGTCCGGTGGGCGTGAGTCACGCCCACCGTTCACTTCCCCGACGTCGCTGTCGCCTCCGAAGCGCGAGGCTTCCTGCCGCCGTCGCGCATCCTCCGCTAGGTGCTCTTTCAGCTCCCGGTACAACGTCGCGGCCTCCAGCGGGGACAGGGGTTTGCGCAGCGCGTTCTCGTCCTGTTGGGCCAGCAGCGAGGTGAGGGTGTCGGAGATGTTGGAGCGCACCCACACCCTCGTCGTGCGCCACCTGAGCTTGCGGATTGCTTCCAGGCGTCGTCGCCCACACACGAGCAACCCGGACGGGGTGACGGTGATCGGCTGCAGCAGTCCGAGCCGGGTGATCGAATCCATCAGTGGCTGGAGGTCACCAAGGTCCTGACGATGCCGAATCCCGACCTGGATGACCTCCACGAGCATCTCGCGGGTGAGAAAGTCCTTCTCAGGCATGGGATGCCTCCAGGTAGCCCGGGGCGGTGTCCACGAGAGCGCGCATGAGGCGGGCGTCGGCAGTGAGTTCCTCAAGTGGGCATCCGGCGGCCAGGCGCAGCAGCAGTCCGCGGCCCGCCGCAGTCCATTCCAGATCGGGGTTTGGATTGCCCAGCACCGCCGACAACAGCGCGGTCCAGCGGCGCTGGTCCAGGTCGAGCAGGACGGCGGTCTGGTGGTCGTGACGGAGGTACTCGTGCGCACGTCGCCGGGAGCCGGTCTCCGCCAGACGAGAGCAGACATGGCCGATCGCCGTACGGGCCAGGTCCCGTGGCCAGCCCGCGGTGACGAATAGCTCGACGGCGGCCCTGGACGCTCCCAGCAGCTCGAGAAGCTCCGCGTCGAGCTCGGGAAACACGTTCTCCGCCGGGCTGTGAAGGGCCGGGTGGTACACGGCCATGCCGTGCTCAGCGAACCGCTGCGCGTCATGCAGCTCGGACCTCATGAGGTGCCGAGCCCGGGAGACCTCGCACAACAGCCCATGCGCGCGGTCCTCCGCCATGAGGGTGACCTTGACCGCCCGCGTGACTACGCCCCACGGGTCGGTGGCCCAGCGGGTGGCCGGGGCGAGCATCGCCTCGAATGCCGCCGCGGCGGCGTCCAGCGGTTCCGCGCGGTACTTGCGGGCCAGCGGTCGATAGCGGTCCATGCAATGCCGCATGAGCTCGGCCGCCTCGTCGTCGTGCCGCCAGGCTCCGCGTCCGGCCCGGTGCAGCCGGAGCAGGAGGGTGCGCAGTCCCTCGGCGGTGACGAACGCGTGCTGCTGGGTGTTGGTCGACGCGGCGGTCATGACAACGTCAGCCCTTCGGTGGTCTGTGTTGGCGGTGTCGTCGGAGCCGGCGCGGTGTCAAGCTTGCGTCGTTCCTTTCGTGCGGCCAGCGTGCGGCGCACGGTGTCAGGGGCGTGGAACGGGGCGCGAGCCGTTGCGCGCGCCATGGCGACCTGGAGGTCGAGCCCGCGTCCGATGCCCCACCCGAGTGCGTGGTTCGCAGCGGTGGGTAGCTCGGACGGGTGGACCCATTCGACCCGGGTGCGGCCGGGTACTGCCGCGGCGATTTGCTCCGGCGTCCTGCCGTGTTCTTCAGCTCCCGGTCGTGACGGGTCGTCGTGCACGGCCATCGCCGGCGGGATGGACGCACCCTGCGGTGTCGCAATTGCTGGCGGATTCGGGGCAGCCGGTTCCGCGTCGAAGGGGTCGTGGGCGCTCATAACGTCACCGTCTCGGGTGGGAAAGGACGGCGGCCCTCGCCGCCCGTCGGTTGGGTGATGAGCGGAGAGGTGTGCTTGAACGCCGACTTGATCGTGGCGGCGATCTCCCGCTCGCCGAGTCCGGCCTGCAGTGCGGCCGGGCCGAGCAGTCCAGAGGTGGAGGCGTGGTCATGGCCCTCCTCGACCATCCGGCACGCGGCCCAGAACAGAGCGTCGTTCCGGCCGCCCTCTGGCTGCGCAGCGAGCCATGAGGCGAGCCGTTCCGGTGGCCGGGTGCCCACGGGTGCGGACCGGGCGGGACTTGGCGGCCGGGGCGGCTCGAGGAATGACCGCAAGGCACCGGCGTCGACCGGACGCGGTGCCTGCTGCGCGACGGCGGCAAGCACGTACAGGCGCGCGGTGCCGTCGACGAACACACGCGACGGTGGGGCGATGACGTACCCGCCGTCGCCGCGGAAGTCCACGTGAGTGCCCGGCGAAGCCCACGAGCGCTGCTCGGTCCCCCCTGGGTGCGGGTAGTAGGCATGTAGCCCGCCGGACGGGGTGCGTACCATCCACGCCCACCCGGTCGCTAACTGGGCGCTGAGCGCTCGCCTGAAGGCACGGAAGCCGGAGCCCGAGGCCTTGGCGTCGACGTCTACGACGTCAACGCCGGACACTGTCCCGGTCGGCAGGCCGAGGTTCGCGTCGGGCCAGCGCCGCCACCACACGGCCACCTGTCCGGCGTCCGGTGAAGCATCGAGAAACCCGCGCCGCGTCAGCGGCTGCTTGGCGCCCGAGACGCACGGGAACACGGGAACGCCTGCGCGTGCCAGGTCGAGTGCAGCGGACGCCGGCGATGGCGCACGGGCGGCGACGACCATCGCCTCTGGGGCCCAGTGTGCGGGGGCGATCTGGCTGTCCATGCCCTCACGCTGGCGAAGACCTGTACCTCATTCCGTCCCCCCAGACCGCGTCCCCCCAGCGTCCCCTTCGAGGGGGCGCAGCATCTATGCACGTCAAGGACGTCCCCCAAGTCGGCCGGGAGCGAGGGATGTCGCGGGCGGGAGGTGAGAGCTTCCCCGGAACGCTATGAGCAGGGGCATGGCAGCTGCGATCAGCGGGAGCCCTCTCAAGCCGGTTGCAGGCAGTCCTGGCATCTCCCAAGACAGGCCGTGTCAGCGTCGCCGTCACCCGGGGTTGGCCGCCGCGCTGGACTACATGCGCGACGGCATGGACACCCTCGTGGTGTGGAAGCTCGACCGGCCCGGCCGGTCCACCAAGGACATCCTCCACGGTCGCGGACAAGCTCAGTGACCGCGGGATCGGCCTGCGACGTAGGGCGCAGCGGTGTGCTGCGTCCGACGATGCGCAGCTGGCCCCCGATGATCAGGCCGGCGACGATCGCTCGGGGGCGCTCCAGCGGGCCCATGACGGCGGCACAGATGACGTCGATGGTCTCGCGGTGCTTGACCTTGAGCCAGGCGTGGCTGCCGCCGAGGTAGGGCTGAGCTGCGCCTTCGGCGATGAGGCCCTCGATTCCCGCAACGGCCTCGTTGAACCACTGCGGGGTCGGTGGTGGTGGGGGAGAGGCCAGTGGTGGCTTCCAACCAGCGGCGAGCTGCTCGAGCTCCTCGCGGCGCCGGGTGAAGGCTAGGTCGCGGGCGTCCGTGCCGGCGACGGCGGGGACGTCGAAGGCGACGTAAGGCGGCGGGCTGGCGGCGCGCCACCTGGGTCACGGCGCGGCCTGAGGTGGCGAGCCGCTCACAGTTCGTCTGCAGAAGCGGCCGGGCGGGTCCACGAATAGTTCCACGTTCCACGTGCACGCCCCGCGCCCGACCGCGCGGGGCGCGACCCCTGCGGGTCAGTGAGTTGCCAGTGTCCCGGCCCTGGACGACGCGAACGCCGCGTACTCCTCGAGCAGCGCCGCATCGTCGACGGCGCCGAGGTCGACGACGTCGGCCAGGGCAGCCGCCTGGATGAGCCGCTTGACGGGGACCTCGAGCTTTTTGCCGGTCTTGGTGTGCGGGATGGCCCGCATCACCACGATCTCGTCCGGCAGGTACCGCGCCGAGAGGTTCGCACGGATCGCGCGTTCGATGGCGGCCTTGGCCGCCTCCTCGGTGACGCCGTCGGGAATCGCCACGAAGAGCGGCAGGTAGTAACCCTCCGCGCCGATCTCCGCACCGACGACCATTGCCTCGGTGACCTCCGGCAGCGCCTCGACGACGGCGTAGATGTCCGCGGACCCGAGCCTGATGCCGTTGCGGTTCAGCGTCGAGTCCGAGCGGCCGAGGATGAGGATGCCCTTCTCGGAGATCTCGATGAAGTCGCCGTGCCGCCACACGCCGGGGAACGTCTCGAAGTAGCTGCCGTGGTATCGCGATCCATCGGTGTCGCCCCACAGGTACAGCGGCATTGACGGCATCGGTACCGTGACGACGAGCTCGCCCTTGCCGGTGGTCGGCTGCCCGGACTCGTCCCAGGACTCAACCCGGGCGCCGAGCGCCGGCGCCTGGATGTACCCAACCCGCACCGGTTCGGTCGGCGCGCCGCCCACGAAGCAGCCGGCGATGTCGGTGCCGCCGCTCATCGAGACCAGCCACACGTCGCCGACGTTGCCGTAGATCCAGCGGAACCCGTCCGCGGAGAGGGGCGAACCGGTCACCTGGATCTCGCGCAGCGCCTGCAGGTCGTGGTCGCGCTGCGGCACCAGGTCGGACTTGGCACAGGCATGGACGAACCCGGCCCCTAGGCCGAGCACCGCGGCGCGCGTCTGCGCCGCGACCTCCCAGACGCGATCGAGCGAGGGGAAGGTCGGGTTCCCATCGACGAGGACCGGCGTGGCGCCGACCCCCATCGCGCTGATGAGCGAGTTCCACACGACCCAGCTCGTGGAGGCGACGGAGAAGAACCGGTCGCCGGCACGCAGATCGCCCCCGAGCAGGAGCATCTTGAGCTCCTCGAGCAGGGCGCCGCCGTGGCCGTGGACGATGCCCTTCGGAACGCCGGTCGTGCCCGAGGAGAACAGCACCCACAGCGGGTGGCTGAACTCCACGTCGACGAACTCCGGCTCCACCGGCTCCGCGACGACGTCCTCCCACGCGACGCCCGGGACCGCCGTGCTCGGCATCGGGATCGAGGGGGAGTGCCTCGTCACCCAGACGACCTCCTCGACGGTGGGCAGCTGCTGCAGGATCTCGTCGAGTTCCGCCCGCCGGTCGCGGTCCTTTCCGGCCAGCCGGTAGCCCGGGGCTGCTAGTACGGCCTTCGGTTCGAGCTGCGCGAAGCGCGAGACGATGGCACCGGGGCCGAACTCCGGTGAGCACACCGACCACACCGCCCCGAGCGACGCCGCGGCGAGAAGCCCGACGACGGCCTCAGGGACGTTTGGCAGGACCGCGACCACCCGGTCGCCCGCACCGACGCCGAGCGAGCGGAGGTGGGCCGCGAGGGCACCCACCTGCGTCCGCAGCTCGTCGAAGGAGATCTCGTCCGTGGTGCCGTCCTCGGACACCGCAATCATCGCCGTGCCGTCGCGGCCCGCAAGCATGTGCCGGGCGAAGTTGAGTGTGCGGCCCGGGAACCATCGGGTCGCCGGCATCGGCTCGCCGTTGCGGGCCGGGCCGGGCTCGCCGCCGAGCTGAACGCCCGCAAACTCCATAAAGGATGTCCAGAACGCGTCCGGGTCCTCCACGCTCCACTCCCACAGCGCCTGGTAGCCCTCGGCGAGCGGGACGCCACGGGCGCGGACGAACGCGGCGAACCGCTCGGTTTGGGTGTCGGCGAGCGTGGCCGGGTCGGGCCGCCAGATGATCTCGCCGTCCGCGGCCGCAAGGTCGACGATCACGCCGGCTCCGGCGTCTTGGCGCCTGACCGCCGCGCGGCGATCTGGGCGGGGCTGATCGGGTCGGTCCCGTAGAGCACGAACATCATGCGGGCGACCTTGTCGGTGCGGTTCGACCATGCGTGAGCGGTGGCACGTTGGATCGCGACGTCCCCGGCGCGCAGCGTCACCTCGCCCTCGTCGACGAGGAGAGTGATCTCCCCCTCGAGGACGACGGCGTAGTCGATCGACTCCGTGCGGTGGAACCAGAAGTGCTTGCCGTCGCTGTGCTCGCTGCCGGCCTCGCGCTCCTCCTGGCCCTGGATCTCCTCGAAGACGGCGTCGCCGGCGTTCTGCGGGTAGGCCGCGTCCGGCGGGAAGTCCGCGATCCGCACGATGGTCTCGCCCACGGCGGGGAAGTTGAACTGCCGGCCGGCGGGTGCGGCGTCCTCGTCGGTCACATGGTCGACGGTGCCTGAGGGCGTGAACCACGCGACGGTGGCGCCGAAGCCCGGAATCGTCTCGGAGCTGAAGGAGTTGGGGGCGTCGGCGTCGTCGAACAGGATGACGGCACGGCCGGCGTCGTCATGACCGGTCACAACGCGGCGGACAGGCTTGCGCGAAGTCATGATCAGTCCTCCTCGAAGGGGAACGGCTGCGGGGTGGGCCACCAGCCGGGCTCTTCCTTCTCCGTGGCGATCGGGCTGCGCAGCACGCCGACCTTCTCGAGCTCGAGCTCAAGGACGTCACCGGGCTGGAGGAACTTCTGCAGCTCGGCGCCGGCGCCGAACGCCATCGTCCCGGAGCCGATGAGGTCACCCGGCTGAAGGCCGTCGAACTGGGACACGTACGAGACCGTCTCCTCCGGCGTCCAGATGAAGTCCTCAACCTTGGTGTCGGACCAAATCTCTCCGTTGACGCGCACCTGGCCGGTGAGGCCGATGATCGAGTCGATCTCGTCCAGCGTGACGATCCACGGGCCGATGCCGTAGGCGAAGTCCTTCGAGTGCTGGGCGCCCATGCCGATCGGGTTCTCGAGGACCTGGACGTCGCGCAGCGACCAGTCGTTGAAGATCGTGATGCCAAAGACGTGGTCGAACGCCTCCTCCGGCGCGAGGTTCCGCCCCGGCTTGCCGATGACGTAGCCGATCTCGAGCTCGTAGTCGAGCTTTTCAGTGATGCTCGGGTAGGGGATCGTCTCGTTCGTGCCGTAGAGGGTCGCCGTCGAGCCCTTGAAGAAGCCCGGCCGCTCGTACACGGCGCGCGTCGGCTTCGACTTCATGACATTGCCGAAGAAGTTCTTGATGTGGCCGTTGAACGTCAGGCTGTCGCGCAGCACCGGCGGCTTGATCGCCGCACGGAAGTCCGCGTCCCCGAGCGGGAGCGATGCATCGTCGGCCGCGTCCAGCGCCTTGTGCGCGGCCTCGAGGAAGAAGTCTCCGCTCGATACGCCCTGGGTCAGGTCACGGAAGGTCGCGTGGGCGAGGTGGCGCGAGCCCTCGACGGTGGCGCCGCCCTTCTGCAGCGCGAGCGCGTAGGCCTTCTTCAGGTCAATGACCCGGTCATGCTCCGGCTCGGCCGCGACTACGCGGATCTCCTCACCGTCAGGACCGCTGACGGCGATGCGTCCCAGCTTCATTGGTGGACCCTCCTTGGGTTGTTCAGCCTCGTCCATACGATACGCGCAGTATCGAATGACCTGCGCGACGCGCTGAGCTGAGCGTCGCGCCCGCGCCTCCTCGGGTGCGCGGTGACAGCATACGAGACGGATAGTATCGAATGGAAGCGTGTGCTTGCGGGAGGCGTTTGCGCGAGGCGGCCCCGGACTGACCGCGTGCGCGACACGGCCGGTCGCTCGTACGCGGGGATCGCTGAATGCCACGCGAGGGAGCCGTGAGGCTCACGCCCCACGGCTCCCTCGCAGTTGCTGCGCTATGTCACATGAAGGCGTGTGCCCCACCGTCGACGACGATGTTCGTGCCCGTCACCCATGCCGCCTCGTCGGAGGCGAGGTAGAGACCGGCGTACGCGACGGCGATCGGATCGCCGGGCTTGCCGGTGATCGTCCGCTCGACGATGGGCGCTACGGGGGCGTTCTCGCCGAGCGCCTCGTACATCGCGAGGATGGGAGGCGTGCCCATGACCCCCGGGCTCACCGAGTTCACACGGATCCCGTGGGCGACGCCCTCCGCGGCGAGCTGCCGGGTCAGCGCCAGCACCGCTCCCTTCGCGGCGGAGTGCGCCGCTTGGGGGAGCGCGCGGGCGCCCTGGATGCCGGCGACGGAGCCGATGTTGACGATCGCGCCGCCCACCTTCGCCAGGTGCGGCCACGCGAGATGGCAGGCGCGCCAGACAAGGTGCAGCTCGTTGTCGATCGTGAAGAGGTAGTCCTCGTCGCTCTGCGCCGCGAAGGGAGCGAAGCGGGGCATGCTGGCGTTGTTGTAGAGCACGTCGATCCTGCCGTGCTTCTCCGCGGCCTCGGCGACCCAGCGCTCGACGTCCTCCCGGCGGCCCAAATCCACGGGGACGCTCGAGTCGATGGCGCCGCCGGCGGCCTCGACGAGGCGGACCGTCTCGGCCGCACCCTCCGCGTTGAGGTCGCACCCGACCACCATCGCGCCCTCGCTGGCGAAGAGCTGAGCGGTGACGCGCCCCATCCCGCCCCCGATGCCGGTGAGCAGCACGACCTTTCCCGCAAGTCGACCCTGTGCCATGACTCTTGGTTTTCCTTCCACTTCGTCCGCGATGACGAGGGCATCGAATCACCGGCGGTACCTGCCGCCGTCCCGTCGTGCAGGGCCTGCACGACTCTGTGCACGGGCTGCACGACCGGCCACGAGGGCCGAGCGGCCCGCGTACAACGGGCAGCACCACTCCCACTTCAACGAAGAGATCGAGGAGAACGATGACTGACGTCACCCAGTCCACCCGACCGGTCCCGCCCGGCGTTACCGAGGCCGAGCTCGACCGTGCGTTCGCGGCGTTCTCCGCGGCGATCGGTGCCGAGAAGGTGGCCACCGATGCCGAGTCGCTGCAGGACTTTCAGGACCCGTACCAGGTGCCCGGCATGGCCACGAATGTGCCGTCCGGCGTCGTCAGCCCCACGTCCGTCGAGGACGTGCAGGCGATCGTGCGGATCGCGAACGAGCACCGTGTCCCGCTGTGGCCGATCGGCCGGGGCAAGAACAACGGCTACGGCGGTGCCGCGCCGCAGGTGCGCGGTTCGGTGATGCTGTCGTTCAAGAACATGAACAAGGTGCTCGAGATCAATGACGAGCTCGGCTACGCGATCGTCGAGCCGGGCGTGAGCTGGTTCGACCTGCACGATGCGATCAAGGCCGGCGGCCACGACCTCGTCGCCTCCATCGTCGACATCGGCTGGGGCGGCGTCGTGTCCAACACTCTCGAGCACGGCCTCACCTACATGCCCTATTCCATCGACCAGGCGTCGCACTGCGGCTTCGAGGTGGTGCTTCCCGACGGCGACCTCCTCCGCACGGGCTCGGGCGCGATGGACAACAACCCGACCTGGCCGCTGTACAAGCGCGGCCTCGGTCCGACGTCGACCGAGCTGTTCATGCAGTCCAACTACGGCATCGTCACGAAGATGGGCTACTGGCTGATGCCCAAGCCCGAGATCTACATGCCGCTGTGGCTGCGCCTGTGGGACGACACGCAGCTGCCCGCCGTGATCGACGCGCTGCGCGAGCTCATGCTCGCCGGCACGATCGACATGCGCCCGCAGCTGTCGAACACCCTCATCATGGCGTCGATGCTGACCACCCGCGCCGAGTGGTACGACGGCCCCGGCCCCATGCCCGAGGAGGTCATCGACAAGATCGCCAAGGAGCTCGGGCTCGGGCGCTGGATGATGCGGTTCGCGCTGTATGGCGACGAGGCCGTGGTGGACCACAACTACGCCAAGCTCAGGGAGCGCTTCCTGCGGATCCCCGGCGTCGACCTGACGGGTGAGAAGCACGGCGCCGACGAGTGGGAGAACCTCCCCAACCCGCACGAACGGGTCCAGATCGGTGTTCCCAGCCTCGACCTCTACAAGATGGCCTCGTGGTCCGGTGGCGACGAGGGCGGCCACGTCGACTTCTCTCCGGTGATCCCGCTCACGGCTCAGCACGCGCAGGCCGCGCAGAAGCTGATGAGCGAGATGTGCGCCGAGGCCGGGCTCGACTACCTGGGCGGCATGCTCCCGATCAACGCCCGGGCGACCACGTTCATCAACGTCATCCCCTTCGACACCAAGAACCCGGAGCAGGTGGAGAAGGCGTACTCGGCGGCGAAGACGATGGTCGCCAAGGCGGGCAAGATGGGCTACGGCGAGTACCGGGCACACCTGTCGTTCATGGACCTTGCCGCCCACCAGTTCGGGTTCAACAACCACGCTCAGCGCAGGTTCAACGAGGCGATCAAGGACACCCTCGACCCGAACGGGATCATCGCCCCCGGCAAGTCGGGCATCTGGGGCACCCGGCTGCGCCAGGAAGGTTTCCCGATCGTGGATGAGCGTTTCCCGCTCGACTAAGACGAGCCGCGCCAAGAGGCCCTTGCCCCTTCAGTGGGGCAAGGGCCTCGTGCCGTAACGGCGGGCTGGCCCTATGCGCCGGCGCGCACGTCCCGCGGCGACCGGCCGTGGGCCCGCCGGAAAGCACGGCTGAAGCTGGCGGCGTCCCGGTAGCCCCAGCGTGAGGCGACGTGCGCGATCGACGACTCGCCCGACTCGCGCAGCTCCTGCGCGGCACGCTCCATGCGCTGCTCGCGGATCCAGGCGGACACGCCGGTGCCTGCCTCGGCGAACACCTTGTGCACGTAGCGGGTGGAGACGAAGTGTGCCCGGGCGATCTGCTCGGGACCGAGGCCAGGGTCGTGAAGGTTCTCGAGCGCGTAGCGGCGCATCCGCGTCAGGAACGCCTCTGTGCGCGCGCCCCGGTCCTGCGAGAGCTCCTCGGCGTCGTCGTCACCGCAGAGCATGCGGAGCATCGTGCCGAGCATGTCCGACAGCCCCTCGCGCTCCTGCTCGGACAGGGTGCCGGCCTCAGCCGCCTGGGCGAACGCTGCCAGGAACGGCACCGCCATGCGGACCATCGGCCTGCGCCGCTGCGGCATCGGCGTGGCTGTCGCGCGGGCGATGTGGTCCGCCCCGGCGCCGAGGAACCACTTCGGGATGGAGAAGACGGCGACGTCGAGCCCGTCACGCGCCTCGAAGGCCGAGGGCCGTGAGGTGTCGTGGAATCCGATGTCGCCTGGCCCGAGCACCCAGGACCGCTCATCCTGCTCGATCCGGCACGCCCCGTGACGGAGCAGGTAGAGCAGGAGGTAGTCCGGGTCGGTCGCGGCGACCATCCGAGCCGTCCTCGTGATGCGGTGGGGAACGCCGCGGATGGAGTGCACCGCGATCGGGCCGACGTCACCGCCGGTGAGCCGGGCCGCGAACGGATGGTCGTCCGGGGGCTGGAGGGACGCCGGGAAGAAGTGCTCGGCGATGCCCGCCGACCAGTAGTCCGGGCGGTCCGACGGCGTGACCGTTCGAGTGTCGAGCAGGGTGCTCATCGTCCACACACCCCTGTGTCTGGTTCTGAGAGTGCCTTTAGGGGCGGGCCCGATCGTATCGGGCTCGCCCGGTGGTGGTGATGGTCGGTCCGGCTCAGAGCCGGTCACGCAGCCGCCGGCCGCGCCCGTAGGCGAGCACCACCAGGATGATCGCGATGCCGTAGAGGATGCGGGTGTCACCCTCGCCCAGGCCGAGCCCGGCGAGGATCGTCGTGAGGCCGGTCAGCGTCAGGGCTCCCAGCACGGTGCGCAGGAAGTCTCCCTGCGCGGTGCCGAGCGCCGTGCCACCCACGAGTACGGCCGCGAGCCCCGAGTAGAAGTAGGGGTCTCCGGTCGAGAGCGAGGCTCCGAAGGTGAACCCGGCGATCAGCATCCCGGTCAACCCGGTGCAGGCAGCCCCAAAGGCGAACGTGCCGATCCACACCCGCGCGGTGCGGACCCCGAGGCCCTCGGCGGCGCGCGGGTTGGCCCCCGTCGCGTAGAGGCGGCGCCCCGCGGGGGTGTGCGCGAGGAAGAGCCACGTGCCGACGACGGCGAGCACGGTCAGCGCCACCACGGGCGGGAAGGGCAACCCGAACGTCCGTCCCATGACGGCCGTCCAGCTGCCGAGGCTCGCGGGCGGCATGCCGAGGATGTTCGCCTTCGTGGCAATGAGCACCCCGCCGGTCAGCACGGCCGACATGCCGAGGGTGACCACCAGTGACTGCACCTTGAGGTAGTGGCAGATGGCGCCGCTGAGCGCGCCGGCCGCGCCGCAGACGGCGACGACGAACAGTGCGACCAGCCACAGCGGCCATCCGTGCGTGCCGCCGAGCACGACGGTCGCCACGGCTCCGACGGTGATGTATCCGGGGATGGCGAGATCGAGCCCGCCGATGATGATGACGAGCGTCTGCCCGAGCGAGGCGAGGGCCAGCAGACAAGCGATGACCGACATCGCCTTGAGGGAGGAGGGGGAGGCGAAGCCGTCCATCTGAATCGTCCCCCAGGCGAAGACGGCCGCCAGGACGACGAGCTGCACCACGGGGAGGCGTCGCAGCACCGAGGTCCGCACCGAGGGTCTCACCGTCGTGGCTGGGGATGTCACTGTCGCAGTCATGGGTTCCACCTACCGCTTCCTCGTAGCCAGACCGGAGAGCACGACACCGGCAACCAGGAGCAGGCCGTAGACGAACTGGACGTAGCTCGTGGGCACGCCGGCGCCGGCCAAGAGTTCCTGGAGCAGGTAGATCGCCGACGCTCCCAGGACGGATCCCAACATCCCGCCGATCCCACCCAGGAGCGAGGTGCCCCCGAGGGAGACCGCGGCGAGCGCGACCAGGGAGTAGGTCGTGGCGAGCGACGGCGCCGAGGTCTGGATCACCGCCGTCAGGGCGATCCCGGCGATCGCCGCGAAGAGACCGGCAAGGGCGTAGGCGCCGATGCGGACCTTAGCGACCGGGACACCGGCGGAGAAGGCGGCGACGTCGTCGCCGCCGACGGACTTCAGCGTCGACACGTACCGCAGCCGCCACAGCACCAGCCAGACGACGAGCGCGGCCCCGATGGTGATGAGCGCGCCGGGGACCGGCCCGACCATGCCCGACAGCTTGCTCGTCCAGTTGCCCGTGGCGGGCACCGGGTTCGGCGAGATCTTCAGGGCGATGCCGCTGAGGACGAAGAACGTCGCCAGGGTCGCGATCACCGGCTGCAGCCGGCCGAACACGACGAGAACGCCGTTGAGGACACCGATCGCCACCCCGACGACCAGCACGATCGGCAAGGTCACCCAGATGGAGGTCCACCCGTTCGCGAAGAGCACGGCGGCCAGCAGGCAGTTGGTCAGCGTGGCGGTGGGGCCGACCGAGATGTCGATGCCGCCCCCGCCGGCGAGGATCGGCACGGTGGACGCGAGGGCCACCAGCACGAACGGCGCCAGCGTGCCCAGCAGGGTGGGCCAATAGCTCGGCTCCAGGATGGAGCGCTGCACCGTGGCGTTCGCGATCAGCAGCACCACCACCAGCCCGGCCGCGAATACCCAGGTGTGCCTCGTCGCGATCGCGGGGAGCCGCTTCCGGGCCACGCGGGTGCGCCTCGCCGTGCGCGTGCCGTCGTCCTTCACCGGAATCATGCGCGTGTCCTTCGTCAGGGTCATGGGACGACCGCCCCGAAGTAGGCGCTCACGATGGCCTCGCGGGTGATCTCGTCCCGGGACAGGTCGGCGCTGATCGTGCGGTCCTCGAACACGAGCACCCGATCGGCGAGGTTGACGAGCTCGTCGACCTCGGTCGACAGCAGCACCACCCCGAGGCCACGGCGGAGGAGGTCGTCGATGAGCGCGTAGATGTCGTTCTTGGCGTTCTGGTCGATCCCCCGCGTGGGGTCGTTGAGCAGCAGGACGGTGGGATCGTCGGCCAGGGCCCGGGAGATGATCACCTTTTGCTGGTTGCCTCCCGACAGCGTCGTGATCCCGTCGGTGGCGTGGCCCATCTTCAGCCGCAGGCGTTCGCCGTGGGCCCCGAGGCGGGCACGGGTGCGTCGCGGGCGGATGACGCCCGCGACGGTGTCGCGGGCGAGCGTGGGCAGGGCGAAGTTCTCGGCGATGCTGAGCTGCTCGAAGATGCCCTCGGCGCGCCGCTCTCGCGGCACGTAGGAGACCGGGCCGGCCGCCTGCGCGGTGCGCAGCGACTTCAGGAACTCGTCCTGGCCCTGACCCTCGAGCCCGGCCAGCCCGACGACCTCGCCGGCGTGGAGCGTGAACAGCGGGGTCTCGAGCACGACGTCAGAGCTCACGCATCCGGTCCGGCGCCCGGAGGCCTTGGTCGTCCCCGACATCAGGTGGACGAGCTCGTCCGCGGTGGTCGAACCTGCATCCAGTCGGGCGGTGACGGTCTCGCCTGACCGCATGACGGTGAACACGTCCGAGATGGCGAACACCTCGTCCATGCGGTGCGAGATGAACAGCACGCTCGTCCCCGCCGCGCTGAGCTCACGCACCATGTCGAAGAGGCGGTCGCGGGTTGCCACGTCGAGCGCCGAGGTCGATTCGTCCAGGATCAGCAGACGAGGCTCGCTCACGAGTGAACGGGCGATACAGGCGGCCTGCCGCTCCGAGAGCGACAGGCTCTCGATGGGAGCGTCGACGTCGACCGGCGCGCCCACGAGCGTTTCGAGCAGGTGTGCCGCACGCGCTCGTCGCTCGGCCTTCCCCACGTGCGAGACCTTGGTTCCCAGCCACACGTTCTCGGCGATCGTCTGCCCGGGCACCGTGAGGACCTCTTGGAACACGGTCGCGACGCCGAGGGCGCGGGCCTGTGCCGGCGATTGCACGGCGCCTGCTGGGCGGCCGTCGATCAGCAGCTCGCCCTCGTCCGGGCGGTGCACTCCCGACAGCAGCTTCACGAGGGTTGACTTGCCCGACCCGTTCTCTCCCATGACGGTATGGACCTCGCCGGCGTGGACCTCGAGGTCCACGCCGGCGAGGGCGCGAGTCGCGCCGAAGGTCTTGGTGACGCCTCGGACTACGACCCGCGGCACCGTGACGTTCTCCGTCACTGGGCCGCTCGGTTGAAGAACTGGTCGAGGACGTCCGGCTCCATGAAGGTGTCGTCGGGGAACCACGCGTCGTCGCTGCCGTTAACGGTCCAGCCCTCCTGGTACACCTTGTCCAGGTTGGTGTTGTCAATGGGCTTGAGCTCGGTGAGGATCGTGCTGACCTTGGGCCCGTCACCGCTGAGGGTGCGCAGCGCGACATCGGCGGCCACCCGGCCGATCGCCTCGTCGGGGACCGAGCCTCCGAACTCCTTGTAGGTGTCCTGGTTCTCGTAGGCGTAGGCGATGCTGCCCTGGGTGGAGCCGAGGTCGGCGATCGCGGGCACCGGGCGGCCGAGCTGCTCGAACGCCTGGATGACGCCGGGGGTCATGACGCCCGCCTGGAACACGGCGGCGATCTCGCCCGGGTGCGTCGACAGGAACTGCAGCACGGCCGCCTGGGTGGCGGCGGTGGAGAAGTTGCCGGTCACCTCGCCGGCCTGCTTGATGTCGGGGCACAGCGCGAGCACGGACTCGAAGGCGGCGAACGCGTTGGTGTCGCTGGTGATGCCCGGAATTCCGTGCACCATGAGGGCGTCACCCTTGCCACCGATGCTCGCGGCGACGTTGGCGCTGATCTTCGCGGCGGCGAGCCAGTCGTTCTGGCTGATGCCGATCGCGGACTTCGTCGGCACGGGCAGCCACGGGGTGACCGTCGGGATGCCCGCCTCGGCGGCTGCCTCGATGGGCTCGATGAACGGTTCGGCCGCCAGCGGCATGAGGATGATCAGGTCCGGCTTCTGCGCCACGGCCTGGTTGAACTGCTGCAGCTGGCCCGGGACGTCGGTGGGGTCCTTGGGGGCGAGGTCGGCGACCACGTTGACGTTGCCGGACGCCTCCAGGGTGTCCATGAGGCCCTTGTGCGTGTTGCTCACGAAGGTGTTCATCGGTGGCTGCCAGAGCACGGCGACGTCCCACGGGCCGTCGTCACTGGGCTTCCAGTCCGCCCACGCACTGGCCTGCACCGGCTGGGGGAAACCGTTGTAGGAGGCCTGCAGCTCGGCCGGCAGTGCGGCGACGACCCCGTCGGGGTCCTGAGGGGCGATCTCCGGCACGCTTCCGCACTGCCCCTCGGCGGCAGGGGCGGCGGAAGCCGCAGGGGACGTGCTTCCGGCTCCCGACGGTGCTGGCTCCGCGGTGCCGCCGCTGCATGCGGCGAGGGTGAGCGAAAGGGCGAGGACGCCGGCGCCGGCGCCGAGCGCACGCAGGCGCTGAGTTCGACATGACTTCATTGACATGTGCTCCGTTCAGAGGGTGAGCATACGATACGCACCGTACCGCGTCGTACGAGACGCACCGTACTGGTTTGTGCCGGGGGATGTCTAGGGCCTCCATGGCTGGGATGCGACGAGGGGTGACGTCTTAGCCCTGACAGCGCGGGCGACGCCCGCCGTGAGGGCCGTCTGTCTCTGCGCGTGATGTCCCACTGACGCCCCAGGCACCGCGCCAAGACAAGAGTTGAGGCGGGCCCGCACCAGAAGGTACGGGCCCGCCTCGGCTCTGTGGTGTGTCAGTGCAAGGTGACAGGCTCCGTGATGAGCGCTGCTGAGAACGCCGGGTCGGTGAACCGCAGCTCGTCAGGTGCGACAACCTGCTTGTAATAGTCGCACGAGAACTCGGCGGTGAGCGCCTCGGGGGACTCGAACGTGATCGCCCCGACGCCGTCGTACCGCGTTCGTGCGAACCGTGCCGGAGGTGCGATCGGAGCCGGTGTGTTCTCGAGGCTGACGAGCCGGTCCTTCGTCTCCGGGCCACCAAGTGCGAGCTGGGCGTGCTGACTGGTCCAATGGTCGGCGAAGTCGGCAAATCGCATTCGCCGCAGGGCGACCGGCAGGACGAGGAGACGGACCGGTGCCGCGTCGACCGCGAGCTCGCGCTCCCAGATCAGCTCCGGGGCGCCGCCGATCGCCGCCGGCGGTTCGGCGAGGAGCTCGAGGTGGTCCGGGAGCCAGCGGTCCGCGAACTGTCGAGAGACCACCCAGTCGGCGGCGTCGTTCTTCCGCTCCCACCAGGTCTCGATGGCGGCATCGAACGGTGCTGCCTGCGCGGCCTTGATCGGGGAGGCGCCGGCGAGTGGCCGGTCGAAGGTGTGCCCCACCATCCCGGCGGCCCGGAGCGGATGCTTCTCCTCGAGGTTCAGCCAGGCGTCCGTGAAGTCCTCCGGGGCCAGCCCGTCACGCGCCTTGAGGAGGATCGTGAGCTTGTAGGCGATGCCGGTCACGTCAGCGCTTCCGCTTCGTTGCCAGGCGCGCGGCCTTGTCCGCCAGCCCCATCAGCACGGGGTTGCCCGCCGCCCAGACGGCCAGGTTCTGCCCCAGGTTCGCCTGCTTGGCGTGCGGGTCCTCGCGACCCATCTCCGGATTCTTGTGGCAGTGCACCGGGACGTTGAGCATGAGCCGGCGCATGCAGGAGTTGGCCTGGTCGCACCACACGATCTCCGACTCCCGACCCTCGACGACCTTGGTGGGGTAGTCGGGGTCGGCGAGCAGCTGCCGCGCGAGCATCGTCGCGTCGGCGTGCCCGGCTGCGATGGCCGTGGCGGCCTGCTGCGGGTCCGGTGTGCTGGACAGGAACAGCCGGACGCCGTCCCCGACGGCCTTGCGGAACGCCTGCGGCTCGCCGTGGGCGAGCATGTTGCCCGACGGCGTGGGCAGGTTCTCGCGAAGCGACTCGTAGTTGCCGTCGCTGAGCGCGATGTAGTCGACGCCGCCGGGCACGATGTGGGCGGCCACCTCGGCCCACCCTTCCGGCCCCTGGCCGCCGGGCATGTGGTCGTTCACGCTCATGCGAACGCCGATCGGGAAGTCGGGGCCGACCTCGGCCCGGACCGCGGCGACGGCGTCACGCAGGGCACGTGCCCGGTTCTCGGCGGAGCCGCCGTACTCGTCGGTCCGCTGGTTCGCCAGCGGCGAGAGGAACGACGAGTAGAAGTAGCACATGTGCGCGCCGATCTCGAGGCCGTCGAAGCCGGCGGCCTTGGCGCGTCGGGCCGCGGCGACGACGTCGGCCTCGATCCCCTTGATCTCTGCGACCGTGGCCTCGTGCGGCGGCGGGGTGATGCGGCCGCCGGGGACGTAGACGTGGTCGGGCAGCCCGGCCACGCCCAGGTTGACCGGCTTCGGGCTGGCTGCCGAGATCTGGTGGCCGTCCCGGGGAACGCCCATCCTGCCGAAACTGGGGAAGAGCTGGGCGAAGACCGGCGTGTCGTACTCGTGCACCGCGTCCGTGAGGCGCTTGAGGTCGGCGACGAACTCGTCCTTGTCGAAGCGAAGGTTGGGGGAGAACGGCGACTCCCGCCAGGCACGTTCCGTCGCCACCGAGCCGCCGACGATGATGAGCCCGACGCCACCGGCGGCGCGGCGCTTGAAGAACGCGATCGTCTGGGCGCTCGGGCGGCCGTCCTCCGTGGGGCGCAGCACCGACATCGGCCCGAGGACGATGCGGTTCTTGATCGGCAGCTTGTTGATCGTGAACTCGGAACCGAGCACCTCGCGGGCGCTACGGGCAGTGGTCACATCCATTCCTTCTCCTCGTTGAGTGTGGCCCGTGGGTGCCGGGCATTAAGACAAGAAATACGATACGGGACGGACCGTATTTGTGGTGCTCGGGCTGGTGCCAATGAGGCGTCGAGGATGCCGTCGAGTCCGGCGTATCCCAGGGGCAGGAGGTCGAGTTGGGCGCGCAGCGCCTCGACGAGCGAGAGGCCGGCGGCGTCGACCGCGATCGAGCGCGGGCGGGTACGCCACGCGTCAGCAGCCGAGCGTCCCGGGAACCCGTGGCGCTCGAGAAGGGCAATGCCGTCGGCGACGGTCATCGACTCGGTCGCCATGACCGCCGCGCGGAGCACCTCGAGGTACGCGCGGAGCTCGGCCGTCTCGTGCGGCGAACGCCGCGCTCGGACAACGACGCCCTGACCTGGCAGCGCGGGGAACGCCTCGTTGGCCGACGCGAGTCGAACCATCCCCGCCTGGTCCGCGAGCGCGTCGAGCGGGGGGCCGAGGAGCGTCGCGTCGGCGCGGCCGCCGAGGAGCGCGTCGAAGCGCTCCTTGACGCCGCCGGTCTCGACGTACCTCGCGCTGACACCTGCGCGCGCCAGGAGGGTGCGGGCGACGATCGCGAAGCCGTTGGTGAGCGCGTCGACGGCGAAGGTGGCGCCGTCGAGGTCGGCGAGGGTGCGGTGGTCGGGGCTGGCGTACACGCTCAGCACGGTGGTCTGCTCGACCTGCGCGACGATCCTCAGGTCCGCCCCGAGGTGGTTCCACACGAAGACGTTGTCCATCGCGGTCACCGCGACGTCGACGGTGTCCGACCGGAGCCCGGCGAGCTGCTCGGCGCTGGAGCGTGTCGGCCGCGACTCGATGTCGAGGCCGGCGGCGGCGAGCAGGCCGAGCTCCTCCGCGACGAGCAGGGGGACCGGTGGGACGAAGAAGAGCTGGCGGATCGTCACGCCGACACCGTGTCCGGGCGGGATGCCTGCCACGGCGGCAGGACCCCGCTCGGCCCGCGAACAACGTTCCGCTGCCGGCCCAGGCCGGTGATCGTCGACTCCATGACGTCGCCGTGGCGCAGGAACCGCTTCCAGTGGGAGCCGTTGCCGGCGGGCGAGCCGGTGATCAGCAGGTCGCCGGGCTGCAGGATCGCCACCGATGATGCGTAGGAGATCAGGCTCGGGACGTCGAACGCCAGGCCCGCCGTCGTCGCGTCCTGCATCAGCTGGCCGTTGAGCCGGAGCTGGATGCGCAGGTCGGCCGGGTCGGGGACGAACCGCGCCGGGACCAGGACGGGACCGGTCGGGAAGAAGGTCGGCTGGTTCTTGGCACGGAACCAGTCCGTGCCGATCTTCGCCATGTCGTCGCGCGGGACGAGCGTGCGGGCCGTGAGGTCGTTGACGATCGTGTAGCCCGCCACGTGGTCGAGGGCGTCCTCGACGGCGACACGGTGTGCGGTCCGGCCGATGACAACGCCGAGCTCGAGCTCCCAGTCGACGTCCGCGCCGACATCGGGCAGCTGCACGTCGTCGTAGGCCCCGCTCACGGCGGACGGTATCCCGGTCCAGACGTACGGGTCACCGGTGCGGATCCGGGCGTCGATCTCCGCGGCCGCGTCCTCGCGAAGCTCGGCGGCCGAGGCGCCGTCCCTGCCCAGCTTGTGCGCGACGCTCATCTCGATGATGTGGTCGCGGTAGTTCGCCCCGGCGGCCAGGATCGGTCCGACCGGCTGCACCGGGGGCAGCACCCGCAGCCGCCCGGCGGCGCCGAGCGCCTCGAGCGGCTGCGGGGCGCCCGTTGGTGCGGCGAGGTAGGCCGCGAGCCGGTCGAGGTGCGCCTCCCAGTCGGAGAACAGCTCCGAGGTGACGGAGACCGCGGGCAGCGCGGATCGCAGGTCGTGGAGCTCGTCGCCCTGAACCAGGCCCGGGACCACGGCACCATCGAGCACGAAGGTACCGATCGCGAACCGCGTCATCGCCATGCCTCTCTCCTCGTGCCTTGGAATCAGACCGGCGGTGCGACGAAGAGGCCGGTGTCCGGGTCGTTGAACATCTCCTTGGTGATGAACTCGTCCATGTCGCCGCCGGTGCCCCACTGGTCGGAGGTCTCCGGCTCCTGCACGTCGAAGATGTGCGGGTGCCAGCTGTCCTCGTCGATGGTCTCGAGCTCGGTGGTCATCTCCATCGTGTTCCCGTTGGGGTCGATGAAGTACGTGAACGTGTTGTCACCGGCGGCATGCCGCCCGGGGCCCCAGATCTTCCGGTAGCCGGCGCGGATCATGCGCCCGCTGCCGCGCATGTACTCGTCGAGGCCGCGCAGCTCGAACGAGGCGTGCTGCAGGGAGGCGTGCGGACCGCGGGCGATGGCCATCGAGTGGTGCTGGGAGTTGCAGCGCATGAAGTAGAACAGGTCGCCGACGTGCGGGTGGTTGAGCGTGTCGGAGAGGCGGAAGCCGAGGTGCTTCTCGTACCAGGCTCGCATCGTCTCCGGCGCGTTCGAGTTCAGCACGACGTGCGAGAGCCGGACCGGGATCGCCTCGCGTTCCTCGATCTTGCGGTGCTGGCGCACCTCGACGTCGGTCGAGACCTCTATGGTGCGGCCCTCGAGGTCGAAGAAACGGAAGCCGTACCCGCCGCCCAGGGTCTTGAGGTCGGTGGGCTCGGAGACCAGCTGGACGCCGGCGCGGCCGAGGTCCTGGGCGAGCGTGTCGACGGCCTGCCGGTCGGCGGCGCCGAAGGCGACGAGGTCGAGGCGCTTGTCGGCAGACCGGCGCACGCGCGTCACGTACTGCTCCGGGGACCCCTCGGCCGCGAAGTAGACGACGTCGCCGTCGTCGTGCTGGACGGTCAGGCCCCAGTGGTTCTTGTAGAACTCGACCTGCTTCTCGAAATCAGGCACCGCGATGTCGAAGTGCCGGATGTGGGTGATCGGGCTGAAAGCCATGGCGTGCTCCTAACGCGTTTCAGCGGTGACGGTGGTGGTCTGCGTGGCGATAACGGGGGTGGCTCGCGCGACGGAGGGGATCTTGTGCACCAGGCGGTCGAGATCGTCCGCGGTGTCTCCGACGCCGAGGATGTAGTGGTCGGGCCGGATGACAGCGGCCTTGGCTCCGACCGACGCGAGGAGCTGGCCGACCTTGAGCGGGTCGAGCAGCGTGACGACGTCGCCGTCGTCGTCGAGCGCGGCCTTGGTCGGGGCGGGCAGCTGGTGGTAGATCCCGCGGTCGGCGACGACGAGGAAGTGCGTCCCGACCATGTCGTCAAGGCGGGTGCCGTCCACGAGGATCGGCTGCATGCCGAGCTTCCCGGCGCGCTCGTCCCTGTCGCCCTCGTGCAGGCCGGGGCCGAGGGCGGGGGAGGTGGGGACGGCGCTGGCGGTGGGGTTCGCCCTGATGAACTCGTCGCGCCCCTCGGCGACCTTGGGGTCGGTGGTCTGGATGATGACTGCCTGGTTCGCGGCGGTCTCCACCCAGAAGGTGGCGTGCGGCTTGCGCTCGCTCTCGTAAGTGTCGAGCAGCTCATCGCCGGCGAGGCCGCGCTTGACGAGCTCGAGCTTCCAGGCGAGGTTCGCGACGTCGCGCAGCCCCGCGCACAGGCCCTGACCGAAGAGCGGCGGCGCCTGGTGGGCCGCGTCGCCCGCGAGGAAGACGTTCCCGCTGCGCCACTGCTGAGCGATCCGCCCGCGGAAGGTGTAGATCGCCTGCCGGTCCGGCGCGAACTTGTCCGCCGGCAGGGCGCCGCGGCTGATGCGCTCGACGGCGGCGGGCGTGACGATCTCGTTCGGGTCGTCGTCGGGCATGAGCATGAACTCCATGCGCACCCGCGTGCCGGGCAGCCGCAGCCAGAGCGCCGGCCGGGTGTGTCGGCCGAACTGAATCATGTCGGCCGCGTAACCGGGCGCGCCGACGAGCTGTCCGTCGACGACGAGCCACTGGGCGTCCTCGCCGTACTTGTCGTTCTGAATCCCGAGGCTCTGGCGGATCCCCGACCGGGCCCCGTCGGCGGCGATCACCCAGCGGGCGCGCACTGTCTGCGCCGTGCCGTCCTTCGCCACCGCGGTGACCTCGACGCCGCCGTCGACGTTCCGGAGGTTCGTCACGCTCACGCCACAACGGAGCTCGACGCCCGGAGTCTCGTCGACGACCCCGCGGATGAGGCGCTCGACGTCGGGCTGGTGGAAGCTGATGTGGTCGTTCCACGCCTGGTCGCCGAAGTGGTCGGTCGAGGCGTGGACGAGGACCTCGCCGGACTCGTTGATGACCTCGACATGCTTCATCGGGATCGTCACGGCCGCGAACTTCTCGGCGATGCCCAGACCCTGCAGCGTGCGCATGGTCTCGCCGTCGAAGTGCACCGCGCGAGCGGTCGGCCACATCTCCTCGTCCTTCTCCAGGCCCACTGCGGTCAGGCCCAGGCGGCCCACGAGGGCAAGTGCGGTCGCTCCGACGGGGCCACCCCCGATGACGACGACATCGACGTCGGTATTCACCAACACTCCTTCGTGTTCAGTACGTGTCGTATCGGATGCTACGACCGCGGGCATCTCCGCTGCAAGACACCATCCACGAAGTTCCGTTATGAGGGAATCGCGTTTTGGGTATCGCCGTCATGAGGATTTCGAATGACCTCGACGACGCGCTCGAGGACGTGACGCAGCCAGACGTGCTCCGCGTCGTAGGCGTGATCCGGATGCCACCAGAACGCGTCGCGAACGGGGGCGAGGTCCAGCGGTGGCACGACGGCCTGGAGTCGCGGCTCCAGCCGAACTGCCATGCGTGCGAACCCTTCGGGAACGAGGGCGACCCGATCGGTTCCGACGATGAGGGTCGGCATGACAAAGAAGTGGGGGGTGACCGCGGCGATCGAGATGTCGATGCCGCGGAACTGCAGCTGCTGCCTGGCCGGCCCCATGCCCTCGCGTGGTGCGAGATTGTGGACCCATGGGCGCGTCAGCAGCTCGTCGGCGGTCGGTCTGTCGCTGAGGCCGGACGCCGCGTCGACGAGGCACACCCATGCTTCGGTGGCCAGGTCGAGGCGCGGCTGATCGGTGACGTATCCGTGCGGCAAGATCGCGCCGTCGATGGTCTGGAGGGAATCGGGGAGGGCGTTCACCAGTGCCGCGTCGACGGTAGGGAACTCGAGCCGCACGTTCGGCGCCTCCCGCTCGACGATGCGCGTCAGTGAGGGCGCGATGCGGGCAATCGTGTAGTCGATGCCGGCGATCGCGAACGACCGGGTGCTCGTCACCGGATCAAACCGGGACTGCAGCCTGAATATCTGTTCCGTCTCGGCGATTGCCTGAGGCAGGGCGTGGAGGAGGCGCTCGGCGAGCGGCGTCAGGTCGTGCCGATTGCCTCGACGGACGAGCAGCGGGTCGCCGTAGTGCCGACGTAGCTTGGCGAGCGCGATCGACATGGCCGACTGCGAGACGTGCAGGCGTTCGGCGGCCCTCGTCACGTTCCGCTCTTCGAGGAGGGCACGTAGCGGGCGCAACAAGTTGTAGTCGGTGGCCGCCATGGCCTCAGTCACCCTCGCTCTCCGCAGAATCGTCTGGTGTGGCGGCAAGCGTCTCAGAGGCCACCGGAGGTGCGGGTGACGGCACGCTCTTGCGAGACGTTTCGTATCGGATACGCTGTGCCGCATGGTGGGCCGCAGCGAAGAGAGCCGTCAAGCGATCCTGAAGTCGACGCTGAAGCTTCTCGGCGTCGGTAACCGGCGCGGCACGACGATCCAGAAGCTCACGATCGAGGCGATCGCCAAGCAGGCCGGCGTCAGCAAGTCGACGATCTACCGCTGGTGGGACAACAAGGCGGCCGTCGTGATCGACGCGTTCGTCAGCGAGTACCTCACGCACACGCCCGTGCGCGAGGATGTCCCGTTCGAAGAGGCGCTCCGGGACCACGTGGCGGCCGTCGTGCACCAGTACGCCGGGCTCGACGGCAAGCTCGTCGCCCAGCTGATCGCGGAGGCCCAGTACGACCCGGCCGCGATGCAGGAGTTCCACAACAGGTTCTGGCTCGGGCGTCGCGCGGCCGTCGAGGCACTGATCCGACGCGGTATCGACGAGGGCGTCTTGCGGTCGGACGTCGAGCCGGGGATGCTCGCGAATCTCGCCTACGCCCCGATCTACCTGCGGCTGCTCCTGCACGACGGGCCCCTGGACGACAAGTTCGCGGGCGAGATCGTCGAGCTTGCGCTGCACGGCATCGGACTCCGGGCACACGCTCTCGAAGGTTCCTAGGCGGGTTGAGCCCGTCAGCCCGCGCGCGCGGCCTTGAGCGTGCGACCGGTGCCGCGGAAGATCGCAACCCTCCGGTCACCGGCGTGGACCATCACGTCGACGATCACGCGCCGGCCGTCCTGGAAGTAGACGTTCGCGTGGGCGACGAGATCCTCGCCCACGTGGCTCGGCGCGAGGTAGGTGATCTGCGCGTCCGTCGTCGCTACCCCCTCGAGCACGGAGTTGGCCGCGAACGCGAAGGCGGTGTCGGCCAGGGCGAAGACGTAGCCGCCCTGGGCGATCCCGTGACCGTTGGCCATCTCGGGCCGCACCGTGAGCGTGGCGACCGCCTCGCCCTCGGACGCCTCGACGATGGTGATGCCGAGGGTCTTGAGGCTGGTGTCCCCGGCCATGAGCTGCTGGGCGGACGCGGAGACGGTCACGACACGCGCTCCAGCACGAGGGCCATGCCCTGACCGCCGCCGACGCACAGCGTGGCGAGGCCCACGGTCTTGTCGTTGACCTGGAGGCTGCGCGCGAGGGTGCCCACCAGGCGGGCGCCGGTCATCCCGAAGGGGTGGCCGAGCGCGATGGCTCCGCCCTGCGGGTTGACCCGCTCGGGATCGGCACCGAGCTCTCGCACGACCGGCACCACCTGGGCGGCGAACGCCTCGTTGAGCTCGATGATGTCGATGTCGTCGATGGACAGGCCCAGCCGCCGCAGCAGGCGGCCAGAGGCCTCGACCGGACCGAGGCCCATGATCTCGGGGGACAGGGCGCTCGCGGCGCTGCCGAGGATCCGAGCGAGCGGGGGGATCCCGAGCTCCTGCGCGCGTCGCCCGCTCATCACGACGAGGGCTGAGGCGCCGTCGTTGAGCGGGCTCGCGTTGCCCGCCGTGACCGTGCCGTCGGGCCGGAACACCGGGGACAGGCCGGCGAGGGCCTCGCGCGTGGTGGAGGGCCGGGGCCCGTCGTCCGCCGCCACGACGGTGCCGTCGTCGCGGGTGTACGGGGCGATCTCGCCCGCGAAGTACCCCCGCTCGATCGCCTTCGCGGCCGCCTGCTGCGACTTGAGCGCCCACTCGTCCTGGTCCGGCCGGGTCGTGCCGGTCAGGCCGGCGACGAACTCCGCCGTCTTGCCCATGGTGATGTAGACATCGGGCGTCCCGCCGTCTTCGCGCGGGTCGTGCCAGGCGGTGCCCGACTCGAAGAGGCGGTCCGCCCGGGCGGCCGACTCTTCGGACCCGGGATACAGGCGGGTCGAGATCGGCGGTTGGTTGGACGTCGACTCGACGCCGCCGACCAGGTAGGCGTCGCCGTCGCCCGCCTTGATCGCCTGTGCGGCCATCGCCGTCGCCTGCAGGGAGGAGGCGCAGAAGCGGTTCACGGACGCCGAGGGCAGGAAGTCCATGCCGGCGAGCACGGCCACGCGGCGCCCGATGTTGTCGCCCTGCATCCCCTCGGGCACGGCGCAGCCCATGTAGAAGTCGCCCAGCTCGCGCGGGTCGAGCTGGGGAACCTGCGCGAGCGTGGCCCCGACGGCCGTGAGCGCAAGGTCCTCGGGACGCTCCTCAGCGAGCGAGCCCTTGCGGGCCCGGCCGATCGGGGTGCGCTGGTAGGCGACGACGACGGCGTCGTTCGGCGCCAGATGGTGGTTGGCCACGGCGTGTGCCTTTCAGGTTCGGTGGGGCGGCGGCGAGGGGCCAGCTCCCGCTAACGGGACCGGCCCCTCGCGCGCCGTGCTGGGGTGGGTCAGGCGGGGATCCGACCGCGCACGAACTCCTCGTCCGGGGCGTCGGTGACGGGCAGGCCGGAGGCGATGAGCGCGGCGCGTGCCTGCTTCATGAGGCGGTCCGGCAGGCGCCCGGCCGGGCCGCGCAGCGCTCCGCCGTTGAAACCGGCGAGCCACTCCTGGTACTTCCAGCCGGTGCGGTTGATGACGGTCGTGCCGACGGACGAGCCGGTGAGGATGGCGACGTTGGCGGCGCGGGCGGGCGCGACCTGCCACCACAGCTCCATCGCCTCCTCCCACCTGCCGTTCCGGGCGAGGTTGAAGGCGCGGGGGAAGTAGTCGGAGGTCCAGTTGGTGTTGCTGGTGCCGGAGAACTGGAAGTCGAGCACCGACATCAGCGGGATCGTCTCGCTCTCGATTGGGCAGCTGATGATCACCTCGCCGTTGAAGTGGTGGTACATCTCCATGATCCCGCCGATGGTGGGGTAGCCCTGCTCGGCCTTGATCGCGACGATGTTCGGGATCTCGTCGAGCACCTTGCGCACCCACTTGACCGGCATGCCGGCCGGGTGAATGCGCTCGAAGCCCCAGGCGGGCAGGCCGAAGAGCATCACGCCGAGGTCCGTGGAGTCGCAGAGGGTCTTGGTGTAGTCGAAGACCTGGTCGAGGCTCGTCGGCCAGTACGACGTGGGGTAGGAGAGCAGGACGGAGTCGACGCCCGCCTTCTCCGCGAGCTTGAGCGCCGCGAGGTTCTCCTCGAGCGTGTTGAACGAGCAGTGGAAGAACAGCTGAAAGTCCGGGCCGCCGACCTCACGGGCGACGGCGGTGATCCGCGCGTTCTCCTCGGGCGTGACGTTCAGCTCGGTGACCAGCAGCGTCCCGGCGAAGCCGAGCTCCTTGAGCTTGAGGATGTCGTGCGCGATCGCCTTCTCGTTGATGCCCGAGAAGTCGGCCGTGTAGGAGGGCATGGTGACGGCGATGCAGCCGTTCCAGTTCTGCTTGGCCCAGTCACGGGCCTCGCTCTTCGTGTACTCCACCATGGTGCTGTTGTTCCTCACTTCTTGGTTGTGACGATGCTGACGGGCAGCTCGTAGCCGAAGCCCTCGTTGCGGGCGCGGTCGTAGAGCATCTCGGCGACGACGATGTCCTGGAGGCCGGAGCCGGTGGACTTGTAGATCCGGATGCCCGCGTCGAGGTCGATGGGGACCTCGCCGAGCAGCACCGCGGACAGCGGGACGACGAGCGTGTCGACGTCGACGCCCTCGTGGCGTGCGGCGATGAGGTCGCCGCTGCCGTGCACGACCTCCTCCGGTGCGTCGGCGACGACGACCGCCGCGCGCGCGATGAGGTCGGCCGGCAGCTCGCGCTGCGCGGGCGTGGTCGACCCGATCGAGACGACGGTGGCGTTCGCGCCGATCCACCCGGCCTGCACCGTCGGCGACTCGTCACGTGAGCGGGCCGCGCACAGGATCAGATCGGCGCCCTCGGCCGCCGCCTGCGCGGACGCGACGGCGGTGACCGGGGCGTCCAGCAGGGCGTCGAAGTCCCGGGCGAAGGCCTCGCGGTTGGCCGGCGTGGGGCTGAACACGCGCACCTCGGCAAACTCGCGCAGCGTCGCCAGGGCGGTGAGGTGCGAGCGAGCCTCGAAGCCCGAGCCGATCACGCCCACGACCAGCGGGCGCGCCGGCGTGATGGCCTCTGTGCCCACCGCCGTCGTCGCCGCTGTGCGCAGGCCGGTGACACGGTTGCCGTCGACGAGGGCGAGCAGGTCGGCGCTCTCCTTGTCGAAGAGGGAGATCAGGTAGCTCACCCGCAGCTCGTCCCCGAACGACCCGACGATCGACTTCGTGCCGAACACCTTGCCCTCCTCGGGGACCGAGGGCATGACGCGAATCCACTCGCGGGGACTCTGCGCGAAGATTCGGCCCGGCGTGCGCTCGGCGCTCTCGGGCTTGGAGTATGCAGCCCGGATCGCGTCGATCGCGTGGGTCCAGCTGGACAGCGCCTCGACGTCCTTGTCGGTGAGGAACAGCGGCGGGCTGGCCGGGAGTCGGCCGTCAGAACTCATGGTGCGGGCACTCCTTCGAAGGTGGGGGTGGAGACCGAGGCCAGCGTCCGGGCGAGCAGGCCGTGCTCGGGGGTCGCGTGGCGGGACTGGACCAGCTGCGCGATGTGGCGCCGGGTGGCCTCCCCGGCCGACGCCGAGTCGCCGCGCTCGCAGGCGTCGAGGATCTCTCGGTGCTGTGAGTCGGCGCCGCTGCCGCGGACGTCGCTGTGCAGCCGCAGGCGGTCGGCCTCGGCTCCGAGCTGGTCGATCAGGCGCAGCAGCACGGGGGTGCCCGCGGCCGCGTAGATGATCCGGTGGAACTCGCGGTTGAGCGTGTTGAACCGGCCGAGCGAGAAATCGGGCGCGTCGGTCGCCTCGTCGAGCTCGACGAGGATGGCCCGCATCCGGGCGAGCTCGAGCGCCGTCAACCGGGGCGCGCCCAGCTCGGCGGCGAGCCCTTCGAGAGCCACCCGCAGCGCCGTGACCTCGTCGAGGTTCTCCTCGCTGAGCGCCGCGACGACCGAGCCCCGGTAGGGGAGTCGTTCGACGAGCCCGAGCGACTCGAGCTGGAGCACCGCCTCGCGAACCGGGGTCCTGCTGACGCTGAACTCCCGGGCGATGGCCTCGATGTCGAGCTTCTCGCCGGGGGCAAGGGTGCCGTCGACGATCCGCGCATGCAGGATGCCGAGCACCTCATCGGTCATCCTGCGCGCGCTGCGCAAGCCCTTCGTTTCGCCCATCGGACCTCCTCGTCGCCGTGAGACTAGCTGAGAATATCCGATATGCAAAACGCTACGTTTCGAATAGCATCGGCGCGGCAACCCCCACTCGACGAGGAGAAACCCCATGGCACTGGCAACCGTGAACCCGACCACCGGGGCGACGGAGACGATCATCGAACCGCACTCGCCCGAAGAGGTTGAGCAACGCATCGCCCAGTCCGCGGCCGCAGCCCGCACGCTCCGGACGACGACGTTCGCCCAGCGCGCGGCGTGGATGAACGCAGCGGCCGACATCCTGGACGACCAGGCCGAGGGGCTCGGCGAGCTCATCACCGTGGAGATGGGCAAGCCCATCGCGCAGTCCGTCGCCGAGGTCGGCAAGAGCGCGAGGTCCATGCGCTTCTACGCCGAGAACGCCGAGACGTTCCTCGCGGACCAGCCGCTCGACGACCCGTCGAAGGTGGGTGCCTCGCGAGCCTGGACGCGGTACGAGCCGCTCGGTCCGGTGCTCGCCGTCATGCCGTGGAACTACCCGCTGTGGCAGGTCATCCGCTTCGCCGCGCCGGCGCTCATGGCGGGCAACACGGGTCTGCTCAAGCACGCCTCGAACGTGCCACAGGCGGCGATGTTCCTCGACTCGCTGTTCGAGCGGGCCGGCTTCCCCAAGGGGTCGTTCCGCACGCTCCTCATCGGCTCGGCCGAGGTTGCCGCCGTGATCGAGGACCGGCGGGTGAAGGCGGTGACGCTGACCGGGTCCGAGCCCGCCGGCCGTTCGGTTGCCGCGACCGCCGGCAAGTCCATCAAGAAGGCCGTTCTCGAGCTCGGCGGCTCGGACCCGTTCATCGTCCTGCCCAGCGCCGACCTCACGACCGCCTTGGAGACCGCGGTGCGCGCACGTATCAGCAACAACGGTCAGTCGTGCATCGCCGGCAAGCGCTTCATCGTGCACGCCGACGTCTACGACGCGTTCGTCGCTGAGTTCACCGAGCGCATGTCCCGGCTCGTCGTCGGCAACCCGCTCCTGCCCGAGACCGAGGTCGGGCCGCTTGCCACCCGCGCGGGCCGGGACGAGCTTGCCGAGCTTGTCGACGACGCGCGAGCGAAGGGCGCCAACGTGCTCACCGGCGGCTTCATCCCGGAGGACAGCGGCTACTTCTATGCGCCCACGGTCATCGAGAACATCCCCGACGACGCCCGCCTCGTCCTGGAGGAGGCCTTCGGTCCGGTTGCGTCCGTCTACCGTGCGAAGGACAACGCCGACGCGCTGCGGATCGCCAACCAGACGACGTTCGGCTTGTCGAGCTCGGTGTGGACGAATGACCCGGACGAGGAGGCGTGGTTCACCGCGAACCTCGACGCCGGCGCCGTGTTCATCAACGGAATGACCGTTTCCTACCAGGAGCTGCCGTTCGGCGGCATCAAGGACTCCGGTTTCGGCCGTGAGCTTGCTGCCGTGGGAATCCGGGAGTTCTGCAACCTCAAGACGGTCTGGAAGGCCTGAGCCTTCCCGCGCTTCAGCCGCGGCAGTTGTGCCCTGGCGGTCCGCGCTGAGCGGATTGCCAGGGCACCGCATGGCGCGCCGCCGCACCCAGCGGCCAAGAGTGCGCTGGGTCCAACTGCCGCCGCGGGCGCGGCCCGCGGAGGGAGAGCACTGCGACGGATGCCCGCTGGCCAAGCGGCCTGCGCAGCAGCCCGGCCACCAGTGCTCGATTAACGACGGTCTTGTCTTGGTTCGTCTGTTGTAGCGCGGGGCGGGCCGTGTCGAACTGGGAACGGCCGGCGCGGCCGGGGGTACCGCGACATGCCGTGGCGTGTGCCGGGTCGCTGCGCTTCGTCGGGGCGTAGGCAACGCGTCCGAGAGGGGCCCATGTCGTCTGGCGTTTCACCTGTTGGTCGGTCTGCCCCTTTGACGGTGAGGTTTGCTGTTTGATGCGCCCGGGTTGTGAACCGCGGCATCGGGCAGAGATGTCGCCTCCGTTTCAGTGCAGAAGAGGAGAGTGTTTGATGCGCATCGGCATCCCCCGCGAGTCGCGGCCCGGCGAGACGCTGGTGGCCGCGACGGCGGTGACGGCAGGGCAGCTGGCGAAGCTCGGGTACGACGTGGTGGTCGAGGCCGGGGCCGGCCGGGCCGCGGACCAGCCCGACAGCGCGTTCCGCGACGCCGGGATCGCCGTCGTTGACGCGGGCGAGGTGTGGTCGAGCGACGTGGTGGTCAAGGTCAACGCCCCGACCGAGGCGGAGATCGCCCGTCTGCGGTCCGGTGCGACGGTGATCGGCCTGATGGCGCCGGCGCGTAGTCCCGAGCTGGTCGAGCAGCTGCGGGCGGCCGGCGTGACCGCGCTGGCGATGGACGCGGTGCCGCGCATCTCGCGCGCCCAGTCGATGGACGTCCTGTCCAGCATGGCGAACGTCGCGGGCTATCGGGCGGTAATCGAGGCCGCGCACGAGTTCGGCAGGCTGTTCACCGGCCAGGTCACCGCGGCGGGCAAGGTCCCACCGGCGCGGGTATTCGTGGTCGGGGCGGGGGTGGCGGGGCTGGCCGCGATCGGGGCGGCCGGTGCGCTGGGGGCGGTGGTGCGGGCCTTCGATGTGCGCCCGGAGGTGGCCGAGCAGGTGGAGTCGATGGGCGCGCAGTTCGTGACCGTCGAGATGGAGCAGGAGGTCTCCACCGATGGCTACGCGAAGGAGATGACCGCCGCGCAGGCGGCGGCCACCGCCGTGATGTACGACGAGGAGGCGCGGGCGGCCGACATCGTCATCACCACAGCGCTGATCCCGGGCCGCCCGGCGCCGCGACTGATCACGGCCGAGACGGTGGACGGCATGCGCCCGGGGTCGGTGATCGTGGACATGGCCGCGGCCTCCGGCGGCAACGTCGAAGGAACCGTCGCCGACGAGAAGGTCGTGACCGACAACCAGGTGACGATCCTGGGCTACACCGACCTCGCCGGCCGCCTCGCCGCCCAGACCAGCCAGCTCTACGGCACCAACGTCGTCAACCTGTTCAAGCTGCTCACCCCGGGCAAGGACGGTCGGATCGTCCTGGACCTGGACGACGTGGTCCAGCGGGGCATCACCGTCACCCGCGACGGGGAGATGCTGTGGCCGCCCCCGCCGGTCCAGGTCTCCGCCGCCCCCGCGGCGCCGCCGCCCGACAAGACCGCGCCGACCACCGAGATCGAGCCCGCCGCCCGCAAGTCCCCGCCGGACCCCCGGCGGCGGCTGTACGCCGCGGGGCTGGCCGCCGCGGCCTTCGCCGCCGTGGCGACGGCCGCCCCGCCGGCGTTCCTGAGCCACTTCACGGTCTTCGCCCTGGCGGTGGTTGTGGGGTACTACGTGATCTCCAAGGTCCACCACGCCCTGCACACCCCGCTGATGAGCGAGACGAACGCGATCTCCGGGATCATCGTCGTCGGCGGGATCTTGCAGGTCGGCAGCGACAACCCGGTCGTCGCGGCGCTGGCGGTCGTCGCGGTGCTGGTGGCCTCGATCAACATCTTCGGCGGCTTCTTCGTGACGCTGCGCATGCTCGACATGTTCCAGAAGGGCTGACCCGTGACCGATCTCCTCGCCTCCGCGCGCCTGACCGGCCTGGCCCAGGCGGCCTACATCATCGCCGGGGTCCTGTTCATCCTGGCCCTGGCCGGCCTGTCGAAGCACGAGACCGCCAAGCGCGGCAACGTCTTCGGCATGAGCGGCATGGCCCTCGCCCTGGCCGCGACGGTCGTGCTCGCGCTGCGCCAGACCTCCCTGCCGGGCTTCTCCTCCTCCGTGCCGCTCACGGTGCTGCTGATCGCCGCGCCGATGGCGGTCGGTGCGGTCATCGGCATCTGGCGGGCGCGCACGGTCGAGATGACCGGCATGCCCGAGCTGATCGCGATGCTGCACAGCTTCGTGGGCCTGGCCGCGGTGCTGGTGGGCTACAACTCCTTCCTCGCGGCCGGGCAGGCCACCGGCGCCGAGGCCAGCGGGATGGAGAGCATCCACGCCGTCGAGGTGTTCCTCGGCGTCTTCATCGGCGCCGTCACGCTGACCGGATCGGCCGTGGCCTACCTCAAGCTCAGCGCGAAGATGAACTCCGCGCCGCTAGTGCTGCCGGGACGGCACTGGCTCAACCTGGCCGTGCTGCTGGTCTCCGCCGGCCTGCTGGTCTGGTTCGTCCTCGACGACTCCGCCGCCGCGATCGTCCCCCTTGCGGTGATGACGGTGCTCGCGCTGCTGCTCGGCTTCCACCTCGTCGCCGCGATTGGCGGCGGCGACATGCCGGTGGTCGTCTCGATGCTCAACTCCTACTCCGGCTGGGCGGCGGCCGCGGCCGGCTTCATGCTGAGCAACGACCTGCTGATCATCACCGGGTCCCTGGTCGGGTCCTCCGGTGCGATCCTCAGCTACATCATGTGCAAGGCGATGAACCGCTCCTTCGTGAGCGTCATCGCCGGCGGCTTCGGCTCCGACGGGGCCGTCACCGGGGAGGCCCGCGACTACGGCGAGCACCGCGAGGTCCAGGCCAACGAGGTCGCCCAGCTGCTCGCCAACGCGAAGTCGGTCGTGATCACGCCGGGCTACGGCATGGCGGTGGCCCAGGCGCAGTACCCCGTTGCCGAGATGACCCGCAAGCTGCGCGAGAGGGGCGTCGACGTCCGCTTCGGGATCCACCCCGTCGCCGGGCGCCTGCCCGGGCACATGAACGTCCTGCTCGCCGAGGCCAAGGTGCCCTACGACATCGTCCTGGAGATGGAGGAGATCAACGACGACTTCGGCGCCACCGACGTCGTGCTCGTCATCGGCGCCAACGACACCGTCAACCCCGCCGCCCTGGAGGAGCCCGGCTCCCCGATCGCCGGCATGCCGGTCCTCGAGGTTTGGAACGCCAAAGAGGTCATCGTCTTCAAGCGCTCCATGGCCACCGGCTACGCCGGCGTCCAGAACCCCCTGTTCTTCAAGGACAACACCCGCATGCTCTTCGGCGACGCAAAGGAACGCGTCGAGGACATCGTCAAAGCCGTCTAGCTCACGTACAGACAACCCGATCGTTCGCCGGTTATCTGCCCAGCGGCTGCCCTGGGCAGGAACCCGGAAGTCTGATCGTCGCCCTCCGCTGGGTGGCTTTCCGGCCGGTGGCTGCGCACGACCTCCTCGGCGACATCGCCGGACATGAGGTTTCCAGGTTGGAGCCGTCCGTCAGCGCTGCGAGCATGAGCATCGGCAGTGCGGTGCCGACGTAGGCGAAGGCTAGGGTGTAGCCGGTGTAGCCGGTGGAGGCGATGTGGTCGCGGCCCACCCGCATGCCCCGGGAGAACAGCCGGCGTCGCGGCGATTCGCTGCGGAGCCCGCTGTCAGTTAGGGCGGCGCCGTGTGCCGGCCCAATCCCACCGGGAGCTTGCGTCACGCGTGTGTGTGGAGGTCGCGGGACCGGGGCGGTCGTCGTCGCTGCGCCTTGTGATGGCGTCGCGATAGAGCGCTTGGGCTGCCTCCTGGTTGCCTTCGCGGAGGAGTATCTCGACCTGGTGAAGGACGGGGTTCTCGTCGTGGGGTGACGCTTTGCGCGCGACCTCGACCGCCCACCTGGCAGTGACCAGGTCGTCGCCGCGCAGGGCGTCCGCCGCGACGATGCACGCGACGTCGACGACCGCTGCAGCGATGGTGAGGTCGAGTCGGCTGCCCTCGAAGACCCACATCCATCCCTTGGTGTCGGCGTGCTCGAACGGCTGACCGGTAATGAGCTTCAGAGCGGTGCGCAAGTCATTGATCCCCCTTTCGCCTCGTGCTTCGCCACGGGCCCGCAGCCGCCGGAACAGATCGAGGTCGACCAGGACGTCCTCGACGACGTACACCGGCACCCCTCGTTCTCTTGCGGCCTCACTCTTGTCAGCCGGCGGCATGTGTGCGGCGCCCGTACGGATGTTGGTGCCGAGCCACTTGCGGAGAACGGACATGTGGCCGCGTACCCGGTCAGGGTTGATGTCGAGGGCGTTAGATACCTGATCGGTCGTCGCGCCGCGTTCACCGCGCAGGGCGAGGTACGCCAGCGCTCCGGTGTACAGGCCGGGCCGCTTCGCGATCGGGGTCGGGTCCTCTTTGGTCCTGGCCTTGACGGGCCCGAGCAACCACACTCGTGGCCTGTGGATGGTCTTGTCGAACCAGTCGGCTACGTCGTCGTCGAGTCCTGGGTCGGTCTCCTCGACCTTGGCGGTGGTCTCTGGCGGGGCGACGGGAGCGAGAGCGGCGACGTCGTCGGTGGTGATGGGAGAGGCCTCCGCGTAATCCGTGGCGGCGGCAGCGAGCAGGGAGCCAGGCCCGGCCGGCTCCGCAGGGTCATCCGGCCGCGGGCTGACGAATTCCGCTCGCAGAGACCCGCCGACATCGACGAGGGCGCCGGGCCCTTCGGCGGCGCTCTCATCCACCGGATACGGGACGTTGGCGGTGTGGTCGTCGAGGTCGTCGACCAGCTCGACGACCGCGGCGATGGAGGTGGCCTCGCCTGCGGACAGGCCGGTGGCCCGCACTTCCAGCCCCAGCGACGGAACGCGGAGCCGGCCGTGGTCGGTCAGCACGATCTCCGCGTACCCGTCGCGAGGCGGCCCGCCCAGGACGACCAGCACGCCGGCTGGCCGGGTGGGATGGTGGGCGAGGTGCTGGGCGAAGGTGCGCACGCCCTCGTCCGCGCTGTGCTCGGCGCCGGTGAGCAGGACGTGGAACCGGTCGGGGTCGAAGCCGGGGGCCCGCGCGGGATCGACCTCATCGTTAACCCATGTAAGAAACGTCGTGTCGTCATCCACGCGGTGGAGGTAATCGGCAGACGGCATCGCCTGCCCGGGGTCGAGGACTCCGTAGGCGTCGACGTCGCAGATCTTGGCCCAGGGGCTGAGGGCGATCTCAGCGGCGAGGTGGCGCGCGAAGGCCTCGACCCGGTCGGCGGGCCCGGTGAGGGTGATGCGCCGCAGCTGCTCGAGGTTGAGCAGCCACACGTGACCGTCGGCGTCGTCGCCGACCGTCACCAGCAGCGGTGCGGGCGGCCAGTGTTCGGTGTCGAGTTGCTGTGCGTGCAGGGGAGCGGTCCACGTGCGTCCGGTCCCGGCCCACGGACCGGGCAGGTCGCCGTCGTCGGCGAGGCGCAGCGTCGCCGTGGTGTCGGTGAGCTCGACGGCAGTGATGCGGGGGAAGGACGTCAGGCCGGGGTAGGACGTGGACAGCTCACCGAGCATGGCCTGCAGGCGCTGTACCCGCCCGGCTGCGTCGGCCCCGGCGAGGTGGATGGACTTGTCGGTGTCGACAAGCTCGGGCGGAAGCGGCGCGATGGCGTAGCCGGGTTTGCGTAGTCGGAGTCGGGTGCGGCGCCGCGCTCGCACCGTGAGGTAAAGGCTGCCGGCAAGGATGGCCCCGGCTCCGGTCAATCCGGGCAGCAGCCAGGCGGGTCGCTGGTCGTCCTCTTCGACATCCGGGTCCTCCTCGGGGGCTTCGGCGTCCGCGACGTCGTGGCGGAGGGGCCCGGCGGTCGGTGCGGGCTCAGAGGGCTGCACGTCGGGGACGGGCGCCGGCTCGGCCTCACGTTCGGCGGCGTCAGCGGGTGCTTTCGGGGCCGTGGGCTCCTGCACCGGTGGAGCCTGTTCAGTGGCGGGGGGAGTGGTAGGCATGGCGGCTGGGTAGGTGATGACCCACCCCGGCCGGATGAGGTCGGGGTCCGACAGCTGGTCGCCGTCGGGCTGAATGGTGTGCTTGGACTCTTCGAGGAGTTCGGGCCACCGGTCCGCGTCGCTGAGGAGGTCTGCCGCGATCTGGGAAAGTGTGTCGCCGGGCTGGACGACGTACGCCCCGTCGGGCGCCGTCTGGATCGGGCGAGTGTCGGGGACCTGGAGGACCGTGCCGGGCAGGATGAAGCCGGGGTCGCGCTCGAGGAGCTCGGTGTTGAGCGCCACCAGCTCGTGGTAACGGCGTCCGTCGCCGAGGAGGTTCTTGGCGATCTTCCACAGGCTGTCCCCCTGCCGGACGGTGTACGGCACCGTGGCGGGCTCTGCAAGCGGCGGTGCCGGCTCCGCCGCGGCCGCGGTGGGCACGGCCGCAGCTGGGCGCATGGCCGGCTGCTCGCGGGCTGCCGGGGCGAGCGGCGCCTGGGCCACGACAGTGGCGTGGGCCGGTGCCGCCGTGAGCGGGGCGAGGGTGGGAACTGTGGCGAACAGAAGTGCTGCAACATCGAGCAGCTTGACGGCGACCCCATTGGAGAGCGCGAACCCGCGAACCTGTGGGGCGCGAATCCCGCGCGCCCGGGCCATCGCTTCGGCGATGAGGCCCCAGGCGAGGTACGCCCATCCCAGCCAGGCGACGATCGACAGCAGCAGCACGAGCAGGGTGCCGTCGTCGGCCATCCGTATGCGGAACCGGACCGAGCTCCAGTCGGCGGTCCACGGCGTCGCCCCGACGTGCAGGAGCAGAGCGGGCACGCCGGCCATGAGGGCGCAGATGATGAGCAGGGCGGCCAGTCCGATCAGGCGGCGTCGCAGGATCGTCATCTCTCGTCGCCTCCCAGGGTGCGGACCAGGCGGGCGCTGGCCGTGCTCGTGACCTCGAGGGCGTCGATGCCGATGATCCCGAGAAACACGGTGCGGTAGGTGTCGGTGACGGAGACGGTCACTGTGGTGTCGGTAGCAGTCACAGCCCCCGTGGCGTCCTTGGCGGCCAGGTACTCCTCGGCCCCGGCGACGGCGGCACCCGGGTCGACGGTCAGCGCCCGACCTTGGATCGCGGCCGAGGCGACGACCTGCTGCCCGCCCGCGCGAGCGGCCTGCGCCGCGACGTCCTGCGCGCGCTGCAGGGCATGGACGCGCCCGCCCAAGTCGACGGCCAGCCCTGCGCACAGGATCATCACCACCGAGCCGAGAGCGAGCCATGCGCTGATGGAGCCGCGCTCGCCGTCGCCCGCCCATCTAGATCTCCGATGGGTCATTGGCGTGTCCTCCAGACGTCCAGCGGGCTGGACATAGTGGCCCGGACGGCATGGCTGCCCGGGACGCCCGGAACCGACACGTCGGCCAGGTCCACGTGGCAGACGACAGTCACGGCTACCTCGCTCGCGGTGCCGATGGCCGTGGCGAACGCCGAGGTGTCTACGGACACGTCGACGGCCGCGCACTTGAGTGCCTGGTTGGCCAGGGAGACTTCCGCAGCCTGTTGTGCACTGGCTCCGGCCTCGGCGGCGGTGCGGGCGAGGGACGCGGATCGAGCGGCGGCGTCCGCTGCGGTCTGCACCGTCTGGTGAGTGACCGCCACTCGCCCGGCGAAGATGATCAGCCCGATGAACAGCATGAAGGCGGGCACGCCGATGGAGGCCTCGACGGACGCGGAGCCGCGCTCGCCGGGCCCGTCACGGGTGTACCAGCGTCGTAGCCGTCTCACGGTGCGGTGATCCTCTCGACCGGGATCGAGGCGGACTGGCGCACGGTGGGTGCCCAGCCGGGCAGGACGGACAGGGCGTTGCCCTCGACCCACACGGTCGCGGTGGTTGCCGACCGGTCACCCCACGCGGTCACGCTGGTGAGCACGTCGTCTCCGCCGGCGTCGGCGACGAAGCCGCCGGCCGTGGCGAGGCCGTCGGCGAGCGTGCCGTTCTCCAAGGCGGCCGCCGTCGCGCCCTGGGTGGCCGCGGCGATGGCGACCGAGCGTGCGTGGTAGTACAGCGCTGCCTGCACACCCAGGAACATCAGCACGAACAGCGCGGGCAGCACGACGACCATCTCGACCGAGGCCGAGCCGCGCTCGTCCGCCCACCGCCGCGGATGAGGGCGTAGCCCCTTAGCCAATCTTGGCGGCCTGGTTCTGCACATAGGTCGTGATAGCAAGGACGACGATGCCGACGATGGCGATGACGGCCACCGCCCACAGCACGTGCTCGACGGTGACCGAGCCGCGCTCGCGTTCCGGGTCGTGCACGGGTGGGTCAGTGAACCGGCGGTAGGCGAGAGGGGCCAGTGTGACGAGGGTGATCCACAGTCGGGTCATGATCGGTGTCCTTTGCTTCCAGTGGTTTCCTTCGGTGGTGGGTGTTCGGCGGGGCCCGCGGGCGGGGCCTCGTCGGGACGGTCAGGAGGCGGTGAGGATGCGGAGCAGTGCGGGCGCGACGAGCAAGGCCATGAAGACGACGCCGAGCAGAGAGCCGGGGATCGACATGCGTTCGACGGTGGCGTTGGCCTCGGCCAGCTCCTCGCCGAGCATCGCCGTGCGGATCGCGGTGGCGCGGGCGCGCAGGGAGTCGTAGGCGGCCGAGCCCTGCTCGCCGGAGAGGCGCATGATGTCGGCGAGGTCGGCCAGGTCGGGCAGGGCGAGCTCGTCGGCCAGCTCGCGCAGCGCGTCCCAGGGCGGAACTCCGGACCAGCGCGAGTGCATCAGCTCGGAGCTGATGCGGGTGAAGACCCAGGACTGGGAGACGGCGGCGGCCTGCTCCATGGACTGGCGCACGCCGGCGCCGCTGGTCCGTTCGAGCGCAACCAGGTCGACGTACGCTCCGAGCGCCCGGCGAAACTCGGAGCGTGCCTTCCTGGCGTCGTCCACGGCGTTGTAGTTCGGGATGAAGAACATGAGTGCGGCCAGCCCGAGCGAGGCGACGAATCCGAGCTGGAACGGCAGCCGGGCGCCCGCGGCGGTGAACACCAGGTTCAGCACGACAGGGATGGCCAGGCCGAGGGCGGCGAACGTGAGCTTGTCGCCGTAGAACTTCGCCAGCGGGATCTGCAGCAGCTTCAGCTCACGCTGCGGTGTGCGGACCCACATGCCTGGAGGCAAGGTCCGCAGGGCCCACTGCCCGAGCCGCTCCGTCCGGGTCGGGTCGGGTTCGAGGGCGCCCCACTGCGTGGGGACATACGGCTTGGGCGTCAGCCGGGCGACGGCGTCAACCGGGTCCGGTCTCGGGGGCAGCAGCCGCAAGACGGCGAGGGCAAGCCCGAGGGAGATCAACGATCCGGCGACGATCGCGCCGAGCAGCGTGGCGCTCATGGTCTGACTCCCGTCGCGAGGAACCGCGGTGGTGGCTTGCCGGTGGCCATCGCACGCAGCCTGATCAGCAGGGCGACGTAAGCGGCGAGCAGGACCGCGAGGATCACCTGCCCGAGTGGGGTCGCGTACGGGGTGACGTAGTCGCCGGAGAAGGTGAGCACCCCGAGCACCGCGACGGAGATGATCGTGACCCAGCGTGCCGTCGCCCTCGGCTTGGCGCGGTCGGCCTCGACCTGGCGCCGGGCGCGCACGTCGGCCTCGACTGACTCCGCCAAGGAGGTGAGCACGGCGGCCAGGCCGGCTCCGCGGCGCCGGGCGCCGAGGATGAGGTTCGCGGCGATCAGGTCACCGGTGGCGTCGTCGAGCTCGTCGGCGAACGCACGCAAGGCGTCCTCGGTGCGCCAACGAGACTGCAGGCGGGCCACGAGCCGGTTCAGCTCCGGCGCGATCGCTTCGGGCGCGGAACGCAAGGTGGCGGCCAAGGCGTGCTCGAGCCCGAGCCCCACGGTCAGCACCCCAGACAGCGAACGCGTCCATTCCGCCATCGCCTCGAGCCGCATGATCTGCGATCTCGCTTCCGACGTCGACAACAGCGTGGGCAGCCCGACGACAGCGAGCGGGACACCGACCAGGGCAAGCACCCACCCGGTGAGCGCCCACACCACCACCCCACCGGCCAGGCCCGCGAGCAACAGCAACCGCGTGCGGCGCGAGGTTCGAGAAAGACGCGCGAACCGGCCGGACGCCAGCTTCGCCCGGTCCTGGCGGAATCGCTCGAGCGCGAAGAAGACCAGCGTGACCAGGCCGTAGGCGATCAGCGCTCCGGAGATCGCGAAACCGACAAGGCGCATCTCAGGTCACCCCCCGGCGACCGATCTGCTCGGCCTGGGCGAGGTAGCCGGCGAGGTCGAACCCGTGCCTGGCCAGCGCTCGGTACTCGTCCGGCAGCGTGTGCGGGACCGCAGCCCCGTCCGGGCCGGGGGCGAACACGTGCGTGGCGGCGTACCCCGTCACGACCTCTCCGGGCGTCACGGCGACGATCTCAGCCACGCGCCGGCGCCGCCGCGGGGTGCCGTCGGTGTCGGTGTAGTCCTCCAGGTCCAGGTGGACGATGACGTCCACGGCGGCGGCGAGCTTGCTGGTGGCCAGGTCGTGGGTGACGTGCCGGCCGGCCTCCATCGCGCAGGTGACGAGCTTGCGGATCGCTGCCACGGCGTCCGAGGCGTGAGTGGTGGAGATAGAGCCGGTGCCCGACTCCATCGCCTTGAGCATCGTCCAGATCTCCTTGCCCCGGACCTCGCCGACGATCTGGCGGGAGAGGTTGAACCGGAAGGAGTCGTGCAGGGCGTCGTCGAGCGTGAACTCTCCGGCCTGCGATCCGTCGGCTGCGCGTTCGCCGGCTCCCGGCCGGGCCTCCCAGGAATGCACGTTCTGCTCTCGACCGGCCAGCTGGTCCAGGTGCAGCTCACGCTCGGTCTCGAACGTGCCGATCTCCTCGCTGGCGGGGATCTGCGCGCACAAGGCCCGCACCAGGGTTGTCTTGCCCGCGCCCTGGGCGCCGGAGACCACGATGGACTTGCGGGCTGCGACCGCAGCGGCCAGGAACGACGCCGCGACGGGGGACAGGGTGCCGCTGACCACGAGATCGTCGAGCGAGATGTCCAGCAGCCTGTGGCGGCGGATCACGATGAAGGGACGTGGCACGACCCAGGCGGTGGCGGCCAGGCGTGCGCCGCCGTCGAGCTGCAGGTGCAGGGAGGGCTGCGCCTCGGAGAAGCCCCGGGCCCCGTGCTGGGCGCGCGAGCCGAGGAAGGAGAGGAACTCGATCAGCTCCTCGTCGCTGCCTGCCACCGGTGGGCCCGGCACCTTCGTGCCGTCGGTCAGCTCCAGGCGCACCTGGTCGTGGCCGGTGACCATGATGTTCTCCACCCGGTCGTCGTCCACCAGCGGCTGCAACCGGCCCAGGCGGAACAGCGCATCGAACACGGCCGTCGCGGTTGCCCGCTGCCGGGGGAACGACCATGCCGGGCGCCCCGCGGTGGAGTCTTCGGCCATCGTCTGTTCGATCAGGTCGAGCACGATCGCCCGGCCGAGCTCCTCGCGCTCCTCGCGCGACAGCTCACCGCGGTCGGACGACACCGCTGCGGTCAGCTGAGCCGAGGCGCGCGAGCGCAGGCCGGCCACGACGGTCCAGTCGAGGAGCTCCGGCGCGTCGGCCGGATGGTCGCTTCCCGGCATCCAGCGGTTCGATGCGGCCGAGGTCTGCCGCGTCAAGCGCGGCGGGAGCGATGCCGCGGACACGTCCGGGGCCGCCGACAGGTACGGGATCGCGCCGGCGCCGGGACGGCGGCGCGGCTCGACGTCGTCGCCGATCGCGGTGGTCGGGACTCGGGTGTCGGTCACCGGGCGGCCTCCTCGGCCAGGGCGGCACGCCGCCGCGAGACGGTGGCGCCGATGGCCTCGGCAGCGGCGCGTAGGGACCGCACGTACCCGCCGTTCTCGAATCGGCGTGGTGCGGGCTCGCCGCGGTGGTAGACGGCTGCGGCCTCGGCGTCGTCGGCGACCTTGGCTACGACACGCAGCCCGAGGACCTTGGAGACCTCGGCGGTCGAGTACGGGTTACCGGCCCCGACGACGAGGAGCCCTGGTTCACGCCAGGGTGCTGCCTCCTTGCGCAGCGCCGCTGCCCAGGAGCGCGAGCCGGCCATCGACGGTAGGTGCGAGCGCACGACGAGCAGCGTCAGATCGGCCAGCACCACCAGTGCCTGCGGCCAACCGGGCAGGCCGAGCCGCCCGGCGTCGACGATGACGTCCTGTCCGGTGGACTGCAGGTCGTCGAGCACCGGCGACAGCCGGCCCCACAGGTCACCGAGGCCGGCGGCCTGCTGGTGGGCGGTCGTCCCAGCGAGAAAGGAGACGTTGGTGCCGTCGATAGGGCGGACCGCATCCCGCAGCGAGTCCGCCAGGTCCAGCGGGGAGCGGGCGAGCTCGACCGTGCCGGCCTCGTACTGACGCATGCCCTGGTAGAAACCGGCCAGTACCCCGGACCCGCCGGTGGGGTCAGCGTCGACGAGCAGGACGGGGCGCGGCCATAGCAGGGCGAGGCCGAGCGCCGTCGTCGTCACTCCGGGAGAACCGGACGCCGAGCACAGCGTGATGACCGCCATGGCCGCTCACCGTTCCCGGTTCTCGAGCACGACGGCGACGTTCCCGGTCGCCGCCTGCGCCGCCAGCACGGCGGCGTCGGCGGCCGGGACAAGCAGGTCGACGACGACCGACCCGGGCTGCGAGCCCGCGGTGACGCCCGCGACCTCGGCCGAGGTCGTGTCCGGGACCCCTTCCACCTTGCCGGACGGCCCTGGGGTGACCACGACCCGGACCCGATCGCCGACCAGCAGCGGCGTGCCCGGCGCCTTGCCGCCAGCCAGCTCAACACCGACCAGTGTCATGGCTTCCCGGGTGGTCGAGAATGGGGCCGCCGCCTCGCGGGTCAGGATTGCCCCCTTCGCGACGTCGAGCGAAAGCCGCTGCCCGGCCAGGGCCTCAAGGTCATCGGCCGGGACCGGGTCGAGCGCGGGGTCGACGCTGAGCTTGACGAGCATGAAGTCCTCGGCCGTGAGCTCCTCGCCACGGTGCAGGCTGTCCTTGGCGACCAGGACCGATGTCGTCGTCGACATCGACGACCACGTCGCCGCACCCAAGATTCCGCCGACCGCCACCGCGACGACGGACACTGCCGTCTGCCAGGGTCTGCGCCTGGCCCGTGGAGGCACCGGCGCTCGCCTCGCCGCCGGCGGCGTCTCCGTCGTGCTGCTTCGAGAAGTTGTGCTGGTCACGCGTCCCTCCCCTCGGTGAAGTGCCCGTCAACTCGTCACGAGCACCTGCGCCTCGCCGACCGTGATCTGCGTGGAACGGGACAGCCCGTCCATGCGGATCGTTCCGGCCTGGCCTGCCCCTTCCCACGTGATGACCCAGTCCGACGTCGCGGTCACCGTGAACTTCCGGTTCGGTTGGCCCGCGCTCGTCTGGTCATAGACGTGCCCACAGTCAGGCGATGCCTGGCCGCCGCGCGACGGGGCGTAGGGGGTGCCCTTGGTCGTGCACACCACCTGGTTGCCGTCCCCCATGTCCCACACGATCTTGTGCACCCTGGCTGTGGCCGTCACCGTGATGCCGGCGGCCGAGGCCGACGCCGTCACCGGGCCGAACGTGTGCTCGTCGGACCCGGCAACCCACATCCACACCGGCATGCCCACCACCCCGACCGAGTCGGCTCCGGGCTCGGGTGCGATGCCGATGTCAATCGCCCGCAGCTCCATCTGGTCTATCGCCAGCTCGGCGACCGCTCGAGGTGACGGGCCCGAACCCGAAGCCTCCGGCGGCGTCAGCAGCCACAGGTGCACGGAGTAGTCCGTGTACGGCTGCCAGCACTCGTAGATCTGGCCACCCTCGGACGGGTCGTGGCCCTGCCACATGGGGGCACCCGGCGCCGGCTGCGGGTCCAGCACGCGGATGTAGCAGTTGTGGGCGTTGCTCCAGTAGCCGGCGTCATCCGTGCACGGCACTGGGCCCGGCGGTGGGCTGGTGACACCCTGCTTCCTCGGGTCCCAGTAGCAGGCAGAGCCGGAGCCGGTGTCCTCGGGCCCGTCGACCGGTGCGACGTCCGGCGGGGCCGGGGCCTCGACCCAGACGAGGCACACACCGCTACGAGGCGAGTGCGTGGTGCAGACCGGCTCCGCCTGAGCCGTCCCCTGGGACACGACGGTCAGGCCCGCCGCGGCGAGCAGAAGTGTGGCGACCCACGTCAACCGGCGGCGCATGGCGGTCGCTCGAGATCCTGGCTTGAGGACACCCGCCAGCCGCCCGTGGGGTTCGAGTCCCCGTCGCGATTGACGACGATGTGGCGGATCCAGCCAAACTCGGGCCGGTCCGGAGTCACGGTCGAGGCGCCGCTGGCGTCAACGATGTCGACGGCGGAGACGTCGAAGCAGACGTCAACCTCGACGGTCGGCGGGTCGGCGCTGAGGTTCGCGCCCTGGACGACCAGCTCGGCGATCCGGGTGTCGCCCGTTTGGTGCAGGGCATCTGACCGTTCGGTCTCGTACAACCGCTGCTGTGAGCTGAGCTCGACGCCCTCCGCGTACTCCTCCAGCCGGCTCAGTGGCTGGCGCGGGTCCTGGCCGAGCTCGTCAAGCAGGCCGTAATAGTCGCGGACGAGCCGCTCGACGGACGTGGCCGCGGCCTCCGAGCCGCTCGTCGGGCTCGGGGATTGAGACACGCTTGGTGACGTCGCTCTTGAGGCACTCGGTGACGGGCTGGCGGTCCTCGACGGTGCTGGTCCGGGGTCACTCGTGCACGCCGGTACGGCGGCGAGGACCAGCATCGCCGCCACCGAGACGCCAAGTCTTTCTCGGAACCGCATACGCCCTCCGCCGTCCAGAGGGAACACCGTTAGTCCCCCGGAGACGCGAACGACTCCGCGCCGCGGTGCCCGCGTGGAGTCGTGCTGCCCCATGTATCCCATAACGCTCCTTCCCGCCGCAGGCGTTTGGTTTCCCGACTGTGGCTCCGCGGACGCAAGACCTTCGACTCCTTGTAGGTGCGCACTGCTCGCCACGTCGGGGTGATCGCCGTGCGGTGGCGGGTATGCGGGACGCTGGTCTCGACTCCGGAGCCGGTGCTTCGCGCGGCCGCAGCCGGTCGTTGCGGATCGCTGCCGTTGCCGTTACGCCCGTGCTGTCGCCGTGTCGCGATGCGGTTCCGGGCCGGCAGCTGGGGCGCCGCGCTGCGGCCGCCGCCCCCAATGCCGTCGTCGCCAAGCCGCTCCGCGTGTCACGCCGCCGCTCGGAGGCTGTTCACACGTCTGGCACTGAGGCTGGTCGAGTGGGCGCACCTTCGTCGTGGAGGTGTGCTCGTGACGGTCTCGATGCGGGTCATGTCGGCCGGCGACGGCTATGCGTACCTGCTGCGCTCGGTCGCCACCGGCGACGGCCTGGGGTCGCGGTCCTCTACGCTGACCCGGTATTACGCCGAGGCAGGCACACCGCCGGGGACCTGGATGGGTTCGGGCGTCGCCCAGTTCGGCGAGGGCGAACTGCAGGCGGGCATGACCGTCACCCCGGAGCAACTGCAGGCGCTCCTGGGCCGCGGGTGCGACCCGCTGACCGGGACCGGCCTCGGACGCCCGTACCAGCGGTACGTGACCGTGGGGGAGCGCATCGCTGCCCGCGTCGCGGGGGTCGACCGCAAGCTGCCCGCTGCCGAGTACGACGCCGAGGTCGCCCGGATCGAGTCCGAGGAGACCGAACGAGGACCGCGCACCTCGGTGGCCGGTTTCGACCTGACGTTCTCCGTGCCGAAGTCTGTCTCGGTGCTGTGGGGGGTGGCCGATGCCCGCACGCAGGAGCTGATCGTCGAGGCCCACCACTCTGCGGTCGCGCAGGTGCTGGACTTCGTCGAGCGCGAGGTCGCCGCCACCCGTGTCGGCTCCGGGGGCGTCGCGCAGGTCGACGTCTTGGGTGTCGCGGCGGTGGCATACGACCACTGGGACTCGCGCGCCAACGACCCGCAGCTGCACACGCACCTGGTGGTCGCGAACAAGGTCCGTACCGCGGCCGACGGCGAGTGGCGCACGCTGGACTCGCGGGCGATCCACCACGCGACCGTCGCCCTGTCGGAGTACTACAACGCCGTGCTCGCCGACCGCCTCAGTGGGACGTTGGGCATCGAGTGGCAGCAGCGTGCCCGGGGCAAGGATCGCAACCCGGCTTGGGAGATTGTCGGCGTCCCCGATGAGCTGATCGCCGAGTTCTCCAGCCGGTCTCGTGACATCGAGCTCGTCAAGGACCGCCTGATCGCTGAGTATGTCCGCACCCATGGGCACACACCGTCGGCGGCGACGATCGTGCGGCTGCGCGCCCAGGCCACGCTGGACACCCGCCCGGACAAGACCATCCACCCCTTGGCCAACCTGACCGAGGCCTGGCGCGAGCGAGCGCAGCAAGTCCTGGGGGCCGACCCGGTTGGGTGGGCACGGCACCTGACCGTCTCTGGCCACGCACGTGCGTTCACCGCCGAGCAGGTTCCGACGGACGTCATCGCAGAGGCCGGGGCCCGGGTGGTCACCGCGGTCGGGGAGCGGCGCTCGACCTGGCGGCACTGGAACCTGTGGGCCGAAGCCTCCCGGCAGACGATGGGCTGGCGGTTCGCGACCATCGAGGACCGTGAGGCCGTGGTCGCCATGATCACCGACGCCGCGGCCGGCCAGTCCCTGCAGCTGACCCCACCGGAGATCGCAACCACCCCAGCGCTGTGGCGGCGGCCCGACGGGACCAGCATGTTCCGTCCCCGGCACGGTGCGTACTTCACCTCCGAGGACCTGCTGGCCGCCGAAGCCCGACTGCTCGACCGTGCGGCCGACCGCACCGCACCCCGCGTGCCCGCCGGCGTGGTCGCGCCGGCCGCCGCGGTCCGACACGACGGCAACATGCTCACCACCTACCAGGCCGGGGTGCTCGAGGCCGTCGCGACGTCCGGGCGGCGGGTGGACGTCATCGTCGGCCCGGCGGGCGCAGGCAAGACCACCGCGATGCGCGCACTCCGAACCGCGTGGACGGCCCGGCACGGCACAGGCTCGGTCGTCGGACTCGCGCCATCCGCCGCAGCGGCCGCGGTGCTCGCCGAGGACCTTGGAATCGCGTGCGACAACGCGGCCAAGTGGCTCTACGAGCACGCCCGGGGCCGCGCCGAGTTCCGGGCCGGACAACTCGTCATCATCGACGAGGCCACCCTCGCCGGCACCCGCGCCTTGGACCGCATCACCGCCCTGGCGAAGGCCGCCGGAGCCAAGGTCGTGCTCGTGGGGGACTGGGCACAGCTGCAGTCCGTCGACGCCGGCGGCGCCTTCTCGCTCCTGGTCGACGCGCGCGGCGACGACGTCCCCGAACTGAACGAGGTACACCGCTTCACCAACGACTGGGAGAAGCGCGGCTCGCTGGAGCTGCGCCGCGGCGAGGCCGACGTCATCGGCACCTACGCCGCCCACGGCCGGCTGCGTGAGGGCACCACCGCCCAGATGATCGACGCCGCCTACCAGGCCTGGCGCGCCGATATTGCCGCCGGGCGCACCAGCATCCTGGTCACCGACTCCGCCGAGTCGGTGCGCCAGCTCAACGAGCGCGCCCGCGCCGAACGCATCCAGACCGGGGAAACCTCGGCGGGCCGCGACGTCGCCCTCGCTGACGACGCGCGGGCTTCGGTCGGCGACCTCGTCATCACCCGCCGCAATGACCGCACGCTGCGCACCGGCCGCACCGGTTGGGTCCGCAACGGCGATCGGTGGAGGGTCATCGACGTGCGCTGCGACGGGTCCGTCCACGTGCGCCGCGCTGGGCGGCGGCTCGGGGCCAGCGTCGTGCTGCCCGCCGCCTACGTCGCCGAGCACGTCGACCTCGGCTACGCGGTGACCGCACACCGCGCCCAGGGGCTCACCGTCGACACCTCCCACGTCGTGGTCTCCGGGTCCACCACCCGCGAGAACCTGTACGTGTCCATGACCCGCGGCCGGAACGCCAACATCGCCTACGTCGCGCTCGACGAGCCCGACGATTCCCATGGCACCCCGCAGCCGGCGGACGTCTCGGCAAGGACAGTGCTGTACGGGGTGCTCAAGCACTCCGGGCTCGAGCTGTCCGCACACCAGACCATCAGCGCCGAGCACGACAGGTGGACAGGGAGCGCCCAGCTCGCGGCCGAGTACGACCTCATCGCTGCCACCGCCGAACGCGACCGGTGGCGAAAACTCGTGCTCGGTGCCCTCACCGTCGCGGGCCGCATGAGCGAGGCCGAGGCGGCGGGCGCGATCGCCTCCGATGGCTTCGGCGCGCTCGTGGCGGAGCTGCGCCGGGCCGAGGCCAACCACCACGACGTGCGCACGCTCCTGCCACGCGTGGTCGCCGAACGCAGCCTGCTCGACGCCGAGGACGTCACCGCTGTGCTGTCCCACCGGGTGGCCAAGGCCGCCGCGAGACCGATCGGCAGCCGAATGCGGGATCTCATTGCCGGGCTCATCCCCAAAGTCCGCGGCCACGTGCCCGCCGACGTGCGCGGTGCGCTCGACGAGCGCCGCGACCTGATCGAAGCGCGCGCCCAGGCGCTCGCCGAGACCGCCGTCCGCCACCGCGCGCCCTGGGTGCTGCGGATCGGTGAACCACCGCTCGGACGCAGCGACCGCCAGCGGTGGCTGCGACACCTGGCGGTCGTGGCCGCGTACCGGGACAGGTATGGCGTCACGAGCCGCAACCCGGTGGGACCCGAAGCGGAGTCCCCGGCGCAGCGGCACGATGCCCAGCTCGCCGTGGCGGCATTGCGCAGCGCGCGAGCCATCGCAGGCACGAGGACGCCGGTGGTCGAGGCCTCGCTCCGTGCGGGTCTCAGCCTCCGGTAGCGCTCGCACGGCGCTCTCGACGTAAGACATGGGCCCGACCATGGCACCTGATGGTCGGCGTCGACCCGCACCGAGGCGGATCTGGGGATGACTCTCGCCGCTGCATGGAGCGGCCGGAGAGTGCGCCGGCGCCCACGTCACGCGCGGGGTGACGCGAGTGCTGTCCACGTCTCGCCCTGTCCATAGGGCAGTTCGGATGAGTGGTCGTCCACAGATTGGCGGGGGAGCGCCCCGTGGTCGCGGCTGACCTCTGGACCTTGGGTTCACGGGTCGGCTCGACCGGAGCCGCCAAGAACTCGAGGTGCTCCGATGGTCTTCCGACTCAGTTTTGCGCTCACCAGGATGGTCATCGCCGCCTTCCAGCTATGGATGCCGACGAACCAGCTGGTCCGCTGGATCTACACCGACCGCGGCCTGAAGTGGGGCGCGCCGATCGCCGTCGTGCTCGCGCCCGCCTACTTCCAGCTCGGCCACCTCTTCCAGGAGCGGATCGAAACGGGCGGGAGCGGCTGGTGGTGGCTGGCACTGGCGTGGGCAGTCATCAACTGCTTGAAGTTCGTCAGTGTCGCCGTACGTGCACCGCTCATGTGGGCATACCGGGCCGCCCGTCGGGCGATCCGTCGCGGTGCGGCCGGCCCCACTCGAGCCGCCGTCTGAACCCATGACGTCGGCTCCGGAGGCGTCTGCGCACCTGTGAAATACCCAGCCGCGCTGTGCCGCCGGTGTCGAACGACGGAAGAGAACCATGAACCCGAAACAGTTGCCTCTGCTCACCACTGCTCGCCAGTGCCTGGCGCGGCTGTGCGCCGGCCGGGACGCGCCAGCTCCGGCGTTGGCGCTGTACGAGAGCGCGCTTATCAAGCTCGCGGCTGTCCACCAACCGTCCGGTGAGGCGTTCGTCGCTGGCGTCGACCTGCCCGTGAACGCCGGGCGCGGGACGTTGTATGCCACCGCATACCAGGGCATCGGCGCTCTGATCGGCTTCGGCGTCCCGTGGGACAACTTGTACCCGATGCTGGCCGATCTGTCGGAGGCGTGGGGGATTGAACAGGTTTCGAGCTGCCCCGAGTGCCGGGCGGAATACGAGCGGGTAGCTGCCGAAGACGGCGGCACGCTGCCGTCGGGCCACTACCTGCTGTACCGCGTCGCCAGGACGAACCTGCACGCCCTGGCCGCCAGGGTCCCGGCGACGAGCCTGGTCGACTATTGGCTCGTCCTCGAGATCCTCGACTCCCTGTACGACCCGGCCGACAGGGTGGCCGCCGAGTCGCCCATCATCGGCTCGAAGCGTCTGCTGTACGCGACAGCCCGCGCAGCGCTAGAAGAACTCGCGGCATTCGGGCTCGACGAGCGGCTCCTGGAGATCCGCGACGTGCTCGACAGCAGCTGGCGGCAGGACCCGGATCACTCCGGGATCCTCATGGACGGGCAAGCCTAGTGTACGGGCAGGTCGCTGCCTCGCTTCGCGCGACGATGACCGAGCTGCTGCACATGAAGCGCGTCAGCGCCTACCTCGGTGGACCGCACGGCAAGCTGGGCGAGACCACCACCCGGACCGAGCGTGAGGCCGCCGCGCACAAGATCCTGCGGTACCGCGCCGTCGTCTGGAACTACGCCCTGCAGACAGCGACGGCGGTCATCCCACCTGCAGCCAGCACGGGTTGGGAGGCCCCGCTGCGACTGATCAGCTGGCTCGAGAAGGAACAGCCCACGCCGGAGGCTCTGCCAGGCGGGCGCGGCGTCAGCGCGCTCGAGCTCGGTACGGTGCAGGACATCCCACTCGTCGAAATCTGGCGGCGACTCGCCGTCGCCTCGCTAGTAGGGCGAGAGCGCGAGCTGCCTGTGCTCGCCGACAAGATCGACAACGACCAGGCCAGGGTCGTCCTGCGGGATGTCGCCGACCTGGTACGCGCACTGGTCATCCTCGACGTCCGCTACTCCGCCATCCCCGGCTGGCAACGATTGGGACTCAAGAGTTCTTCTCACAATATCGACCCGACCAAGCGCGTCCTGGTGAACTCGACCATCGCCGCAGCCCAGCTATGCAGTCAGTGGGTGGGGAACCTGTCGCCGGAGGATGCCGTTCGGACCGACAGGCTCGGCTACGTCGACCGTGCTCCGCTGTTGCCGATGCCATACCCGTTCGGCATCGACGGCGCGATCGCCGCACTCCACAACACCTACGTCCGGCTTGGCCTGGAGTTCCCACGAGCCGACGTCCTCACCGCGATCGTGCGCGTCCAACGGCGACTGTCGGTTCTCGCCCTGGAGCTGGCCCGGGCGGCCGTCGACGAGGAGCACACCAACGCGTTTGAGGACCGCGCCGAGCGGTGCGCGCGTGTACTTCAGCCGCTCGCGAAGGACGTCGGAGGGAACCTCGGCGACGGCCGGGCAACGATGGCCGATTCTCAAGCCGCGCTGTTCGCGCTCGCTGACGCAGCACAGATCGGCGATACGGCGTCCACCGAGGACCTGCAGTCGATGAACCGGCTATTCACCATGATTGACAAGCGAGTAGCCACCCGAATCCGCCAAGGCATCCACGACCGCCGCTACTTCGTGAGCCGAGAGCTCGGCCTCTCTAGCGAGCGGGTCGGGGGCGTGCGCCGGGCCATCAGGAAGTACGAGCCGATCACAAAAGTTTCACACCCTGACCTCATCGCTGCGGTGAAGCGCCTGGCCCCGCATGCGCCTAGCGGAGTCGTGAGTACTGACGCGCTGTCGGCGCGGACTGAGTTCACTGCGCTCGTCGGGAGTCCCGAGAAGCACCGGAGCGGAAGGCGAGTGTCGCAGAGGACTGTCGCTCCTGACGCGGCTCGGCTGCGCGGGCTTAGCGGGCACGCGGGCGTAGGCGGCCAGTTTGAGGGGACATCTATCTGAAAACCTGAGCCAATGCCGACGCTGCCACTTGGCGACGGCACTGGCATTGGTAGCCAGAGCCGTGTGGCGACGGACGCCGTACCAAAGGCGGACATCTCGCCGTCGTATATATGGGTCAACCTGGTGGCGTGTCACCGTCGTGTGAGAGATTGCTGCAGTTGGGTCAATCAGCCCATGCAATGGTGAGCACGGAGGACTGACATGAGCGAGCGCGACAGGGCATCCCGCACGACCGAGAGTAAGCAGCAGCTCGAGGAGAAGAGCCTTCTCGGGTCTTCTTACTCCTACGTGGACGTCGGGCAGGTAAGTTCCCAGACGCTGAAGGATATTGCTGACAACGGCGACGATTGATTCCTAACAGCGTCGCAGCTGTCGTCTCTTTCCTGCTGCTGCTCGCACCAGGCATCGTCTGGCAGGTCCAACGCGCCCGTTACCGGCCCGCGGTCAAGGAGACCGCGCTCGTCGAGGTCTCGCGGGTCATCCTTGTCTCCCTGTTTTCGACAGCAGGTGCTGCGGCCCTCCTGATGGCATGGGTTTGGCTGCCGCTGTACCGCTCCGCCATCGAAGACGGAAGTGGAGCGTTGAACTCACCCGCCTCCGCGGTGCCTTACATCGGAGCGGTCGTCGCGACCTCGATGCTTGCGTGCGCGCTGACCTATGCCGTGGCTGCATTCAAGTGGACGGGTAAGCCACCTATCAGCGAGGGGCGGGTGTGGAGCCAAGCGTTCGTCGATTGGAGGCCCCCGGCAGCCGGGCCACCGTACCTGACCGTCGAACTCCTCGACGGAACGGTCTGGCGGGGTCAACTCTTGGGCTTCGATTCCGACCCAGAGGACGACCAGCGCAGTCTCGCCGTCGGTCGTCCACTTCGTCGCAAACGCCCGGGTGACGAAGACTTCGAGGAGAAGGACGACGAGTGGCGAGCCGTCATCCTGCCGGAGTCTCAGATCAAGTCGATCCAAGTGGTCTACCCCCGAAGGGCGTGAAGGTCACGAATTGCGGCCTCCGCCAGCCCGGCTACAAGTTACCTCTGCAACTGTGGCTAAAGTACAGGCCGGCCGCCGTGTTGTTGAGGGTTAGTAATTCCCACAGGGCAGGCTCGATCAGGTCGAAGGCGTCAGGAGGGTTGGGCGTCCCTGACGAATCAGATCTCCATCCAGTGCCGAGCCGGTGGCAGTGGGGTTGCGCGCAACGGCTGCCCGGGGCCCGACGAGACGCTGTCGGCGAGCGCCGGGGCCGCACACCGGCCGACCTCCCCAGGAGCTGTACGAGGAGATCCGCATCGCGTACGACCCGGCCTCGACGGCGCTGATCGACGTCGCCCACTGTCGAACACGCACGCGGGCCCCGCCCTTGGCGCGCACGCCGCGGGTGCCGTCGACGATGTCGTGCTTGTTTGACGTGACCAGGACTGCACCGGGGCGTCGAGGGTCGCGGACACCGCCCGGGAGGGCGTGATGATGACAGTTCCAACTCGTTTTAGCGGTCGGCGCCGCACGTCTTCGTACGACTAACCCTCGGTACTGTGACCCCCGAGTCGCTCCAAAATTAGCGAGTCGAGACTCTTAGGCGTCCAAGGCTCACTTGCGAGCAGGTAGTTTCGGAGCAGCCTTCGCAGCAGCAGCACTCCGATGTGATTCGTCCCGAACTCCGAATCTGCAAGCCTAACCTTCGAATTTTTGGGCGTGCTCCCGTGGACGATCTGAGATCTCTGGGAATACACCTGCTTTAGGAGTTCGTAGATGATGTTGGGTTGGAACTCGGTTGCGAGAGCTGCCGCCGCTCGTTGTGACATGCGGTGCGTCAGTTCGTCGCGACCATGGCTGAGCAGAGCCTCAATGCCGATTGTGGCATCAAGGATCTCGTCTTCTATGTCAGCGCGAAATGTCGATCGGAAGCAGCGCCTAGCCGCGAGCCGGACGTTGGTTGGGCTCCCTTCCAAAGCGGCGACCATCGATGCAACCTCCGAAACCTCGTCAGCCGTGATGGGCTCCTTTGGCCGCAGCCATCCGCCATCGAAATCGTCCGGATAGGCCTTAACGGTGGCGGCACGCCAAACATGGGGAAGATCGCCGAGCCATCCAGAAGACGAGACCCAGTTGTCGGAGCGAACCACTATCTGGGCATAGCCAGACTTCTTGCCGGTCGCGATGTGCAGGCACTCGAGAATGCGATCGACCGTTTCGAGGGGTACTGGCGCCGGCGTGGGACCGCGCCTCAAATCCGGCGGCCACATGCTATTCGGAAATGTGCTGTTTCGCTGAACAATCGCGTGTGTCGCCGCTGCGGCGATCCACGGGGAGACCGCGTCATTGTGAAGCATATTGAGCGCCCGGGTGCGGTGGAGCGATTCATCCATCGGCTCCAGCCAATACGAGTCGATTAGGTGGACGGGCTCTGTCGTTTCAAACGCGGTCATGACAAGGGGTACGACGACATCGCCCGTGAGCTCTCGTTCAAACCTCCCACGCTCGACTTGGAGGTACAAATCGAGCAGGCCTGCCTCGTCTTCAATTCCGAGGGCCTCGGCCCGGCCCAGAATCATGCCAATGATGGACAAAAAATCCATCGCCATGTACAGGTGGCGCCGCTCAGGATCCTCAATGTGCCACAGGTAGCTCAAACCCGTTGCGAACTCCTGGTCTTGCTCGGCGCGTTCGATCGCACACCGCATACTCTCGGCCAGCTCGGGAACTTCCTCAACAACGACGTTGGAGAATTTGCCGGGCTTTAGCGAGAACATCGAAGTCCAATCAGCAGGGCCACTGGCCCCGACACGATCGGCGACCACGAGGGGCCAGCCGAGGTCGCTCTCGTGGTACTTCCTGGTGTCGACCGTCGTCACATATCGGCCGGAATCAAGGTATGCCTTGCCAGCCGCACGCGCAGGGCCAAGAGCCCGTCGAACAAGATCCCAAAGGTCTGGCCGGATAGGTTCGGACACTCCTCGAATCTACCGGGCTCGGTGTGGCTGGCGACCGCGCCGAGGCTCTGCGCGGCCCCACCGTGCTGGCCGAACAGCTCATCCGACGGCTGTCACCGGCCGTCAGACCTGGTCAGCGGCAGGAGCGGTCAGGCCGGTGCGCGAAGTCGGCCTGCGGCCGTTCCCGACCTCGGCTCAACTGCACTTCACCGCCACCGGCTCGGCCACCACCGGGCCACACACGGATCCTGAAGAGGGACAAGTCGTGCAGCACACCAAGGGCGGCGGCGAGCGGTTTCGGTGCTTCTTCGGGGATTCGCAGCACCCACGCGCTCCCCGAGAAGTCCAGGTTGGCTCCCGGTCCGTTGAGAACCGCGTCCTCCTCTGCCAGGTCCAGTGCCTCGCACTCGACGACGACCTCGAACCACATGCCATGTCTCCGAGCAGAGGCTCATCATGCGAGGGATGTTCTGCTGTTCGGATTTCCGGGATGGGGACCAGGAACGGTCGAGGCGCCCGGAGGCATGGGGACGCCCCGGCCGGATGTGGAGCCGGGGCGCGGCTAACGCCGCGTGAGGCTCTCGCTCGTCAAGTTCCACGTCTGACTCGCTCGGGGGAAGGGAAGGCCCCGGGTTGAGTGGATTCCACGCGAGTTCCGCGGGTGAGCCCGGATTCCACGCGAGTTCCGCGGGTGAGCCCGGATTCCACGCGAGTTCCACGGGTGAGCCCGGATTCCACGCGAGTTCCACGCATCTGTGGCTGGCGAATGACCGCCGTTGACCACGCTGAGAAGAGGTGCAACCCTGGTGTCGGCTCACTGAGAAACGTTGGTATTGCACCGATTGTGGGAGGTTGCGACGTTCTTGTGAGCGTTCGTGACAAACGGACTCCGGGGAGTGCCGGGAGTTGTGAACCGGCGGGGAGCTGAGCGCGGGGCGAACGGTGTGGCTATCGGCATAACGATGTAGTCGCCGAGCGCGGTACGTGGCGGGACGGAACTATCCGCTAGGAGCTTGACGCATGGCCACCGAATTATGAGCACGCGTACTTGAGACTCGACTTCCCAGGAGCAATGGCGAACCAACACCCCACTAGGAGCGGGCGCGGCGCCGAGTTTGACCTGAGGTAGAGGAAGGTGAACTCAGCGGTTGAGCGTCTTCCCTGGTCCTTGTACCACTACCGGACAAGATTGGGGCTTCCGCCGCTGCCGGCCTATCCCGCTCCCATGTGAACCTAGTTCACGGGTTGACCGCGTTGGGAGCCCATGTGTAGTGTCACGGTCGAGGAAGGGTGTGAATCGGGTACACAAGTAAAGGCGGTGGAGGTTATGGGCAGGCACAGGGGTGGTAGGTTCCACATGGAGCGCGAGTTCGGAGCTGTCGGTCGTCGGCTGGTCCTCGTGGACATCGAGAACTACCTCGGTCGACGCTACGTGACCTGCGAGGCGACCCGCTGGGTCGCCAGTCAGCTGGACACGCTACTCGGGCTGCGCGAAAACGAGCTCGTTGTCGTCGGCACGAGCCACGCGCAGAACCTCCTGGCCGCGCGCGCTGCGTGGTGCCACGTGCGGCATGTGGCGCGCCTTGGTCAGGACGGTGCGGACCTGGCCCTGCTTGATGTGCTTACCGAGGACGTCGACGAGCGGTTTACGGAGGTCGTGATCGTCTCCGGTGACGGCATCTTCGCGGCCGCGATTGCTTCCCTCGCTGGAAGCAACATCACGACGACCGTCATTGCCCGCCCCGAGGCGCTCTCCGCCCAGCTCCGACTGGCCGCGCAGCGTGTGCTGTGCCCGACGGTCCAGTTCTTCGGTCCTGTTATCGACGGGGTGGTGGCGTGATGACCGCTCAGGCTCAGCGGGTCATTCGGGCTAGTGACATCGCCAGCCTCGCTGGCGTGAGCCCTGCCGCGGTCGCCAACTGGCGCGATCGCCACAAGGACACGTTCCCGACACCGACGGGTGGAACCACCGCGCGGCCTCTCTACGACTACGACGAAGTAGTGAGATGGCTGCGAGACAATGGCAAGCGGGTTCGCGAGGTGACTTCGAGTGACCTTCTGTGGTCCGCGATGGACAGCCTGCGAGGCGTCCTTGAGCCCGAGTCGTTCGGCCGGTTCGTCCTGACCCTGCTCGTCATTCGCAAGCTGTCTTTCTCGAACAGCACGGTCCAGAGCCTCTGGGGCAAGGCGCGCTCGGGCGCTAGTTCGCCTCGCGCCGCGCACCTGCTCGACCAGCTTCTCCACGGCGCTCGCTCGGCCGCGCCCGAAGCCAGCGAACTCCTTGAGGGGGAGTGGCCGCGCGATGAACTGCATGGGGGGCATATCCGACAGCTGATTGACACCGTCGACTCCATGGCCGAAAACGACCTCCCTGATGCTGCTTCCGCAGTCTTGGTGCGCGTGACCCGTTCGCAGGCCCGTCGCGGCGGCGAGTCGGGCGCCGTTGGTTCCGCAACCGCGCAGGTCCTGGCGTCCCTGGCAACCCGCACCAACCTCGTCGGGGCGAAGTCCCACGCCGGACTCCACTCCGCCATGCCGGAGGTGCTCGCTCTGCTGGAGCCTGTTAGTGAACTAACGTCCGTCTATGACCCGGCATGTGGAATCAGTGAGGCGCTGCTCACGGTTCACCAGGCGCACCCGAACGCCCAGCTGATTGGCCGCGAGAGAGTCCGAAGCGTTCTCACGATCGCGCAGCAGCGGGCGTACCTAGCGGACATTGACGCAGACCTCGCGCAAGCCAATACGTTTGAGACGGACCCGTGGCCGGCCGGACGTGCCGACGCTATTGTCGCCGAGCCACCGTTCGGGATGCGACTGACCGAGAAGCTCGCGGACTGGGACAAGCGTTGGCAGTTCGGGACACCAAACGGCGGCGCGTCGGATTTCGCATGGCTCCAGGACGCGATCGCGCATTTGAAGCAGGAAGGCCGTGCCTACGTACTGCAGGCCGGTGGCCCACTGTTCCGGGGAGCGCACGCGGGCTCGATTCGGCGTGGTCTCGTGAGCGCCGGCTGCGTCGAGTCAGTCATCGCTCTCCCCAGCAACCTACTGACCTACACGTCGGTACCCCTGTTTGTCTGGGTACTTCGAGTCCCGAGAACGACTGCTGAGGCCGTGAAGTTCATTGACGCGTCACTCGAGAAGGACGAGATCCGAGCCGTGGACGTGTCCATCGCCGATCTACTCAACGAGGGCGCCAACCTCACTCCGAGGCGGTGGTTGGCTGACGTCGCACTCGAGGACGTCGACGTCGCGGCAGAAGCGCGTCGGGCAGAGGGGGCTCTGAATCGGGCGCTCGACGCGGCTGCGACCCGTAACGGCGGAACACTCCCCCCGATCGATTTCGACGGAACGCGGGTGCTTTCACTCAGCGACCTTCTGAAGTTCGGTTCGGTGTGCGAACTCCGGCGAGGGTCGGTCGTGCCTGGAGAGAAGGGGGACACTCCCACGGGAGTTATCCGCCCAAGTCACCTGCGCGAAGGGCTGCCCGAGCACCGCCCGGCCCCGGGGATCGCTGACCCCGCGAAGCTCACCCAGCCGGGCGATGTGCTTGTGACCACACGGCACAGTGTTCAGGCCGCTGTGGACACAGTTGGTGGCTACGCGGTGTCGAACCAGGTCTGGATCCTGGCAGTGAACACGAACGTGCTGCTGCCTGCGTACTTAGCCGTGGCCCTCACCGGAACGTGGAATAACAAGTTCCAGGTGGGCACCGCGATTAAGCACGTCAATTTGAAGGACCTCGAGATCCCGGTCCCAAGCCTGGAAGAGCAGGAGCAGATCGTTAGAGCGATTGCCGGGGCCGAGATGGCCCGCCGTACAGCGCTTCAGGTAGCGGATGCTGCTGTCAACTTCACCGAAGGGCTGCTCAACGCAGTCCGCTACGGAGCGGATCTGACGACCGGGTGAGATCCCGATCGACTCCCACTCCGACCTCGTTGTCAGTGCTGACTAGCACAATCACCTCTTAGACCGAAACGACGAAGGAACACTATGAGCCCCGCCAATGTCAATAAGATTGCCTCTTTCATCTGGGGCATCGCTGATGACGTCCTGCGCGACCTGTACGTCCGCGGCAAGTACCGCGACGTCATCTTGCCCTTCACTGTGCTGCGCCGGCTCGACGCTGTCCTCGAGCCCAGCAAGCAGAAGGTCATGGACTTGAAGAAGGTGCTCGACGACGCCGGCATCATCGACCAGGACCAGTCGCTCCGTGCCGAGGCTGGCCAGGCGTTTTGGAACACCTCCCCGTTCACGATGCGCGAGCTTCGTGGTCGGTCGTCACAAGCCCGCCTGCAGCAGGACTTCATGGCGTACCTGGACGGGTTCAGCCCAAATGTGCAGCGCATCATCGACAACTTCGAGGTGCGCCAGCAGATCCCCAAGCTCGCAAAGGCCGACGCCCTCGGCGCGCTGATCGAAAAGTTCCTCGACCCCGCCATCGACCTCAGCCCAGACGGGCTGGACAACCACGCCATGGGCACCGTGTTCGAGGAACTCGTGCGCCGCTTCAACGAGGCCAACAACGAGGAAGCCGGCGAGCACTGGACCCCGCGCGACGCGGTGCGCCTGATGACCAGGCTCATCTTCGACCCCATCGCCGACCAGATCCCCGACGGCACCTACACCCTGTACGACGGCGCCATGGGCACCGGCGGCATGCTCACCGTCGCCGAGGAGACCCTCCAGGGGCTCGCCAAGAAGAGCGGCAAGCGGATCGTCACCAACCTGTTCGGCCAGGAGATCAACGCCGAGACCTACGCCATCGCCGTCGCCGACCTCCTGCTCAAGGGCGAGGGCGCAAACGCCGACGGCCTCGTCGGCGGCCCCGAGTACTCGACCCTCTCGAACGACGCCTACCAGGGCAAGTCCTTCGACTTCATGCTCTCCAACCCGCCCTACGGCAAGAGCTGGGCGACCGACCAGCAGCGCATGGGCGGCAAGAAGGAAATCATCGATCCCCGTTTCATCGTCGACCACGACGGCGATCCCGAGTTCAGCCTCATCACCCGATCCAGTGACGGGCAGATGCTCTTCCTGGCCAACATGGTCTCGAAGATGAAGAAGAACACCCCGCTGGGCAGCCGCATCGCCGAGGTCCACAACGGATCCTCCCTCTTCACCGGCGACGCCGGCCAGGGCGAGTCGAACATCCGCCGCTACATCATCGAGAACGACTGGCTCGAAGCGATCATCGCCCTGCCGCTCAACATGTTCTACAACACCGGCATCGCCACCTACATCTGGGTCCTGACCAACCGCAAGCCCGAGCACCGCAAGGGCAAGATCCAGCTCATCGACGCCACCGAGTGGTACACGCCCCTACGCAAGAACCTCGGCAACAAGAACCGCGAACTGGGACCCGACGACATCGAACGGGTTCTCCAAGCGTTCCGCGACTTCGAGAGCGCTGGCGACGACGGCGACCGCTCCAAGGTATTCGTCAACGCCGAGTTCGGGTACTCCAAGGTACAGGTCGAACGGCCCCTGCGGCTGGCGGGCCTCGACCCGAACACGATCTACAGCGCCGCCCAGATCAACAAACTCCTCAAGGACGGCGCCAAGCGACACCCGAATGCCGCGCCCGCCATCACCAAGGTCCACCCGAAGGGCACCGCACCGGACCCATTCCTCGGGCTGTTCGAGGCCGACTTCCGCGGCACCACCCGGGTCGTCTCCTACATGCCCGACCCCCAACTCCGCGACACCGAGCAGATCCCCCTGCTTGAGCCCGCCGGAGAGTGGCGCGACGGCATCGAGGCATTCGTCCGCCGCGAAGTGCTGCCCTACGCGCGTGACGCATGGGTCGACGAGTCGAGGACCAAGATCGGCTACGAGATCAACTTCACCAAGCACTTCTACAAGCCAGCCCCACTGCGCACTCTCGACGAGATCCGCGCCGACATTCGCGCGCTCGAAGCCGAGTCCGACAACCTCATCGCGGAGATCGCCCACTGATGTTCCAAAACCTCAAGCCGTATCCGGCGTACAGCGGCGCGGGATTGCCCTGGCTCGACCGCTACCCGTCGCATTGGGACAAGCGGCGGTTCAAGCAAGTGCTGCGATCCGTTGACTCACGTTCAACGACCGGCGAGGAGGAGCTTCTTACTGTCTCGTCTGCGCGAGGAGTCGTCCCCCGGTCGTCTCAGGCAGTCACCATGTTCAAAGCCGCAAGCTATGTCGGCCACAAGCTTGCGTCCCCTGGCGACCTCGTAATCAACTCCCTCTGGGCCTGGGGCCGAGGGCTCGGGGTGTCGCGCCACTTTGGGATCGTCAGTACCGCGTACGGCGTGTATCGACAGGTCGAACCTGGACTTGTTGACCCTGACTATCTCCACTTCTACGTCCGCTCGGAGCCATACAATTGGGAATTGCGCGAGCGTTCCCGTGGCATCTGGATCTCCAGGCTTCAACTGACCGACGATCGGTTTCTCACGAGCCCGTTTGTCGCGCCTCCGATAGAGGAGCAGCGGGCAATCGTCACCTACCTCAGCCACGCGCACCAGCGGATCAACAGGGCGATCGCTGCAAAGCAAAGCTTGATCAAATTGTTGCGGGAACAAGAAGAAGCAATCATTCGCGAGACCATTAGCCGCGGCGTGTCGGCAGCGAAGGTCAAGGAGTCGGGGCTCGGGTGGCTCCGGGTGATCCCGGAGCACTGGTCAGTTGTGGCTCTGCGCTACCTCGCAACGCTTGGGAATGGCAGTACGCCAGCTCGCTCAAATCCGGCCTATTGGACTGACGGGTCGTTTCCTTGGCTCAACTCGGCTGTGGTCAATCAGGGTGTCGTCCGGAAGTCGGACCAATTCGTCACGGACATAGCGCTCGCCGAGTGCCATCTGCCCATCGTGGCGCCTGGCAGTGTTCTAGTCGGCATTACAGGTCAGGGGCGCACCCGCGGTATGGCGGCGCTACTTGAGGTACCGGCTACGGTCAACCAGCACCTGGCATATATGACTCCTGACCGAAGCCAACTCGTGAGCGACTATTTGCTTTTGGTGCTGAAGGCGGCCTACGGGGAACTTCGGCGAATTAGCAGCGACTCGGGTAGCACGAAGGGTGCTCTCACTGTCGCCGACCTGAAGGCGTTCCGCATCCCATTGCCCCCCATCGAAGAGCAGTTCGCGGTCGCCCGCGCCGTCGAGCGACAGGTAGCAGCTACGCGCAGTCTGTCGGCTCGGGCAGAGCAGGAAATTGCTCTTCTTGTGGAATTCAGGACTCGGCTTGAGTCGGAGGTCGTGACCGGTCAGGTTGATGTGCGCGAAGTTGCGGCAGCGCTTCAACCACTTGACGAAGCTGAAGTCGTCGCCGGGCTTGACCAGGCACCAATGGAAGGCGACGACGAGATCGTCGTCGAAGACGTCATGGAGGACGCATGAATGCGACGCTAATGAATGAGGAGAGCTTGGAGGCCCTCATCGTCAAGCAGATGGTCGACGTCAACTGGAAGCAGGGCATCATCAACCCAGCACTGGCGGTGGTTGCGCCCGAGAAGCAGGTCGAGGTGTCTTTTAGCCCAGGTTACGGGCTCGACATCCGGCAGCTCGCTGCGTTCCTTCAGCAGACTCAGCCGGCGATCGCTGAGGCTGTCGGCTTGGGGGAGGCGTGGGCAACGGAGAACCCCGCTCGGACGAAGTTTCTGGCGAAGCTCCAGGGCGAGATCACCAAGAGCGGGGTGGTGCATGTTCTGCGGCACGGGTTCGGGCACGCCGCTGTGCCGCACATCAACTTCTACTACCCGATCCCGACGCCGGGGAACACGATGGCCGAGGCGCTCCACGCGGCGAACGGGTGGGTCGTCGCCCGGCAGGTGCACTATTCGCCGGTGGACGCCAGCAGGTCTCTCGACCTGGTCGCGTTCGTCAATGGTCTGCCGATCGCGACGTTCGAACTGAAGAACTACATCACCAAGCAGACCGTGGCGGACGCTGTCGCTCAGTACCAGATCGACCGCAATCCGAAGGAGCTACTTTTCCAGCCGGGGCGGTGCCTGGCGCACTTTGCGGTCGACGACAAGCGGGTCAAGTTCTGCGCTGAGCTCGCCGGGCCCAAGTCGTGGTTTCTGCCGTTCGATAAGGGCTACCAGGACGGCGCGGGCAACCCGCCGAACCCCAACGGGCTGATGACGGACTACCTGTGGCGGCAGATCCTCGCGCCGTCGTCCCTCGCGGACATCATCGAGAACTACGCGCAAGTGACCACCACCAAGGACGCGAAGACGGGCAGGAAGTCCCAGAAGACCATTTTCCCGCGCTACCACCAGCTCGACGTCGTCCGTCGGCTGCTCGCCGACGTCTCGACGAACGGCGCCGGGCGCCGGTACCTGATCCAGCACTCGGCCGGGTCAGGCAAGTCGAACTCGATCGCGTGGCTGGCCCACCAGCTCATCGAGGCGAAGCACGATGGCACGAACGCCGTCGACTCAGTGCTGGTCGTGACCGACCGGCGGATTCTGGACGGTCAGATCAAGGAGACCATCAAGTCCTTCACCCAGGTCGGGTCGACGATCGCGCACGCCGAACATTCCAGCGACCTGAAGAACGCGATCGAGGCGGGCAAGCGGATCATCATCACGACGGTCCAGAAGTTCCCGTACATCGTGGGGAGCCTGGGCGCCGAGCACCGGGGACGGAAGTTCGCCGTCATCATCGACGAGGCGCATTCGTCACAGACAGGCAAGGCGGCTGCTGCGCTCTCGGGATCTCTGTCCGCTGAGGGAGCGCAGGGTGAGGACGAGTCGGCCGAGGACATGCTGCTGCGGATGGTTGAGCAGAAGAAGCTGCCGGCCAACGCCTCCTACTTCGCGTTCACCGCGACCCCGAAGAACAAGACGCTCGAGCTCTTTGGCGAGCCGGTTCCCGGTGAGGTGGGCAAGCGGCCGTTCCACTCGTACACGATGAAGCAGGCGATCCAGGAGGGGTTCATCCTCGACGTCCTGCAGGGCTATGTGCCCGTGGATAGTTACTACAAGCTGGTCAAGACCGTTGAGGACGACCCGGAGTTCGACGCAACCAAGGCGTCGAAGAAGCTGCGTGCGTACGTCGAGGGTCATGAGACCGCGATCCGCAAGAAGGCGGAGATCATGGTCGATCACTTCCATACGCAGGTGATCGGCAAGCACAAGATCGGCGGCAAGGCACGCGCGATGGTCGTGACCAAGACCATTGCCCGGGCGATCGACTACTACGAGGCGATCCGCGACTACCTCGTCGAGCGCGGCAGTCCGTACAAGGCCATCGTGGCGTTCTCGGACTTCGAGCGTGACGGCAAGAAGGTCACCGAGGCCGACTACAACGGCTTCCCCGGGAAGGAGATCCCGGACCGCATCCAGGAGGACCCGTACCGGATCCTCGTGGTGGCCGACAAGTACCAGACCGGGTACGACGAGCCGCTGCTGCACACCATGTACGTCGACAAGCCGTTGTCGAGCGTTCTCGCGGTGCAGACGCTGTCGCGCCTCAACCGCGCGCGGCCCGGGAAGACCGACACCGCGGTGCTCGACTTCGCCAACACTGCCGATGAAATCCGTTCCGCGTTCGAGCCGTACTACCGGACCACCGTCCTGGCTGGCGAGACCGACCCCGACAAATTGCACGACCTCCAGAGCGCGCTCGCGCGGGCCGGCGTGTACTCGGACGAGGACGTCGACCGTTTCGTGGCGCTGTTCCTTGACGAGAATGTCGACAGGTCGCAGCTCGACCCAATCCTCGACCACTGCGCCGCGGAGTACATCGAGCAGCTCGACGAGGACGAGCAGATCGAGTTCAAGAGTCAGGCCAAGGCGTTCGTGCGGACCTACTCGTTCCTCTCGCTGGTGCTGCCGTTCAGCAATGTGGGCTGGGAGAAGCTCTCGATCTTCCTCGGCCTACTTATCCCCAAACTGCCGGCGCCGGAGGAGACCGACCTGTCGGCCGGCATCCTCGAGACGATCGACATGGACTCCTACCGCATCGAGAAGCGCGAGGAGGTCTCGATCGCTCTCGCCGATGCCGAGGGGGAGCTGGAGCCAGTACCTACCGGCGGAGGGGGACGGGGCATCGATCCGGAGCTCGAGCGCCTATCCGAGATCCTCAACCAGTTCAACGACCTGTTCGGCAACATCAACTGGGACGACGCCGACCGCATCCGGGACCGGATCACCACCGAGATCCCCGAGCGGGTGCTCGCTGATGAGGACTACGCCAACGCCCGCGCCAACAATGACCCCGACAACGCCAAACTGGCGATGACCGCCGCCCTCGGGAAGGTCATGCAGGGGATGCTCCGTGACGAGACGCAGCTCTTTAAGCAGTTCGTCGACAACCCGGACTTCAAGGCCTGGCTGACTGACGCGGTGTTCCGGTCGACCTACGACAGGAAGGCCGCATGATGACAGGACGGCGGGTATTGGTCCGACCGTCAGAGGAGGAGCGTTAGTGCCTAGGCGCCATGCATGGCAGTACACGCTGGAAGAGGCGCGACGGCAGGCGCTGATTGCGATCGACTTCTACAACCGCCCGGGTGATCGGCGAAGCTTCTCGGACTTCATCGCCCACGTGCATCTTGCATGGCAGAACCTGCTCCACGCTGGCCGCATGCGTCGCAAGGCCGAAATCTTCTACCGCGAGGCTGGTCGCCAGCGCCGCTTCAGAAGGAATCCTGACGGTTCCAAGAAGACGTGGGGCCTCGCTCAGTGCTTGAAGTTCGAGTTCAAGGACGGTGACCCGATCCGGGCCAACATCGAGTTCATTATTGGGCTGCGAAACCATGCAGGCTGGCGGCCGCTACTCCAGGAGTCTGCAGGGCTGTCCGACTAATGCCTCTATTATCCGACCATCTTTCACCGGACGACGCCGAGGAACTGCGCCGGCTGGGGACCAGGGAGGAGCCTTCGCGGCCACCAGCCCCGCGGGCGCCGGCCGCGGCAGTGAGGGCTGTTCCTCCAAGTGAGGCCGGCGAGCCGAGCCAACGGTTGGCGCAGAAGCCCGCAAAGATGCCCGCGGTGATGCCGCTCGCCGATCTTCCCCAGGGGTGCTCGTTGAAATTCCCCACCCGGAGGCGGTTGTCAATGTAGCGGTCGCGGGTTGCCGGTGGTGGCTCGGCGGAGGGTGTCGGTGGCGGCGTGGTGGG
>NZ_VUKF01000016.1 GCF_009193185.1 Georgenia thermotolerans | reverse complement strand
TCTCGGCCCAGTCCTCCACGCTCAACACCCGCTCTCCTCCCGACCCCCGTCGACTGGGGGCCAGGATCTCGGCAGGGGGTCAGTTTTCGTCTGCCGTCACGGGGTCAGTTTTCACGTGCCGACGACATCCCCCACCGCCGAACCGGGCGAAGGCGCCGTATGCCTCGCCCCCGTCACCGACATGGGCCGACTTGGTCCAGGGGAGCCAGCCGTTCGCGGGCTACTTCTTCAGTTGGCGGCTGACGAGGCAGCTGGGACGTCGCAACTGAAGAAGCAAGAAATCTCGTCGCACTTGATCCGCACGACCAAGGTTCACGGTGGGCACTCGGGACTTGTCTGTATTTCTGACAGATACGGGCAATCACCAGGGAAAACCTCCAGTGCGAGCGACGACTGTCGTTGATCACGGCTGATCTCTGCTGATCTTCTTGCGGACCGTTTGCGGACCGCAGAGGTGGAGACGCTCCTCCAAGGAGGTGCCGGACGTCGGCCCTGCAGCCGCCGCCGAACCAAGCGCGTCCGGTGCGTCGTGGGGTGCCAGGCAACGCCCGCGCGCCTCAACTGTCAGAAATGACAGGTCTAGGCGAGCACCCGCCCAGTCGTGCCCGAGACGACGAGGTCCGCGCGCGGAGCCGTCGCCTCTATGAGCACCGCATTGCGGCCGTCGACCTCGCGCGCCCACGCCGCCGCGGCGTCCGTGGTGCGCCCGTGGCGCACATGCCGGTCGATGAGTCGTGCCTCGCGCTCCGAGGCCGGCGTCGCGCAGAACCACGCGGCATCCAGCCTATCGCGCACCCCCGACCACGGTACCTCGTCGACGAGGAGGTAGTTCCCCTCTACGATCACGATCGACGCCTCTGGCTCGATCGCGACATCACCGGCCACGGCCTCGTCCACAGCGCGGGCGAAGCTCGGCGCGTAGACCGTGTGCGTAGTTTCCGTGCGAACCCGGTCGAGCAGCGCGACGAACCCCCAGCCATCGAAGGTCTCCATCGCGCCCTTTCGGTCATGGATCCCAAGCCGGTCGAGGGCCGAGTTCGCGAGGTGGAAGCCGTCCATCGGCAGATGCACAGCCCGCTTCGGCTCGCGTTCGTTGATTCGTCGCACGAGCGCCCCAGCGAGCGTCGTCTTGCCGCTGCCAGGGCTACCCGTGACCCCGAGGATGTAGCGGGTGCCCCGCTCGGCAGCATCTCGGATCCGCTCGGCAAGCTCCCCGAGCGCCTGGGCGGGAGGGCCTGTCAAGGGGGCGGCGTCAGCCACGGCGACCTGCCTCGAGCTGATCCGCCATGAAGGAGCGGGCGTGCCGCGCGAGCGCGGGGCCGTTGTTCCATAGGTTCCGCCAGATTGCGAGGTCGTTTGAGAGCGTGGGCGAAACGACCGCTGACGAGAACGACTCGAACGTGATGGGGCCGGAGTAGCCGATACCGGCGAGCGCGTGGAAGAACGACGCGAAGTCGAGGTGACCACTGCCCAGGAACCCTCGATGGTTCTCGCCGATGTGGACATAGCCCAATCGATCTCCTACCAGGCGCACGGGCCGAATGAAGTCGTCCTCCTCGATGTTCATGTGGTAGGTATCAAGGTGGATGAGGACGTTGTCGTGGCCGATGTCGTCTGCGAGCCGCAGGGCGTCGGCCGCGGTGTTGACGACGTTTGTCTCGTAGCGATTGCAGATCTCGAGGCCGAGTGTCATGCCGAGGCCCTGCGCCTCGACGGCGAGATCTGCGAGTGCCGCGACGACGTTTGCACGCCCTGCCGCGCTCAAGGCGCGACCGTACTTGCCGAGGGCGCTGTAGAGCGCGCCGGTGAAGTGCGTGCCCCCCATGTCGTGCGTGATCCGCAGCGAGTCGTGCAGCAGCTGTGCACCGCGGGCGACCACCTCTGGATCTTCGCTTGACACGTCGGCGGAGAACGCCAGGCCTCGCGAGCAGACAATGTCGAGGCCCGCTCCCTCGAGCTTTGCCCTGGCGTCGGCGGTGTCGAGGTTGACGGCGTCATGCAACGACAACTCGAGGATGTCGTAGCCGGCCGCCTTCGTCTGCTCGATGATCGTCGTCATCTCGTCCGCGGTCGTGCCTCCGGCGAAGACGAGCGCGTGCACGCCGAGCGGGTTTGTAGGCATAGTTATCTCTCTACTTGGGGGCCGGTCGCGGTCAGCGACCGAGCGTGAGAATGCGGTCGAGGCAGTTCCCGGCGAAGGCTGCGCCGTCGACCTTGACCAGAACGCGGAGGTTCGGCACCGCGTCGCGCAGCGGCACCGTCTGCCCGCGTGTGAGCGTGCCGTCCCGCTCGACCCCGACCGCTAGCTCCCGGTACTCGCCGAGCTCCGGATCGGCAGCGGCCGCCACGGCGAGCGGGTCGTAGAGCACGCAACCGTCCGCCCACTCGAACATGGGGGCCTCGAGGTAGGTGTCGCAGATCTGCGCGAGCATCCCGGCGACCGCCGACGCGTCGGGGTCAATCGCCGAGATTGCGGAGGCGGAGAGGACTACGCCCTGATTTGGGTTCGTCACGTCAAGACCGACCATCGTCAGGTCGACGCCCGAACGGAACACGATGTCTGCGGCATCCGCGTCGTACCAGATGTTGCACTCCGCTACAGGCGTGACGTTCCCGCGTCCGTATTCGGGGTCAAGGCCGAGCGCCCCGCCCATGAATACGATCGAGCGCAGCCGCTCCGCGATCCCCGGGTCGAGCTCAAGCGCCTGGGCGATGTTGGTCTGCGGACCGATCGCGATGAGGGTCACCTCGTGCGGGTGTGCGTTGACTGTGTCGACGATGAACTCGGCAGCGGTGCTCGAGATTGCCGAATCGGCAAGCGACGGCAGCGGGATCGTGCCCGCACGGCCCCGCTCCCCGTCATAGCGGCTTGAAAGATCGCCGGGCAGTTCGCCGTTCAGCGCCACCGCGCTTCCTACTGCCACGGGGACGTCCGGACGACCGGCCGCATCCAGCACGGCCCGAGCGCCGCGCGCGCCGAGCTCCGGCGGGCAGTTGCCGAACGTGGTCGTCACCCCGATGAGCTCCAGCCGCGGATCTGCAAGCGCGAGGAGGATTGCGATCGGATCGTCGGCATCGGTTCCCGGGATGCCGACTCCCGGGTCGGTGTCGACGATGACCTTGGTCCTCCGGCTCATGCCTGCTCCTCTTCTGTGTCGGGGGACTGCATCACGTCCGTCGGCGCGCCGACACGGACGGGGCTCGCCAGCGCGTCGGCAACCCCTGCCCAGTCGGCGCCGTACGGCCCGTAGGCCGTGCGGATCCGCACGTCGTTAGGCAACTCAGGCCGTTCGTTCTCGCTATTGGTGCCCCAGTTGGACCACCCGGACTCGCGGCGCTGCTGGATGTCGAAGCCGCCCGACGGCTTGGACGTCCACCAGACCATCCCGTAACCGGTCTTGGTGCTGAGGGCCGCGCTGCGGTCCGCAGGACCGACGAAGATCGTCGACTGAACCGCCGCCGGGACGTCGACCCCGAGCGGGTCAACGGTCACGTTCCAGAAGCGATCCGCCGCGTCGGACGCGCGATGCGCCTCCGCACGAACGGCGGCCAACTCCTCGCGGATCCGGTCGTGGGGGAGGAAGTCCTCCCACGCGCTGAACAGCCGCCAGTACCAGTCCCAGTTGGCGGCCGTGATGTCGCCGGCGATGGCGTCTCTGTAGGCCCGCAACTCGGCGGGCGAGTCGTCGGATATCTCTGCCACGATCCGCCGGACCGAGCGCGCAAGGATGGCCGAATAGGGTGCGCCCTCCCGAAAGGTAGTGGCGCCCCACGTCGCGAACCTGTCGAACACGAGCGCGTCAGCACCTGCCTCGAACTCATCGCCGACGGTCAGCTTGTTCACGACCGACCGGCCATCGACCTCGGTCCCGAATTCGCTCAGCCGGTAGTGGCGCTCGAACCAGGGGGTGCCGGCCGTGAACGTCCAGTCAATCGTGATCCACTTCCCCCGCAGCTCCGGAAGCAATCCGTCCGGGATGCGGACGGTCATGCGGTAGTGGTGCAGGAGCGGGCCAACCTCCACGGGAACGACGTCCGCGATTGCGTGCTCCGGCGGATTGATCAGCCCGTTCTCGGGGGTGAAGAACGGTGCGTACACGCCGCCGATCGCGTTGTCGCCTCCCGGGATCAGATCGACGCCCTGAACGTTGTCCATGAAGTGGCGGATGCCCCACTTGCTGTCCGTTGTGCCGCGGGCGGTGCCGCGGCACAACTCAAGCTCGAACGCTCCAGTGTCCAGTCGTACGACCCCGTCGGCCTCGACAACCGGCCGTGCCGCGATGGCGTTGCCGGCGTCCGGTGCCGCAGCCTCCGAGAACAGCCGCATCGTCGACCGTGGGACGCCGTCCAGGTCCAGGATCGCGACGCCCCGGCCTGGATCCGCGGCGAACACCTGAACGGGGCGCCGAGGGCCGTCGCCAAGGGCCACCGAGTATTCGCGGTGCCGGCTCGCGGGCAACTCGAACGTTAGGGGCTCGGCCATGCGGGGGCGCCCGAGCCCGTCGACGACGTCGTACTTGGCGATCGGGCGGGGAGCGTTCACCATGACGGCACCTCTCCGAGGCGAGGTGGGTCGGCGCCCTCTCTCCCGACGGTGACACCCGCGCATGCGAGCGCGCCGCCGACAGCGTCGGCCATCGTGTCCTCGTCGACCCGCAGACCGTTCCGGCCGACCCTCGCGAGGAGCCGCCAGATCAGCGCGGCCATGAACGCGTCGCCCGCTCCGATCGTGTCGCGGACATTAACGCGCGCTGCCGGGGCTGCCATCTCGCCGCCCTCGAACACTGCGTGCGCCCCGTCCTCGCCACAGGTCAGCACGGCGAGGCGCGCGCCGCCGGCCAGCCATGCCCGCAGGGTCTCGCGGGGGTCGCGATCCGGATACAACAGCTCGGCGTCCTCGTCGCTTGCCTTCACGACGTCGCTCCGTGATACGTACCACTCGACTGCGGCCCGATGATCCCGCGGGTCGCCGACGACGTCGGGCCGGATGTTGGGGTCGAACGAGCGGACGACTCCCGCACTCGAGTCGTCGAACGCCCTCCGCACCCTGCTCGCGCCCGGTTCGAGCACCGCCGCGATCGATCCGGCGTGGATCCAGCGGACGTCCCGGGCGGCCTCATCGACCGGGGCGAGGGAGACGTCGAGGTCGAATTCGTACTTGGCCGCGCCGTCCGGGTCAATGTCCGCCCGCGCCGTGCTCGTATGGCCGTTGACCATCGACGCAGCGGTCAGTTCCACGCCACTCGCGCGCAGGTGGTCGAGGATCGCGCGTCCGTGTGAGTCGCTGCCAATCCGCGTGTGCAGCGCGGCGGGGACGCCGAGTCGAGCCACTCCGACCGCGACGTTGAGCGGGCTCCCGCCGGGGCGGTGGGACGGTTCCGCCCCGGCTGCGCGGACGATGTCAACGAGGGACTCGCCGACGACAAGCACCTCGGTCATCGGTCAGTGCTGGCTTCGATCACTACCGGATTCTCGAGCGATGCCGCCACCGCCCGCCAAGAGTGGGCGAATCGGCCATACGCGGCTCGGATCGTAACGTCGGTTGGCAGCTCCGGGCACTCGTTCTCGCCGTTCGTGCCCCAGTTGCTCCAGCCCGACTCGCGGCGCTGAACGATCTGAAACCGGCCGACCGGCTTCGACGTCCACCACGTCATGGCGTACCCGGTTCCGGCGTTGATCGCCGCGGTCTTGCTGGAGGGTCCGACGAAAACGGTGGCCTCCTCCGTGGTGGGCACCTCGACCCCCAGGGGCTCGTCCGTCGTCTTCCACTCGCGCGCTGGCGAGTCCGCAGCTCGGTGCGCCGCGGCGCGCACCTCGGACAGGTGCGCCCGGATCTCGTCGTGTGTGAGGAACGACTCCCACGCGCTGAACAGCCGCCAGTACCAGTCCCAGTTGGCGGACTCGATGTCGCCGCCGATCGCCTGGCGGTACGCGTGCAGCGATGGGGAGGATTCCTCCGAAATCCCGCTGGTGACCTGGTGGACGCGGTCTGCGAGGATGCCAGCGTAGGGGTCGCCCTCGCGATAGGTCGTGCCCGCCCAAGACGCGAAATGGTCGAACAGCACGTCGCCGGGGCCCGCCTCGAACTCGTCGCCGACCGTGAACTTGTTCACTGCGGCGCGGCCGTCCACCTCGGTCGCGAAGTCTGTGATCTCGTAGTGCCGCTCGAACCATGCAGACCCGGCCGTGAACTGCCAGTCGATCGTGAACCACTTGCCGCGCAGCTCCGGCAGGAGCCCGTCGGGGATGCGGCCGGTCAGGCGGTACTTGTGCAGGAGCGGCCCGCGCTCCAGGACCTCGACGTCCGCTATGACGTGCTCGGGCGGGTTGATGAGCCCGTTCTCCGGGGTGAAGAAGGGCGCGTAGAAGCCGCCAATGGAGTTGTCCCCGCCTGGTATGAGGTCGACGCCCTGCTCCTTGGACAGCAGATGCCGGATGCCCCACTTCGAGCTCGTCGTGCCCTTGCCGGAGCCTCGGCACAGCTCGATCTCGAAGGGGCCGGTGTCGAGGCGCACGACGGCGTCCTGCTCGCGGGCGGGGACCTCGGTAATTACGAAGCCGTCCGACTCATGGGCCGCCGCGACCACTGTAAGGGGGAAGGGACCAGTACCCTCTGGGACATCGAGGATCGTGACAAGCCCGCCGGAAGCGAGCCGCTGCACGGGCGCGAGCGGACCGTCCCCGAGGCGGACGGAGATGACGGAGTCCGCATCGACCGCGTCGAGGAACACCGGCTCGCTCGCGCGAGGGGTGCCGGTCGGGTTGGTGAGTCGGTACTCGGCTAGCACCGTTGGGCCGTTGATCATGGTTTTCGTCTTTCGATGAGGAATTGGGATGAATGAGTCAGGTGATGCGGAGGTCGTCGGGGCACCCGCAGCTGCCTCGACGGATCAGGGCGACGGGCAGGACGACCCGCCTGGGCTTCACGTCCGAGTCGACCATCGCCATGAGGAGGCCGACCGCCTCCTGCGCGATCCGGGCAAAAGGCTGGCCGATCGTGGAGAGTCCGGGCGCAGTGAAGGCGGCTTCCGGGATTCCGTCGAACGAGACGAGGGCGAGATCCTCAGGTACGCGCAAGCCCGCGTCCGCCGCTGCGCGGAGCACGCCGATCGCGAGTTCATCCGCAATGGTAAAGACAGCGGACGGGCGGTCGTCCGTAGCGAGGATCTCGCGGGCGGCGGCATACGCAGCGCTTCGGGCGAAACGGACGGAACTCGTCTGACGGACTCTGACATCGTCCCGTCCGGCCACAACTTCGAGCGCGCCCTCCATGCGCTCGTCGGACTCGGCGGACGGGCCAACCATAACCGTGATATCGCGGTGGCCGTGTTCGAGGAGGTGTGCCATTGCCTCGCGTCCGCCAGCCCGATTGTCCACCTCTATCGCGCTGTGCTGGTTGCCCACCGGCGACCGGTCCACGAACACGGAGGGCAGTCCCGACTCGTCGAGGAGATCGATGATGTCGGGCGAGCGGCTAGAGCTGACGATGAGAATTCCGTCGACCCGTCCATTTAGGAAGGTACTGAGGTAGGCGAGTTCCCGAGCGGGATCCTCCGCGGAGTTGCCGAGCAGCAGCGTCATCCCGTGGCTATGCGCAGCCTCCTCGATGGCGCGCGCAAGCTCCGCGAAGTAGGGGTTGCTGCTGTCGGGCACCACGATCCCGAGTACCGCCGTGCGCTGTAGCTTCAGCGCGCGGGCGAGGCCGTTCGGGCGGTACCCGAGCTCGCGCACCGCAGCCATCACCTTCGCCCGCGCCTCCTCGGAGACGACCCGCGGTCCACCGTTCATAACGTAGCTAACGACGGCAGTGCTCACCCCAGCGCGACGTGCGACGTCGTTTCGATTGACCATCGGAGCCCTTCTTACTGAAACCGGACGGCGGACGCGCCCTCGATCTGCGTCTGCATGAAGGTCCGGGCGTGGCGCGCCAGGTCGTCCGAGTCCCGCCACAGGTCCCGCCAGATCGCGAGCGTGTTCGACAGCACCGGATCCACGACGGTCGACGAGAAAGACTCGAACGTAATCGGCCCGGCATAGCCCGAGTTCGCCAGTGCCGCGAAGAAGCTGCGGAAGTCGATGCTGCCCGACCCGAGGTAACCGCGGTGGCTCTCCCCGACGTGTACATAGCCCAGACGATCGCCGCATACAGCGATCGGGGAGGCCATGTCCGGCTCCTCAATATTCATGTGGTAGGTGTCGAGGTGAACATAGACGTTTTCGCGGTCGACAACGCTGAGGAAGTCCATCGCCTGCCGCGCCGTGTTCAGGAGGTTCGACTCGTAGCGGTTGACGACCTCAAGACCGAGCCGAATGTCCGAGGCGGCGCCCGTGTCCGCGAGGCGCTGGATACTCTCCACGCTGTTCGCGTACGACCGCCGGGACGCGGGCCCCGGGTGCTTGCTCATGCTCCCGTAGATCACCCCACACAGGTAGTCGCCGCCGAGGTCCCGGACCACCGCGGCCGCCCGGTGCAGCAGGTCCTCGCCGCGCCGCCGTATCTCCTCGTCCTCACTGGAGATGTCCGTCGCGGGCGAGAGCCCGAGCGAGGCGACCATCGACAGCCCGTGCCGGTCCAGTGATCTCCTCGTCGCCTCGACGTCGATCGCATAGGGATCGAGCAACGCCAGTTCGATGAGGTCATAGCCCGCCGCAGCCGTTCGTCGGATCGCATCATCGGCCGTCTCCGGCGTCCACTCACCGGTCCACACGAGGGCGTGGATACCGTAGCGGTGGGAGGTCGACGCGACCAGGGACTCATGTGTCATGGACGAGCTTCTTTCAATTGAGCGTCTACGGCGGGACCGGGCGCCGGGGCAGCGCCCGTCATGATCGCGACCGCCTCCGCCGGCGAATGTGACTCGGGCGAGATCGTGGCGATCCTCCGCCCAAGCCGCTGGATGTGGATCCGGTCGGCGACTTGGAACACATTGGGCATGTTGTGGCTGATGAGGATGACGCCCAGGCCCGCGTCGCGCAGACCGGTCACCACATCGAGCACCTGTGCCGTCTCCCGCACGCCGAGCGCAGCCGTCGGCTCATCGAGCACGACGATGCGGCTGCCGAACGCGATGGCCCGGGCGATAGCTACCGCCTGTCGCTGGCCGCCGGACAGCGTCTCCACGACCTGGGTGATGTCCTGGAGGGTGCGGACGCCGAGTTTCGACACGTTCTCGGCCGCCAGTTGGCGCATCCGCTTGTAGTCGAGCATCCGGAGGACCCCGCCGAGCGGACTCCGGCGCCGAATCTCACGGCCGAGAAACATGTTGGAGGCGATGTCGAGGTCGGGCGCGAGCGAGAGCGTTTGGTAGACGGTCTCAATGCCCGCGGCGTGAGCGTCCTGGGGGCGGCGGAAGGAGACCTCGCGCCCCGCGACCTCGATGGTCCCGACGTCCGGGACCTCAGCACCGGTCAGGCATTTAATGAGAGTCGATTTCCCGGCACCGTTGTCGCCGATCACGGCGAGGATCTCGCCTGCATTCAGATCCAGGTCCACGCCGTCGAGGGCGACGACCGCACCGTAGGTCTTGACCAACCCCCGCGCGCGCAGGATCGGCTCGGCGGTCATCCCTTCACCCCCGCCCGGCGGATCCACTGGTCGAGGGCAACCGCGACGAGGATCAGGATGCCGATCGCGAGCGTCTGGTACAGCACGTCTACGCGGGCGAGGGAGAGGCCGTTGCGGAAGACCGCGACGGTGATCGCCCCAAGGAACGTGCCGAGCAGTGTCCCTCGGCCGCCGAAGAGACTCGTACCGCCGATCACGACCGCGGTGATGGAGTCGAGGTTGACGTCAACGGCCGCGCTGGTGGTGGCGGCATTGTTGCGGCCGATGAGGATCCATGCGGACAGGGTCACGAGGAAGCCCGCGACCGCGTACACGCTCATCAGTACCCGCCGGGTGTTGATCCCGGACAGCCGGGCGGCGACAGGGTCGCTGCCGACCGCATACACGTGCCGGCCCCATCCGGTTTGATGCAGCACGAATCCCATCCCTAGGTACATGAGCAGCATGAGGATCACGCCAATCGTGAAGTTGAACGGCCCGACGCTGAACGCCGCCGCCGTCCAGAGGAGGAATCCGCCGAGCTTCTCGCCCTGGATCGCGACGCCGTTGCTCATGAGAAGCGCGAGAGCCACGAAGATGCTCAGGGTGCCGAGCGTTGTGATGAACGGTGGGAGCCGGAGCACTGAGACGAGCACGCCGTTCAGGACACCTGCGAGGACGCCGACCAGGATGCCGATCGCGAAGGCGATGGGCCCTGGCAGGCCAGCGAGGCCCACCAGGGATCCCATCACCATCGAGACGAGGATCATCAGCGCACCGACAGAGAGGTCGATGCCGCCAGTCAGGATGACCAGCGTCTGGGCGACCGCAAGCGAGCCGACCACCGCGACCTGCTGAAGGATCAGCGAGATGTTGCCCGGGCTGAGGAATCGATCGTTCGCCAACTGGAACGCGAACATCGCGATGAGCAGCACAATCAACGGGCTGATTTCAGGATGCAGGTGCAGCACCCGATGCACCCTCTGGAGCGGGGTTAGCGGGCGCGTCTTGAAGGCCTCGGCCGCAGATAGTTCGATGGTGTTTGTAGTCGCCATTATCAGAACCTCAGGAGGTGCAGGCGTTCATCGCGTCAGCGCCTGTGACGCTCTTCAGGCCGTCGATGGGCTGGTCGGTGACGAGCTCAACGCCAGTATCGATGAACCCGTCGGCGTTGTCCGTCTTCGGCTTAGTGCCCGTGCGCACGTATTCGACGGCCGCCTTGACGCCTTCGGCGCCCATCTTGCCCGGGAACTGCTGCGAGGCTGCGCCGAACTTGCCGTCGATGATCGTGTTGATGTCCTCGCACGCGCCGTTGATTGACGTCAGGAGGGCGTCGACGTTCGCCGCCTTCAATGCCTGATAAGCGCCCAATCCCGGGGCCGTGTTCGACGTGTAGACGAGGTTGATGTTCGGGTTGAGCGAAAGGCACTTCTCCATCGCCGTGCGACCGCCGTCCTGGGCGCCGTCACTGTGCTCGTGGCACGCGATTTCATACTCGCCACCCGAGTAAGTGCCGGTCTCCGCCTCGTCGCCGATCTTCTCCGGGTCGCCTAGGGCGATGCCCATGCCGTCGAGGAAGCCCTGGTCGCGCTGGTAGTCAACCGAAACGACCTTGTCCGCAAACAGATCAATCATCGCGATGACTGCCTTCTGGCCATCGAGCGCGCCCGCCGCCCACTTCCCGATGGCCTGGCCAGCGGCGAAGTTGTCGGTGGCGTAGGTCGCGGTCGCAAGGTTCGCCGGGCTGAACGGTGTGTCCAGGGCGAGCACCAGGACCCCGGCATCCTGCGCCTTCTTGATCGCGTCGTTAACCGCGGGGCCGTTGTTCGCAATGAGGATCGCGTCGTCGCCACGAGCGGTGGCGTTTTCGATTGCCTGAATTTGACCGTCGCTGTCGCTCTGATCCTTGCCAGCCGCCACAGTGATCTCGACGTTCTGGCTCTCGGCCTCCTTCTTCGCGCCGTCAATCATGGCGACCCAGAAGGGGTCGCTGGGGTCCTTCGTGATGATGCTCACGTGGATCGTGTCCCCGCTCGCTGATCCTGACTGACCCGAGCAACCGGAGAGCAGCAGGCCCATACCGGCGAACGTCGCCGCAGCCGCCATCAGGGGCCCACGGCGTGAGAGGTTTCGATGCATCCCAACTCCTTTGGTGAGTGACGCCGTACTCGGCGTGTGCGCCGAGCTATCTACAGCAGTAGCTACAGCAGTAGATTGTCACCACCCCGCAAGTCATGTCAACAACAGCAAAGCCAAATCCTCGAACGGACGACGAGAGCGGTAGCGGCCATGGGGATATGCGATGAGCGCGCTCAGGGCTCCCCGAGATTCCCCTAGCCGCGCCGGAACCCCACGATGTCAGCGGACATGCCAACCTCCCTGTCGGCGGACATGACGTCTCCCTGCTGACGGACAGCTGATCTCCCTGTCCGTGTCCGTGGGGCTGTGTTCGTGCGGTCCCGAGCTGGTAGCACCGTCACGGAACCGCAGACCCGTCGTCGACGACGGCGCCCCTCTTACCTCTTACGCACCCGCGGTCACAGGCCAGCAAGCGACCTACAACAGCTAACCGAGGGGGTAACTTACGATCAGCGCGGAGGTGCAAGACTCAACGTTTTTGGCTTAGCCGCGATAGACGCGGGGAACGCGCGATCCGATGCGGCTGACGATCTCGTAGTGGATCGTTCCAGTGCGCTCCGCCCATTCACCGGCCGTAGGCTCACCGTGACTTCCGGAACCGAAGAGGACCGCCCCACAAGGGGCTTCCGGCGGGTCCTGTCCTAGGTCAACGACAACCTGATCCATGCAGACCCGGCCGACTATCGGGCGGCGCCGTCCAGCTACTAGCACCTCACCATTGTTGCTGGCCGCGCGCGGGACACCGTCGGCGTAGCCGAGCGGCACTATCCCGAGGTGTGTCCGACGCTTTAGCACGTGGGTATGACCGTAAGAGACGCCGGCCGACGCCGGTGCGGTCTTGATACTTGTCAGGGTCGCTTCCAGGGTCATAGCAGGCCGCAGCGCCACTGCTGGATCGATGCCGAGCAGGGGGTTAAGGCCGTAGATCGCGATACCGGCCCGCACCATGTCGAGGCGGGCCTCGGGCGTGGCAAGCGCAGCGGCAGAGTTGGCGGCGTGCACCACCTCAGGACGCAGGCCGCTACGCGCGGCTAGCTCGCGGACGGCCTTGAGCTCGCGAAGTTGTGCGACGGTGGCGGAATGGCCTGGTTCGTCGGCGCGGGCAAGATGGGTGTAGATCCCCCGGACCCATATCGCCCCGGTCTGCTCCTCCGCGTGGGCCGCTGTCATCATCGCCGGCCACTGCTCGCGGGTGGCACCACCGCGCCACATCCCTGTCTCGATTTTCAAGTGCACGGGCACGGTGCGGCCGGCGGCTCGGGCCGCCGCGGCCGTTGCCGCGAGCTGATCGACAGTATGCACACCGAGTTCAAGCCCCTCGCTAGCGGCACGGGCGTAGTCCTCGGTGGGGCTGGTCAGCCAAACCATGATCGGGGCGGTGATGCCGGCAGCCCGAAGGGCGAACCCCTCGGGCAGGGTCGCCGCCCCGAGCTGATCCGCACCTGCGTCCAAGGCTGCCCGCGCGACCGGGACAAGGCCGTGGCCGTACGCGTCCGCCTTGACCACAGCCATGAGGCGGGCCGGGTGGACGTGGCGCTTGAGCACACGGACGTTGGCCGCGATCGCGCCCAGGTCGACCACGGCCCGTGTCAGGGGTGGGGCGGGAGCACTCATCGCAATGGCTCGAACGCCACCAGCGGAGCTGGCTGCCGGCCTGAAAAGACAGGTTGCCCGCCGGTCGCGGAGACCCGCTTCGGCCCGGTGTGGTAAGCGGTGAATGGGCCGACCATACCGGCCCCTACAACCGTGACGCGCTGAGGTGTGAGTTCGGTGGACAAGCGACCCAAGACCTCCCCGGAAAGGGCGTTGCGGCCGTGCACCGTCGTCGGTGGGCCGGTTGCTGCAGCGCCTGGGGTGTGAGGAGCAGGTTGAGGCGCCATTCGCGACGGGGCGGTCATCTGCGGGCGCGGGAGGATGCCATGGACCGATAGACGAGCGTGCCGACTAGGACAACGGCGAGGACGCCGGCCACCGCGATGGCGGCCTGCTTCTTCGGGATCAACGACAGGGCGTTCAACGAGTCCGTGGAGGCGGCGCCATTGTCTACTTGCTCGCCGCGGTAGTACGCCTCCAGCCGTCTGGCGAAGTTTGACAGCAGTGTGTGGGCGACGTCTTCGAGCATGCCGCGGCCGAATTGGGCAGCGCGACCGGAAACGTCGACGTCGGCCTCCAACGTCAGTACCGATGACGGCCCTTCTGCAACGCGGGGCCGTTGGACGGCTAGTGCGATACGTGCCGAGACGCTGCCGCCCCCACTCTTGTCCGAGGCGGCGATGTCGATGACGGCCTTGTGCTCGCCCTCGTCCTTCGCCACGAAAACGACGTCGCCGTCGTACTCGAAGCGGATGGGCCCGAGGGAGATGGTGACGGAACCCCGTCCGCCGTTCTCGGTTGGGGCACCGAGCTGGGCGCCAGGGAAGCAGGTGGCCAGCACGGCCAGGTCCGTCACACCGGCCCAGGCCTCGTCGACGGACACCTCAAGCGGGACCTCGAAACGGAAATGCATCATCGTCCTCCACAACCGGCATCGCAGCTGCCGCACGGCGACACTTGCTGCATAGCCTGTTTGATAAATGTGTAACCGGTGCATCGGCAGATATTGGCTGCCAGTCGTGTCTCCACGGACTCTTCCTCGGCCTGGTGTGTTAACAACCCGCTCTCGATGAGCAGGACGAAGCCTGGGGTGCAGAATCCGCACTGGAACGCGTCCTGATCGTCGAAGGCCTCCTGCACTGGATGCATCTGTTCGGCGCCGGTGTCTGCCGCCAGTCCCTCGACGGTGACGATCGACGATCTTTCCAGCGTGGCGGCGAAGGTCAGGCAAGACCGTACCGGCATCCCGTCGACTAGCACTGTGCAGGACCCGCAGATGCCGTGTTCGCACCCGACGTGAACGCCGGTCATTCCGAGGTCCTCACGGAGGACGTCAGAGAGGAGTTTGCGTACCGGCACCTGGCGGGAATAGGTGATCCCGTTGACCGACAGTTCGATCGTCATCTCGGTCGACATATCAGATCCTTCCCGCCGAGCCGAGGGCCTCCTGGAGCACCGACTTCACGACCGTACCTTCCGGGCGGGCTAACTCGGCGCTGGCTGCGGCGAAGTAGTCCTCCACCGCGCCGGCCACTGACTCTTGGTCTGCTCGGGTCCCAGTCAGGTGCTCCATGAGATCACTCCATCGGCACGGGAAGGAGCGGAGGTTCATGGACACGATGACGGGCGCAATCATGCGGTCCTCCGCGTCCGTGCGGTACGTCAGGAGCACGGCAGCGTCTGCGTAGTCCCCCTGTCTGTCTGCAACCTGGCTGTAACCAAAATTTGTCTCGGACCAGAGGCGCCGGTCGAACCTGATCTCGACGATCACTTCGTCTTCGCGCGCCTCGGTGTCCATATACCCACGGAAGAAGGTGTGTACCGGGACGACCCGGGACCCACTCGTGGACGCGACGACGATCTCGGCACCGAGGGCCAGGCATAGCGCAGGAAACTCGGCGGATGGGTCAGCTTGGGCGATCGCCCCGCCCACTGTCCCTTTGTTCCGGATTGGTTCAGAGGCGATGTTGCTTAGCACCTCCTTGAACAGCCGAGGCAGCGAGCCGGCTGTCGAGGCAGCAATGACGTCGCTGTAGGTAACACCGGAGCCAAGGCGGACTTGGCCATCGGTGATGGTGATGGTTTTAAGCTCGGTGACGTTGGACAGGGCGATGATCTCGGTCGGCTGTGCGACTCGGAAGTTCATCAGGGCCACGAGGCTCTGCCCGCCGGCCAGAAGCGTCCCTTGCCCCTGGAGCTTGGCCTTGGCTTGCAACGCCTCGGTCAACGATCGGGGGGTGTGCAGGTTAAACTTCGCTGGCTTCACTTGCTCACGCTCCCCAGACGTTGGATCTTTCGGGTTATCGCCGTTTTAGGCGTATATAGTGACGTCGCGAAACGTCCGGCGAGCGTCCCGGATGTGGTTGCGTACGCCAAGAGCACATCCCGCAGTTGGGACTCAACGAGTTTCTTCGTGCAGGTGGGACAGACCCCGGGCGTGGAGTATCCACAGAGCATGCCCGTCACGCTCACGGGCTCGTGCGAATCCCGTGCGAAGCCGACGGTGCAGCGGCCTTCAACTCTGGTGTGCAGGGGGACCCAGAGCACGCAGATAGGCACGGTCAATGAGCATCGTGGGAGGTCGAGCACAGGCGCCCTTGTGTGGAGCGCCACCTGGTCTCTCCGGCCGCCGTGTGCGCACTCCAGGGCTGCCGTGATAGTACGGCCGCCGATGTGCCCGACCGCGTGTCTGGAGGTGAGTAGCGCCAGCGGCTCGGTGCTGTCGCTGGCTAACTCTGCGGCGCGGATAAGCGCACGCTGGAGAGTCTTGTCGCGGATCTGTGTCGACACGCTCACGTCGAAGTACACCTATCAGGCCGTTTCTACGCTCGATGGGACCGGGAGATTTTCAAGTAACCATTCCCTCCGGACCGGGAGGGTGTCGCAAGGCACGCCTAGGGCGTCACTCACCGCGTTCGCAATAGTCGGGCCCGGTGCCAGCATTCCGGCCTCACCCGACCCCTTGACCTCGTCCGCGTCGATCGAACCATCGGTCGTGAAGGGCAGATGAACGATGTCCGGCAGTTCCGCGGCAGTGAGAAGACCATAGTTGACGAAACTTGGGTTATTGATCTGCCCTGTGGAGTCGTAGAGGATCTCTTCGTGCAGGGCACCAGAGATCGCCTGGGCTACCGCACCGCGCACCTGCCCCTCTACCACCTTCGGGTCGATTCGGATGCCACACTCATCCGCGACCGTGTAGCGAAGGATCCGCAGTGCCGCGGTGCGACGGTGGATCGCCAGAAGACAGCCGTGCGCACCGCTGGGGTGCACCGGCGCCTTGGGGTCCACCCGGGAAAACCCAATTCGGTATTTCTCCTCCAGCAGCCGCGCTGTGTGAGCGCGGGAAAGACGTACCGGCTCGTCTTGCTCGTCTTGTCCGATGACCACGCTTAGGTCGCGGCGTACCTCTACGGCATCCTTGTCGACGTTGTAGGCATTGCAGGCACCGACGGTGATGGAGTCGACGAGGTCGGTGTAGGCCTGCCGTACCCCGGTGTGGGTGATGACCGCGCTGCGGCTGGCGAACGTACCGTTACCGGACAGCGGTGCCTGGCCGGTGTCGACGTTCGGAAGCCGGATCTCGGCGGGCTCCATTCCGGTGAGAGCGTGAAGGATTTGCCCCGTTGCCGCATACACCCCTTGCCCCATCGAGGGCAGCGTCGTTTGCAGGCTGAGGGATCCGTCCTCGGTCAGCCGCAGCTCGAACTCATCGAAGCCGGCGAGCCCCACCATGCCACGCTTCTTGAATACCGCGGAGCCGCTGGCGACGTACTCGATGTAGACGCCGAATCCCTGCCCCACCAACCACTCGCCATCGAGTGTGCGCTCACACTCCGCCCGGTGGGTGGCAATGTCCTCCGTGACCCGTGCCAACGCAGTCTCGAAGTCGAAATTGTTGTATTTCTGCCCCGTCAGGCTTTTGTAAGGGCTTTGCGCAGCGTGGATGAGGTTCTGCCTGCGCACCTCCACGCTGTCGCACCGAAGGGTGGTGGCGACGTGCTCGACGAGCCGCTCGTGGACGAGTGTCGCGACCGGGAGACCTACGCCCCTGTAAGCGCCCAACGGTGCTTTGTTGGTCGCAACGGCTCGCACACGGTAGCTGTAGAAGTCGAGGTCGTAGGGTCCGGGGACCATCGCCGGGGTGCCGAGCGGCTCCAGGAGGTGGCCGTGCGCATACACGCCATAGGCACCCATGTCGACAACGATGTCGGCGTGTACGCCGCGGATGCGCCCTTCGTTGTCGACGACCGCACTGGCCGTGATGTGCTGGTCGCGGGAGTGGCAGGCCGCCGAAAGATTCTCGACACGGTCCTCGATCCATCGGAGGTTGGCCTTTAGCCGATAGGCGAGCACGGCGACGATGAGCTCTTCGGGGTAGGCGTGCGCCTTGAGCCCGAAGCCCCCGCCGATGTCCGGTACGCGCACCACGACCCGCGAAGGGGAGAGGCCAGTGTGCGCGGCGACGAGGTCGCGGAGCATGTGCGGGCTCTGAGTCGAGCACCAGATCGTGACACCATCATCGCTGCCACACGCGACAACTCCCCGGGTCTCGAGGGGAACGGCCGTCACCCGCCCCGACCTAAGCGTTGTGGTGACCGTCCGGAAGTCATCGTTGGGGTAGGAGAAGGTCTCGTCACCTGCACGGAAGTTCTCCTCGAAGAGGACGTTGGTGCCAAAGGAGGTGTGGACAAGCAGATCGTTCTCCGCCGCCGCCCGGATGGGATCTGTGACGGGTGGGACTGGCTGTGAGGTGTAGGAAACCTCGTTGATCAAATCCTCGGCAAGGTACTCGTCATCGGCGAGAACCACAGCAATCGGTTCGCCAACGAAACGATGCTCGTCGCGCGCGAGTACGGGTCGGGGCGGGTTTAGCACACCGTCCCGACTGATGGGGACAACGATGTCGTCGAGTTCAAGACTGTCCGCAGTGTAGAAGAGAGCACCTGTATTACCGAGGCTCGCTGGACGGGAGACGGACAGTTTCGTACCGCGCGCCCCCTCCGCACGCTTGAATTTCACGTGCCGGAGATTCTCGAACCTCATGTCCCCCAGGTACGCCCCCCGGCCACGCACAAACTTTCTTCCGTCCTGCGTCATAACCGCTCTCCCGCCGCGCCATCGTGCCTATCGGACAACGCAGTACTCCTTGCCGTAGCCCTCGGTGAGGTTGACCAGTCCGGAGTCGCTCACCTCGTAGACGTTCTCGATGTGCAGACCCACGCCATCGTGCTCGGTCACCGGCTCCAACGCGAGTACCATCCCCGGCTCGATAAGTTCCGTGGACCCTGGCGCGATGAAGGGCGCCTCGTGCAGGCCTAGCCCGAGCCCGTGGCCGAGGAACTTCATCGCCGGCTCTAGACCGCGCGAGGCTAGCAAGCGGACGTAGTAAGCCCACACGGCGTCCCCCGTCATCCCGGGTTCGATGTGTGCTCCGAGTTGGGCGAGCATGTCTTCGGCCTGAGACCACTGGTAGACGAGCCCTGGCTCAGCGGAGCCGATGCTGAAAGTGCGACCAGTGTCCGAGAGGTACCCGTCGAAGACGGGGAAAAGGTCAATCTTGATGGGTTGTCCCTCCCCCACCTCTATGTCCTGGGGGGTGGGATTGGCCAGGCGAGAGCGGCGGCCGGCCGCGACCTGGATGGTCTTGTACCCGTCCGCGCCCGCGCTGAAGAGGTGGCCGACCAGGAAGGAAGCGATGTCCCGCTCGGTGAAGGTGGCATCGACCGTGTCGTAAAGCGCCTTCTGAGCGGTGACCGCAGAGTTCGCGGCCCGTCTCATGAGTGAGATTTCGGGGGCCGTCTTGATTGCCCGTGCGGCGTCGAGAACGTGCAGCGCGGGCCGCATCGTCCCGTGTACGTCGGCCAAGATCTCTCGCAGCCGGTCAGCGACCTGGACGGTGACGCTGTCTTCTTCGATACCCATCCGGCCGCCGCCGATACCGGTGTCGTCGATGACCCACCGCAAGACGTCGGTGAGATCGTCCGAAAACTCGTCGTATCCGAAGACGTCAACGCCTTGCGTGCTGGACTCAATCTCGGGCACCTCGCTCCTGCTCGCGACGAGCGAGCAGCGACCATCGGCACCGAGGAACGCCAGAAACGTGCGGTGGCGCATGTCTAGCTCCTGAGACTGGATCAGGTGTCCGGTGAGGTACCGAATGTTCTCCTTGCTCTGGACGACAAGGACGTCAAGCCCCTCCTGGGCCATACGCTCTGTGAGCCGGTCGACGACGGGTCTGCGGTCCGTGACGGTGCTCTGAGTCCGGATGCGGGTCATCGCGCAGCGGCCCCTATCTGAGGTCGGGGAAGGGCGGGCAATACGTCCTTCACAAGCCGTTCCGCCGTGCTCAGTGTCTCCTGCAGCGTCGAGGTGCCGACAACGTTGATCGACGTCGCCCCGTTCTCGATGGCGTGGGACAGGATTCCTGCAACGCGCGACGCGGCTCCCGCGACGACGACCGCTGCCCGGTCGTCGTCAGTCAGCTGGTCGGCGGCCGCTCCGATATCATCCGCAGTGCGCGCTCGTCCGAGTAGTTCAATTGATCGCTCGGACACCCCTGCCAGACGCATGGCGCTCGCCGGTCCGGCCTGGATCATGCGCGCGATCCACACTTTGTGCGTCTCGTACACTGCGGACGGGTCATCGGTGATGGACACGACCTGCCACAGTCCCATGTCGAAGTCATCCACGGATACGTCAGTCTCGCGCGCGGCGAGGCCAGCTCTCACTTGCGCGACGGCGTCGGCGAAGGAGGTGCCCGCGGCGCGCGACTCGATGAGCACCCCGTTGGCCTGGCGCCCGGCCAGCCGGAGGGTTCTCGGCCCGCGGGCACCGACGTAGACCGGCGGTCTATTTTCACCGAACCCGCCCAGCTTCACCTCAGGAAGGTCGGGACCGAACCGGGTGGTCTCACCGGCCAGGAGAGCGTTCACCGTGGACAGGCCCGAGGACAGCGCGGCGAGTGGCTTGTCTGGTTGCAGCCCCAGGGGCTGAAGGACGTTCTTGACGTTCCCCGTGCCCATTCCGAAAAGGAGGCGCTCGCCGAGCAGCCGCCCGAGCGTGGCCGCGCTTCGGGCCAGATTCATCGGATGCCGAAGCAGCGGGCTGGTGATGCCAATCCCAATCTTCAGGGTTGACGTTGCTAAGCCAGCGTGTGCCGCGAGGATGAATGGGTCATCCAGGAAGTCCTGGTCCGGGATCCACAGCCGGTCCACACCCAGCGCCTCGAGTTCCCGGACCATCTCAAGGTAGTCCTCGGACGGGGTCGCGTGAACGTGACAAACACCTATGGAAATCATATTTCCCTCTTTGATCGATATGGCGAGCAAGACGGTGCAGGTGCTGCGCGCGCTCTTCTAGCTGCGCATCAGTTAGATGGGTGTGGCCTGGCGGACGCCGTTGATGAGGAACTCGCGCAGGTCATCGGGACCGCCGAGTGTGGGCGCGAGGGCGAACAGCGCCTGGGCGTCTGCCCGGTAATCGGTTCCCATCATCGAAGCCGCGATAGTGATCTGGCTGGAGATCACCGGCGTGCTGACGCCCGCCAGCGCACCCAGGTGCTCCCACGTCACCAGGCTGTGCCCAATGTCTTCGAGCACGTAGCGGTGCTCGAGACTTGGTGGGCTGCGGAAGGTGCGGTTGGCGTCACTCGCCTGCATAGCGACGTAGGCGCTACCTGTGGCCGCCGCTTCGGTGGTGGTGTACCCGGCCGCGGCGAAGAGGTCGACGAAAGGCGACGTTTCTATGTCGTACACCGCGCAGACGCGGCGGCGTTCGATGTCAGTGTCGTCGATCACCCGACCCACGGCCGGGGTGGTCCCATCGATGTAGAAGTAGAAATCACCCTTGGTCGACTCGATCCGACCGGCGTTCAGGATGACTTGCGCGGGGTGCTCGATCGGGTTGAGGTTGAGGAGCGCTGGGTACAACACGCTCTCGCCGAAAGAGGCCGTGGGATAAAGACGGTGGATCAGCTCACGCACCTCCGGAGAACGCGAGCCCGGGAAGACGCCCGCCGGCACGCCGTCGACGAGGTTCGACACGTACACGCAGCCCTTCTCGCGAACGCGGGCGGCATAACCCAGCGTCGAGAACTCTGCCACGGGGACGACAACGCCGGGCCGGTGGGCGTGCATAGCGTTGCGCAGGCGGACTGAGCCGAACGTCCCGCCGGGGTTGAGCAGGATGACGCTATTGGGTGTGACGACGTCGGCGAGCCGTCTGCCGTAGTCGTCGAGTTCCGTGGACGGGACGCACGCGACGATGAGGTCCGCGCCCGTTGTGGCATCCCGCAGATCGGTACCGACATAGGACAGTTCGACCCTGCCGGCTCCTAGGACGCCGTCGTAGGTGAGGATGCGGCTGTCTGCAAAGGTAGCGATACGTGACGGCGAGCGGCTGAAGAGCCGGACGTCGAACCCGGACGTCGCGGCGTGCACGGCCGTTGCAAGACCACCGTTGCCCGCACCAAGGACTGCAATTTTCACCGGTTCACTTTCTGTCAGCTGCTAGGGAGGATGGGCAGCGGCCTACGTGCGAGGCCGACGAACGTGGGTGTGTGGGGCCTGGCAATGCTCTGTCCGCAGCAGCCAGGTTTCCGGAGCCTTAGCTCGAATATTTACGCACCTTGTCGGTGTCGACCTCAATACCGAGCCCGGGTTCGGATGGGACGGTAAGGCAGCCGTCCGCGTATCTGAACGCCTGTGTGACGATGTCGTCCATGTAGTATCTGCCGGCGACCTTCGTCGTCGCCGCGCCCTCAGGCGCAGTGAGCGGAAGGACTGAGGGCAGGTTCGCGGCCGGCAGTACGGCTGCGAGGTGCAGGTTTGCGGCGTTTCCAATGCCGAACTCCACCGACCCGCCGATGTCGCAGGACAGGCCCATGGCCTCCGCGAATCGTCCCGAGGTAACGGCCTTCATGAGCCCACCGGCCTTCGTGACATAAAGTGAGAAGTAGTCGATCGCTCCCGCGTGATTAAGTCGAGCCACGTCGCTCACCGACCAGGCGGACTCGTCCGCCATCACGCCGACGTTTACACGGCTCCTCAACTCCGCAAGGCCGGTGTCGCTGGCCAGCGGTTGCTCGCAGATCGAGATGCCGAACTCCTCCTGCTCGCGCGTAACTCTCACCGCAGTGGCGACGTCCGGGTAGCCCTCATTCCCGTCCACTCGGAGGTCAACATCCTCGCCGAGCTCGGCGCGCAGCCCACGGACGATGCCGACGTCGTCCGCGTAGTTGCGTGCCGTCTTGATCTTCAGGGAGGTAATGCCCTCCCGGACAGCGGCGACGCCCTCTTCAATGGCGGCATCCTGAGCCATAATGCCGATCGAGTGACAGGCCCGAACGTTCTGGCGCACCGCGCCGCCGAGCAGGGTATGGACGGGGACGCCCAGCGCCTTGCCCGCAGCGTCATAGCACGCCATCTCGACCGCGGCCTTCGCGTAGGTATTTCCCTTGACCGCGCTGTCCATCGTTCGGTGGAGGCGAACTATGTTGTCGACCGGCTCTCCGAGCATGCGAGGGGCAAGGTAGTCATCGATGAGGTTCCGGGTGGCGTCGACGGTGCTGCCGTCGTACCTCCCGCCGACCCCACCCCATGTCGCCATGGGGGTGGTCTCACCCCACCCGACGATGCCATCGGAGGTCCTGATCTCCACTAGCAGGTGCGTCCCAATCGGATCACCCACGCTCGACGCCCACTCGTGCTTGCGACGCGTCGGCAGCGTGACTTTGTGGGTATTTATGGTCTCGATCTTTGACAAAACCGCTGCCCTCCGATGTTGATGTCCGATTCAGACTGTGGATGAAAACTGCTCGCCCGCACCGCTACAATACTTCTACGAACATTCTTGTCTGGACTACAGGATTGCTTCTCTGGTCACTTTGAAGTGGCGTGTTCTTAGGTCACTACCCAGCAGACCCTTGCACCACTGAAGCTGCCGCGACCTGTCGCCTAGCTTTGACCTTCTGCCGCTGCAGGATTCCGGCTGCGATGGCCGAGACAAAGCAGGACAACGTCATGTAGGCGACGATCGACCAGGATGAACCGGTGGCATTGAGGAGATTGAGTGCGATCATCGGGGCGATGGCACTACTGATCACGGTCCCAAACTGATAGCCAGCGGACAGGGCGGTGTAGCCGATCGTCGTCTCGAACGTCGTCGCGAAGAAGACAGCCATCGACCCGTAGACCGCAGCGTAAGGAATGCTGATAAGAACGTAGCCGGCGCCAGCGACCCAGTGGTTACCCGTCTCCAGTCCTGCCATCCAGGGCACCGCCATCAGCCCCATGAAGACGCAGCCGACGATGAACACTTTGTGGTAGGGAATCCGGTCGCCGAGCTTACCGAATATGAGCATGGCGATGAACGCGGCGATCTGGCCGACGACAACGAGAGTCAGCACCGCTTCCGTCGAGTAACTGAGCTCGACCTTTCCGAAACTCATGCTGAAGACGGCGACGATGTAGACAGTGACGCCAGCACCAACGTACGCCAGGCTCACGAGTGCCATGCGCAATTTGGCTTCCTTGAGGACAGCCCTGATCGGGCTGGTCTTCAGGGCCTTCTCTTCTTGCGCCGCCTCGAACTCCGGACTTTCCGCGATCTGTGTACGGATGTAGAGACCCACTGCTACGAGGATGAAACTGACGAGGAACGGGACGCGCCAGGCCCACGCCGAACCCGAGGTTTCATAGATGGTGATGAGGAAGACGGTGTTGCACAGAATCAGTCCCGCAGGGGATCCAGCCTGAACCCAACTGCCGTAGAACGACTTCTTCTTCTCGTCGGCGTGCTCGACCGCCATGAGCACCGCCCCGCCATACTCACCGCCGACCGAAATCCCTTGCAAGATTCGCAGCGTTACGAGCACTATCGGGGCCGCAAGGCCGATGGAGTCGTACGAGGGCAGGAGACCGATGACGCCCGTCGAGAGACCCATCATTAGGAGGGTTATGACGAGGACCGGCTTGCGGCCGAACTTGTCGCCCAGGTATCCGAAGATGAGTCCACCGAGAGGGCGGGCGACGAACGCGACACCGAAGGACGCGAAGGCCAAGAGTCTCGAGACGAACGGGTCGTCGGTGGGAAAGAAGACATCGCCGAAGACAAGAGCGCTGGCAGTGCCGTATAGGAAGAAGTCGTACCACTCGATCGTGCTACCGATCGATCCTGCAAGCGCGGCACGCCGTGCCGTGAAGGAACGTCGCGGTCGTGGGTCACGCACTGGAGACGAAGTGTTCATTGTCTTGACCACCTGGAGGCTGAGGGATGAAATGAGCGCACACCGCTCTGGACCACATCTTTGAGGTCGACCTGACTCACACCGACGTGAGTTGGATCACTTCCCCACACTACGGTTACGTCGACTATACAGTCAAGCATTTGAAGGGCGTGTTCGTTCGAGCCTCCCTCTATTTGCTGTCCCCATGCGAGAAAGAGCGCACAGGAGGTCGTTCTCACTATTTGGTCGGCTGTGATCTGCTTCTCGTATGCATCCTGGTCTGGCGTGTTTCAGTCTCATTCGGGAACACACCTCCGACCATCTGACTGTTGCCGGGTGGATACGGCAAATGTGCACAGCGGCGTTCTCCGGTCGAGGCACTGCAGCGCCGCGAGGATGAGATGACCAATCCAGCCGTCTGACTTCACCGACGAGCCATGAGGTCAAGCACTTACCTCAACTCGGCGGAGACGGGGAATTACCTCCTGCCCGTAGAGCTCGATGAACCGTGCCTGGTCCGGGCCCGGGGCGTGGAAGACGAGGTGACGAAAGCCGAGGTCGATATACCGCTGGATCCGCTCGACGTGCTCGTCGGGGTCGCTGGAGACGATCCACCGCGATGCGGCCCGCTCCAGGGGCAGGGCGTCGGACAGCCGCTGCATCTCGATGGGATCTTCGACTCCAGTCTTCTCTTCGGGGGAGAGAGCGAGTGCGGCCCAGTGGCGCGTGTCCTCCAGCGCACGCCGCCGGTCAGGGTCGAAGGAAACCTTGACCTCCAACAACAAGTCCAGGTCCTCTAGGGTGCGTCCGGAACGCTCGACACCCTGCCGCAGCGCGGGCATGAGCATGTCGGTGTAGAGCTCGGGTGCCTTGCCGGACGTCGTGATGAAACCATCGCCGTGGCTGCCAGCAAAGCGAGTGGCGACGGGACCAGAGGCTCCGATGTAGATGGGCACCGGCCGGTCTGGGCGGTCATAGATCGTCGCCTTGTCGGTCCGGTAGTAGGTGCCCTCGAAGGTCACCCGCTCGCCGACCCACAGCTCGCGGATGAGGCTTACCGCCTCACGGAGCCGCGCCAGGCGTTCCTTGCCCGGCGGCCACTCCAAGCCGAGGGCACCCTCGTTGAGCGACTCCCCCGTGCCGACTCCGAGGATGATCCGGCCGGGGTACAGGCACCCGAGCGTCGCGAATGCCTGCGCGATGACGGCAGGGTGGTAGCGGAACGTGGGGGTCAGCACTGAGGTCCCGAGCACGATCCGCTCTGTGCGCGCACCGACCGCCCCGAGCCACGGCAGGGAAGCTGGAGCGTGCCCGCCATCGTGCCGCCACGGCTGGAAGTGATCGGAGATGAACGCGGACTCGAAACCAGCCTTCTCCGCAAGCACCACGTAGTCGGCCAGCTCCTTCGGGCCGAACTGTTCCGATGAGGCCTTATACCCGAATTTGAGCAATGTTCTCTCCTCATAGTTCCTGTCAGATGCAACAACATGGCCGTCTAGTGGCGTGCGGCTTGGGCAAACTGGGGAATGGGGGTCAGGCGGTGGCGTCCTCCCCGGCCGTGACGGCGGCGCGGCCGGCCTCGAGGCGCGCGATCGGGACGCGGAACGGGGAGCAGGAGACGTAGTCGAGCCCGGCGTTGTGGAAGAAGTGGATGGACTCGGGGTCGCCGCCGTGCTCGCCGCACACGCCCAGGTGCAGCTGCGGCTCGGTGGAACGCCCACCGGTGGCGCCTGCGACGACCAGGGCACCGACGCCGTCGGCGTCGAGGGTCTCGAACGGGGAGATGGTGAGCACCCCGTTCTCGAGGTAGTCGGCGAAGAATGCGCCCTCGACGTCGTCGCGGGAGAAGCCCCAGGTGGTCTGGGTCAGGTCGTTGGTGCCGAAGGAGAAGAAGTCTGCCTCCTCGGCGATGCGGTGGGCGGTCAGCGCCGCCCGGGGCAGCTCGATCATGCACCCGATGGGCAGGTCCAGGACCGTTCCGGCCGCCCGGCCGACCTCGGCCAGGATGTCCTCGGCCTCCTCGCGGACGATCTGCAGCTCCCGGACCGACCCGACGAGGGGGACCATGATCTCCGGGCGCGGGTCCTTCCCAGCCTGCCGCAGTTGCACGGTGGCCTCGGCGATCGCGCGGATCTGCAGGGCGAACAGGCCAGGCACCTTCAGCCCGAGCCGCACCCCGCGCAGGCCGAGCATGGGGTTCTGCTCGTGCATGCGGTGCACGGCGGCGAGCAGCTTCTCCTCCCGCTCGGCCGGCTCGCCCTTGTCCCTGGCCAGCGCAACCTTCACGGCGAGGTCGGTCAGGTCCGGGAGGAACTCGTGTAGCGGCGGGTCGATGAGCCGGATGGTGGTGGGCAGGCCGTCCATGGCCTCGAGTAGGTCGACGAAGTCCTGCCGCTGCAGCGGCAGCAGTTCGGCCAGCGCCGCCTCCCGGGCCTGCTCCCCCTCGGCCAGGACCAGATGCTCGATGTACTCGCGCCGGTCGCCGAGGAACTGGTGCTCGGTGCGGCACAGCCCCACCCCCTGCGCGCCGCGCTCACGCGCTCGGCGCCCATCCTCGGCAGTGTCGGCGTTGGCGCGCACCTGCATCCGCCGCACCCGGTCGGCGTGGGTCAGGATCCGGTCCACGGCGAGCACCAGCTCGCGCATCGCCTCGGTCTCGCATCCGTCCAGCCCGGCGTCCAGACCGGCGGAGATGTAGCGCATCACCGGGGAGTCGACCACCGGCACATCGCCGAGGAACACCTCCCCGGTGGACCCGTCCAGGGCGATGACGTCGCCCGGGCGCAGCACTTGACCGTCCACCCGGACCTCCTGGGCGGCGACTTCAACGTCGAGCTCCTCGGCACCGACCACCGCGGTCGTGCCCATGCCGCGGGCGACGACCGCGGCATGGGAGGTCTTCCCACCCCGGGAGGTCAGCACCCCGGCGGCGACCATCATGCCCTGCAGGTCGTCCGGGTTGGTCTCCCGGCGCACCAGGATCACGTTCGCGCCCGCGTTCGACCGCTCCAGGGCCTGGGCGTTGTCCAGGACGATCTCCCCGACGGCGGCCCCCGGGGAGGCCCCCATGGCCTTGGTGAGGAGCTTGCGGTCAGCCTGGCCGTCGAACTGCGGGAACAGCAGCTGGGACAGCTGGGCCCCGGTGACCCGGGAGATCGCCTCGTCCATGGTGATGAGGTTCTCGTCCACCAGCTGGGTCGCCACCCGGAACGCCGCCCCCGCGGTGCGCTTGCCCACCCGGGTCTGCAGCAGCCACAACTTGCCCCGCTCGATCGTGAACTCGATGTCGCACAGGTCCCGGTAGTGCGTCTCCAGACGCCGCATCGCCTGCATCAGCTCGTCGTAGGACTTCGCGTCCAGCGTCTCCAGCTCAGCCAGCGTCAACGTGTTGCGGATGCCGGCGACCACGTCCTCGCCCTGGGCGTTGGGCAGGTAGTCCCCGTACACCCCGGAGTGCCCAGTCGAGGGGTCGCGGGTGAACGCCACCCCCGTCCCGGACGTCTCGCCTAGGTTGCCGAAGACCATTGCCTGAACGTTGACGGCAGTCCCCAGATCGTTCGGGATGCGCTCGCGACGCCGGTAGAGCCGGGCCCGCTCGGTGTTCCACGAGTCGAAGACCGCCTCGATCGCCATGTCCAGCTGCTGCCGCGGGTGCTGGGGGAAGTCCTCACCGGTCTGGTCGCGCACGATCCGCTTGAACTCGGCGACCAGGTCCTTGAGGTCGTCGGCCGACAGGTCGACGTCCGACTCTGCTCTGACTTCCTTCTTCTTCTCCTCCAGCGCCCCCGCGAACAGCCCGCCGTCGATGCCCAGCACCGTCTTGCCGAACATCTGGATCAGCCGCCGGTACGAGTCCCACGCGAACCGCAGGTCGCCGGAGAACTCCGCCAGCCCCTGCACCGACGCGTCGTTCAGCCCCACGTTCAGGACCGTGTCCATCATCCCTGGCATCGAGAACTTCGCCCCCGAGCGCACTGACAGCAGGAGGGGGTCATGGAAGTTGCCCAGCTGACGACCCATCTCGTCCTCCATCCGACGCATCGCGGTGGTGACCTCCACCCGCAGCTCCGGCGGGACCAACCCGCGCCGCATGTAAGCCCGGCACGCCTCCGTGGTGATCGTGAAGCCCGGCGGGACCGGCAGGCCGATCTTGTTCATTTCCGCCAGGTTCGCCCCCTTACCACCCAGCAGGTCCTTCAGGTCCTTGTTGCCTTCGCTGAACCGGTAGACGAACTTGGCCACTTTATAGTCTCCTTAGAAAGTGCATCAGCGAGCCCCGGGGCGAACGCGAGGCCCACAACTCTCGGTGCCGATGCTGAAGTCGATGCGGATTAAGCGGCGCAAGGCGGCCGGACATGCTAGCAAAATGAGGCCCGATTTCCGGTTCACATCTACCTCAACGGGTCAAACGGCGCGATTGCAGGGTCAGTCTTTCCCGTGACGACCTTTTCGGCTAATAGCTTTCCGGTGGCAGGCCCAAGAACGATCCCCCACATGCCGTGCCCACCAGCAACGTAGACCCCCGGTGCGCGGGTTTCCCCGACCAATGGGAGCCCGTCCGGAGTAACCGGCCGCGAGCCGACCCATTCGTCCTGACGCTCTTCAAAGTTGATACCTGTCAGCAGCGTACGAGCTTGATTGATTACGGCCTCGATGCGGCGTGGTTGCAGCGGCTCATCAGGGCGGCGAAACTCCATCGTTCCTGCGATCCGGAACCGGCCCTGGTATGGGGTACACGCAATACGTTGGAACGGTAAGTACACCGGATGCCGCGCTGGGTCTTCGGTTTGCACCGTAAACGAATAGCCGCGCCCAGCCTGGACTTGAACCCCAACCCCCAGCGGGCGAGCGAGTCGTGGCATCCAGGCCCCCGTGGCGATCACGACCGAGTCCGCCTCCATCTGCGCACCGTCAATCAGCGTCACCGTGGGCCGACGCCCAGAGCCCACCCTGCGCGCCTCAACCCCCGGGAGGATCTTCCCGCCCCGGGCGATGACAGCATCCGCAAGCGCTTCAACATAGGGCGCCGGCTCGATGAACCGCTGCCCATCAAGCCGGTAAGCAAATGCCACAGCTTCTGAGAGTTGAGGGGCGAGGTCACGCGGTTGGTATAAGCGCTCGAACGGCACATCCTGGCCGTGGCGGATGACCCCCTCAATTTCTCGTACGAACCCCTCGGCATGTGCCTGCTCAGTAAAGCCAATGACGAACGGCCCCTTCCGCGTCCAGGCGTTCACGCCACCGGCGGCCAGTTCGTCGAAACAGTCCAGTGCGATCTTGTCGATCGGGGTGAGCGCGGCCATGGTGCGATTCCACGCCCGCATGGTGCCGTGAGACGCGAACCTCGCGAGAAAAAGCCACAAACCAGCATCCACGCGGAACGGCACATGCAGCGCGGCATCCGGATCCAACAGTGCCCTCGGGGCATACGACCACAGACTTGGATCGGCAAGCGGAATCGCCTTGCCTGGCGTCAGCCAGCCTGCATTACCCCATGACGAACCCGCCGCGACGCCGGTGCGGTCAAGGACGGTGACTTCAACCCCGTACTCCTGCAGGTGCCATGCGGTCGCCAGTCCTACCATCCCCGCGCCGATGACGATCGATCGCACCTTCGACCCCCTCTTTGGTCGCCGACAATGGGACGAGTATGCAGAATCACGCAGTTCATGGGAGCAGATGTGAGGATCCTCCCGAGTTTGGCTACACTTCGAAGGAACCTTCGGCACGCAGAGGGGCGGCTTATATGTCGGGGCAAGGATCCTCGAACCCGCATGGCCTGGACGACATCGATCGGGCCATCCTGAGTCAACTTGAGGGGAATGGCCGGATGCCGAACAGCGAACTAGCGGCGCGCGTCGGGGTCGCCGAATCCACCTCTCACAAGCGTGTTCGCGCGCTCGTCTCATCCGGAGCCATCCGCGGCTTCTACGCTGACGTTGACCCCGCAGCGGTAGGCCTCCAACTCGAAGCCCTTATTGCGATCCGGTTGCACGCCCATGCCCGCGGCAACTTGCGACCGTTCCAGGCGTACCTGGAACAGCTGCCCGCAACTAGGCACGTCTACTTCGTCGCCGGGGACCGCGACTTCCTACTGCACGTTGCCGTGCGCGATGCCGCCGCATTGCGCGATCTCGTCAGCGACACCCTGAGTATTCGTGAAGAGGTCGCTGCCACCAATACGAGCCTCATCTTCGACCACGCCCCGGGCTTGCATTAGAGTAGATTCCCTGGAGCAGCCTCCTACCATTAGATGGCGGATCACTCAGCCTCAATCCACCGATGGGCCGGGGCTGTGGGTAGGCGCGGGAAAGCGAGGATGCCCTCCTGACCTGACCTGGGAAGATACGACTTTCTTAGAATCCGTATCGGCAGTCAAAGAAGGGCATCTCGAGATGCAACTCTCTCACACCCGACCCGTCGTCTCCCCGGTCTTCGATGAGCCCAACCTCGTGTCGGCGGTCGGACTGGTGCCGGTGATGGGCTTGGCCCGCTGTGCGGGGCTGGCCGAGCTGGGTGATGAGCACCTGAGCGCGCCGACGGACAAGGGCGCCAACGCCGGGTTGAAGCTCTCCTCGCTGGTAGCCGGCATGGCCGCCGGCGCCGACAGCATCGAGGACATGGGCCTGCTGCGCCACGGCGGGATGGGCAAGGTCTTCGCCGGCGCCTACGCCCCTCCAGGCTGGGGCAGTTCCTGCGCGCCTTCACCTTCGGCCACGTCCACCAGGCAGACGCCATCGCCTCACGGTTCCTGCGGCACCTGGCTGAGACCACCGGGCTCCTCGGCGGACCGCGGGACACCAGGACGGTGATGGTCGACATCGACGACACCATCGTCGATGTCCACGGCTACGCCAAGCAGGGCGCGGGCTTCGGCTACTCCGGGGTCCGGGGCCTGAACGCCCTGCTCGCCACGGTCTCCACCGACCAGATCGCGCCGGTGATCGCCGCCCAGCGGCTGCGCAAAGGTGCCGCCTGGTTTGTCTGTGCCGTCATGGCCTTCAACCTCACCCGCGCCGCCGCCACCCTAACCAAGGCGCGGACACTAGCCCGGGCGACCACCGCGACAATCCGCCGCAAGCTCGTCGCCCGTCCCAGCCCGGATCGCGACCTCCGCCAGGCGCCTACGCCTGCACCTGCCCACCGGCTGGCGCTGGCAAACCGCCTGGCCGACCCTCTACGACCGCTCTTCCCTCGAGCAGTCACCGCGATCGCCTGACCGTCAGTCCCCGTCCACACGAGAAGGAACCCAGTGGAAAAGCCGGTCAGACCGCGGCTGCCTCATGCCCTCAAGACCACCTCGCCCGAAATCAGGCCACCGACCCCGCTTCATCGGTGGATCGGGGCTAAGCCCCTATCCGGTTGAGGGTCAACGGGACACGCCCAACGGCTGCCTCCCGTGTTCAGAGTTCGGGCGGGTCCACGCTGACAACCATGGACCTCACCGCCGAACAGCGTAGCCGCCTAGACCGCCTCACAAGGTCTCCCCGACTGCCCCGCCTTGGCTCCGACTGGCCCGCCTGGACAGGGACTCTGCGCGAACTCGCCGAGCACATCGGCGAGAACCTAGACACCGTCAGCACTCGATACGGGCTTGACGCGCATGTGACGATCCGCACAGCGGAGCCTCTGAGTCCCGACGAAGTACGGAACCGCATGGCAAATGCGATGGCGGAAAAGTAGGCACTCGTTGCGTCTTCGGCGTACTGGTACTGATCCCCGGCGCTAGAGCAGAAGCGGCATACGCAGTTGAAGCCTCTGTGCAGACGTCCGTCACTGTACTGTTCCATCGATGCCCTCACGCCGATGAACAGCATCGGGCGAGGCGGAAGACGGAACGAAACCGGGATGGATGAGCCGCTGTCGACGGCGCTCGAAAACTGAACGGTTTCGGCGGTCGAAGAGTGAACGGTTCTTAGCCTAGGGACTCTTGAACGCTGCCCTTCTCGCTAGTCTCGCCGCGCTTGTGGTTCTCCTCGTGCGACGTGGGCGCCGCTAGTTGGCTGCGCTAGTGCGTCCGCGAGCGCGATTCCGCGGCGGGGCGTGATGGCGTGGGTGCTCACGCCGTGCGCGAAGACGTGTTACCGCTGACTCGGGGGCACGGGTTGGCGAAGGGGTGGACGGGAAAGGAAGTGGATCAGCCCGGCAAGTGACTGGCCGGCGAGGACTGCGACCCACCGGTCATGGTGACCGGGGTCGCCAGGGTGCCGGGCGCAGCTTGCCCGCACTTGGCGGGCGCGCGTCTTTTGCCGGCGGTGATTTGGAGGCCCCGCACCTCTGGGACTCAGAGTTCGAGAGGGGATTCACTTACTTCACGACAGCCCAGCCAACACCGGTTACCACGCGAGTCATAGCTAACAAGTGCGGAGTGGCAGGAATATGGCTCAGTCAGCCACCGATGTAAGACATCTCGATGCGATTGGCGGGCCGTTCGCCGAACTGGGAGCGCAACTCGGAGTACCGGTCGGCCCGGATGCTCCAGACGTCGCCCAGCGCGGCGGCGAGGTCGTCATCATCTTTTGCCGGGTCGCGCAGCAAGTCGCGAAGGTCATAGCCGTCGGCAGCGAACAGGCAGGTGAAGAGCTTGCCGTCCGTGGACAGCCGCGCGCGGGTGCAATTCCCGCAGAACGCGCCGGTCACCGAGGAGATGACACCGATCTCGCCAGACCCATCGCGATAACGCCACCTGGCGGCTGTCTCGCCCCGATAGGCGGGGGCGACCGGCTGAAGCGGCAACTCGGCGTTGATTCGTGCGAGTACTTGCGCCGAGGGCAGCACCTCCTCCATCCGCCAGCCATTCGTGACGCCAACGTCCATGAACTCGATGAACCGCACCACCACGCCCGTGCCTTGGAAGTGGCGGGTCCATGGGGACGACGTCCGCCTCGTTGGTGCCGCGCTTGACGACCATGTTGACCTTGACCGGTCCAAGCCCGGCCTCCTGCGCAGCCTCGATGCCACGCAGCACCCGCTCGACAGAGAAGCCAACGTCGTTCATGGCGGCGAACCGGACAGGGTCGAGAGAGTCGAGGGAGACGCTGACCCGAGTGAGGCCGGCGTCCTTCAAAGCTCGCGCCTTGACCGGCAACGCCGAGCCGTTGGTGGTCAGCGCAATGTCCACCGAGCGGCCGTCTGGAGTGCGCAGCGCGGCAAGGGCGGCTACCAGATCCTCGATCCCGCGCCGCAGCAGCGGCTCCCCTCCAGTCAAGCGCAACTTCTGCACCCCGTGCGCCACGGCCACCCGGGCCACCCGGGTGATCTCCTCGAACGTGAGGATCTCGGCTCGGGGCAGGAAGGCGTAGTCGCGGCCGAAGACCTCCTTCGGCGTGCAGTACACGCACCGGAAGTTGCACCGGTCGGTGACCGAGATCCGAAGGTCGCGCAGCGACCGACGGAGCCGGTCCGGCGAGAGGCCGCCCGGCTGTTCCTGCGACACCGTCATCGCAATCATCCGTTCCGCTCGAGACATCGTTCAAGTGTGATAGATCGTTTCGTGAGACTGTAGCCCGATACACAACTTGCCCCGCCCCCTTTACCAGCGCTGGAGGAGGGACCATGGTCATCGCGGACAGTGCGGGGCTCGTCCTCGCCGCGGGCGCCGGGAGCCGGTACGGCATGCCCAAGATACTTGTGCCGGGTTGGCTCGAGCGTGCGGTGGCGTCCCTGCGCGACGGCGGGTGCTCCGCGGTCCGCGTGGTCACCGGGGCCGCCCGCCCAGACCTACCCACTGGCGCGACGGAACTCCACTGTGCTGGCTGGCAGCGAGGAGTCGGCGCCTCGCTACGGACCGGGCTTCGCGCCGTCGGCCCTGGTGCGGAGCGGGTGGTGGTGCACGTGGTGGACTGCCCCGATGTCGGCCCGGACGTCGTCGCCGCGGCCGGTGATCAGCTTGCCAGGGCCGTCTTCGAGGGCCGCCCGGGACACCCCGTCGTCCTGCCGCAGGCGCACCTGGCCCCGCTGCTCGCCTCTCTCACGGACGACGACGGCGCCGGTCCTTACCTACGCAAGCACGACCACCTTGTCGTCGAGTGCGCGGACCTGGCGACGGGCCAGGACATCGACACCCCGCCGGCGCCCGTCACTGGTCGCCCGACCCATCCCGTCCGCCGACCCGTGCCCGGCACCGAGAAAGGAGACGACCGACTTGCGTGACATTCTCGAGAGTATCCGGTCCTGGACCGCCCCCTTCGCCGTCGCGACCGTGGTGCGGACCTGGAAGTCCTCTCCACGCGGCCCCGGCGCCGCCATGGCCGTCAACGCGGCCGGCGACGCGGTGGGCAGCGTCTCGGGTGGATGCGTGGAGGGCGCCGTCTACGAGGTTTGCCGCGAGGTTCTCGAGAGCGGCGAGCCGCAGCTCGTCAGGTACGGCGTCAGCGACGACGATGCGTTCGAGGTGGGCCTGACGTGCGGGGGGACGATCGAGCTGTTCGCCCAGCGCGTCGACCCGGCCACCCCCGAGCACCTGGCCGACCTGCTCACCGCCGTCGACGCCAAGCGGCCGACGGCACTGGCCACCGTGATGAGTGCGCAGGAGCAGGGGCTGGTGGGCCGCCACGTGCTCCTCGTTGACGGCGAGGCTCGGGGCGGCACGGGGAACGAGCGGCTGGATGCGGCGATCGTGGACGCGGCCAGCGGCCTGCTCGAGCACGGCCGCAACCAGATGGTGCACCTCGGTACCCACGGCGAGCGGCGCATGGACGAGCTGTCGGTGTTCGTGGAGTCCTTCGCACCCGCGCCGCGGATGGTCGTCTTCGGGGCGATCGACTTCGCCGCCGCGGTGGCCCGGGTCGGTGCCTTTCTCGGCTATCACGTGACGGTGTGCGACGCCCGCCCGGTCTTCGCCACGCGGGCCCGGTTCCCGGAGGTCGACGAGATCGTCGTGCGGTGGCCGCACGAGTACCTGCGCTCGAGCGAGGTGGACGAGCGCACAGTGCTGTGTGTGCTCACCCACGACCCCAAGTTCGACATCCCGCTGCTCGTGGAGGCGCTGAATGGGCCGGCCGCGTACATCGGGGTGATGGGCAGCCGGCGGACGCACGACGACCGCGACGCCAAGCTCCGACAACGGGGGATCACCGACGAGCAGCTGGCGCGGCTGCGCTCCCCGATCGGCCTGGACCTCGGCGCGCACACCCCCGAGGAGACGGCGGTGTCCATCGCCGCCGAGATTGTCGCCGCTCGGTGGGGCGGCACCGGCCGGCCGCTCCGTGACATCGACACCCCGATCCACCGCGAACTGCCGACGGTCGCCGCATCGGGGTGAGGACTCGGAGTTCCTGGGCGATTTCAGGTGGTCGTCGCAACACCTCGATGAGAAGAGGTGGTGCGGGTGCCGCGTCCGATGGTGTGGGTGCCGGGGCGCAGGGCGTTGTGGCGGGCGATGAGGGCCGGGGACTGGACGATCGAGTCGGCCGCGGCGGCCGGTGGCGTGTCGAAGGCCTGTGCCTGTAGGTGGCTCGCCGAGGCTGGCGGGGTGTGTCCGTTAATCCTCGGCGAGCCCACGGGCCGGCGCCTGTCCGTGCACGAACGTGACGACATCGCGGTGCGGCGCGCCGCGAGCGAGGGGGCGCGCCAGATCGCCCGCGCGCTGGGACGCTCGCCCAGCACGATCAGCCGGCGGCTGGCTCGCAACCGCGCCGCCCGGCACCCGCACCCCTACCGGGCGCACCTGGCCCAGGCCAAGGCCGACGAGCGGGCTCGGCGGCCCAAGGCGGCCAAGCTCGCCACCAACCCGGCCTTGCGCGCCTACGTCGAGGCCAAGCTGCGGCAGGGCTGGAGCCCGCAGCAAATCGCGAGGCGGCTGCGGACCGACTTCCCCGACGATGAGTCCATGCGCATCAGCTACGAGGCGATCTACCAGTCCGTCTTCGTCCAGGGCCGTGGGGCCCTGCGCAAGGATCTGCACACCTGCTTGCGCACCGGCCGCGCGGCGCGCAGGCCCCGCGGGCGGCGGCCCACCGCCCAGCGTGGTCAGATCCCCGACATGGTCCTGATCTCCGATCGCCCCTAGATCAGCACCCTCCAGGGAACCCAGGACGGTTCACATCGGCCCACCCGGGGGCGGCAAGACCCACCTGGCCGTCGGGCTGGCCCGCAAGGCCGCCGAGGCGGGCTACCGCACCTACTTCACCACCGCCGCGGACCTGGCCGCCCGCTGCCACAAGGCCGCGATCGAGGGCCGCTGGGCCTACACCATGCGCTTCTTCGCCGGCCCCACCCTGCTCGTGATCGACGAGCTCGGCTACCTGCCCCTGCCCGCTGAGGCCGCCTCCGCGCTCTTCCAGGTCGTCTCCCAGCGGTACCTGAAGACCTGATCATCCTGACCACCAACCGGGGCGTGGCGTCCTGGGGCGAGGTCCTCGGCGACACCACGTCGCCGCCGCGATGCTCGACCGGCTCCTGCACCGCTCCGTGGTCCTCAACCTCGACGGCGAGTCCTACCGCCTCCGCGCCCACCAGGCCGCCACCGACACCCTCCGGCGAACCGCCACCGGCACCCCACGACCACTACAGTGACCACCGCCCACGGGGAGGAATTTCGACGAGCAGCCCTGGGGAGTTTCAGAGAGCGCCATCAGCTCCGCGCCCGGCCGGTTCAAGACGAGTGCGTCGCTGCCGAGTGAGGGGCCGGCCTGCTTCCGAGGTGAAACGGCCGCGGCCTGGAAGGGTTCTGTACGGGGTCCAGTCCACTGACGCGCCGTGTGCGTGCAGAGGGGGCACGGGCGTCTCAGAATGGGTCGCAAAACCTCCAAACGACACGGCCGGTTCTGAGACGGGTTGTGGACACAAGATGAGGCGCCGATACCGGCTCCGCTGAGTCGTCTCAGAAACGATAGTTTCTGAGACGTGCCCGCCGGAGCCACACGGCGTGGACCGTGCCGCGGTCGTCGGTCAGCCGTGGCATCGCATAACCGCGCTCGGTCGCCGACGGCGACGCTCGGAGACGAGTCACTGCACATTGCGAATGAGTTCAGGACAAACCAACGGCCGCAGCCTGCGCTATCGCAGGTCAGCGGCCTGTGGTGGAGCTAGAGGGACTCGAACCCTCGACCTTCTCCCGCCGGTTCACAACTCCCGGCACTCCCCGAAGTCCGTTTTCACAAACGCTCACTGCGACGTCCGGACCTCCACAAACGCTGGGAGATCAACGTTTCGCAGCGAGCCGACTCCAGGTTCGCACCCCTCCTCAACATGGTCAACTACGGTCATTCGCCAGCCCCAGACGCGTGGAACTCCCGTGGAGTCCAGGCTCACGCGTGAAACTCGCGTGGAATCTGCGGCGGAGCTCATCGGCACGGCTGGTTCGGGCGTCGTACCAGGCCGACACAGAGGTCGTGATCGGCGCCCAGACCGACCCCGCCGTGGTCAAGGCGGCGAGCGCCTGGACCCGCGCACTGGAGAAGACCCCAGTAATCGTCAAGGACGCCCCGGTTTCGCCTCTCTCGCCTGGGTGCCCTGGAATCCATCCACATGGTTGCGGACGGCGTGGCCTCGCGGGAGGACATCGACAACGCGATGGTCTTGGGCTACAAGCACCCCACCGGGCCGCTGCGGACGACGACATCGTGGGCTTGGACGTGCTCTTGGGCATCGCCGAGTACCTAGCCTCCCAAGGGAATGGCGACGTCGACGGTCCCGGCGCGGCTGTCGAAATCGCGGGGCGGCAGCCGTTGCGCCGGATCGCCCGCGCCTCGCTGACCTCCCCGGTAGCCCGCCCGCACACCGCGTCGGCGTCGGCGTCGGCGGAGAGCAGGGCGTTGATGAACGTGGCGAGCATCTCGCGCAGCAGGTCCGGAGACGCCTGGGCGAGGTCCTCATGCAGGAACTGGGTGAGGTCGATACCGGAAGGTGCGGTCATCGCGTTAGGTCCTCTTCGAAAGTTCTGTGGAAGGTTCACTCGAAGGATCACGCGGTGCCCGCACCCGTCTATGACGACACGGGCTCACCGAGCTACCGATACACCACCCTGCTGGACTCCACTCGGAAGTGCCCTCTCGTGCGATGGCCTGGACTCTCGACAAGCCCAAGTTTTCCGCATCAGACGGGCACTTCCGCCTATCTACTTACCCGTGTCAACCCAGCCGCGTGGAACGCCGAGGAAGCTCGCGTAGAAGGTGTTGCTCAGGTCGGGCATGGTGAGCGAGGCTCATCAGCCTGCATTGGCCTCGGCCGGTCACCCGTCTCGCCGCAGCCTCGTCAATGCGCGGCGGAGTCTTCTCCTGCACTTTGAGGTGACCCGCAATATCGGGACACCGCAGAGTACAGAGACCCAGCCCCTTGATCCACCTCGTCGGCGTCGTTTACTCCAGCTCTTTCCCAACGGTCACCGTAGACGCGAAGATTTAGTGAGTACACGCCGTGCCGCTTTGACGGCCGGCACCCCAGACTTCTACGCTGGGTTAGCGCAATTTTGCGCGCGACATTGCGGCTGGAGAGATAATGCGAGTTCTGTTGGCAGGCGAGTCTTGGGTGAACGCGGCAACCGACTACAAGGGTTACGACGCCTTTCCCCATGCTCAGGTGGAGATTGGGTGCGCGGAGCTGCTGGACGCGCTGCAAGGGGCCGGACACGCGGTGACCCACCTGCGCTCGCATGATGTCGCGGAGCATTTCCCGTCCACGCTCGAGGACCTGGCCGCATACGACGTCGTCATCCTCTCTGATATCGGCTCGAACTCGCTCCTGCTTCCGCCCATCGTCTTCACGCATGGGCGGCCCGCACCGAACCGGCTCAAGCTCCTCGCCGAGTGGGCGCGCCGGGGCGGCGGCCTCGCTATGGCCGGCGGATATCTGAGCTTCCAGGGCTTCCAGGGCCGCGCCAACTACCACCGCACCCCCGTCGAGGACGTGCTGCCCGTGCGAATCTCGCCCTACGACGATCGTGTGGAAACCCCGGAGGGCGTCGGCGGAGTGCGCACAGCCGTCGAGCACCCCGTGACCGCGGGACTCGAGCAGTCTTGGCCGATCCTTCTCGGTTACCAGCGGCTCCAGGCTCGGGATGACTCCACAGTTCTAGCGACCATCGAGGACGAGCCGTTGCTGCTGGTTCGCGACGTCGGTGAAGGCCGCACTCTCGCTTTCGCCTCGGATATCTCGCCTCACTGGGCGCCGAGGGAGTTTCTGGAGTGGGACGGCTATGGCCGCCTCTTCGACCAGGCAGTGCGCTGGCTGGGCGCTGGCTCAGCGGTGAGCGACGACTGAGCTCGATCAACGCAGCACCTATGGCGCATGCCTCGGAGCCCATGGCAAGCCGCCCGTAGCCGTGGCGTCGCCTGTGTCGGCGGCCGTAGCCGCGTGACCCCGGTCGCTGCTACGCCGCCGGGCTCAGGGCGATGCCGACCGCCGACGCCTTCCTCGTCATCGCCGACGCGCCCAAGGACCGAGGCATTCGGCCGCGTCTACGGCGGCCATAGATAGACGAATCACAAACATCTGGGGCAATTTCGGATGGCGCCAGGGGTCACTCGCCACTTGCCGTTGACCCTGCGGCGGACGACCCGGTGATTCGGGGGTTTCCGATGACTTATCCGATCAGTAGTGCACCCGCGCGCACGGCGGATGCACTACTGATCGACGCGGCCCTACCGCACATCGGCGCCGAGTCTCCGAGAGGAGTCAGCACCTACCTGCTTGCGACATGCTGACGGCACGGCGCCCCGCCCCCTGCTTCGTGGGATTACCGAGCGACGTGGGCACGCTCGCGCGAGAGCTCGACAAACCCCGCGATCAGGCTCGCGGAGGGTGGGTCAGACTCCGTCATCACCTCTGGATGCCACTGGACGCCTATGATTCTGTGGTGGTCGTGCTCGAATCCCTCCACGAGCCCGTCTGATGCCCATGCGGTGGGCGTCAAGCCGTGCCCGAGCACCTTCACTCCTTGGTGGTGCTGGCTGTTCACCGCCAACTGACCACTCATACCGAGCAGGCTGGCGACGACCGAGCCCTCCTGCACCTGGACCGAGTGCGTGGTGCGAGTCAACAGCTCCTCCCCCGGGTTGTGCGTGATGTTCGAACCGAGTTCATGGCCTATGTCAGAATAGAGCCTCCCGCCGAAGTGAACGTTCAGGAGCTGCGCTCCGCGACATATGCCCAGAATTGGAATTTCCTCATCGATGCAGAGGGCGATCAAGGCCGACTCGAATTCGTCCCGCACCGTGTCGACGTCCTGCGCCTCGGTGAAGCTTTCTCCACCGAATGCGGGCGCGACGTCTGTTCCCCCTGAAAGAATCAGTCCGTCGAGCTGCTTGCGTCGGACGTCCGCAATGAAGTCGACATCGGCGTCCAAGATGATTGGGATGCCGCCGGCATGGGCAATGCCGGCGACCATCGCCGGCCAGGAGACGAACGTTTCCATGATCCGCCCACTGGTGGACAGTCCCACCCGAACGGCTCTGCTCATTTCTCGATCAGGTCCCTTGAGAAGTTCGTCAGGCGCTCAATTCCATCTTCTCGAACCACGATCGTTTCCGAGATGTTCAGGCCGTCGAGGACCAGGTATCCGTGCAACGTCATCCCGGACTCGAAGAGGAAGTCAGACCGCGGCGTCACCTCGATTGGCTCGTACGCTGTCGGAACGAGCATGAAACCGAGACCGTAGAACGTCTTGTTCGGGTAGTTCTCCGCGTAACCGAGATCCCGCAAACCGTCCCTGATGATGCTGTCGGCGATACGGCAGCTCACGCCATGCTTGACAGTGGCGAATGCTTCGTCCTGAAGGGCGCGGAGGTCGTTCCACTTGCGGAGCACGTCGCCACCCCTGGCACCAAGGCGGATCGAACGCATGCATCTCGCGTAGTAGTTGTGAGAGTGGGTATCCACCTCGATGAACACCAGATCCTCAGGCTCGAGGACGCGATCGGTATAACTGGCGTGGATGTGCTTCGCTGCGGCGCCACTCGAGACGGGACCGGACTCCAGTTGTCCTGAGCCGGCCCGAATGCCCACCGCCGACATGTGCGCGGCAAGATCCCGCTCGGTGATCCCGGGAACCGCGGCATCGCAGGCCGCTTGCACCATCTTGTCGGCGATCTCTCCTGCCCGACGCATGACCTGCAGTTCCTCCTCCGACTTGATCAGACGAAGGCCCGAGACGTCACAGTCGGGCACGAGGGTGCACGTTGGTGGCACGCCGTCCATGACGGCCGCGATGAGTTGGTAGGGCGCCCGCCACGAGCCCCCTTCCATGCCGATTCGCCCGCGCAGTCCCAGCTCAGAGATCCCTCGAAGGAGCACCTCAGCCACCGACTCGCCGTCGTACCACCAGATCGGCTCCGGGCACCAGGACGTCTGTCGGTACCAATACTCCTCGGCGTGCCGGATGAGCAGAGCCGGGTCTCCGGTCCTCGAGACCACCCCTGCAGCGAACGACGACGTGTACCCGGCGGTCATGTACCCGCTCAGATACGTGAGCGACTCAGGCTGCACCAAGATCAGATGGTCCAGACCATGGCGGTCCATGTACTCGCGGTGAGCGCGGAGCCTCTGCTCATACTCCGGACGACTGAACAGCAGTTGCGAGGACTGAACTTCGGTGGACGTCATAAAGACCCCTTCCTTCCGGTCGCGGCTAGCGACCTGACCTGTCGACGAAGCCCTCGTGAGCCCACCAAGACGGCAAGGCAGACCAACACCAGGACACCAATGACGAGAGTTCCTACTGCGGCAACTTCCGGGCTCACCTCTTCCCGGATACTGCGATACATCTGCCGCTCAAGCGTCGGCGTCCCGATGCCTCCCACGAACTGCGCGAAGACAAGGTCACCAAAGCCCGTGACGAAGACGAAGATGAACGCCGACAACACCGACGGCAGCACCAGCGGCACGATGACTCGTCGCATCGTCATTGCTGGCCGCGCCCCGAGGCTCGAGGACGCACGCTCATACGCCGGGTCCAGGTTCCGGAATGCCGTGGTGAGCACGATCATGGCCAGTGGAAGCCCGATCAGCGTGTAGGCGATCACCAACGCCGCGGGCCGCCCGGCGATATTAAGCGGCAGGAAGAAGTAGAGCAGCGACGCTGCAAGGACCACCTGAGGGATGACCATCGGGGCGACCATCATCAGGTAGCCGGGAACCGCCAGACCACGCCTCTTCGTACGCGCGATGCCGAACGCCGCCATGGCAGCGAGAACAATAGCGATGACGGCAGCTCCGCCTGCGATTGACAGGCTGAGCCAAGTCGAGTCCAACCACCGCGTGTTCGAGAAGTACGCCTCGAACCACCGAGTCGAGTACGCGGACGGGGGAAACCGCAGAAAGGCATCGTTCGAGAACCCGAGCATCACGATCGCGACCATCGGTGCAAGCGAGACGAACAACGCCACGACCGCGATTCCGACTGCGACAGGGAACCTCAGGAATGAAAGACGCTGCTCGATGCGCCAGACCCAGTTGCTCGGCAAGCTGCTCAGATCTGCATCGGCCGTCGAAGACGCCGGCGTGACCGCGGAGCGCTCTGGCGCGGCGCCCACAGCCACCACTGCTGTGCCGCCGTTCTTTCGTGACCGGCGACTCGAGCGCGCGCCGTCTGCCGTGCTCGAGAGCCCGAGTCCCTGCCGCAGGAAGTACGCCAAAACCAGTGTGACGATCAGCACGACCGTCGATTGAGTGGCCACTTCGCCCTGTTTCCCAGGAAGCGCCACCAGTGAATCTATTCGTTGAGCGAACAACGGTGTCGACGGCCCTTGCAGAAGGAGCGGCGTCACGTAGTAGCCCAGCGCCGAGATGAAGACGATCGTCGCTCCTGACACAACCCCGGTCATCGACTGTGGCACGAAAACCGTGCGCCAGGCAGTGAGCGGGCTCGCACCCATCGTGCGCGAAGCCAGAACCAGGGACCGATCGATCGTCTTCATCCGTGCGTAGATCGGAAGCACCATCATCGGCAGCAAGACCTGCGTCATACCGATGACGACACCGATGTCGTTGTAGACGAGCCGGACCGGCTCGGTGCTCAGCCCGAGTGTCAGTATGAGCTGATTGATGGGACCGTTGTCGGCGAGGAGTGCCCTCCATGCGAAGGTGCGCACCAACGCACTCGTAAAGAAGGGGAACATCACAAGGATCACAAGGACGAGACCCAAGATGTTTCGCGCACGCACCGCCACGTATGCGAGTGGATATCCGAGGACCAACGTCGCAACGGTAACAAGCAGAGCGATCCATCCCGTTCGGAGAAGCACCTCGGCAAAGATGTTGTCAGATCCGAAGATGCCGACATAGTTGCTGATGCCGACACTGCCGTCCACGGAAAGGCTGCTGACTATCAGCCGCCCCAGCGGGATCACGAAGAAGGCGCCGACCAGCAGTGCCGCCGGAATCATCAGCACAGCCGGACCAGATCGCAAGAGCGATGTTCTCAGGGGATGTTTCACCGGTACTTGTCCTTCCGCACTCCTAGCTGACGGGCGAGTTAGAGGTCAGCCAGCCACTCCTGCCACATCGTCACGACACGGGTGGACCAGAGCTCGCCGTTACCGGAGTCCGACCCCCACCAGGAGCTGTCCGACATGATCGTGGCGTCGACGTGCTCGGGTGCGGTCGGCAGCAGCTTCTGGCGGTCCGCGTCGATGGACTCGAAGGCGCGTGCATTGGTCGGGGAGTAGGTGATGAGCTGCGCGAACTCGGCCTGCCGGTCCGGACGTGAGGCGAACTCGATGAACCGTTGCGCGTTCTCTTCGTTCTTCGCACCCTCAGGGATTGTCCAGACATCCAGCTGCAGGATGGCCTGGTTCCAGGTCGAGGCAATGCCGGGAGCTTGTTCCTGGGCAGCCGCGACACGGCCATTCCACGCCGCAGTGGCGCCGACCTGACCATCAGTCAACAGCTGGACCGACTCGGCCCCCGTGCCCCAGAACTTGAGGATGCTCGGGGTGAGTTCCTTGAGCTTGTCGAGAGCGCGCTCCACGTCGAGGGGGTAAAGGGAGGCCGGGTCGACGCCGTCGGCCAGAAGCGCCGCCTCGAGCGTGCCAGTCGTGATGTTCATCCCCTCGCCGAGGGTGCGTTCACCCGGGAAAGTGGCCACATCGAAGAAGTCGGCCCAGTCCTCGATCTCGCCGCCCACCACCTCCGGGTCATATGCGATCTGCGCCGCGTAGATCAGGGACGGAACCGAGTACTCGTCGGCCGCGAACGGCTGCAGGTCTGCCGGGTCCGCGGACGTCCACGATTCGATATCGATGGGCAGCAGAAGATCCGCATCGACCCACTCCTGGACCGTGTTCGCGCCGATGTTCATGACGTCCATGCTCGGATTGCCGGCCTCGATGGTCGTCCTCAGAGCAGGGGGCGCCTCGCCGGCGGCCGGAATGACACGGATACCGGTCTCCTCCTCGAACGGTTCGAAATACGCGATCCGCTGCGCCTCACCCCATGCACCGCCTCCGTCGTAGACCATGACCTCTCCGGAGGCGCCTTCGTCGTCTCCGGTCGCCTCCGTGGACGAGCAGGCCGAGAAGGTCACGACAGAGAGCATCGCGGATGTTGCCACGGCTACGGACCGCAACTGGCCTCTGCGGGTTCTTGAGTTCTTCCTCGTGGAGCTCGGTCGAGTGGTGAGCATCTTGTTCTCCATTCTTCGGGGTACTTGCCGGTTTGCTTCTTGATGGTTCCGCCGGTTAGGCGGCGTCAAAGCACGTCGCGTCCTTGCGGTCCCATGTGAGATAGACACGCGCGCCTGGCCGCAGCGCCAGGGGGGCCGAGTGAGCGGGATAGACCGCGGTGACCTTGTGCCCCATGCATTCGACAACGAATTTCACGGTGGCACCGAGAAAGATGGTCTCGCACACGATGGCCGGGACCATCCCGGTCGTCGCGTCGACTCGGATGGATTCGGGCCGAATCGCGAGTACGGGGCCGCCAGTGCTGTGCGGCTCGTCCTCTCTGACGAGCACTGCAGGTAGGACATGATTTCCGACCTGCACGTGGACACCCTCGCCGGCCGTCGTGGCCGAGATGGAGCACGGTAGGAAGTTCATGTCTCCGAGGAAGCCGGCCACCACTCGGGTCTTCGGCTGCCCGTAAAGCTCTGCCGGAGTGCCCACCTGGTTGATGCGCCCCTTGTCGACCACGGCGATGCGGTCCGCAAGCATCATCGCCTCGTCCTGGTCGTGAGTGACATAGACAAACGTCGCTTCGACCTCGCGGTGCAACTCGCGAATCTCTAGCTGGACCCGCTCGCGGAGCTTGCGATCGAGCGCACCGAGAGGCTCGTCCATCAGCATGAGCCCGGGGCGATAGACCAGGGAGCGCGCTAGCGCAACGCGTTGCTGCTGGCCTCCCGAGAGCTGGTCGATGCGTCGATTGCCATACCCCGCCATGTCAACGAGCTCGAGCGCGTTCTCGACACGCTGGCGGGCTGTCTGCCGTGAAACCCTCTTGGCTCGCAAGGGGTATTCCACATTCTGCCCGACTGTCATGTTGGGAAACAGCGCGTACCGTTGGAACACATAGCCCAGCTCGCGTTCGTGAACCGGGACCTGCGTCACGTCTTTCCCGTCGAACCACACGGAGCCCTCGTCGGGCACCTCAAACCCGGCCAGGATGTTGAGCAGGGTTGTCTTACCGGAGCCGCTCGGCCCCAGCAGGGCAATGAACTCGCCTGCGGAGATCTTGAGCGAGGCATCGGTGAGCGCCTGAACTGGGCCAAACCGGCGAGTGACATGACGAAACTCGACCGCGACGCCGGTCGCCGAGTTGCCCTTCTTGATACTAGGTGCGCTCGTACTTGCTGGAGTGCTCTTAACGTCGAGTTCCACTATGCCCCTCCTTGGGCCAGTCGGGTGATTCCGATGCGATCTGCGTCGCGGCGAGCCGCTCAACCAACCAAAATGTTCATCAGAAAACTGGGTGACACTTTGTCTGGCGGGTCGTTCGCTTCCCGCGTGTTACGGCGCTGGTCGCCGACAGCGCCACCGGCCCCAGAATTCGTCGATCGCGCTGCAGGTGCGAGGCTGAGCAGCATTGACTTGGCGCGCCGGACCGGTGGCGACGTCCTACACCTCCCCGCATCGTCGGATCGCGGCGAGAACCTCATCTGCCCGTGGCATTCCAGTGGTCGCCCCCAGGGCACCGGTAGCGGTGGATGCCGCATACACGGCCCACTGCGCTGCGGCGTGAAGCGGCTCCCCACGGCTCAACGCATCAGCGAGCGCGCCGATGAAAGTGTCGCCCGCCCCAGTGGTGTCTACGACGTCGACCGCAGGTGCCGGGATCGCGCTGATGGACGGGCCGTCCGCCACTATGGCGCCACGCGCACCTAGGGTGATCACCAGCGAGCGCGGCAGGGAACCGACAGCGAGCTCGTCCGCCAGCCGGGCGAGATCTGTGCTGAGCGCGCGACCAGCGACGGCTTCGTACTCGACCTCGTTCACCACGAGGACATCGACAAGGTCGAGCAGCTCGCGCGGCAGTGCACGCGCGGGCGCGGCGTTGAGGACGAACGTACCGACGGTCGACCTCGCTGCGGCGAGTACGGTCTCGAGCGGGATCTCCAGTTGCGTGACGACTACCCGGGCTGAGGCCAGAACTGCGCTGACCGATTCGATGTGGGCGGGTCCGACACGAGCATTGGCACCAGGAATCACAACGATGCAGTTCTCCGCCCCGCTGTCTACGAGCACGACTGCGCGGCCGGTGGGCGCTGTGCTGTCTTCCCCAAGGGCCGTAACGTCAACGCCTTCAGCTTCAAGCGCGCTGCGGACCATGCGCGCCTCTTGGTCCGTACCCGTCAGGCCGATGAAGACCACTCGCCGTCCGAGTCGGGAAGCCGCGACCGCCTGGTTGCTGCCCTTCCCGCCGGGAAACTCGTCGAACGCCAGCGCGGAGACAGTTTCGCCCGGGGCCGGTAGCCGATGCACGCGCGCCACGAGATCGACATTTACGCTGCCGACGACCGCCACATCTGCTGACTGGTACCCCATGTGTTCCTCCTCCCGTCCACACTGACTCGAGGCCCTGAGAGATCGATCTCTCAGTTGAGGCACGATTAAAGAGATAACCACGCCCGTTGTCAACTATGCATCGAACATTGATGCCACGATGCGACTTCACCGCTAGATTCTGCGCAAGTTCTCCGAGAGGACCTTTCTACCAATGCCCCTTGCCACACCGCCTGTGCGCATCACCGGTCACGCTCAGTACGTGGTGCGCGCGCTACGCTCAGCGCGACTATCGGAGATCGATTTCTCTAGAGAGGTGCACCCATGGGCAGGAAGGTCACGGTAGGCGATGTCGCCGCCTCTGCTGGCGTCTCGCGCGCCACCGCGGCCCGCGTGCTCGCTGGTCACACGACAGTCAACCCCGACATGGCCAAACGGGTGATCAAAGCCAGCGAGGGACTGGGTTACAGCGCAAATGTGGTCGCTCGGGCGCTGCGCACGCAGCGCACGGACACGGTTGGCATGGTGGTCCCCTCGATCTCCAACCCGTACTTCGTCGGAGCCGTCGAGGCACTCGAAGGAGTTCTCGCAGCAAGTGGTCGGGCGTTGATCCTCTGCGACTCCCGGGACAGCGCGGACACAGAGGCTGCTCGCATCGAAGTGCTTCTAAACCGCATGGTGGACGGTCTCATCGTTATTCCGGTCTCGGCGGAAGATTCTGTGGCGGCATTGCGCACGGCCGCGACCCAGTGCCGTGTGGTGCAGTTCGACCGCCTTTCACAGGGTGCGGGCACAGACTTCGTTGGCAGCGACAACTTCGCCGGCGTCCGCCAATGCGTGGCCCATCTGCGGGACCGCGGCTGTGTCCGCATCGCCTACGTCGGCGCCGCACCCACCACGTCAACCGCTACTGAGCGCCTGCGCGCCTTCGAGGGCTCAACTGGCGGCCACCCCGACGGTCGCGTACTCCTCGGCGAGTTCACAGCGGCATGGGGCACCGAGGCTGCACTGACTCTGCTCAGAGAAGGAAGGATGCCGGACGGCATCGTGTGTGGGGCCGACGTCATCGCGGTTTCCCTCCTGGCGGCGCTGCGCGCTGCAGGTGTCGAGGTGCCCACTGATGTCAAGGTCGTAAGCTATGACAACTCGGGCCTCGGGCTGCTCACTGCGCCGAGGCTGACCTCGGTGGATCAGCCGCTCGCGGCGATGGCCGAGGAGACCGTCCGCCTCCTTGATGCCGGGCTCGATGCCGCTGCGCCGCCTCGCAAGAGCATCTTTGCGCCCAAGCTGATTGTCCGGGAGTCGACAGGCGGTTAGCGCCACGTGCGCCGCTGCTATTCAGTTTCCCACGGCACGATCGTGAGCGATGCGGCGGGCTGCCATCTGGTGCAGCAAGCAAGGAGACTGGAACCAGAATCCATGCCTGCACGGAGAAGTTCGACGCGGAGACCCGCGCCGTTGCCGTAATAGTCGCGGACCTTGCCTTCTCGCGGTCGGGGAGAACTCGAACCACCGTGCAGGCGGGGTAGCGACGATTGCGAACGAGTTGGGCTCCACAGATGGCCGCTACCCGCGTCCTTGCACGTCAACGACCAGTGGTGGAGCGAGGGGGACTCGAACCCTCGACCTTCTCATTGTGAACGAGACGGTGAATGTCAGCGACCCAACATCGACGTCAATACGCACCCCTCCCCCGTGAAGACGCTCAAGGAAGCCGCGCGACACAGCCCTCACACCAGACAGAAGTCCGTTCTGCGGCATGACGACGGATTCCTCAGTAGCGTGGACCAAATCTCGCTCGTAGCGGTCAGGTGAGCGAGCTTTCGGCCCAACTTGACGCCTTCAGCCGCATGGGGAAGGCGACGTCGCACAGAAGCGCCGCAGCCCCGGTCAGTGGAGTGCTCCTCGGCACTCGCACATCCGTCGAAATCCGCCAGACCCCCAACCCTCAGCAAACGGCTCTCGTTGCCTTACGCCGTCGCGTCCTCCCTCGATGCGGCGGCCCTGCCTGCCTCCAACCGGGCGATGGGCACCCGGAACGGCGAGCAGGAGACGTAGTCCAGGCCGGCGTCGTGGAAGAAGTGGATGGACTCGGGATCCCCGCCGTGCTCGCCACACACGCCCAGGTGCAGGTGCGACTTCGTGGACCGGCCGCCCTCGACGCCGGCGCGGACCAGGGCGCCCACGCCGTCGGCGTCGAGGGTTTCGAACGGGGAGATGGTCAGCACCCCGTTCTCGAGGTAGTCGGCGAAGAAGGCGCCCTCGACGTCGTCGCGGGAGAAGCCCCACGTGGTCTGCGTGAGGTCGTTGGTGCCGAAGGAGAAGAAGTCGGCCTCCTCGGCGATGCGGTGGGAGGTCAGCGCCGCCCTCGGCAGCTCGATCATGCACCCGATCGGCAGGTCCAGGGCGGTGTCGGAGTCCCGGCCGACCTCGCGGAGGATGCCCTCGGCCTCCTCGCGCACGATCTGCAGCTCCCGGACCGACCCCACGAGAGGCACCATGATCTCCGGGCGCGGGTCCCGGCCCTGCCCGCGCAGCTGCACGGTCGCCTCGGCGATCGCCCGGATCTGCAGCGCGAACAGGCCCGGGATCTTCAGGCCCAGGCGCACCCCGCGCAGGCCCAGCATGGGGTTCTGCTCGTGCATGCGCCGCACCGCCGCGAGCAGCTTGACGTCGCGCTCGTCCGCCTCGCCCTTCTCCTCGGCCAGGGCCACCTTGACCGACAGGTCGGTCAGGTCAGGCAGGAACTCGTGCAGCGGCGGGTCGATGAGCCTGATCGTGGTCGGCAGGCCGTCCATCGCCTCGAGCAGCTCGACGAAGTCCTGGCGCTGCAGCGGCAGCAGCTCGGCCAGCGCCGCCTGGCGGGCCTCCTCCCCCTCGGCCAGGACCACCCGCTCGATGTAGGCGCGCCGGTCGCCGAGAAACTGGTGCTCGGTGCGGCACAGCCCGATGCCCTCCGCGCCGCGCTCCCGGGCCCGGCGGGCGTCCTCGGCGGTGTCGGCGTTGGCCCGCACCCGCATCCGGCGCACGTCGTCGGCGTGGGACAGCACTCGGTCCACCGCCTGCACCAGCTCCCGGGTCGAGTCGTCCGGCGCGGCATCCAGCCCCGCCTGCAGCCCCTCGGCGATGTAGCGCATGACCGGGGAGTCCACCACGGGCACCTCGCCGAGGAAGACCTCCCCGGTGGAGCCGTCGATGGCGATCGTGTCCCCGGCGCGCAGCACCGTGCCGTTGACCCGGACCTCGCCGGCCGCCCGGTCGACGTCGAGCTCCTCGGCGCCGACGACGGCGCACTTGCCCATCCCGCGGGCGACCACCGCCGCGTGGGAGGTCTTCCCGCCCCGGGCGGTGAGCACGCCGTCGGCGACGATCATGCCCTGCAGGTCGTCGGGGTTGGTCTCGCGCCGCACCAGGATGACCTTCGCCCCGGCCTGGGTGCGCTCGAGCGCCTGGGCGTTGTCCAGGACGATCTCGCCCACCGCCGCCCCCGGGGAGGCGGCCATGGCCTTGGTCAGCAACTCCCGCTCGGCGCTGCCGTCGAACTGGGGGAAGAGCAGCTGGGTCAGCTGCGCGCCCGTGGTGCGCCCGATCGCCTCGTCCATGGTGATGAGGTTCTCGTCCACCAGCTGGGTGGCGATCCGGAAGGCCGCGGCCGCGGTGCGCTTACCCACCCGGGTCTGCAGCATCCACAGCTTGCCGCGCTCGATGGTGAACTCGATGTCGCACAGGTCCCGGTAGTGCGTCTCCAGTCGGCGCATCGCCTGCATGAGCTCGCCGTAGGACTTCGCGTCCAGCTGCTGCAGGTCCGCCAGGGACAGGGTGTTGCGGATGCCGGCGACGACGTCCTCGCCCTGGGCGTTGGACAGGTAGTCCCCGTACACCCCGGAGTGGCCGGTGGAGGGGTCGCGGGTGAAGGCCACCCCGGTGCCCGAGGTCTCCCCAAGGTTCCCGAACACCATGGTCACGACGTTGACGGCGGTGCCCAGGTCGTTGGGGATGCGCTCGCGCCGGCGGTACAGGCGGGCCCGCTCGGTGTTCCACGACCCGAACACCGCCTCGATCGCCATGTCCAACTGCTCGCGCGGGTGCTGGGGGAACTCCCGCCCGCACTGCTCCTTGACGATCTCCTTGAAGGCGCCCACCAGGTCCTTGAGGTCCTCGGCGCTCAGCTCCACGTCGGTGGCCGCCCGCACCTCGGCCTTCTTCGCGTCCAGCGCCGCGGAGAACAGCTCCCCATCGATGTCCAACACCGTCTTGCCGAACATCTGGATCAGCCGCCGGTAGGAGTCCCACGCGAAGCGCTCGTCGCCGGAGAACTCCGCCAGCCCCTTGACCGAGGCGTCGTTGAGCCCGACGTTCAGGACCGTCTCCATCATGCCGGGCATGGAGAACTTCGCCCCGGAGCGCACCGAGACCAAGAGCGGCTCGTGGAAGTCGCCGAGGCGCCGGCCGATGTGGTCCTCGATCTCGCGCAGGGCCATCGTCACCTCCACGCGCAGCTCCGGCGGCACCCGCCCGTCGCGCATGTAGGCCCGGCAGGCCTCGGTGGTGATGGTGAACCCCGGTGGGACCGGCAGGCCGATCTTCGCCATCTCGGCGAGGTTGGCCCCCTTGCCCCCCAGCAGGTCCTTCTGGTCCTTGCCACCCTCACTGAACCGGTACACGTACTTGGCCATGACCGTCCTTCCACGTTCTGGCGCACCCCCGGCGCCACCTGTGGCGAACACACTAGAGGTGGTGCACGTCACTTTACCGGGGCCGGGACGTGCCATACATCACACCGACGCCGGCGGTGCTGTGCCGCCGGGACCACCCGGCGGCCGCGGCGTCACGCCGTCGCGGGCTCCTCCATGTGTCGCTCGGCGGGCCCGACGTAGGCGCTCAGCGGCCGGATGAGGGCGTTGGCCTCGAGCTGCTCCATCACGTGCGCCGTCCACCCGGTCACGCGGCTGGCGACGAACAACGGGGTGAAGGTGGCGGTGTCGAAACCCATGAGGTGGTACGCGGGCCCGGAGGGGTAGTCGAGGTTGGGCTGGATGTTCTTGCGGGCGACCATCGCCCGCTCCAGGGCGTCGTACAGGGCGGCGAGGTCGGGCCGGTCGTAGTGGGCCACCAGCTTGTCCAGCGCCGCCTTCATGGTGGGGACGCGGGAGTCGCCGTTCTTGTAGACGCGGTGGCCGAAGCCCATGATCTTGCGCTTCTCGGCCAGCGCCCGCTCGAGCCACGCCTCCGCCTCGTCGGCCGAGCCGATCTCGTCGAAGACGTGCATGACGGCCTCGTTGGCGCCGCCGTGCAGCGGGCCCTTGAGCGCGCCGATCGCCCCGACGACGGCGGAGTACAGGTCCGAGAGCGTGGAGGTGATGACCCGGGCGGTGAAGGTGGAGGCGTTGAAGGAGTGCTCGGCGTACAGGATCAGCGAGACCCGGAAGGCGTCGACGACGACGGCGTCGGGGACCTCCCCGAAGGTCATCCACAAGAAGTTCGCGGCGTAGTCGAGGTCGTCGCGGGGCGCGACGAGCTCCTGCCCGTGACGCCGGCGCTGGTCGTAGGCGACGACGGCGGGCAGCTGGGCGAACAGGCGGACCGCCTTGGCGAGGTTGGCCGCCCGGGAGGCGTCCGCCGTCGTCGGGTCGTCGGCGCCGATGACGCTGACGGCGGTGCGCACCACGTCCATGGGGTGGGCCGTGGTGGGCAGGGCGTCGACGACGGCGCGCACGTTGGGCGCCAGCGCACGCTGGGCGCGTTCCGCGCGCTCGAGGTCCGCGAGCTCCGCGGCCGTGGGCAGCTCGCCGTGCCAGAGCAGGTGGGCGACCTCCTCGAACGAGCAGCGGGCGGCGAGCTCCTGGACGGGGTAGCCCCGGTAGAGCAGGGAGTTGGTCTCGGGGTTGACCTTGGAGATGGCGGTGGTGTCGACGACGACGCCGGCGAGCCCCTTGCGGATCTCCGGGTCTGCCTGGGTCTGCGTGGTCATGTTCGCTCCTTTGCGCTGACGTGCCCGAGCCCGGCGCCCTAGCCGCGGGCGGGGTCCGGGGTGTAGGTGAAGATCGAGGTGTCGAACCGGTTGTAGTCCTCGTAGTCGAGGAGCTCGTAGAGGCGGGCGCGGTGCTGCATCTGCGGCACCAGGCTCGCCAGGGTGCCCTCCTCGGTGAGGGTGTCCAGGGCCCGCTCGGCCGCGCCCATGGCAATGCGCAGCAGCGAGACGGGGTAGATGACGATGTTGATGCCGACATCGGCGAGCTCGGCGGTGGTGAACAGCTCGGACTTGCCGAACTCGGTCATGTTGGCCAGCACCGGGACATCGACGGCGCGGCGCACCGCCGCGAACTCGGCGAGGTCGCGCATGGCCTCGGGGAAGATGGCGTCGGCGCCGGCGTCGACGAGCGCCTTGGCCCGGTCGATCGCGGCCTGGTGGCCCTCCACGGCGCGGATGTCGGTGCGCGCCATGACCAGGAGGTTGGGGTCGCGCCGGGCGTCGACAGCGGCCCGGATGCGCTTGACCGCCGTGGACCCGTCGACCACCTGCTTGCCATCGAGGTGGCCGCAGCGCTTGGGGTTGACCTGGTCCTCGATGTGCAGGCCGGCCACGCCGGCGTCCTCGAGCTCCTGGACGGTGCGGGCGACGTTCATCGGCTCGCCGAAACCGGTGTCGGCGTCGACGAGCGCGGGCAGGTCGGTGACGCGGGCGATCTGCTTGCTGCGGCCGGCTACCTCGCTCAGGGTGGTCAGCCCGATGTCGGGCAGCCCGAGGTCCGCGGACAGCACGGCCCCGGAGATGTAGACGCCCTCGAAGCCCTTGTCCTGGACGAGGCGGGCGGACAGGGGGTTGAAGGCGCCGGGGAAGCGCAGCAGCTCGCCGGTGGCGAGCCGCTCGCGCAGGGCGGCGCGCTTGGCGGCGGCGGTGGTGGCGGCGTACAGCATCAGAAGATCCCCTCCGGGGTGGTCATCGGCGCCAGCAGCCCGGCCGGGGCCGTGACGGTGAGCTCGGCGAGGCCGGCGGCGTCTAGCTCGGGCAGGCGCTGGGCAGCGTCGAGGAACCGTTCGATCTCCGCGGGCTCCAGCACGCCGGCGGCCAGGGTGCGGAACTTTTGCACGTACTGCTCCCGGCCGAAGGGCCGGGCGCCGAGCGGGTGGGCGTCGGCGACGGCGATCTCCTCCACGACGGTGGTGCCGTCGGTCAGGGCGATCTCCACCCGGCCGCCGAAGGCCTTCTCAGCCGGCTCGGTGGAGTGGTAGCGACGGGTCCACTCCGGGTCCTCGGCGGTGGTGACCTTGCGCCACAGCGCGACGGTGTCCGGGCGGGCGGCGCGCTCGGGAGCGTAGGAGGCGACGTGGTGCCAGGCGCCGTCCTGCAGGGCGACGGCGAAGATGTACGGGATGGAGTGGTCGAGGGTCTCGCGGGAGGCGGTGGGGTCGTACTTCTGCGGGTCGTTCGCCCCCGACCCGATGACGTAGTGCGTGTGGTGGCTGGTGTGGATCACGATCGAGGCCACATTCGCCGGGTCCGCCAGCTCGGGCCGCTCCCGGTGGAGCTTGCGGGCGAGGTCGATGAGCGCCTGGGACTGGTACTCCGCGGAGTGCTCCTTGGTGTAGGTGTCCAGGATCGCCAGCTTGGGCGCGCCCGGGACGGGCAGCGGCACCTCGTAGGCGGCGTCGGGGCCGTCGAGGAGCCAGGCGATGACGCCGTCCTCGCCCTCGTAGATCGGGGTGGGCGAGGTCTGCCCGCGCATGGCCCGGTCCACCGCCTCGACGGCCACCTTGCCGGCGAAGGCGGGGGCGTAGGCCTTCCACGTCGAGATCTCGCCCTTGCGGGACTGCCGGGTCGCCGTCGTGGTGTGGAGGGCCTGGCCGACGGCCTGGAAGATCACCTCGGGCGGCAGGCCGAGGAGGGTGCCGATGCCGGCCGCGGCGGCGGGGCCCAGGTGGGCGACGTGGTCGATCTTGTGCTTGTGCAGGCTGATCGCCCGGACGAGGTCGACCTGGATCTCGTAACCGGTTGCGATCCCGCGCACGAGCTGGGCCCCGGTCAGCCCGCGGCGGGCGGCCAGGTGCTGCGCGACGGCGAGGATCGGCGGGATGTTGTCGCCGGGGTGGGAGTAGTCGGCGGCGAGAAAGGTGTCGTGGTAGTCGAGCTCGCGCACGGCCACGCCGTTGGCCCAGGCGGCCCACTCGGGGCTGACCCGGTCGGTGCGCGGGGCGCCGAAGACGGTCGCGCCCGGGGTGTAGGGGTGGGCCAGGGCCTGGGCGCGGGCGGCGACGGCGGGGGCCCGGGTGAGCGAGGCGGTGGCCACGGCGGCGTTGTCGATGACCCGGTTGACGATCATCTCGGTGACGGCCTCGGGCACGTCGACCGGGTCGGCGGCGACCTCGGCGATCTTCCACGCGAGCTGGTCCTCGCGCGGGAGCTTCTCGGCGCTGGGGTGGACGCGGACGTGGTGGACGACCATGCGATCGGTGATCATGCGGCTGCTCCTGGGTGGGGGTGGCCGACCTCGTCGGCGGGGTCGTGGGGGCCGGCCGGCTCGCCGTCGTCGGCGGGCTCATGAGGGTCGGCGGGGTCGTGGGGGCCGGCGGGGTCACCGGGGCCGGCCGCGGCGAGGCTGGCGAGGATATTCGCCAGGCTCGCGCGCAGGTGGACGGCGGTGGCCTGGGCGGCCAGCGTGGCGTCGCCCTCGGCGATGGCCTCGGCGATGAGGCGGTGCTCGTGCGCCGCCTGGGCCAGTCGCTCGGGGTTGTCGTGGGCGAGCCGGCGGGCGCGGGCGACGTGGGTGCGCAGCGTGGCGAGCGAGCGCAGCAGGTAGGGACTGGCCATGGCCTCGTCCAGCGCCGCGTCGAGCTCGGCGACGAGCCCGTAGTAGGCCACCTGGTCGGGATCGGTGGCGCTGACCAGCGCCGCGGCACCGGCGAAGCGCTCGGCGAGCCGGGCGAACACGGTGCGGTCGCCACGCTGGGCGGCCAGGCGGGCGGCCTGGCACTCCAGGGCCTCGCGCAGCTCGAACAGGTGCCGCACGTCCTCGGCGGAGAGGTTCGACACGACCAGCGTGCGCCCCTTGCCGGCGACGGCGAGCCCCTCCGCGGCCAGCCGCGCCAGGGCCTCGCGCAGCGGCGTCCGGGAGACGCCCAGGCGTGCCGCCTGCTCGACCTCACCGAGCACCGTGCCGGGGCCCAGGCGCCCGGAGACGATGTCCTCCCGCAGGGAGGCGTAGGCGGCGTCGCTGGCGAGCATGGCGTCACGCTAACCCACCAGCCCTCGTTTGTATACAAGTAGCCGAGACCTCGGTCGCGTCTGCTACGCCTTTTCTGGACCGCGTTGAGGGCGACCACCCCTACTGGACGTTCTTGCATACATTCAGCGCCCTGACGTCGAGCGCGTACACGAGGTGGAAACACTGGATGTTCCGTCTCGGGTGCGACCGTCTGGCGATTCACGTTCCGACGCGCCGGCGGGCTTCCCATCAGACGCGGGTGGGCGTCCTGTCACGGCGGGCGAGCCCGCCCCGCACACGCCGACGGGCCCCGCGGAAGGCGTTGCTCCCGCGGGGCCCGTCACATGCGTGCGACTACTTGGTGGCGTCCTTGATGTCCTCGCCGGCCTGCTTGAGGTTGGCCTTGGTCTTCTCGGCCTGCCCCTTGGCCTCGAGGCTCTCGTTGTCGGTGGCCTTGCCGGTGGCCTCCTTGGCCTTGCCCTTGGCTTCCTCGGCGGCGTTGCCAATCTTGTCGTCGAGACCCATGGCGGACTCCTTTCGTCGTCGACAGCTGAACCATTTTCACGGTACGACCGCTCGCGACCGACCGCATCCGGAAGGCCCGGGAGGGCGCACGCGGCCGACGCAACGGTCCCGCGCCGTCGTCCCATCCTTTGAGAACGGGGACCTCGAACGGTTCGCGGTGCGACAGCGCCTCCGCCGCGCGGCCCCGCGGTGTTCACTGGTCCCGTGCCCACCAAGCCCTTCGCGCTGCTGGCCTCGCGCAGCGAGGACGTCGCCGCCGACGAGGAGTACGCCAGCTTCCTGGCGCACTCCGGCCTGCGCCCGGACGAGCTGGTGCGCATCCGCATGGAGTCGGGCACCTTCACGCCGCTGAGCCTCGACCGTTACGCGGGGGTCTTCCTCGGGGGCAGCCCGTTCACCGCGTCGGTGCCGGACGAGCACAAGACGGACGAGCAGCTGCGGGTGGAGACCGAGCTGGGCGCCGTGCTCGCCGAGGTCGTCGAGCGCGACTTCCCCTTCCTCGGGCTGTGCTACGGGGTGGGTGCGCTCGGCCGCCTCACGGGCGCCGTCATCGATGGCACCTACGCGGAGCAGACCGGGGCGGTGGAAATCGCGCTGACCGAGGACGGCGCCGCGGACCCGCTCCTCGCCGGGGTCCCGGGGACCTTCCACGCCTACGTCGGGCACAAGGAGTCCTGCCGGGTGCTGCCGCCGGGCGCGACGCTGCTCGCCACCTCGGCCGCCTGCCCGGTGCAGATGTTCCGGGTGGGTCGCCACCAGTACGTCACCCAGTTCCATCCCGAGCTCGACCGGGCCGCGATGGTCACCCGCATCGACGTGTACCGGCACTCGGGCTACTTTCCGGCGGCGGAGGCCGACGAGGTGATCGTGCGGATCTCGCGCGCGGACGTCAGCCGCTCGCACCGGATCCTGCGCAACTTCGTGGAGCGGTACGCCGCCTGAGCTCGCCCGGCGGCGCGGGCCTGCGGGCGAGAGCCTGACGGCGGGCGCCTCGTCATCGAGGTCGAGGTTCTGGTCGTCACGACAACGAGAACCGCGACCTCGTTCCCCGTCGCGGCGCTCCTCGCGCTCGAGCGGTGGTCGCGGAGCTCGCCCGGACCAGCCCCCCGGCGTGCGGAAGGGCCCGGCGACCGCGTGGTCGCCGGGCCCTTCACCCGTAGGAGTGCGCTACGTGCTGCTCGGGAGCCTCAGCTCTCGGGCTGGAGCTGGCCGCCCCCGCCCGCGCCGCCGCCCTCGGGCGCCGTCGGCATGTCGCGCTGCTCCACGGTGGCGCCGTGGCCCACCTTGACCGGTTCGGGCTTCTCGATCTCCCCGGCGGGCACGCCGGTGAAGATGAACTCGCCGAGCAGGCCCTCGCCCTGCGCGTCGACCACGATCTTCTGGCCGTGCTTGACCTCGCCGAAGAGGATCTTCTCGGACAGGACGTCCTCGATCTCCCGCTGGATCGCGCGGCGCAGCGGCCGGGCCCCGAGGACGGGGTCGTACCCGCGCTCGGCCAGCAGCTCCTTGGCGGCCGGGGTGAGCTCGATCGTCATGTCCTGGTCCCGCAGGCGGGTGTCCAGGCGCGCGATCATCAGGTCGACGATCTGGACGATCTCGTCCTCGGACAGCTGCGGGAAGACGATGACGTCGTCCACGCGGTTGAGGAACTCGGGCCGGAAGTGCTGCTTGAGCTCCTCGTTGACCTTCGTCTTCATCCGCTCGTAGCTGTTGGACAGCTCGCCCTGCGCCTGGAAGCCGGTGAGCAGGCCCTTGGCGATGTCCCGCGTCCCCAGGTTCGTCGTCATGATGATGACGGTGTTCTTGAAGTCGACCACCCGGCCCTGGGAGTCGGTGAGGCGGCCGTCCTCGAGGATCTGCAGCAGCGAGTTGAAGATGTCCGCGTGGGCCTTCTCCACCTCGTCGAACAGGACCACGGAGAACGGGCGACGGCGCACCTTCTCGGTGAGCTGGCCACCCTCCTCGTAGCCGACGTACCCGGGCGGGGAGCCGAAGAGCCGGGAGACGGTGTGCTTCTCCGAGAACTCCGACATGTCGAGCTGGATGAGCGCGTCCTCGTCCCCGAAGAGGAACTCGGCCAGCGCCTTGGCCAGCTCGGTCTTCCCGACGCCGGTCGGGCCGGCGAAGATGAACGAGCCGCCGGGCCGCTTGGGGTCCTTCAGGCCCGCGCGGGTGCGCCGGATCGACTGGGACAGCGCCTTGATGGCGGCGTCCTGGCCGATGATGCGCTTGTGCAGCTCGTCCTCCATGTGCAGGAGCTTGGAGGACTCCTCCTCGGTGAGCTTGAACACCGGGATGCCGGTGCTCATGGCCAGCACCTCGGCGATGAGCTCCTCGTCCACCTCGGCGACGGCGTCCAGGTCGCCGTTCTTCCAGGACTGCTCCCGCTTGGCGCGGCGCTCGCCCAAGGTCTTCTCGTCGTCGCGCAGGCGCGCGGCCTTCTCGAAGTCCTGGTCGTCGATCGCCGACTCCTTCTCGCGGCGGACCTCGGCGATGCGCTCGTCGAGCTCGCGCAGCTCCGGCGGGGCGGTCATGCGGCGGATGCGCAGCCGCGCGCCGGCCTCGTCGATCAGGTCGATCGCCTTGTCCGGCAGGAACCGGTCGGAAATGTAGCGGTCGGCCAGGGTGGCGGCCGCCACCAGCGCCTCGTCCGTGATGGACACGCGGTGGTGCGCCTCGTACCGGTCGCGCAGGCCCTTGAGGATCTCGATGGTGTGCGCGAGCGTGGGCTCGGCCACCTGGATCGGCTGGAACCGGCGCTCCAGGGCGGCGTCCTTCTCGATGTGCTTGCGGTACTCGTCGAGGGTGGTCGCGCCGATGGTCTGGAGCTCGCCGCGGGCCAGCATCGGCTTGAGAATGCTCGCCGCGTCGATGGCGCCCTCGGCGGCCCCGGCCCCGACGAGGGTGTGGATCTCGTCGATGAACAGGATGATGTCGCCGCGGGTGCGGATCTCCTTGAGGACCTTCTTCAGCCGCTCCTCGAAGTCGCCGCGGTAGCGGGAGCCGGCCACCAGGGAGCCGAGGTCGAGGGTGTAGAGCTGCTTGTCCTTGAGGGTCTCGGGCACGTCGCCGCGCACGATGTTCTGGGCCAGCCCCTCGACGACGGCGGTCTTGCCGACGCCGGGCTCGCCGATCAGCACGGGGTTGTTCTTGGTGCGCCGGGACAGCACCTGCATGACCCGCTCGATCTCCTGGGTCCGGCCGATCACCGGGTCCAGCTTGCCCTCGCGGGCGGCCTGGGTGAGGTTGCGGCCGAACTGGTCGAGGACGGCGGAGCCGGAGGGCTGGCCCTCCTGCGGGCCGCCGGCCGCGACGGGCTCCTTGCCCTGGTAGCCCGACAGCAGCTGGATGACCTGCTGGCGCACCCGGTTGAGGTCCGCCCCCAGCTTGGTCAGGACCTGGGCGGCGACGCCCTCGCCCTCGCGGATGAGGCCGAGCAGGATGTGCTCGGTGCCGATGTAGTTGTGGCCGAGCTGCAGCGCCTCGCGCAGGGACAGCTCGAGGACCTTCTTGGCACGCGGGGTGAAGGGGATGTGGCCGGAGGGGGACTGCTGCCCCTCGCCGATGATCTCCGTCACCTGGGCGCGCACGGCCTCGAGCGAGATGTCCAGCGCCTCGAGCGCCTTCGCGGCAACCCCCTCACCCTCGTGGATCAGGCCGAGGAGGATGTGCTCGGTGCCGATGTAGTTGTGGTTGAGCATCCTCGCCTCTTCCTGGGCGAGGACGACCACGCGTCGGGCACGGTCGGTAAATCGTTCAAACATGTGCACTCCTCACGGGCGGCTGCCTCGGCCCGAGCCCGGCGGCGTCCAGGTCTGGGCAGCGTTCACCCAATCTAACGGCGGGGATGGGGCCGAACTGCCCGTGTTCGCCACAGGCGTGATGCCCTCGCGTCGGGGTGCGGGAAGGGCGCGACGGTGCTGCGCCCGCCGGAGGAAGACGCTCAGCCCAGCGCCGCGGCGAAGGCGCGCAGCAGCCGGTCGTTGAACAGGACGAAGCGTACCTCGGCGACGGTGGCGGGCCCGACGTCGGTGACGGTCAGCCCGCACACCTGCTGCCCGTCGCGGACGTCCTGGCGGGCGGCGAAGGCGCGGACCGCCTCGACGCCGGTGCGGGCGACGGCGTCGGCCTCCCAGCCGTAGGCGCCGGCGCTGATCGCGGGGAAGGCCACGGTGCGCGCGCCGATCCGCGCGGCCAGCTCGAGGGAGCTCGTGAAGCAGGCGGCGAGGAGGGCGGGGTCGGTCTCGCCGCGGCGCGCGTCGGGCCCGACGGTGTGGATGACCCAGTCGGCGGGCAGGCGGTGCCCGCCGGTGGCGACGGCGCGCCCGACCGGCAGCCCGTCCGGCAGCGTGGTGCGCCGCAGCCGCTCGCACTCCTCGAGCAGGCCCGGCCCGGCGGCCCGGTGCAGGGCGCCGTCGACCCCGCCGCCGCCGAGCAGGGTGGAGTTCGCGGCGTTGACGACGGCGTCGACCTCCTGGGTGGTGAGGTCGCCGAGCAGGGCCTCGATGCGCACGGCTACACCTCGACGAGCACGGTGACCGGGCCGTCGTTGACGAGCTCGACGGCCATGTCTGCGCCGAAGCGGCCGGTGGCCACCTCCAGGCCGCGCCCGCGCAGCTCGGCGACGACGGCGTCGACCAGCGGCTCGGCGACCGGGCCGGGCGCGGCGCGGTTCCAGGTGGGCCGGCGGCCCTTGCGCACGTCGGCGTAGAGGGTGAACTGGGAGACGACGAGGACGGGCGCGCCGGCGTCGAGTGCCGAGCGCTCCTCGCGGAGGATGCGCAGCTCGGCGATCTTGCGGGCGAGGCGCTCGACCTGCTGCGGGCCGTCGTCGTGGGTCACACCCACCAGGGCCACCAGGCCGGGGCGGGTGAGGGCGCCGACGACCTCGCCGTCGACCCGCACGCAGGCGGAGGTGACGCGCTGGAGAACCGCTCTCACGCCGTCGCCCTCACCAGCCGCCGGAGCGCGGGGGGCGGCGGCCGCCGCCGTAGCTGGAGACGGCGGGGCGCACGTCGGCGAGGTAGACGCCGGCGGGCACGACGGCGACGAACTGGAGGAAGCCGGTGAACAGGCCTAGCCCAAGCGGGGGCGGGATGGCGATGAACCCGACGGCCGCGGCGGCGCCGGTGAGGATCAGCCAGAACCTCTTCGTGCGCTTGCCGGCGGCAAGGAAGGCGTTGGCCGGCCGGCGGGCGCAGTCGATCAGCGCCCAGACCTCCACCCCGAAGAGCACGAGGGCCAGGACGAGGAAGAGGAGCAGCTGGGCGTTGGCGAGCACGGTCTGAGCCTATGACAGACCGGGTGCCCAACGACGCCCCACGCAGCGCGCGAGGCGTCAAGTAGTGCGCGAGGCGTCAAATAGTCGGTGACGCGTCAAGTAGTGCGCGAGGCGTCAAATAGTCGGTGACGCGTCAAGTAGTCGCCCACACGTCACGTGGTGCGGATGCGTCTAGTACGGCACCGGTGGCCGCGTGGGATCGACGCGCCTGCCGGGCCGCGTCAGGCGAGCACCACGTCGGCGCCCTCGACCTTCACCTTCACCTCGGGCAGCGGCCGCTGGGCCGGGCCCTGGAGCACCTCGCCGCTGGCCGTGGCAAAGCGCGAGCCGTGGCAGGGGCAGTCGAGCTCGTCGCCCTTGACGGCGACGGTGCAACCCTGGTGCGTGCACACGGCACTGAACGCCCGGACCGTGCCCTGCTGGGGCTGGGCGACGACCACCGGCTCGCCGGAGGGGCTCTGCACCACCACTCCCGATCCGACGGGGACGTCGCTGACGGCCGTCAGCCGCCCGCCGGCCCCGCCCGAGGCGGACTGGCCCGGCTGCTGGGGCTGCTGCGACGAGCCGGAGCCGCCGCACGCCGCGAGCAGCGGGATCGCGACGGCAGCGCCGCCGGCGGTGAGCACCTGGCGACGCGACGGCTGGGTGTGCTCGGTAGTCACGCGCCCATGCTGCACCAGTCGGCGGTCGACGGCAGCCGCGAGGGGTGCGAAAGATCTTCGCCGTTCCCCACCGGTCTCGCGGGCTGGCGTGCACTCCTTGACCCCTCGCGCACAACTTGACGTCTCGCGCACAACTTGACGTCTCACCGGGGGGGCGGGGGCGGGGGCGGGGTCAGGCCAGCTGGTCGAGGGCCTCGCCGCGGGACATGCCGGAGATCTGCAGGGCGTCGACCGCGAGCGAGCGCAGGAGCGACACCAGGGTCTGCTGGCGCCACCCGTCCTCGGCGTACCGCTCCGGGGCGAGCTCGCTGGCGACAGCCGCCAGGCGCCGGCGCGCGTCCTCGGGCGGGTCGCCGCGCCCCACGGCGGCGGCCAGCGAGCCGATCGCCCCGGCGAGGCTGTCGACGTGGACGGCGATCTCCGGCGCCGGCCCGCTTTCCTGGATCGCCACGACGGAGCGTCGGCTGACGACGCGCGCGTTGCGCATCGCCCGGTCCGCGAGCGTGCACGCCCGGGACAGCTCGGCGACCGTGCCCCGCTCGCTGCGCAGCGAGGGATTGACGCGCACCACCTCCCGCGCGCTGCGCGCCGCGGTGGCCCACGACTCCAGGTCCGACTCGGAGTCGCGCCCCTGGGCCAGGGCGTCGGCGGCGAGCTGGGCGTTGCCGGTGCGCAGGCCCTTGGCCAGGGTGCCGAGCAACGCCGCGATCTCCCCCAGCGCCTCGCGGGCCAGCCGGCGCAGCCGCCGGGTGACGCTGATCGGCAGCGCGGCGGTGACGAGCAGTGCCAGGGCCGCACCGACCAGGGCGTCGGACCAGCGCCCCAGCGCGCCGCCGGACAGCATGCTCGCCGGCATCGCGACGATGACGATGCTCTGCACGCCCGCCTGGGTCGTCAGCAGCACGCCCCGGTCGAGGAACTTCGCCACCGAGGCGGACAGCAGAAGGACCACGCCGATCTGCAGCACGCCGGTGCCGAAGACCCGGACGAACACCTCCCCGAGGAACACCCCGAGAGTCGCGCCGAAGCCGAGCTCGGCGACGCGCCGCAGCTGGCGGTCGGCGGTGTTGCCCAGCGCCACCCACGCGGCGATCGGCGCGAACATCGGCAACGTGTGCCCCAGGAGGAAGCCGGACACCCAGTACGCCAGCGACGCCGTCCCCGCCGCGATGAGGATGGGCACGAAGGAGTCACGCAGGCGCCGCCCGCCGATACGGGCGCGCACCTCGAGCAGCACCTTCCAGCGGCCCAGGACGGCCCCGCGCCGGTCCCCCTGGCGCACCGCCCGGTCGGTCATCTGCGCAGGTCGCGACGGCGCAACCCGGCGCCCGGCCGCTCGGCGGGGCGGGCGTCGGTGACGCCGTCGGGCCGGACGACGACCTCCTGGGCGGCCGCGACCCCGTCGACCTCGAGCGTGGCGTCGGCGGCCACCGACCGCTTGACGACGGCCAGGGCCACCGGTCCGAGCTCCTCGTGCCGCACCGAGGAGGTGAGCCGCCCGACCGCCTTCTCCCCCAGGCGCACCTCGGCGCCGGGATCGGGCAGGCGGTCGGCGGAGCCGTCGAGGTGGAGCATGACGAGCCGGCGCGGCGGGCGGCCGAGGTTGACCACGCGGGCGATGGTCTCCTGGCCGCGGTAGCAGCCCTTGGACAGGTGGACGCCGGTGCGCAGCCAGTCCAGCTCGTGCGGGATGGTGCGCTCGTCGACCTCGCGGGCCAGGCGGGGGCGCCAGGCCTCCACCCGCAGCGCCTCCCAGGCCCAGGTGCCGGCGAGGCGGCCGCGCCGGGCCGGCGCCCCGGCGGCGTCCGGCGTCCCGGCGGGCGTAGCGGCGGGTGCGAGGAAGGCGTCGACGACGTCGGCCAGGGCGTCGCGGCGCACGACGCTCAGCGCCCGGTGGATCTCGATGCCCGGGTGGTCGGCGTCGGCAGGCCCGTAGGCGGTCGAGCCCGGCGCGGTGCGCGGCCAGGGGTCCTGCCAGGTGAGCACGTGCGCGGGGTGGGCGGCCAGCCGGGTCCACCCGCCGGCGGCGGTGCCCAGGACGGCGACGTCGTCGCGGCGGGCGACCTCGACGCGCAGCATGAACCGCATCTTGTCGAGGAACTCGGCCAGGGGCGCGGCGTCGGCGGCCTCGGTGAGCAGCCAGGTGCGCTCGCCGTCGTCCTGCACCGCCGGGGCGTGCTCGACGTGCCCGTTGACGTCGAGGAGCAGCATCTCGGTGCTCGCCCCGGCCTCGAGGCCGAGGAGGAGCTGGGAGCTGAGGGTGTTGAGCCAGCTGATGCGGTCCGGGCCGGTGACGGTGACGACCCCCAGGTGGGAGAGGTCGACCAGGCCCTCCCCGCGCGCCAGGGCGCGCTGCTCGTGCACGGGGTCCCCGTAGTGCAGGGCCACGCCGGCGTCCGGGCCGGAGCCCTCCACCGCGCCGGGCCGGGCCAGCAGCGGGCTGCGGTACGCCGGGGCGTCCGGCGCCCGGGACTCGTCGACGACGCTCATCTCACTCCTCCCGGCTCAGGCGGCCCGAGGCGTAGGACTGCAGCTCGCGCCCGAAGGCCGCCAGGTCCATGGCCCAGAGCAGGTCGTGCTGGACCAGCCCGTACATGCGGGTGGCGCCGGACATCTCCGCGGCGGTGGCGGTGCGCACGACGGCGTCGGTGCTCAGGTCCACCCGCGGCCCGCGCACGTTGCCGACGTAGACGCTCAGGTGCCCGGACGGGTCGGCCACGAGCACCTCGAGGTCGGTGGCGTCGCGCCGCGGGGTGGGCGCCGCGCTGGCGCCCGAGCCGTTGCCGCTGACCCCGGGCACCGGGGCGGCGACCGGGCGCCAGTAGGACGTCTCGGTGGACCACAGCTGGCCGGCGGTCAGCGCCGCAGCGCCCTGGGTGCCGGTCATCTCCTGGGAGATCTGCCCGGACTGGTCCTTCTCGGAGAGCCAGATGGTGGCGATGGAGCGCAGGTAGGGACCGCCGTCGTGGTCGAACACGATCTCCTGGACGAACGGGTGCTCGGGCACGCCCGGGTAGCCCAGCATGCCGAACCCGCGCCACCGGCCGAGCAGCCACGCCAGCGGGTAGCACTCGGGCGCGAGGTCCTCGGGGATGGTGAAGGTCATGGGCCCAGGCTAGCTCTCGGCCCGGGACCGGGCAGCGAGGGCCGGTCAGCCGCCGAGGAGGTGGGCGACGAGGTAGATCGCCATGCCGGGCACGAGCAGCGGCAGGGCCGCGGCGGCCAGCGCCGGGCGCACCCGGCGTGAGGCGGGGAAGCGGCCGAAGAGCACGTGCAGCGCCGCGGTGAGGATGCCGACGGCGAGCCCCACCAGCAGCCCGGACAGGCCGCCGACGGCGGCGAGGGCCCACCCGGTCACCAGGCCGGCGACGCCGGCCACCACGGTGGCCAGGGCCGCGCCGAGCTCGGTGCGCACCGGCAGGGCGGTGCACACCGCCGCGGCCGCGATGCTCGCCGCGCCCGTGACGGTCAGCGACGCCAGCACCAGCCCGCCGGTCGGCGCCGACCACCCGGTCGCGGAGACGACCACCGCGCAGCCGGTGACCACCCCGGACACGGACTCCACCAGCCGGGGGCGGCCGTCGCGGCGGAGCATCTGGTGGACGAACGCCCCGATGACCGCCAGCCCGACGACGACGGCGAGGCCCGCCACGGACCCCAGCCGCACCACCGCGGTGGCCGCGACCGCCACGAGGGCGATCACCACGCCCGCCCCGCGGGTGGTGGGCAGGCCGATCAGCCGCGGCCAGCCCGCGGCGAAGACCAGGCAGAGCGCCAGGATCAGCGCGGTCAGCAGGTCCCGGGAGAGGTAGCCGGCGAGCGCGACGACGGCGGCGCCCAGGGCCGTGACCGCGGCCCGGCTGGCGGCCCCCATCATCGCGCGCTCCCGCGGGTGCGCCCCGCCCCTCGCGGGGTCCGTGCCCGGGGGCCGGGCACGGAGAGTCGTCCCGCCCGACGGCAGGGGGCGATGAAGGCGGGCACGGGCCGATTGTTGCAGATCGGTCGCGGCGAGGCCCCGGACCGCTCCGGGCGCAGGGCGGCGGGGACCGGCCGCGGTGGCCGGCGTCCGAGGCGGCGACGGCCCCGTGGCCCGGTCCCCACCGTGCGGGGTGTGACCCATGCGACTGGTTGCCCGTGGGCGACGCGTCCGGCGCGCACGGCGCGGCCACTAAAGTGAGCGAATCCGAGTGGGAGGAGGGGCGGTGGCCGAACTCCTGCTGCTCACCGCGGACCCGGCGGGCCCCGCGGCCGTGCTGCCCGCGCTGACCCTCCTGGGCCACCGCATCATGGTCGCCCCGATGACGCCGTCGGCGATGATCGACCACCCCGCCGCCGCGGTCCTGCTCGACGCGCGCCGCGACCTCGTCACCGCCCGCACCCTGTGCCGGATGCTCAGCGGGCCGCTGGAGGCGCCGCCGGTGCTGCTCGTGCTCGCCGAGGGCGGGTTCACCGCCGTCTCCACCACCTGGGGCGCCGCCGACGTCGTCGTGGAGTCCGCCGGGCCGGCCGAGGTCGAGGCGCGGCTGCGGATGGTGGCCGAGCGCACCCAGGCCCCGGCGCCCGAGGAACCCGAGCGGGTGGAGGCGGGCGACCTGGTCATCGATGCCTCGGCCTACACCGCCCGGATCCGCGGCCGCGTGCTCGATCTGACCTACAAGGAGTTCGAGCTGCTCAAGCACCTCGCCCAGCACCCCGGCCGCGTCCTCAGCCGCGCCCAGCTGCTGCAGGAGGTCTGGGGCTACGACTACTACGGCGGCACCCGCACGGTCGACGTCCACGTCCGGCGCCTGCGCGCCAAGCTCGGCGCCGAGCACGACCAGATGATCGGCACCGTGCGCAACGTCGGCTACCGCTTCGACCCGCGCGGCCGCGACACCACCATCACCGGGACGGCGGTGCCGGTGGAGGAACCGGCGGCGGTCGCCGAGTAGGCGGGGCCGGGGATCGCCGAGCGGGCCCGTCCGGCGGGGATCGCCGACAGGCGGGCCCGGCGGGGGGGCCGCAGAGTAGGCCCGTGCGGCCGCTCGCGGCGGGTGTTTCCTCAGTGCGCGAACGCCCCCCGCGCCGGCCAGGGCCCTGCCGTACAGTGGAGCGCGACGCCGGGCCGCGAAAGCCCCGGGCTCCAACACAAGCCGCTACGAGCGGCCTTCGCGCCGACAGGCGCTCTCCGGTCCGGCGTCCTTCCTTTCGGCCGGCTCCCCCGCCCGCGACGACGCGGGCATGAGCCACGCCACGGCCCCGGCGGGCGGAGCGGCGGCGTGAGCCGCACCACGACCGCGGCGTGGTCGAACGACGACGCCGGGGGCGGCCTCGGGTTCTGCTCTAACCTGAGGGGCGTTCAGGCCCTTTTCTCTCCTGGAGCAGCTGGTGCGATTCAGCCCGGTCCCCCGTGGCGCTCACTTCTTCGAGCTCTTCACCGAGTCCGCCGCGCACCTGCTCACCGGCGCCGGGCTGCTCGCCCGCATCCTCGGCGCCGACCGGACCGAGCGGGCCGAGCTCGCCAGCCAGCTCGGCGACGCCGAGCACGCCGCCGACGAGGTGGCCCACCAGGTCTTCACCGCCCTGGCGCAGACGTTCGTCACCCCCTTCGACCGCGAGGACATGTACCACCTGACGACCTCGCTCGACGACTGCATGGACGCCATGGACGAGGCGGGCGAGCTCATCGTCCTGTACAAGCTCGGGGGCCTGCCGGCCGGCGTCGGGGACCTGGTGGCCCTGCTCCAGCGGTGCGCCGAGCTGACCCACGAGGCCATGCCCCGCCTGCGCTCCTTCGACGGTCTGCCCGAGTACTGGATCGAGATCAACCGCCTGGAGAACCAGGCGGACCGGGTCTACCGGCGCGTGCTGGCCGGGCTCTTCGAGGACGGCGCCGACCCGCTCACCGTCATCAAGGTCAAGGGCGTCGTCGACGCCCTCGAGGCGGCGGCGGACTCCTTCGAGAAGCTCGCCAACGGGGTCCAGACGATCGTCCTGAAGGAGTCCTGACCCGCGTGGACCTCGTCCTCGTCCTCGTCGTGGTCGTCGTGGCCGTGGCGCTGTTCTTCGACTTCACCAACGGCTTCCACGACGCCGCCAACGCCATCGCCACCTCGGTCTCCACCCGGGCGCTGACCCCGCGGCTGGCCGTGACCATGGCGGCCGGGATGAACCTGCTCGGGGCGCTGCTGGGCACCGGCGTGGCGCAGACCATCGGCTCGGGGATCATCAGCCCGCCGACGGGCGTCTCCGGCCTGGCCGTGGTCCTCGCCGGCCTCGGCGGCGCCATCGCGTGGAACCTCCTCACGTGGTGGCTGGGCCTGCCCTCGTCCTCGACGTACGCCCTCATCGGCGGCCTGGCGGGGGCCGCCGTCGCCGCCGGCACCACGGTGCACTGGGAGGTGCTGGCGTGGCTGGTCGCCCTGCCGATGATCCTCTCGCCGCTGCTCGGCCTGGCCCTGGGCTACGCCGGCATGGTGGGCGTGCTGTGGGCGGTGCGGCGCCGGCCGTTCGCGCCGACCATGCGCCGGTTCCGGATGGCCCAGAGCGTCTCCGCGGCGGCGATGGCGCTGGGGCACGGCCTGCAGGACGCGCAGAAGACGATGGGCGTCATCACCCTGGCGCTCGTCGCGGGCGGGCTGCACCAGGGATCCTCGATCCCGCTGTGGGTCACCCTCGTCGCGGCGGTCGCGATGGCCGCGGGCACCTACGCGGGCGGCTGGCGCATCATGAAGACGCTGGGCCGCCGGGTGATCGAGCTCGACCCGGCCCGCGGCTTCGTCGCCGAGTCGGTCGCGGCGACCCTGCTCTACGGCGCCGCCTACCTCTTCCACGCGCCCGTCTCCACCACCCAGACCATCACCGGGGCGATCATGGGCGTCGGCGCCACCCGGCGCCTGTCGGCGGTGCGCTGGGGGGTGGCCGGCAACATCGCCGTCGCCTGGGCCCTCACGATCCCCGGCGCGGCGCTGGTCGCCGCCGCCCTCGCCGCGCTGTTCGGTCTGCTGGGCGCCTGACGACGGCGGCCCGGCCGGTCGGTGACCGGGCCGGGCCGTAGCCGTCGTGGGCAGGCGGTGGCCGCCGTCGTGGCGACGCGCCGCTCACCGCCCGCCCGGGCTCACCCGAAGCGGCCGGAGATGTAGTCCTCGGTCTCCTTCTTCGCCGGAGAGGAGAACATCTTGTCGGTGTCGTCGAACTCGATGAGGTGGCCGGGCTTGCCGGTGCCGGCGATGTTGAAGAACCCGGTGCGGTCGGACACGCGGGCCGCCTGCTGCATGTTGTGGGTGACGATGACGATCGTGTACTCGTCCTTCAGCCGGGACATCAGGTCCTCGATGGCCAGGGTCGAGATGGGGTCCAGGGCCGAGCAGGGCTCGTCCATGAGCAGCACCTCGGGCCGCACGGCGATCGCCCGGGCGATGCACAGGCGCTGCTGCTGGCCGCCCGAGAGGGAGGAGCCGGGCCGGTCCAGGCGGTCCTTGACCTCGTTCCACAGGTTCGCGCCGGTCAGCGCGCGCTCGACGAGCTCCTCGGCGTCGCCCTTCTTGATCTTGCGGTTGTTCAGCCGCACCCCGGCCAGGACGTTGTCCGCGATGGACATCGTGGGGAAGGGGTTGGGCCGCTGGAACACCATGCCGACCTGCCGGCGGACCATGACCGGGTCGACGTCGGGGGCGTAGAGGTTCTGCCCGTCCATGACGGCCTCGCCCTCCACGCGGGCGCCGGGGATGACCTCGTGCATGCGGTTGAGCGTGCGCAGGAAGGTGGACTTGCCGCACCCGGACGGGCCGATGAGCGCGGTGATGGACTTCGGCTCGATCGTCATGTTGACGTTCTCGACGGCGAGGAAGTCCCCGTAGTAGACGTTGAGGTTCCGGACGTCGATGCGCTTAGACACGGGCGTTCCTTCCGGGAAGGGCGGCGGTGAGGCCGAGGCGGGGGCGGGGGCGGGCGAGCGGCATCAGCGCTCACCCTTGGGGGCGAAGAACCGGCTCACGAGGCGCGCGGCGAGGTTGAGGAGCATGACGATAGCGACGAGGGTCAGCGCCGCGGCCCAGGAGCGGTCGAGGCCGACCCCGCCCTGGGCGAACTGGCGGTAGGCGAACACCGGCAGCGTCGCCATGCGGCCCTCGAGGGGGTCGTTGTTGAAGCTGGCGATGATGCCCACGGTCATGAGCAGGGGCGCGGTCTCGCCGATGACGCGGGCGATGGCGATCATCACGCCGGTGGTGATGCCCGCGATGGCGGTGCGCAGCACGACCTTGACGATGGTGAGCCACTTCGGCACGCCGAGGGCGTAGGCGGCCTCGCGCAGCTCGTTGGGCACCAGGCGCAGCATCTCCTCCACGGACCGGATGACCACCGGCGTCATGAGGACGGCGAGCGCGACGGCGCCCATGACGGCCGAGCGGTACGCCGGGCCCACGAGGATGGTGAACAGCGCGAAGGCGAACAGGCCGGCGACGATGGAGGGGATGCCGGTCATGACGTCGACGAGCACGGTGATCGCCCGGGCGAGGCGGCCCTTGCCGTACTCGACGAGGTAGATGGCGGTGAAGATGCCCAGCGGGATGGAGATCACCGAGGCGATCCCGGTGACCCACAGCGTGCCGACGATCGCGTGGGCGGCACCGCCGGAGGTCATGTCACCGAAGACCCCGGTCATGTCGGTGGTGAGGAACTCCCAGCTGAACAGCTTCAGGCCGTTCTTGAGGACGATCCACACCAGCGAGACCAGCGGGACCATCGCCAGCACGAAGGCGCCGGTGACCAGGGACGTCGCCAGGCGGTCCTTGGCGGGCCGCTGGCCCTCGACGCGGCGGTACAGCGCCCAGTTGAGGACGATGAACAGCAGCGCGCCGAGGAAGACGACGGAGGCCACGGTGGGCTGGCCGAACAGCAGCATGAGGACGAGGACGACGGCGAGCGAGCCGGCGAGCACGGCCCACGGCGTCCAGCCCGGCAGCCTGCCGGCGCGCGTGGTCAGGGACGGGGTGGTGGCGGTCATCAGTTCGCTCCCGAGAACTCGGCGCGGCGCGCGATGATCCAGCGCGCGACGAGGTTCACGCCGAAGGTGATGGCGAACAGGGCGAGCCCGGTCGCGATGAGGACGTCGGCGCCCAGCCCGGAGGCCTCCGGGAACTGGTTGGCGATGTTCGCCGCGATCGACTGGTGCTGCCCCGGCTTGAGCAGGTAGAAGTTGATGAGGAACCCGGGCGACAGGATCATCAGCACGGCCATCGTCTCGCCCAGCGCACGTCCGAGGCCGAGCATCGAGGCGCTGATGATCCCGGAGCGGCCGAACGGGAAGACGGACATCCGGATCATCTCCCACCGCGTCGCGCCCAGCGCGAGCGAGGCCTCCTCGTGCAGGCGCGGGGTCTGGAGGAACACCTCACGGATCGTGGCGGTGATGATCGGCAGGATCATCACCGCGAGCACGATGCCCGCCGTCATGATGTTCTTCGCCGGCGCCTGGAAGCCGCTCAGCGGGGGGAACCAGCCGAGGGTGTCGCTGACCCACTGGAAGGCCGGGTTGAGCACCGGCACGAGCCACGCCATGCCCCACATGCCGTAGACCACCGAGGGGATCGCGGCGAGGAGGTCGACGAGGTAGCCCAGGCCCTGCGCGGCACGGCGCGGCGCGTAGTGCGAGATGAACAGCGCGATGGCGACGCTCAGCGGCACGGCGATCAGGAGCGCCAGCGCCGAGGAGAGCAGGGTGCCGAAGATGAGCGGGGCGATGTACTGCCACAGGTTCTCCCCGCCCATGAAGCCGACCTCGGCGTAGTCGGCCTGGGAGGCGCTGATCGCGGGCCAGGAGCGCACCAGCAGGAAGCCGGCGACGGCCGCCAGGATGACGAGGATGACGATCCCCGCGCCGGTCGAGATGCCGGCGAAGACCGGGTTGCCCCACCGGCCCGGGGAACGGCTCAGCCGAAGGCTGGACGGCTCCCGGGGCGGGGCCTCGGGGGTGCTGGCGGCTACCACGGATCCTCCGCGTTGTGTCGTAGTTCTGGTCGTTCGGTTCAGGGGGCCGCGACGGCGATCTGGCCGATGGCGGCGTCCACCCGCTGGCGCAGCGCCTCCGAGATGGGGGCGGAGCCGGCGACGCTCGGGTCGGCGGCGCGCTGCTGCCCCGGCTCGGAGGCGATGTAGCTGAGCATCGCCTTGACGTTGGCGACGTCGGTCTCGTTGTCGTAGCGCGAGCAGGCGAGGGTGTAGGAGATGAGGACCACCGGGTAGGTGTCCGGCTGCGTGGTGTCGCGGGCGAGGTCCACGGTCAGGCGCAGGTCGGTCGCGTCCGGTGCGGGCGGCGAGACGTCGACGACGGCCGCGGCCGCCTCCGGCGAGACCGGCACGAAGTCCTCGCCCACGCCGACCGCGACGGTGCCCAGGGTGTCCGGGACCTGCGCGGCGTCGGCGTAGCCGATGGTGCCCTCGGCGCCCTGCAGGGTGCCGATGAGGCCGGAGGTCTGGGCGCCCGACTGGGTGCCCGAGCGCGGCCACGTCTCGCTCGGCTCGTGCGGCCAGGCGTCCCCGGCCGTCGCGGCGAGGTACTCGGTGAAGTTCTCGGTGGTGCCGGAGTTGTCGGAGCGGTTGACCGGCACGACCGGCAGGTCGGGCAGCGTTACACCGGGGTTGGTCTCGGCGATGGCCGGGTCGTTCCACCTCGTGATGTCGCCGTTGAAGAGGGCGGCGATGGTCTCCGGGCGGAGCCGGAGGTGGTCGGTGCCCAGCCCGGGCAGGTTGTAGGCGATGGCGATCGGGGAGATGTACAGGGGGAGCTCGACGACGTCGCCGCCGAAGCACCGCTCCTGGGCCCGCGCCAGCTCCTTCTCCTTCATCGCGGCGTCCGAGCCGGCGAACAGCACGGCACTGTTGAGGAACATCTCGCGGCCCGTGCCCGAGCCCACCGGGTCGTAAGACGTCACAACGTCCGGGTGGGTGTCCTGGAAGCCGGCGACCCAGGCGGTCATCGCGACCTCCTGGGAGGACGCCCCGGCGCCGGGCAGCGTGCTGACGTCGCTGCACCCGGCGACCCCGAGGGTGAGCGCGGCGACCGCGACGAGGCCTGCCCGGCGTCGTGTCGCACGCGTACCACCTTCTGTCTGGGAGCCCCGGGAGCGACGCGCCGCCCGGGCGAGACCGAGGCTAAGCACGCGCGGTGTCCGGCGGGCGGGCAGCAGGTGAACGCGAGGTGAACGAGCCCTGTCTGCTCCCTCACAGGTGTCACGGAGCTCGGGGCAGGCGCGCATGGGGATACTTCTCCACTCCGACGGGATGTGCGGCGTCGTGCCGGAAGACGTGGCGGCAGACATCGGAAGTGAAGATACGGGATGCCGGTCCCGGGTGCGCTGGTGGGCCGGTCCCGCAGGACCGGCCCACCAGCTTTCTGATCAGGAGGATCAGCTCACGCGGCGCTGATCGGGATCAGCGCGCGAGGTTTACCTCACGCGGCGGTGATCTTCTCGATCGCGGCCGTGACCTCCTCGCGGAGGGTGTCGGAGATCGGCGCGGAGCCGGCCACGCTGGGCTCGGCCGCGCGGGCCTGGCCCTCCTCGGAGGCGATGTAGGTCAGCAGCGCCTTGACGTTCTCGGCGTCCTGCTCCTTGTCGTAGGTGGAGCACGCGAAGGAGTAGGAGACCAGGACGATCGGGTAGGAGCCGGACTCCTTGGTGTCGCGGGCCAGGTCGATGGTCAGGCGCAGGTCGGTGGCGTCCTCGGTGGCCGGGGAGGCGTCGACGACGGCGGCCGCGGCCTCGGGGGAGAACGGCACGAACTCCTCGCCGACCTTCACCGCGACGGTGCCGAAGCCCTCGGGCACCTGGGAGGCGTCGAGGTAGGCGATGGTGCCCTCGGCGGACTGCAGGGTCTGGACCACGCCGGAGGTCTGCGCGCCGGACTGGCCGCCCTCGATCGGCCAGGTCTCGCCGGCCTCGTGCGGCCAGGCGCCGTTACCGGCCTTCTCCAGGTAGTCGGTGAAGTTCTTCGTGGTGCCGGAGTCGTCCGAGCGGTGCACGGGCACGATGGCGGTGTCGGGCAGCTCGACGCCCTCGTTCGTCTCGGCGATGGCCGGGTCGTTCCACTTCGTGATCTCGCCGGCGAAGATCTTGGCGAGCGTCTCGGGCGCGAGGTTGATGTTCTCCGCGTCGACGCCGGGCAGGTTGTAGGCCACGGCGATCGGGGAGATGTACAGGGGCAGCTCGACGACGTCGCCGCCGAAGCAGCGCTCCTTGGCGGCCTCGACCTCCTCGGGCTTGAACGCCGAGTCGGAGCCACCGAAGAGCACGGCGCCGTTGAGGAACATCTCGCGGCCGGTGCCCGAGCCCGTGGGGTCGTAGGAGACCTGGACGTCGGGGTTGGCCTCCTGGAAACCGGCGAGCCAGCCGTTCATGGCCTTCTCCTGGGAGGAGGCGCCGGCGCCGGGCAGGGTGCCGGACAGGGCGGCGTCACCGGAGGCCGAGGCGTCCGCGCTCGAGCCCTCGTCGGCCTTGGTGTCGCTGCTGCATGCGGCCAGGGTGATCGCCAGGGCGCTGATCGCGGCCATTCCCGCCACGCGGCGGCTACCTGCAAGCTTCACGGTCAATTCCATCCTCTGTGTCGGTGGGCCGGCGCTTAGGGGGAAAGTGGCCGACCAGACGCGACGTTAGGGACCGAGAGTGACCGCATGGCTGTCGAACGGTGAACGTCCGGTGAACCGCACGAGACGGTTACGTCACACTTTCGCAACCGGGCCCCGCACAGCCGACCTGCCATGGCGGCTGCAGCCACCGTGCCCTTCTGGTCGCAGCCAGAAGGGCAGGTTGGCTGCCGGGACCGGGTCAGGACGCCGGCCGGTGCTTCTCCAGGGCGACGACGGCGGCCCGCCGGCCCGGCCGCTGGGCCAGGTGCACCACGAGGATCTCGGCGGTCTTGAGCCACGGGTCGGACTCGGGCACCTGGCGCATGATCCGGTGCGGGGTGCGCCGGGCGATCTCCTCCACCACCGTGGGCAGCACCGGCCGGTGGGTGCACAGCGCCACGGGGACGTCCCGGCGGGTCAGCTCGCCCTGGATGAGGGCGCGGACGGGCCGGGGGTTGCGGGCGTGGGCGTCCTCGGTCAGCTCCGGCCGCAGCTCGGCGCCGATGCCGGTGGCCTCGAGGTAGGGCCGCACGGTGGCCGCGCACCGCTCCCACGGGGAGGTCATGACGTCCTCGACGCCGTAGGCGGCGAGCATCGGCACCAGCCGCTCCGACTGCAGGCTGCCGGCCGGGGTGAGCGGGCGGGTCGCCTCCCCGCCCTTCCAGGCCGAGCGCTTGCGGGCCCGGGCGTGCCGGACCACCGCCATCGTCCAGGTGCGCAGCCGCTCGTCGTGCCACTGGTCCACCAGCGCACCCAGCGGCTCGAGGTCGTGCCGGTAGGTGAGCAGGTCGGCGGCCTGGCGTACCTCCACCCACCGGGCCTCGTCGATCTCCGAGGCGGGCGCGGGGGCGACGGCGTCGCGGCCGAGCACGCTCTGCGCGCCGTCGCCGACCTCCTGCGCCGCCCAGTAGTGGGCGAGCTTCTTGCGCCCGTCGCCGTTCCTGTACGTCACCAGGGGCAGCGGCTGGCCGAGCGCGACGTGGACGCCGGTCTCCTCGGCCACCTCCCGCACCGCGCAGGCGACCAGGCTCTCGCCGTCCTCCACCTTGCCCTTGGGCCAGGACCAGTCGTCGTAGCGGGGCCGGTGGACGACCAGGACCTCGAGCTTGCGCTTGCGCACGCGCCACACGATCGCCCCGGCGGCCTGGACGATGGTCCGGGCGGCCGTCGCCGCGCGCGGGCTCACCGGCGGGCGGCGACGCGGCTGCGGGCGCGCGCCATGAGCATCTCCTGGAGGTCGTCCAGGCGCCGCCCGTCCGGGCCCCGGTTGACCCGGCGCCAGCCGTCGGTCTCCAGGTGCCAGGTGGACGTCGTGTCCGCCACCGACACGTCGAGCAGCTCGACGAGGAAGTCGATCTGCCCGGGGTCGACGATCCGGATCAGCGCCTCGACCCGGCGGTCGAGGTTGCGGTGCATGAGGTCCGCCGAGCCGATCCACACCTCGGGGTCGCCGTCGTTGCCGAACGCGTAGACCCGCGCGTGCTCGAGGAACCGGCCCAGGATGGACCGCACCCGGATGTTCTCGCTCAGGCCCGGCACCCCGGCCCGCAGCGCGCAGATGCCGCGCACGACGACGTCGACCGGCACCCCGGCCTGGCTGGCCCGGTACAGCGCGTCGATGATCGCCTCGTCGACGATGGAGTTCGACTTGAACTTCACCCAGGCCGGGCGGCCGGCGCGCTTGTTCTCGATCTCCCGCTCGATGCGCTCGATGAGGCCGGGGCGGATGGAGCGCGGCGCGACGAGCAGGCGGTGGAACCGGGTGCGCGGGGCATAGCCGGAGAGCTGGTTGAACAGGCGGGTGAGGTCCTGGCCGACGTCCCGGTCGCAGGTGAGGAGCCCGAGGTCCTCGTAGCCGCGGGCGGTCTTGGGGTGGTAGTTGCCCGTGCCGACGTGGCAGTAGCGGCGCAGCCCGTCCGGCTCCTGGCGCACCACCAGGCACAGCTTGGCGTGCGTCTTGAGCCCGACGATGCCGTAGACGACGTGCACGCCGGCCTGCTCGAGCTTGCGGGCCCAGGTGATGTTCGCCTGCTCGTCGAAGCGGGCCTTGATCTCGACGATGGCGAGCACCTGCTTGCCGGCCTCGGCGGCGTCGATGAGGGCATCGACGATCGGGGAGTCGCCGGAGGTGCGGTACAGCGTCTGCTTGATGGCGAGCACGTGCGGGTCCGCCGCGGCCTGGGCGATGAACTGCTGCACCGACGTCGAGAACGAGTCATAGGGGTGGTGCAGGAGGATGTCCTGCTGGCGGATGGCGCTGAAGAAGTCCGTCGGGTTCGCCGACTCCACCTCCGCCAGGCCCTGCGCCGTGACGGGGACGAACTTGGGGTACTTCAGGCTGGGCCGGTCCAGGTCGTGCACGAGGTCCAGGCCGGTCAGGTCCAGCGGGGCGGGCAGGTGGAAGACGTCCTTCTCCCCCACCTGCAGCTCGCGCATGAGCAGGTCCAGCACGTGCGGGCTGATCCCCTCGGCCACCTCCAGGCGCACGGCCGGGCCGAAGCGGCGGCGCACGAGCTCCTTCTCGAGGGCCTTGAGGAGGTTCTCGGCGTCGTCCTCCTCGACCTCGACGTCCTCGTTGCGGGTGACCCGGAAGGTGTGGTGCTCGATGATCTCCATGCCGGGGAAGAGCGCGTCGAGGTGGTGGCCGATGACCTCCTCCAGCGGCACGAACGCGGTGCGGCCCCCGGCGTCGGCCGGGACGTCCTCGGGGCGGTAGGGGCGGCCCTCGGAGTCGACGGCGATGAAGCGCGGCAGCAGGGGCGGGACCTTCACCCGGGCGAAGTGCTCCTTGCCCGAGGCGGGGTTGCGCACGAGCACGGCGAGGTTGAGCGAGAGGCCGGAGATGTAGGGGAAGGGGTGCGCGGGGTCCACCGCCAGCGGGGTGAGGACCGGGAAGATCTGCTTGCGGAAGAACTTGTGCAGCCGGTCCTGCTCGCTCTCGCCCAGGTCGTCCCAGTGCAGCAGCTCGATGCCGACCTCGGCGAGCTTGGGCTGGACGTCGTCGGCGAAGACGCGCGCGTGCCGGACGGCGAGCTCCTTCGCCTTGGCGCTGATGGCGTCGAGGACCTGGCGCGGGGAGAGGCCCGAGGCCGCGGTGACGGCCATGCCGGTGGCCATGCGGCGCTTCAGGCCGGCGACGCGGACCATGTAGAACTCGTCGAGGTTGGAGGCGAAGATCGCCAGGAACCAGGCGCGTTCGAGGAGCGGGAGGTCGTGGTCCTCGGCCTGCTCGAGCACCCGCTCGTTGAACGCCAGCCAGCTCAGCTCCCGGTCGGCGAAGCGGCCCTCGGGCAGCTCGGCCTCCGAGGGCGGCAGGTGGTCCTCGAGGGCCTCCGCGCGGGCCTCCTTGACCTGGCGGGAGAGCGAGGACGCCGAGGTGGACACCCCGCCGAGCATGCGGGCCATCGCCCGGGCCTGGGCGGCCAGCTCGTCGTCGGTGTCGGTCTGGAGCTGGTCGGCGAGCTCGTCCTCGGCGTCGTCGACGAGCTGGGCGGGGTCCCGGGGGTGCAGGTCCGTGCCGCCGTCGGGGCGCAGGTCCTCGGTGGTGCCGGCCCCGGCGGAGCCGTCGTGGTCCCCGGCCCGGGTCCCGGTGTCCGCGCCGCGCGGCCCTGAGTCCACTGCGCGGCCGATGGCGTCGGTGTGCTCGGAGCTCGTCATGTGCTCCATCGTCCCACCAGAAGGTGACGGGCGGGTGTCCGAGTCGGGCGCGCCGTCGCCTCCCGCACCGGCACGCCTCATCGGTACTGGACGTCGATGGCGACGCACCGGAAGCCCTCTTTCTGATACGTGCGCAGGGCGGCGTCGTTGTCGCCCTCGACGTACAGCGTGGCGCTGTGCAGCCCGCGCCGGGCGAGCTCGACCATGGCGCGGCGGGTGAGCATCCCGCCCAGGCCCTGCCCCTGGGCGTCGGGGTCGACGCCCAGGGCGTAGATCTCCCCCGAGCTCTCCCCCGGCACGACCTTGACCCACATGGAGGCCGCCGGGGCGGCGTCCGCGGCGCCGGTGGGGTAGGCGAGCCAGAGCAGGGTCGGGTCGAACCAGTCCTCGGCCTCGCGCGCCTGCAGGTCCGCGACGGTCATCCGGCCCTGCTCGGGGTGGTGGGCGAAGGCGCGGGCGTTGAGGGTGACCCAGTCCTGCTCGTCGCGGCCGGGGGCGAAGGTCCGGACCGTCACGGCGGGGTGCCCGGGCAGCGCGGCGCCGTCCAGCGGGCCGAGCGGGGCGGACATCTGGAGCAGCTCGCGCACCACCCGCAGCCCGGCCGAGGCCGCGAGCGCCTGGGCGCCGGTGAGGTTGCCGTGCGCCCACACCGCCGCGTCGGGCGCGGCGGCCCGGACGGCGTCGAGCAGGGCCCGGCCCACGCCGCGGCGCCGCGCGGCCGGGGCGACGGCGAGCTCGGCGCTCGGCGCCGCCGGGTCGAGCTGGGCATAACCGACCAGCCGGCCGTCGTCGTCGGCGAGGAAGTGGTGCACCTGGCGCACCGGGTGGCGCAGCTCGAGCAGGGTCTGCTCGGACAGCGCCGGCACCCCGTCCTCGCGGGCGACGTCCTCGGCCAGGGCGAGGACGTCGCTGCACGCCTCGCCCGCCACCCGGTCCAGCTGCCTGATCATGCCGTGTCCTCCCGCTCCCGCGTGCGCGGGTCGGGCCCATTCCACCCGGGGTGCGGGGGCGGCGGCAATTCGGGGGCCGCGAGCGGCCGCGCGGACCGGGCCGCTACCGGCCCCGCGGCGGGACCATCCGGCGGGAGACGTCGGGGACGGCGGACGGGCCCGGGGCGCCGGAGGCGATCCACGGGCCGGTGCCCTCGGAGGGGTCGAGGATCCCCGCCTCCGCCCACGCGTGGGTCCCGTCCAGCACCTCCGCCGCCAGCTGCTCGTCGGCGTCGTCGGTGTTGTCCCACAGCTCGGTGAAGAGCCGGTCCACCCGGCGGCGGGAGTGGCGGCACCACGCGGCGGCCAGGCGCACCGCCCGCTCGCCCGCCGCGCCGTCGTCGGCGCGCTGCATCTGCGCGCGCACGCACACCGCCGCCATGGCGAACAGCTCGGCGCCGATGTCGACGACCCGGCCCAGGAAGCCCTGGCGCTGCTCCAGGCCGCCCTGCCAGCGGACCATGCCGTAGAACGTCGCCCGGGCCAGGCGCCGGGAGGCGCGCTCGACGTAGCGCAGGTGGGTGGCGAGCGGGCCGTACTCGGGATACGCGGTGGGCAGCTGCCCGGGCCCGGTCAGCAGCGGCGGGAACCAGGTGGCGTAGAAGGCCCCGGCGCGGGCGGCGGCGCGGGCCTTGACGGCGGCGCCGGCGTCGGGGTCGACGAGGTCGCCGGCGACGGCCAGGTGCGCGTCGACGGCCTCGCGGGCGATGAGCAGGTGCATGATCTCGGTCGAGCCCTCGAAGATCCGGTTGATGCGCAGGTCGCGCAGCACCTGCTCGACCGGGACGGCCCGCTCGCCGCGGGCGGCGAGGGAGTCGGCGGTCTCGTACCCGCGGCCGCCGCGCACCTGCACGAGCTCGTCGGCCACCTTCCAGGCCATCTCCGAGGTGAACAGCTTGGCGAGGGCGGCCTCGATGCGGATGTCGGTGCGGCCGGCGTCCGCGAGGTGCCCGGCCAGCTCGAGGACGGCCTCCTGGGCGTACGTCGTCGCGGCCATGAAGGCGATCTTGTGGGCGACGGCGGCGTGCCGGCCCACCGGCTTGCCCCACTGGACCCGTTCGCGGGCCCACTCCCGCCCGACCTTCAGGCACCACTTGCTCGCCCCGACGCACAGCGCCGGGATGGACAGCCGGCCCGCGTTGAGCGTGGTCAGCGCGATCTTCAGGCCCGCGCCCTCCCGGCCGAGGACGTTCGCGGCGGGCACCCGCACCCGGTGGAAGCGGGTGACGCCGTTCTCCAGCCCGCGCAGCCCCATGAACGCGTTGCGCCGCTCGACGGTGATGCCCGGGGAGTCGGCCTCCACGACGAACGCGGTGATCCCGCCGCGGTGGCCCTCGGAGGCGGGCACCCGGGCCATGACCACGAGCAGCTCGGCGACGACGCCGTTGGTGGACCAGAGCTTGACGCCGTCGAGGAGGTAGTCGCCGTCCTCGGTGGGGGTGGCGGTGGCGTGCAGCCGGGCGGGGTCGGAGCCGACGTCGGGCTCGGTGAGCAGGAACGCCGAGATGGCGCCGGCGGCGCAGCGGGGCAGGAACGCCCGCTTCTGCTCCTCGGAGCCGAACTGCTTGACCGGCTCGGGCACCCCGATGGACTGGTGGGCCGAGACCAGCGCGCCGATGCTGGCGCTGACCGAGCCGAGCAGCATCAGCGCCCGGTTGTAGTGCACCTGGCCCAGCCCCAGCCCGCCGTACTCGCGGGGGATCTTGATGCCGAACGTGCCCAGCTCGGCCAGGCCCGCCACGACCTCGTCGGGGATGCGGGCGTCGCGCTCGATCTGCCGGCCGTCGACGTGCTCGGACAGGTAGGCGGCCAGGTGCTCGAGGTAGGCCTCCCCGCGGGCGGCCGTCTCGGGGTCGGTGCGCGGGTGCGGGGCGATGAGGTCGGGGCGGAAGCGGCCGAGGTAGAGCTCCTTGGCGAAGGACGGCAGCTCCCACTCCGTCTGCCGGGCGGCCTCGGCGACCCGCCGGGCCTCCCGCTCGCTCACCCGGGCGCGCCCCGCGTCCTCGTGTGCCTGACTGACCTGCGTCGGTGCCGCCATCGGACCCCTCCCCCGCGTCGTTGCCGGTACGGGGAGTATCACCTATGCCGGTGCGGCGAGGAAGGGGAACGGACGAGTCAGTCGAGCTTGCCCGCCCGGTACAGCTCGGCCGCCTCCTCGAGCTCCTCGGCGGTGGTCAGCAGCCCGCCGGCGCGCCGGGTGACCCGGAAGGCGAGCTCGTCGTCGTCCTCCTGGATCCAGTCCGCGTCGATGGCGGAGCCGGTGGCCAGGACCCGCAGGAAGGCGGCCGCGCGCTCGAGGGCGACGGCGAGGTCGGCGTCGTAGAGGCCGGCGAGGACCTTGTCGACGAGCACCTTGACGTCCTCCGGCCCCGGCGGGCTGGCGACCCCGGCGACGGCGCCGGCGACCTCCGCGCGCTGCACCCCGAGCCGGTAGCGGTCGGCGACGGTGCGCGGGTCGCGGCGGACCCACTCGCGCAGCAGGTACAGGCGCCACAGCGTCCCGGGCAGGGTGGTGTGCGGGCTGCGCGCCCACAGCGCCGCGATCTCGTCGAGGCCCTCGGTGTCGACCAGGTGCACGAGCCGCTGGACGAGCTCGGGGTCCTCCTCGGCGCCGGCGCGGCCGCCGTGCACGAGGGCCTGGGCGGTGGTGTGGGCGATCTCCGACCGGGTCGCGGGGTCCTCGTCACCCTGGATCTCCTCCGCCTGCGCCGGGTCGAGCATCGCCGGCCGGCGGAAGCGTCGCTCGGTCATCACTGCCTCCCTCGGGCTGGGTCGCGGGCCTGGTGGCCGCTGGGTCGCGGGTCTGGTGGCCGCTGTCGGACGGCGCCGGAGGGCACCGCCCCGCGATTGTCTCTCACCGCCTCCCCCGGCGCAGGGGGGCGGCGCCGGCCGCGGCGTGCTTGCGGACAGGTTCCGTCAGCACCGATGCTCGCCTGGTGACGATGGACGTGTGGGCCGCGGCGGGCGCCGGCGGGCATGGCGGGAACCCGGGGCTGATCCTCATCCCGGTCGCCGTGGCCATCACCGTGGCGACCATGTGGGTCAAGCGCCGCCGCGACGTCGCGAGCAGCGACGCCCTGCGGGAGCTGGCGCACGCGCGCGGCTGGTCCTACCTGCCCGAGGGCGACCGCGACTGGGACGACCGGTGGATCTTCCCGCCGTTCGCGACGGGGCAGTACCGCCGGGCCTATCACGTGCTCCGCGGCCAGGTCCCCGCCGGCGCCGCCCGGGAGTTCGTCGCCTACGACTACGGCTGGACCACCGGCGGCGGCCAGACCCGGATGCGGCGCCACGCCCGCGTGCTCGCCGTCCGCACGCCCTTCACCGTCCCGCCGGTGCTGCTGCGCCGCGAGGGCGTCGCCGACCGGCTCACCGCGGCGTTCGGGGCCGACGTCCGGGTCGGGGACGAGGCCTTCGACCGGCGCTTCTGGCTGACGAGCACCGACCCCGCCGTCGCCGCCGGCCTCTACCGGCCGGCGGTGGTCGCGGCGGTCGCGGCGCTCGACCCCGAGGTGCTGGTCTTCGACCAGGGCTGGCTCGTGTGGGTCGCGGAGGGGACCACGTGGGACGTCGCCGAGGTGCCGGGCGTGCTGGCCGGCGTGGCGGCGGTGGTCGACGCCGCCGGTCCGCGCGCGTGACGTCCCTGGCGTGGCCGCGTCCGACTGGACCTGAGCGTCAGGCGCCCTCGCCGGGACGGACCAGCCCGGACTCGTAGCCGAGGACGACGGCGTGCACCCGGTCACGCAGGCCGAGCTTGGCGAGGATGCGGGTGATGTGCGTGCGGACGGTCGTGGCGGAGATGACCAGCCGGTCGGCGACCTGCTGGTTGTCCAGGCCCCGCGCCATCAGCGTGAAGACCTCCAGCTCGCGCGCCGTCAGCCGGGAGAACGCGGCCGGCGGGCGGCCCGGCGGCGGGGTGGCGAGGAACCGTTCGATGAGGCGCCGGGTGATGGCCGGCGCCAGCAGGGCCTCGTCGCGCACGACCGTCCGGCAGGCATGGACGAGGTCGGGCGGGTCCACGTCCTTGAGGAGGAACCCGCTCGCGCCGGCACGCAGCGCGTCGTGGACGAGGGCGTCGTCGTCGAAGGTGGTGAGCACCAGGACCTTGGCCGTGGCACCGGCCCGTGCCAGCTCCCGGGTCGCGCCGATGCCGTCGAGCACCGGCATCCGGATGTCCATGAGCACGAGGTCGGGTCGGAGCTCCCGGGTGGCGGCGACCGCCTGCCGCCCGTCTGCGCACTCGCCCACGACCTCGAGATCTCCCTCGGTCTCGAGGACGAGCCGGAACCCGGCACGGACGAGTGACTGGTCGTCGGCCAGCAGGATCCGGATCACGCCACGCTCACGGCCCGCACCAGGGGCAGCCACGCCCGGACGGCGAAGCCTCCGCCCGGCCGGGGCCCGGCCTCGAGGTCGCCCCCGCACAGCCGGGCCCGCTCCGTCATCCCGACCAGGCCGTAGCCGGCCCGCCCGGGCGCCCCGGGCGGATGCGCCGCAGCGGGACGGGAGGCCCCGTCGTCCTCGACCGTGAGACGCACGGCGTCCTCGTCCACCACCACGAGGGCACGGGCGGTGGCGCCGGTGGCGTGGCGCATGACGTTCGTGAGGGACTCCTGGACGATCCGGTAGGCGGCCAGGTCGACCGCCGGCGGCAGCCCGGCCACCGCCCCGCTGACCGACAGCTCGACCGGCACGCCGGCGGCGCGCATGTCGGCGGCCAGGTCGCCGAGCCGGGCGAGGGAGGGACGAGGCCCGGCCGTGGGGGCGCCGTCGAGCCCCAGCAGGAACCGCAGCTCGGCGAGCGCGGACTTCGCGGTGGCGCGCACCGACGCGACCACCGAGCGGGCCGTGCCCGGGTCGGACTCCACGATGCGCTCGACGGCGCCGAGCTGGACCACCACGACGCTGACGGTGTGCGCGAGGACGTCGTGCATCTCCCGGGCGATGCGGGAGCGCTCCGCGTCCCTCGCCTCGCCGGCCCGTTCCTCCCGCTCGCGCTCCAGCTCCCGGGCCAGGCGGCGCAGCTCGGCGATGCGCAGCTGCCGGTCCCGGATGGTGCGGCCCGCGAGCCAGGGCGCGAGCGTGATCAGCCCGGTGAACGCGAAGTCGGCCACCGTCTGCGACGCGGCGAACGGGATCGCACCCCACACGAGGGCCAGCGCCGCGGCCAGGCCCGCGAGCGCCCGCCGGAGCGGGGCGTGGACGGCGACCGAGTAGACGGTGAGGACGAGCGCGATCACAACCGCGTAGCCCTGGCTCGTGACGTCCGCGCCCAGGCCCTCCGCGAGGAAGAGCGCCGACCACCCGACCAGCACGGCCGCCAGGGGCCGTCGGCGCCGCCACACCACGGGCGCCGTCATGGCTCCGGCGGCGATCAGCGCCGTGGCCCCGCCGTCCCCGGCCATGACCTGACCGGCACCGAGCGCGACGAGGACCGCGCCCACCGTGGCGTCCACGAGCCGCGGCCGGGCCCGCAGCCACTGCCGCAGGGCGCCGGCGCCGTCGTCGGTCATGGCACGAACCGTAGCGGCGGGCCGTCCCGGGCGGCGTCGGCCCGTGGGGGGAGGCGTGTACGAGCAGGCTCGTATGCGGTTCGGCGTGACCTCCGACGATTCCGGCGCCGTCCGTCCCTAGCGTCGCTGGCACCAACCACTGCTCCCCTGGAGGCCCAGATGTCGCGTCGAGGCACCGCCGTCGCCCTGCTCACCGCCCCGCTTGCCGGTCTGGCCGGCACGGTCCTGCTCCCCGCGTCCGCCGACGCCGGCGCGCAGCTCGTCCTGATCCAGGCGCAGCCCGCGCGCTGGCTAGGCGCGAACGTGCTCCTGGTCGTCTCGTTCCTGTGCTTCGCCGGCGCCCTGCTCGGGCTCACCGGGCTGTTCCGCGCCCGGGGCTCGCGGCTCGGCGTCCTGGCGGCGGTCGTCGCGGCGCTGGGGTGGGCGCTCCACGTCGGTCCGGTGGCCTACGTGCTGGCCCAGTACCCGCTCGCCCACCAGCCGGACCGGGCGGGCGCGACCGAGATCGCCGCGGCGATGTTCGCGGCACCGTCCTTCGTGGTGCTCATCGTCCCGGTGCTGCTGGCGACGGTGGCGGGCACCCTCGCCCTCGCCGTCGCCCTCTGGCGGACGCGGCTGGCACCGCGGTGGGCGGCAGCGACGCTGGTGGCGGCGCTGGCCGCCGACTTCGCGGCGCCCGACGCCGTGTCCGGGGTCGTGATGTTCGCTCTGACGTGCGTCGCGCTGGCCCCGTTGGCCGCGCGGCTGCTCGCGCCGGAGACACCGGTCGCGGCCGGGGTGGCCGCGCGGGTCTGAGCGGGCCCGGAGGCCGCCGGACGAGTCACGCGCGTCGGGCGGCCGCCGGACGCTGGCATACTTCCGGGGAGGGTTCCGCCGAGGGCGTGACTTCCGTGGAGGGTTCCGCGGAGCGTTTCGTGGATTAGAGAGTGGAACCCCCGGGCCTCTAGCTCAATCGGCAGAGCAGCGGACTTTTAATCCGCGGGTTGTGGGTTCGATCCCCACGGGGCCCACCGACCGGTCTACCGCCCCCGCACTGCCCGCACCTGCTCGTTGATCCGCAGCGACGTCTGGTGCACACGCGGGATGTCGACGAAGGTCAGCGTCCCTTGCTCGCTGGCCGCGGAGATCTTCAGCGTGCCGGCTCCGACCAGCCGGTCGAAGATGCCCTGCTCGAAGGCCACGTCGTTGATGCGGGTGAGCGGGATGTCCCGGCCCGACCGGCGCAGCACCCCGGTGCGGGTGGCGAGCCGCTCGGTGGTCAGCGTGTACGTGCGTCTGCTCCAGGCCAGGAACGGCCAGACCCCGAAGACGGCCACGACGACGGCGCACGCGACCCAGGCCGCGACGTCCAGCCAGGCGAGGACGCCCTGCTGCGGGGCGACGGCGAGGACGACGACGAGCCCCACCACCGCCGCCAGGCAGATCAGCCCGGCACCGACCAGGTGCTTCCAGTGCTCGTGCGTCTCCAGGACGATGCGCTCGCCCGGGGAGAGCTGGTCGGCCGGCAGACCCATGGGCCCCATGGTGGCATCGCGATGCCCGGCGCGGGCAGGACCGGGTGGTGCGTCTCAGGCGGACGCCGGGGCCCCGGCGGGCCGGTTCGCGGGCAGCATGGAGCCCACGATGGCCCCGATGATCCCGACCACGGCGAGCACGACCATGGCCAGGGCGTAGTTCCGGCCGGGCGTCGCCGCGAGCCCGGCGACGAGCACGGTGCCGGCGATCGCCGTGCCCAGCGAGGAGCCGAGGTTGGACACGCTGCGCGAGAGGCCGGAGATCTCCCCCTGCTGGGCCTCGGGGAAGGCGGACTGCACGACGTTGACGGACGGCGTGAGCATGACGCCGACCCCGAGGCCGATGATGAAGAGCCCCGGGGCGAGGGCCCACGGGCTGGGCGAGAGCCGGACCAGGGCGATGAGCAGCCCGATGCCGAAGCAGGTCACCACGAAACCGGTGACGATCAGCGTGCGCTGGGCGCGGCGCTGGGCGAGGCGCTGGGCCGCGAGCGACGAGAGGAGCACGCCGACGGTGGCGGCGGTGAAGATGACCCCCGTCTGGATGGCGTTGTAGCCCCTGGCCACCTGCAGGTAGGCGGCGACGACGAAGGACGTGCCCATGAGCATGAGCCACTGGGCGTTCTGGGTCACCAGGCCGAGGTTGGACGTGCGGTTCCGGAACAGCTGGGTGGACAGCAGGGGCTCCTGTCCCGCCCGCTCCTTGGCGCGGACCGAGGCGAAGAACCAGACGAGCACGAGGACGCCGGCCACGATGAGGACCAGCATGACCAGCAGGTTGTTGTCGGCGGCCAGGATCCCGGTCACGAGCAGGATGAGGCCGACGGCGGACAGGACCGCGCCCCGGACGTCGAACTGCCGCGTGGGGTCGGCCGGGAGCGGGTCCTCGACGCTGCGGCGGCTGAGCAGCACGATCACGGCGATGACCAGCGCCTGGAAGACGAACGACGCCCGCCAGCTGATGGCCTGCGTGATGAGGCCGCCGATGAGCGGGCCGGTCGCGGCGCCGATGCCGCCGGCCGCGCTGATGGCGCCGAACGCCCGCGCCCGGGAGGTGACCCCGGTGAAGAACATCGTCGCGAGGATGTACACCGGCGGGATGAGCAGCGCGGTGCCGATGCCCTCGAGGATGGAGTTGCCGAGGATGAGGATCCCCAGACCGGGCGCGGCGGCGCTCAGGAGGGCGCCGACGGCGTAGACGACCAGGCCGACGTTGAAGCACCGCTTGCGCCCGTAGCGGTCGGTGAGCTTGCCGCCGGGGATCATGAACGCCGCCATGACGAGCAGGAAGATCGTGATCGCGACCTGGATGCCCTGAACCGTGGTGTTCAGGTCCCGGCTCATGTCGTTGATCATCACGTTCATGTTCGAGCCGGCGAAGCTGCAGATGAACTGCGCCAGCGCGAGCGGCAGCAGCACCCCCCGCGCGACGGCCCTTCCCGTCACCGCTCCCTCGGCCATCCCCCCACGGTGCGGACCGGGCCGGGCGAGCCGCATCATGCGCCGGGGATGAGAGTGCGGCGGGGATGCGGCCCGTGGTCACCCGCGCCGGGCCGCCCAGGTCGCCGGGACGTCCCCGCCGCCCTCCTCGGACACGCGCCGCCCCATCTGGACGTACGCCGCCTGCGGCAGCACCTTGCCCGCCACGAGCGCCTGCCCGAGCCCGAACGCCGTCGCCCCGGCGAACAGCCCGGGCGGCACGAAGGAGAACAGCCGGCCGAGGTCGGCGAGGTCGGCGGCCGAGTTCATCCGCATGAGCACGAGGTTGTCGCACTGCGACACCACGTTCTGGTCGACCTTGTGCGGCCGCTGGGTCGAGGTGAGCAGGTACAGCCCGTACTTGCGGCCCTCGGCGGCGATCTGGACGGCGCGCTCGGTCGCCAGCCGGCTCACGTCGTCGGGCGGGGCGGCCGGGCAGATGTTGTGCGCCTCGTCGATGACGACCAGGCAGGGCCGCCGGGACAGCCGCGCCTCCCACAGCGTCGACAGGACGGCCTCGGCGACGAGGCGCTGCTCCTGGAGGGTGTCGAGGGAGCCGAGGTCGACGACGGTGCACCGGGCGGTCGGCTCGCGCAGCTCGCCGACGAGCGAGGGCAGGTCCGGACCCCACAGCCGCCACTCGAGGACGCCGAGGTTGACCGCCCGCTGGCCGAGCTCCCGCGCCCCGCGGGTCTCGGCCCGCAGCAGCTGCTCGGCGTCGGTGATGAGCGGCCGGCCCGCCTCCTGGGAGCGCACGATGTCGCTGAGCACGGCGTACTCCTCGCGGTCGCGCACCGGGTCCAGGCCGAGGACCGCGGCCCGCACGGCCAGGTCGAGGTCGGCGAAGCGCAGCCGGAGGGGGTGGTCGGCGGCGGCGTCGTTGCGCCACACCGCCACCTCGTCGAGCACGGGCGCGTAGCGCGCCGCCAGCGCCGGGTCCGCCCCCTCGCGCAGCCGGCCCAGGCCGACGTAGTCGGAGTTCGGGTCGAGGACGACCACCCGGAGGGTGGTCTCGGCCAGCAGCCGCTCGAGGAGCACCCCGAGGGAGTAGGTCTTGCCGGAGCCGGACTGCCCGCACATGAAGGTGTGCCGGCCCAGCCCGCCGCTGTCCAGGACGGCGGGGACCCCGGGCGCGAGGAGCAGCTCCCCGACGGTCAGGCCGGCGCGCCGGGCCGGGCCGCGGCCCAGGCGCTCCCCCACCTCCGCCGGGGCGGCGGGGCGGACCGTGGCGTCGTGGAAGGGGGTGCCGTCGCCGTCGAGGACGACGCCTGAGCCCATCGCGAGCCGGACGGTGACGGCGTCCGTCCCCGGCGCTCCCGCCCCGCCCGCCGGGCGCGCGGCCACGCCCAGGTCGGTGACCTGGCCGAGCCAGGCGCGGCCGGCCTGCTCCAGCACGACGTAGCCGCCGCGACGGAGCTCGAGGTCGTACAGGGAGGCCTGGACGTCGAAGGCGTGGCCGTCGATGGAGGTCGCCAGGGGCAGGATGTGGCGCTCGATCTCCGCCCGGGTGGCGCGGTAGTCGGCCATCCGGGCGGCGAGGACCGCGGCGTCGTCGAGGGTCATGGCGACCTCCCTGGTTGCCGGTCGGGGATCCGGTCGGTGAGGAAGAGGGCGACGAGCGCGAGGAGGGCGAGCGTCGCGAGCGACCAGCGCAGCCCGTCCAGCCGGGCCAGGGTGTTCTCCTGCATGATCGCGGCCGAAGTCGGCGCGTCCACCCCGGCCTCCGCGAGCCGCTGGCTCAGCTGCGCGTCGGAGATGAACGGGGCCCCGGCGGCGAGGCGGACCTCCGCCTGGGCGGTCACCTGGGCGGGGACGGCGGGGTTGTTCTGGATGCCGGTGAGGAAGGAGCTGGTCAGCACGGAGATGAGCACCGCCCCGGCCAGGGCCGTGCCGGTGGAGGCGCCGAGGTTGGTGAGCGTGTTCTGCAGCCCGCCCACCTCGCCGGTGCGGGTGTCGGGCACCGCCGAGACGGTGACGGCGCCCAGCTGGGAGGCCAGCGCGCCGATGCCCAGCCCGGCGAGCAGCAGGGGCCAGGTGACCACCTCGGGGCCCGTCCCGACCTCGAGCAGGGCGAGCAGCAGGACGATCCCGAGGAAGAGGCACGCGAACCCGACGCGCACGACCCGCCGCGGGGAGGCGCGGGGGAAGAGCCGCGGCACGCCGACCGCGGCGAGCAGCAGGGTCAGCGACAGGGGCATGATCCGCAGCCCGGTCGCGATGGCGGAGAGCCCGAGCGAGACGGACAGGAACAGCGGCACCACGAAGAAGAGGCCGGCCTGGAGCAGGTACTGGAAGAAGAACGACGTCAGGCCGCCGCGCAGCACCTTGTTGGCCAGCATCCCGGGGTCCACGAGGGGCGTGCGCCCGGTCGCCAGCCGGTGACGTTCCCAGGAGAGGAAGACCCGCAGGACGACCCCGCCGAGGACGACGAGCCAGATCGCGGGCGAGAGGCCCATGATCGACGGCGCGCCGGGCTTGGGGTTGACGAACCCCCAGGAGCCGGCCTGGAGGATGCCCAGGACCGCGAGGCTGAGGCCCAGCGTCGACAGGACCGTCCCGCCGACGTCCAGCCGTCCGGCCCGCTCGCGCCGGACGTCGTTGACCCGCCGGACCAGGAGCAGGATGCCCGCCACGAGGACCACCTCGCCGGCGAAGACCCACCGCCACGAGGCGTAGGTCGTCATCAGGCCGCCGATCAACGGGCCGACCGCGACGGCGATCGCCGCGGAGGCCGCGACCAGGCCGTAGGCGCGGGGCCGGTCCGGCTGGGCGAAGTTCGCGGCCACCAGCGCCACGATCGCCGGGAGGATCAGCGCCGCCCCGATCCCCTCGAGGAACGACCAGCCGACAATGAGCACGGGCAGGGTGGGGGCGAGCGACGTGGTGAACGACCCGGCGCCGTAGATCACGCACCCGATGGCGAAGGCGCGCTTGCGGCCCAGCAGCTCGCCCACCTTGCCCCCGGTGATCATGAGCGAGGCCATGACGAGGGTGTAGAGCGTGATCGCCGCCTGGATGCCGGTCACCGTCGTGCCGACGTCGTGCGCGACCGTGGCGATCGAGACGTTCATGACCGAGGTGTCGAGCGTCATCAGGAACTGGGCCGACGCCAGGGTGAGCAGCACCGTGCGCGGGGCGGTCCCGGCGCGCGTCGCGGGGGCGGACACGGTCTCTCCCACGGCCACCCCCTGCGGATCGCTCGGGACCGAGGGTGCCCGACCGAGCGGGCCGGGCGGGTCATCCCGTCGGGGTGATGCCCCGGTCCCCCCGGCTGCCCGACGGTGGACGACGACCATCCGGCGCGGGGACCGCGCACGGCGCGAAGGGGCGAGGATCATGGCCGACTACCCGCTGATCGCTGACCACGGGCTCATCGGGGACCTCCAGACCGCGGCGCTGGTCGCCACGGACGGGACCATCGACTGGTTCTGCTCGCCGCGGTTCGACTCGCCGAGCGTCTTCGGCGCCCTGCTGGACCACGGCCGCGGCGGGCACCTCCGGGTGCACCCGACCGCCGAGGTGGTCACCAGCAAGCAGCTGTACTTCCCCGACACCGCCATCCTCGTCACGCGGTTCATGACCGAGGAGGGCGTCGGGGAGGTCGTCGACTTCATGCCGGTGTCCTCCTCCGTCGTCCCCAGCGGCCGGCACCGCCTCGTCCGGATGGTGCGGTGCGTGCGGGGCCGGATGACCTTCGCGATCGAGCTCGCGCCCCGGTTCGACTACGGCCGCGAGGACCACGAGACGCGCGTCAGCGAGGGCGGCGCGGTCTTCCGGGGCCCCCGCACCTCCCTGGCCGCCCACCTCGTGCGGGAGCCGGGGGACGAGCAGCTCGCCGAGGTGAGGACGGACGAGGAGGGGGACGTGAACGCCCACCTCACGCTCACCGCCGGCATGATGCGCGGCGTCGTCCTCGAGACGGGCGCCACCGAGGCGCACGAGGTGCGGCCGGCCGAGGTCCGCCGGTTGTTCGACGAGACCGTGCACTTCTGGGAGTCGTGGCTGGCGCAGTCCACCTACTTGGGCCGCTGGCGGGAGACGCTGCACCGCTCCGCCATCACCCTCAAGCTCATGACGTACGCCCCGACCGGGGGACTCGTGGCCGCCCCGACCGCGGGGCTGCCCGAGCAGGTGGGCGGCGAGCGCAACTGGGACTACCGCTACACGTGGATCCGGGACGCCTCCTTCTCGGTGTACTCCCTGCTCGGCCTGGGCTTCCGGGAGGAGGCGGCCGGGTTCGCGAGGTGGTTGCGCGACCGCGTGCAGGACCAGCGCGCCGACGGCGAGGGGCCGCTGCGGATCATGTACCGCGTCGACGGCTCGAGCGACCTGTCCGAGGAGGTCCTGGAGCACTGGGAGGGCTACCGCCGGTCCAGCCCCGTGCGCATCGGCAACGGCGCGGCGGACCAGCTCCAGCTCGACATCTACGGCGAGGCGATCGACAGCGTCTACTTCGCCGACAGGCACGGCATCGAGGCCGGGCACATCGGCTGGCTCAAGGTGGTCGACGTCCTCAACTGGCTCGCCGACAACTGGGACCAGCCCGAGGAGGGCATCTGGGAGACCCGCGGCGGGCGGGAGGACTTCACCTACGGCCGGCTCATGAGCTGGGTCGCCTTCGACCGCGGCATCAAGCTCGCGACCCGCCTCGGCCGCCCCGCGCCCGTGGACCGCTGGCGGCACGAGCGCGACGCGGTCTACAACCAGATCATGCGGCGGGGCTGGAGCCGGGAGCGGCAGGCCTTCGTCCAGCACTACCGCACCCAGGTCCTCGACGCGTCGCTGCTGCGGATGTCCAACGTCGGCTTCGTCTCCCCCACCGACCCGATGTGGGACGCCACCCTCAAGGCGATGGACGGCGAGCTGGTCACCGACAGCCTCGTCTACCGCTACGACCCCGAGGCCTCCCCCGACGGGCTGCGCGGGTCCGAGGGCACGTTCTCGCTGTGCACCTTCACCTACGTCGACGCCCTCGCCCGCGCGGGGCACGTCACCCAGGCGCGGCTGACCTTCGAGAAGATGCTCACCTACGCCAACCACCTCGGCCTCTATTCCGAGGAGATCGCCCTGACCGGCGAGCAGATCGGCAACTTCCCGCAGGCCTTCACCCACCTCGCCCTCATCGACGCCGCGCTCCGCCTCAACACCATCCTCGACCAGACCAGGCCGGCGCTGCGGGCCCAGCCGCTGAGCACGATCCCCGGCCAGCAGCCGGCGCCCGCGGCGGCGACGGGCGACGGCGCGACCGGACCCGCCGGCGGCGGGGCGGGTGCCGCCGACACCGCGGACGCCACCCCCGCCGGCTGGTCGACCGTCCCGCCCGGCGACGTGCCACCCGCCGGCTGACGGGCTCCACCGAGCGACGGGGCCCCGGAGACGCAGCAGGGCCGGCCGCACCGAGGTGCGACCGGCCCTGCCGGGGTGCGTGGGGTCAGTGCATGATCCCGCGCTTGCGTCCGCCGCCGCGGATGCCGATGTAGATGGAGATGAACACGACCGCCGCGACGATGGAGATGATCCAGCGGATCCAGTCGATCCCGTTCGTCTGGCCCACACCGAGCAGGCCGGCCAGCCAGTAGCCCACCAGCGCCCCGAGGGCACCGAGGACGATCGTCCAGATGATGCCGATGTTCTGGTCGCCCTTCATGACGAGCCGGGCGAGAGCGCCGATGACGGCGCCGAAGATGATGAGGCCGATGAGCTCACCCAACATGGGACTCCCTCTCTTTCCTCCGGGCCGGACCGCCGCGGGGGTCTCCCGGGCCGCCCGGCTGTACGTAGGGAAGCGTGGCAGGTGATGGGGTGGCCCGCACGTCGAGAGGGGTTGTGCGCCGGGGTGCCGGTGTGGTAAAAGCCCGCGGCGTGGCTCAGGCGTGGCGGCCGCTCGCCGTCGCCCGGCGACGCCCGCGGGGCCGGCCGGCCGGCTCGGCGCCGGCGCGTGCCGGCCGCTCGGCCGCCG
>NZ_VUKF01000015.1 GCF_009193185.1 Georgenia thermotolerans | reverse complement strand
GCCCGGTGGCGGCGCGCCGGGCGGGTCCGGCGGCCGGCCGGGCGGGCCCGCGGGCGCGGCCGCCGAGCCGCTCGTCGTCGACGGCAAGGTCCAGGTCCAGGTGGTCACCGCCGACGCCGCCGAGTCCCAGGCGGCGGTGGCCACCGTGGCCGACGTGCGCGAGGCGGTGCACGCCGTCGACCCCGGCGCCCTCGTCGGCGGCGCGGCCGCGCAGCGCCTGGACACCCAGCAGACCGCCGCGCACGACCTGCGCACGATCATCCCGGTGGTCCTGCTCGTCATCTTCGTCATGCTCGTGCTGCTGCTCCGGGCACTGATCGCGCCGCTGGTGCTGCTGGCGGCCAACGTGCTGTCCTTCGGCGCCACCATGGGGCTCGCGGCGCTGGTGTTCAACCACGTCGCCGGCTTCCCCGGCGCCGACGCCGCCGTCCCGCTCTACGGCTTCGTCTTCCTCGTGGCGCTGGGCATCGACTACTCGATCTTCCTCATGACCCGGGTGCGCGAGGAGTCCCTCGCCCACGGCACCCGGGCCGGGGTGCAGCGCGGCCTGGCCGTGACCGGCGGCGTCATCACCTCCGCCGGGCTGGTCCTGGCCGCCACGTTCAGCGCCCTGGCCGTCATCCCGCTGCTCTTCCTCGTCCAGCTCGCCTTCATCGTGGCCGCCGGCGTCCTCGTCGACACCTTCGTCGTGCGGACCCTGCTCGTGCCCGGCGTCGTCCACGACATCGGCCGGGCGGCCTGGTGGCCCTGGCAGCGGCGCGTCCCCGCCGATCCGGCCCCGGACGCTGGGGGCGCACCCGCTCGCGCGGTGCCCGCACCCGCCGCAGACTGAACGGATGAGCGCCGACGCCGCCGCGCCCCTCGCCCTGGTCACCGGAGCCACCGGGTACATCGGCGGGCGGCTGGTGCCCGAGCTCCTCGACGCCGGCTATCGGGTGCGGGCCATGGCCCGGCACCCCGAGCGGCTCGAGGGCCGGGACTGGCGCGAGCGGGTGGAGGTCGTCGCGGCCGACGCGACGGACCCGCAGGACCTGGACCGCGCGCTGGCGGGCGTCGACGTCGCCTACTACCTCATCCACGCCCTCGGCGCCGGCGCCACCTTCGAGCAGCGCGACCGTGCCACCGCGCGCCGCTTCGCCGTGGCCGCCCGCGAGGCCGGCGTGCGGCGCATCGTCTACCTCGGCGGCCTGCACCCCGCCGGGGAGGAGCTCTCCCCGCACCTGGAGTCGCGCCGCGAGGTCGGGGAGATCCTCCTCGCCAGCGGCGTGCCCACCACGGTGCTGCAGGCCGCGGTGATCATCGGCTCGGGCAGCGCCTCGTTCGAGATGATGCGCTACCTCACCGAGCGGCTGCCGGCCATGGTGGCGCCGCGCTGGATCGAGAACCGCATCCAGCCGATCGCCGTGCGCGACGTGCTGCGCTACCTCGTCGGCTCCGCCGCGATGCCGCCGGAGGTGAGCCGGGCCTTCGACATCGGCGGCCCCGAGGTCCTGACCTACCGGCAGATGATGCAGCGCTACGCCGCCGTGGCCGGCCTGCCCCCGCGGGTCATCCGCGCCGTCCCGGTGCTCACCCCGCGCCTGGCCAGCCTGTGGGTCGGCCTGGTCACGCCGGTCCCGGCCGGCATCGCCCGCCCCCTGGTCGGCTCGCTGATCCACGAGGTCGTGGTCAAGGAGCAGGACATCAAGACCTACGTGCCCGACCCGCCGGAGGGCCTCGTCGGCTTCGACCGGGCCGTGGAGCTGGCGCTGGCCAAGATCCGCGAGTTCGACGTGCGCACCTCCTGGCGCTCGGCGTCGACGGCGGGGGCGCCGTCCGACCCGCTGCCGGAGGACCCGGACTGGGCCGGCGGCAGCCTGGAGGTGGACGAGCGCGCCGGCGTCGTGTCCGCCGACCCGCAGGCGCTGTGGTCGGTCATCGAGGGCATCGGCGGCGCCCACGGGTGGTACTCCTGGCGCCTGGGCTGGGTGGCCCGCGGCGTCATGGACCGCGTCTTCGGCGGCCCGGGCCTGCGCCGCGGGCGGCGCGACCCCCACCACCTCGCCGTCGGCGACGCGCTGGACTGGTGGCGGGTGGAGAAGATCGTGCCGGGCCGGCTGCTGCGCCTGCGCGCCGAGATGCGCCTGCCGGGCCTGGCCTGGCTCGAGCTGGGTGTCGAGACCGACGACGGCGCCACGGTCTTCCGGCAACGCGCGATCTACCACCCGCGCGGCCTGCTGGGCCAGCTCTACTGGTGGGCGGTCTGCCCCTTCCACGGCATCGTCTTCGGCGGCATGCAGCGCAACATCGCCCGGGCGGCCGAGGCCGAGGCCGCGGCCCGCTCCCGCGGGCCCGGGCCGGCGCCGCCCCGGGCCGGGACCGCGGCCGGCGGGGGAGCGCCGGGCCCCCACGGGCTCCGCGACGGAGAAAACAGTTGACGGCCGGCCGCGCCGGCCCCGCAATGGGGGAGTGGCGACACCGCGGGCAGTCGTGCTGGTGGAGGGGAACAGCGACCGGACGGCGCTGCTCACCCTCGCCGCCCGCACCGGACGGGACCTCGCCGCCGACGGCGTCGAGGTCGTCGCGATGGGCGGCATCACCAACACGCGCGCGTTCGCCGCGCGCTACGGGCCCCGCGGGCTGGACCTGCCCCTCGCGGGGCTCTACGACGCCCCCGAGGAGGCCCACCTGCGGCGCGGCCTGGCCGCGGCCGGCCTGCCCGACGCCCTCGAGCCCGGGGCGCTGCCGGCCCTGGGCTTCTTCGCGTGCACCGCGGACCTGGAGGACGAGCTCATCCGCGCGCTCGGCGCGGCGGCCGTCGAGGACGTCATCGCCGCGGCCGGCGAGACGCGCTCGCTGCGGCTCCTGGCCGGCATGCCCGCCCAGCGCACCTGGACCCGCGAGGCGGTGCTGCGCCGCTTCCTGGGCGTGCGGTCCGGGCGCAAGGCGCGCTACGCCGCGCTGCTGGTGGCCGCGCTGGACCCGGCACAGGTGCCCGCCCCGCTCACCGCCGTGCTCGCCCGGGTCTGAGCGCGGCGTCGCACGACCGGGCCGCGTCCCATCCGGCGCCGCCCTACGACCCGGCCGCGCCGGCGTCGGGGGCGGGCGGCCGCGGGGACGGCGTCAGCGGGGCCACGGTGCCGGTGCGGTCGAGCTCCTCGGCCATGGCAAGGAGGAAGTCGGCCACGGCCGGCCGGCAGTGCTCGGGAACCGCCGCCGCGATCTCGCCCATCCGCTCGTGCATGTGCCCGAGGCGCTCGCGGACCTCCGCGTGCGCGTGGGCCGTGGCCCGCACCACCAGGGAGCGCCGGTCGCGCGGGTGGGGCGAGCGCACGAGGTGCCCGGAGGCGGTCAGCCGGTCCAGCAGCTTCGTCGTCGAGGCGGTGGAGATCCGCAGCCGCGAGGCCAGCATGCGCGGCGTCGCCGGGCTCTCGGTCCGCTCGGCGGCGATGACGACCTGCAGCGCCTGCAGGTCGGTGACGTTCATGTCCATGTCGGCGCTCATCCGCCGGCGCATCTCCTCGTCGGAGCGGCGGAACCGCCGCAGCGCCTGCAGCACGGCGACGGTCTGCTCACCGTCGGCGTACCAGTAGCGCGGGGCGTCGGCCATGCGGCCGAGGTTACCACCGGAAATCTCACCTAGCATTTAACTAGCCTGGCTAGTAATCTCCTTCACACCGGCCCACCCAGGAGGAGCAATGACCACCACCGCTCCGCACCGTCCGGCGCCGCCGCCGGTGCTCGACGTCCGCAGCTTCGCGTGCTTCGTCATCGACGGCGCCGGCCGGGTGCTGCTCGTGCGCCGGGCCTGGCCGGGGCTGTGGAGCCACGCCTTCGACGGCCGCGCCCGCCCCGCCGAGCCGATGACCCAGGCGGTGGCCCGGCAGGGCCGCGAGGACCTCGGCCTCACCCTCGTCGAGCCGGTGTGCGTGCGGCCGGCCTCCGTGGCGGCCCGCGGGGTCTACCTCGCCTCCGTCACCGGCCGGCGCGACCCCGACCCGGCCCGCGTCCTCGCGCACCGGTGGGTCGACCCCGAGGAGCTGGGCCGCGCCGTCGTGGCCGCGCCCTGGGCGCTGAGCCCCGCCCTCGTCGAGCTCGTGCACGGCCTGGGCGACGGGGACCTGCCCACCGGCGACACCCTGGGGGTGGCCGGATGACTGCCGGGCCCGACGGCGGCGCCCCGCGCGGGGCGAACGGCGTCACGCCCGGCCACGCCCGTCCGACGCGCGCCGACGCCGCCCTGCACCGCTTCCTCGCCGCCCGCCGCGGCGGCGTGGACGCCCACGACGCCGAGCTGTGGGCCGCGCTGGAGCGCGCGGCCGACGGCGGCAAGCGCTTCCGCCCGCTGCTCCTCCTGTCCGTCCACGAGGCCCTGGGCGGCACCGAGGCCGCCGCGGCGGCGGAGGTGGCCGCCGCCATGGAGCTGCTCCACACCGCCTTCGTCGTGCACGACGACGTCATCGACGGCGACCGCACCCGCCGGGGGCGCCCCAACGTCTCGGGCACCTTCGCCGACCGCGCCCGCCGGGCCGGGGCCGCGCCGGCGCGCGCCGAGCACTACGGCGACGTCGCCGGCCTCCTCGCCGGCGACCTGGCCCTGGCCGGGGCGGTGCGCACGGTCGCCCTGTGCGGCGCCCCGCCCCCCACCGTGCGCCGGCTGCTGGACCTGCTCGAACGGGCGCTGCGGATCAGCGCCGCCGGGGAGCTGGCCGACGTCCGCCTCAGCCTGACCGGCGGGGCGGACCTGGGGGAGATCCTGACCATGGAGGAGCACAAGACCGCCGTGTACTCCTTCGAGCTGCCCCTGCAGGCCGGCGCCGTGCTCGCCGGGGCGGACGAGGCCGTCACCGCCCGGCTCGGCGAGCTCGGGCGCCTGCTCGGCGTCGCCTTCCAGCTGCGCGACGACCTCGACGGGGTCTTCGGGGAGGAGGCCGTCACCGGCAAGCCCGCCCTGTCGGACCTGCGCGAGGGCAAGTGCACCCCGCTGATCGCCCACGCCCGCACCACCCCGTGGTGGCCCGAGCTGGCGCCCTACGTCGGCGACCCGGCCATCGACGCCGCCGCGGCGGCGCGGGTGCGCGAGCTGCTCACGGCGGCCGGGTCGCGCCGGTTCATCGAGGACCTCGCGGCCAGCTACGGCGAGGCCGCCCGGGCGGTGGCCGAGCCGCTGGACCTCGGCGCCGACCTCGGCGGCTGGATCGCCGCCACCACCGCCGGCCTGGCACGGGTGGCATGAGCGCCCCCGCGGTGCGGCGCCGCCCGCCCCCCGCCGCCCGGGACGACGCCGCGGCCCGGTACGACGCCGTCGCCCAGGCCAGCGCCGCCGTCGTCATCGCCGGCTACTCCACCTCCTTCGGGTGGGCCACCCGGCTGCTCGCCGAGCCGGTGCGCACCCACGTGCGCAACGTCTACGCCCTGGTGCGCGTGGCCGACGAGATCGTCGACGCGCCGGGGGAGTGGCCCGCCGAGCAGCGCGCCCACCTGCTCACCGTCCTGGAGGAGGAGACCTACCAGGCGCTGCGCACCGGCCACAGCGCCAACCTCGTCGTCCACGCCTTCGCGCTCACCGCCCGCCGGTGCGGCATCGGCCCCGACCTCGTCGAGCCGTTCTTCGCCTCGATGCGGGCGGACCTGGCGGTCACCGCGCACGACGCCGGCTCCTTCGCCGAGTACGTCCACGGCTCGGCGGAGGTGGTCGGGCTCATGTGCCTGCGGGTGTTCCTCCCCGGCGACGAGCGGGCCTACGCCGAGCTCGCCGACGGCGCCGCCCGGCTCGGCGCGGCGTTCCAGAAGATCAACTTCCTGCGCGACCTCGCCGAGGACCACGACCTGCGCGGCCGCAGCTACTTCCCCGGCGTGGACGTCGACCGGCTCGACGACGCCTGCCGCGACGTCCTGCTCGACGACGTCGCCGCCGACCTGGCCGCCGCCCGCGCGGTCATCCCGCGCCTGCCCGCGAGCAGCCGCCGCGCCGTGCGCGCCGCCCACGACCTGTTCGCCGAGCTCGCCCGGCGGCTGCGGGCGACCCCCGCCGCGCGCCTGACCCGCACCCGCGTCCGGGTGCCCGACCTCGTCAAGGCGCGCATCCTGCTCCGCGCCGTCCTGGAGGAACGCCGATGACCGCAACCGCCCCTCGCGCCGTCGTCGTCGGCGGCGGCATCGCCGGCCTCGCCGGCGCGGCGCTGCTCGCCCGCGACGGCTACGCCGTCGACCTGCTCGAGCAGCGCAGCGACCTGGGCGGGCGCGCCGGGTCGTGGAGCGCCGGCGGGTTCCGGTTCGACACCGGCCCGTCGTGGTACCTCATGCCGGAGGTGTTCGACCACTTCTTCCGGCAGCTGGGGACCACCGCCGCCGAGCAGCTCGACCTCGTGCCGCTCGACCCGGCGTACCGCGTCTTCTTCGAGGGGCACGACGAGCCGGTGGACATCCTGGCCGACGCCGCCGCGAACGTGGCGACCTTCGAGCGGCTGGAGCCGGGCGCCGGCGCCGGCCTCGAGCGCTACCTGGCCTCGGCCCGGCGCACCTACGACCTGGCCCTGCGCCGGTTCCTCTACACCAGCTTCACCTCGCTGCGGCCCTTCCTGGCACCCGATGTGCTGCGCCACGCCCACCGGCTGGGGCCGCTGCTGCTCCGCCCGCTGGAGGACCTCGCCGCCGCGCACGTCACCGACCCGCGGCTGCGCCAGATCCTCGGCTACCCCGCGGTCTTCCTCGGCTCCTCCCCGGACCGGGCGCCGAGCATGTACCACCTCATGAGCGCCCTGGACCTGACCGGCGGCGTGCTCTACCCCCAGGGCGGCTTCGCCCGGCTCATCGAGGTCGTCGCCGCGCTCGCCACCGCCCAGGGCGCCCGGCTGCACACCGGGTGCACCGCCACCGCCATCACCACCCGCCCCGGGAAGGGGCGCGCCCAGGTCAGCGGCGTGCGGTACACCGACGCCACCGGGACCGAGCACGAGCTCGCCGCCGACGTCGTCGTCGGGGCCGCCGACCTCCACCACGTCGAGACCGCGCTGCTGCCGCCCTGGCTGCGCACCTTCCCCCAGGAGTGGTGGGACCGGCGCACCTCCGGGCCCGGAGCCGTGCTCGTCCTCCTCGGCGTGCGCGGGCGGCTGCCCACGCTGGCGCACCACTCGCTGTTCTTCACCCGGGACTGGCGGGCGAACTTCGACGACGTCTTCGGCGGCCGGGTGCCCGCCCCCGCCTCGGCGTACGTGTGCAAACCCTCGGCGACGGACCCCTCGGTGGCCCCGCCCGGGGACGAGAACCTCTTCGTCCTCGTGCCCGTGCCCGCCGACGTGAGCATCGGCGGCGGCGGCATCGCCGGCCGCGGCGGGCCGGTGGTCGAGGCCATCGCCGACGCGGCCATCGATCAGATCGCCCGCTGGGCCGGCGTGCCGGACCTGCGCGAGCGCATCGTCGTGCGGCGCACCATCGGCCCGGCGGACTTCGCGTCCGGGCTCAACGCCTGGCGCGGCGGGATGCTCGGCCCGGCGCACACCCTGCGCCAGAGCGCGATGTTCCGGGCCGGCAACGCCTCGAAGAAGGTCGCCGGGCTGTACTACGCCGGGTCGAGCACCATCCCCGGCGTCGGGCTGCCGATGTGCCTCATCAGCGCCGAGATCATGGCCGAGCGGGTGCGCGCGGCGGCCCGCCCGGCGCCCGCGCCGGTGGCGGTGCCGCGATGACCGGCTGGCTCTACCTCGCCACGCTGCTCGCGGCGCTGGGCTGCCTGGCGCTCCTCGACCGCCGGTGGCGGCTGGTGCTGTGGGCGGACGCGCGCCGGGGCGCCGTCGTCGTGGCGGTCGGCACGGCGCTGTTCCTCCTGTGGGACGTCGCGGCGATCTCGGCGGGCTTCTACGAGCGCGGCGGCAGCGCGGGGATGACCGGCGTGCTGCTCGCGCCCGAGCTGCCGCTGGAGGAGCTGTTCTTCATCGTGTTCCTCTGCTACCTCACCCTGGTGCTGCGGGGCCTGGTCGACGTCGTCGCGCGGGCGCGCGGCGCGCGGTCGGACGACGGCGGCCGGGTCGCCGGGGCGGGTGCGCACGACGGCGGCGGGGTGGCCCGGGCGGGTGCGCACGACGGCGGCCGGGTGGCCCGGGCGGGTGCGCACGACGGCGCCGGTCCGGCGGCCGACGAGGAGGCCCGGTGACCTACGTCGGACTCGCCGTCCTGTTCCTCCTCGTCGCGGCCGCGGTCGCGGCGGTGGCCACCTGGCGCCGCCGGCTCGGGCTGGGCTGGTGGGCGCGCACCGGCGTCGTCGCCGTCGTCCTGCTCGTCCTCACCGTCGTCTTCGACAGCGTGATGATCGCCGCGGACCTGTTCCGGTACGACCCCGCGGCGCTGGCCGGGCCCCGGCTGCTGCTCGCGCCGGTCGAGGACCTCGCCTGGCCCCTCGCCGCCGCGCTGCTGCTGCCGGCGCTGGCGGAGCTGCTGCGCCCGGCGAAGGCCCCGGCGGGGGAGGAGCGGTGAGCGGGGCGCTCCGCCAGCTGCTCGGCGCCTCGCGCCCGGTGAGCTGGATCAACACCGCCTACCCCTTCGCCGCCGCCTACCTCGCCTCCGGCGGCGGGGTCACGGTGGCGTGGGTGGTCGGCACGCTCTATTTCCTCGTCCCGTACAACCTGCTCATGTACGGGGTCAACGACGTCTTCGACTACGAGTCCGACCTGCGCAACCCGCGCAAGGGCGGCATCGAGGGGGTCGTCCTCGACCGCCGCCTGCACCGGCTCACCCTCGTGGCCGCCGCGGTGACGAACGTGCCCTTCCTCGTCGCGCTCGTCGCGCTCGGCTCGCCGGCCTCGACCGCGGTGCTCGCGGTGAGCGTGTTCGCGGTGATCGCCTACTCCGCGCCGGGCCTGCGGTTCAAGGAGCGGCCGGGGCTGGACTCGGTCACCTCGAGCACCCACTTCGTCAGCCCCGCCCTGTTCGGGCTCGTCCTCGTCGGGGCGCCGGCGAGCGCGACGGCGGTCGCCGTCCTGGTGGCGTTCTTCCTGTGGGGCATGGCGTCCCAGGCCTTCGGCGCGGTGCAGGACGTCGGCGCCGACCGGGCCGCCGGCATCGGGTCGGTGGCCACCTGGCTGGGCGCGGCGCGGACGGTGCGGGCCGCCATGGCGCTGTACGCCGCCGCCGGGCTCGTCATGCTGGCCGCGGGCTGGCCGGCCCGGCTCGCCGCCGTGCTGGTCGTCCCCTACGTCGTCAGCATCGCCCCGTTCCGGTCGCTGCCCGACGAGCGCTGCGAGGAGGCGCACGCCGGCTGGCGCCGCTTCCTGTGGCTCAACCTCGTCACCGGCTTCTGCGTCACGCAGCTGCTCATCTGGGCGGCGCTGACCTGACCGGGGTCATGGCGCGAGCGGCGGGCGGGCCGCGCTCCCGACGACGGCGGGAGCAGCGGTGCGAGGGGCCCGGACGAACGTCTCGATGCGGTACCACCGCCAGGCGCGGCGGTGGCGCTCGTCGACCAGGGCGGCCACGCCCGAGGCGTCGACCACCTCGGGGGCGCCGACGTCGTAGGTGACGCCGTCCAGGACGAGCGTGGCCCGGCCCGCGGCGCGCCAGTTGCGCAGCCAGTCGACGTGCTCGCCGTAGGGCAGCGGGATGACGAACGCGTCGCCGGCCGGGAGGGCGACCACCGGCGTGGCGTAGGCCCGCCCGGACCGGCGCCCGGTGTGCCGCAGGACCGCGGCGTACCAGTGCCGACGGCCGGCCAGCAACAGCATCACCGGGTTGACCGTGCGCTTGACGAGGGCGCGTACCGCCCGCTTCGTCCGCGGGCCGCCGGAGCGGATCGCGAGCACGAAGCCCACGAGGAGGCCGGCGGCGAGGGCGAGCGCCGCCGCCGGGGCCCATCGGGTCAGGCGCGCCATGCGCCATTGTTGCGCCGCAGGGCGGCGAGCGTGAGCCCTTACGCCGATGCCGCCCCGCCGGGCCGGTAGGAGCCGAAGCTCCACTCGCGGCCGCACGGGTCGAGGACGCGCGCTCGCCGGGAGCCCCATCCGGTGTCCTCCGGCTCGATGACCGGGACCGCCCCGGCGGCCACGGCCCGCCGGAACAGGCCGTCCACGTCCTCCGTCGTCAGATAGACGCCAGCGCCCGTGGACGACCCGCGCAGGGGCGGGACGGTGTAGGCGGCGTCGTCGCTGGCCACCATGAGCACCGCCTCGTCCAGGCGCAGCTCGCAGTGCGCGACCCGGCCGTCGGGCGCGTCCTGCCGGGTCGTCGTCGCGAACCCGAGCCCCTGCAGCCAGGCGATGGCTCGGGCCGCATCCGGATAGCTCAGGTACGGCACCGCTCCGACCATGGATCGAGCGTAGGCGTGTGCGCCGTCACACTCGCTCCCACGCCTCCACCGGCCCGGGCACGACGACGAAGAGCGGGTGCACGGCCGGGGTGACGTCGCGCTGGGCCGCGGCCCGCGCCGGGCTGCGCGCGGCGAGCTTGGCGGCCAGGTGCCCCCACTCGTGCGCGACCTGCCCCTCGCGCCAGCACGCCGTCAGCCCCTGCCGGTCGAGATAGCGCGGGTGCAGGGACCAGATCCTCACCGCCCGATCCTCCCACCGGGGCGGTGCGACGCCGGGACAATGAGGCATGCGCGCGATGGGTGGGCCCCCCGGTCGGTCGCTGCTCGCCGTCGTCCTCGCCGGCGTGCTCGCCCTCGCCGGGTGCGCCGGGAGCGGTGGCACGCCGCCCGGACCGACGACGGCGGCCCCCACCCCGTCTCCGTCGGCCGGATCGCCGTCGGGCGCGCCGGCGTCGCCCGCGGCCCCCGTGGCGCCCCGGGTGGTGGCGACCGACCTGGACGTGCCGTGGGGGCTCGCGTTCCTGCCGGACGGCTCGGCGCTGGTCACCCTGCGCGACCGCGGCGAGGTCGTCCGTCTGGTCGACGGCGAGAAGCCGCGCACCGTCGGCACCGTTCCCGGCGTGGCGCCGACCGGGGAGGGCGGCCTCCTGGGGATCGCCGTCTCGCCCACCTTCGCCCAGGACGGGCGGGTCTTCGTCTACCTCAGCGCCGCGGGGGAGAACCGCGTGCTCCGCATGCACCTCGATGGCGACTCCCTCACCCCGGACACGGTCATCCTTTCCGGCATCCCCCGGGGCACCTTCCACAACGGCGGGCGCCTCGCCTTCGGCCCGGACGGGGACCTCTACGTCACCACCGGCGACGCCGGCGTCCGGGCGCACGCGCAGGACCTGGACTCCCTGGGCGGGAAGATCCTCCGCATCGACCAGGACGGCCACCCCGCCCCGGGCAACCCCTTCCCCGGCTCACCGGCGTGGACGCTGGGGCACCGCAACGTCCAGGGCATCGCCTGGGACGGCGCCGGGCGCATGTACGCCAGCGAGTTCGGGCAGGACACGTGGGACGAGCTCAACCTCATCACGCCGGGGTCCAACTACGGCTGGCCGGTCGTCGAGGGCCGCGGCGGTGCCCCGCGGTTCGTCGACCCGCTCGTGCAGTGGCCCACCGACGACGCCTCGCCCAGCGGCATCGCCGTGCTCGACGACGCCGTCTACCTCGCGGCGCTGCGTGGGCAGTCGCTGTGGCGGGTGCCCGTGCCCGGCGGCGTCGCCGGCCGGCCCGAGCGCCTGCTCGACGGCACCTACGGCCGGCTGCGGGACGTCGCGGTCGACCCGGCCGGGCACGACCTGTGGCTGCTGACGTCGAACACCTTCCGGGGGCAGCCGCGCCCCGGGGACGACAAGGTCGTCGTGCTCGACCCGGCGTCGTTGTGAGCCTGCGGCCTCTTCCCGCCGCGGCGTGACGGTGCCAGGGTGGCCCGCATGGCGACGACGCTGGCGCTGCTGCGGGCGTGCCACCTCGCGCCCACGGTCGCGGTGACCTCGGTGGTGGCCGTGCTCGTCGTCGTCGCCGGCCTGCCGCCGGTGACCGGGGTGGTCCTCACCGCCGCGGTGCTCGCCGGGCAGCTGTCCATCGGCTGGTCCAACGACCTGCTCGACGCCGACCGGGACGCCCGCGTCGGCCGCACCGACAAGCCGATCGCCACCGGCGTGCTGCCCCGCGCGGTCGTGCGCCGCGCGCTCGCGGTCGTCCTGGCGGTGTGCGCGGTGGCCTCGCTGGCCGCCGGGCTGCTCTCCGGGCTGGTCCACCTCGTGCTCGGCGTCGGCTCGGGCTGGGCGTACAACCTCGGCCTCAAGCGCACCGCGTGGTCGTTCCTGCCCTACGCCGTCGCCTTCGGCGCGCTGCCGGTGTGGGTGTGGCTGGCCGGCGACCCGGTCCGGCTGCCGCCGGCCTGGATGGTCGCGGCCGGGAGCCTGCTCGGGCTGGGCGCGCACCTGCTCAACGTGCTGCCAGACCTCGCCGACGATGCCGCCACCGGCGTGCGCGGGCTCCCGCACCGCCTCGGCGCCCGGGCCAGCGGGCTGCTCGCCCTCGGGTGTCTCGTGGCGGCCACCGCCGTCATCGTCCTCGGCCCCGCGGGCCCGACCCCCGGGTGGGCGTGGGCGGTGCTCGCCGGGGTGGTGGCGGGCGCCGCCGGGGCGCTGCGCGCCGGGGGCAAGGCACCCTTCCGGGCCGCGATGGCCCTGGCCCTCGTCGACGTCGTCATGCTCGCCGCCCGCGGATGACGGCCACCGTTCGCGGCGCGCCCGGCGTCCGGCGCCCATACGCTGCCGGGATGACGCACCTCGTGGCGGTGGAGGCGGTGCTGCCCGAGCACCGCTACGCCCAGGGCGACGTCACCGACGCCGTCGCCGGGATGATCGGCGCCGAGGGCCGCACCCACGCGCTGCTGCGCCGGGTGCACGCCAGCGCCGGCGTCGACCACCGCCACCTCGCCCTGCCGTTGGAGCGCTACGCCGCCCTCGCCGGCTTCACCGCCGCCAACGACGCCTTCATCGAGGCGGCCGTGGACCTGGGCTCGCGCGCCCTCACCGGCGCCCTCGACCGGGCCGGGCTGACCCCGGCCGACGTCGACCTCATCGTCTCGACCACGATCACCGGCCTGGCCGTGCCCTCGCTGGAGGCCCGCATCGCCGCCCGGGTGGGGCTGCGCGGGGACGTCGTGCGCGTGCCGATGCTCGGGCTGGGCTGCATGGCCGGGGCGGCCGGCACCGCCCGCCTGCACGACTACCTCCTCGGCCACCCGCGCGCCGTCGCCGCGCTCGTCGCCGTCGAGCTGTGCTCGCTGACCATCCAGCGCCAGGACACCTCGACCGCCAACCTCGTGGCCTCGGGCCTGTTCGGCGACGGCGCCGGCGCGCTGCTCGCCGTCGGGCCGGAGCACCCGCTTGCCACCGGCCCGGACGGCTCCGGCGCCGGCGTCCCCACCGTGCGGGCCAGCCGCAGCCACCTCTACCCGGGCACCGAGGCCGTCATGGGCTGGGACGTGGGCGCCAACGGCTTCAAGATCGTCCTCGGCGCGGAGGTGCCCGCGCTCGTGCGCGACCGCATCGGCGCCGACGTCGCCGCCTTCCTGGGCGAGCACGGGCTCGGCGTCGAGGACGTCGGGTGGTGGGTGTGCCACCCGGGCGGGCCGAAGGTCATCGACTCCCTGGCCGAGACCCTCGGCGTGGACGCCGACGCGCTCGCCCTGACCACCGAGTCCCTGCGCCGGGTGGGCAACCTGTCCTCGGCGTCGGTGCTGCACATCCTGCGCGACACCCTCGACCGCCGCCCGCCGGAGCCCGGCTCGCCGGGCGTGATGATGGCGATGGGCCCGGGTTTCAGCGCCGAGCTCGTCCTGCTGCGGGCATGACCTCGGCCGCGTGGTTCACCGCGCTCGTGCTCCTCGTCGGGCTCGAGCGGGTGGCCGAGCTGGTCGTCGCCACCCGCAACGCCCGCTGGAGCTTCGCCCGCGGCGGGGTGGAGACCGGGCGCGGGCACTATCCCGTCATGGTGGTCCTGCACACCGCGCTGCTCGTGGGTGCGCTGGTCGAGGTGTGGTGGCGCCAGCCGGCGTTCGTCCCGGCGCTGGGCTGGCCCATGCTGGCGCTGACCCTCGCCGCCCAGGGGCTGCGCTGGTGGTGCATCGCCACCCTCGGGCCCCGCTGGAACACCCGGATCATCGTCGTGCCCGGCCTGCCGCTCGTGGCCCGGGGCCCGTACCGGTGGTTCCGCCACCCCAACTACGTCGCGGTGGTCGTCGAGGGCTTCGCGCTGCCGCTGGTGCACTCGGCCTGGATCACCGCCTCCGTCTTCACCGTCGCCAACGCCGTGCTGCTCACCGTCCGCATCCGTGCCGAGAACCGGGCGCTGGGCGCCGCGGCCCCCGCGGCGGGCGGGGCGCCCGCCCGCGCCGTGGGGGAGGCACCCGGCGGCCCGGCCCGGGGGCCGGCGTGATGCTCGACGTCGTCGTCGCCGGGGGCGGTCCCGCCGGGTTGGCCACCGCCCTGCACGCCGCCGCCGCCGGACTGTCCGTCGTCGTGCGCGAGCCGCGGCCCGGCGCCATCGACAAGGCCTGCGGCGAGGGCCTCATGCCCGGCGCCGTCGAGCGCCTCGCCCGGCTGGGGCTCGACCCGCCCGGGCAGCCGCTGCGCGGCATCCGCTACGTCGCCGGTGCGGCCGCGGCCGAGGCCCGATTCCCCGGCCCGCCCGGGCGCGGGGTGCGGCGCACCGCCCTCCACGAGGCCCTGCGCGCGGCGGTGGCCGCGGCCGGGGTGGCGGTGGAGGAACGGCGGGTGGGGGAGGTGTGCCAGGACGACGACGGCGTCGCGGTCGACGGCACCCGGGCGCGCTACCTCGTCGCCGCCGATGGGCTGCACTCCCCGCTGCGCCGCGGCCTCGGGCTGGACGCGCCGGCGTCCGGCCGGCGCCGCTACGGCCTGCGCCGCCACGTGGCCGTCGCCCCGTGGACCGACCACGTCGAGGTGCACTGGGCCGAGCACGCCGAGGCCTACGTGACCCCGGTGGGGCCCGCCGAGGTCGGCATCGCGCTCCTCACCAGCCGGCGCGAGCCCTACGCCGCCCAGCTCGCCGCGTTCCCGGCGCTGCGCGAGCGGCTGGGGGCGCCGACCTCGACGGTGCGCGGGGCCGGGCCTCTGCACCAGCGGGCGCGCGCCCGGGTCGCGGGCCGGGTGCTGCTCGTCGGGGACGCCGCCGGGTACGTCGACGCCCTCACCGGCGAGGGGGTCTCTCTCGCCCTGGCCCAGGCGGAGGCGGCCGTCGCCGCGCTGGTCGCGGGCCGCCCGGCGGCGTACGAGGCGGACTGGCGCCGGATCGTGCGCCGCTACCGCCTGCTGACCCAGGCGCTGGTCACGGCCACCGCCGTGGCGCCGGTGCGCCGCGTGATCGTGCCGGCCGCCCGGGTCCTGCCCGGCGTGTTTGCCGGCGCCGTCGCCCAGCTGGCCCGGCCGGCCTGAGCGCCGGCGCAGGGCGGGTGCCCGTCCGGGCGGGAGCCGGACGGCGCAGGCACCGGCGATGCGCCTCGTTCCGGAGCGCGAACGGCGGTTTCCAGCGGGATCCGGGTCCCCATTCCGCCCGCCGACTGGCGGCGCTACGCTCCCGTCATCGGACCGCGGTTCCCCACGTTGCGGGGCACCCCGCGGCTCGTAGAGTGGGAAGACCTGAGCATTCGCCCAACCGGTGGCGGGGGCTCGGCACCACGGTGCCGGGGGCGCGCCACACCGCGAGGTGATCAGCATGGCTGCTGTCCTGACTCCCGCCGAGCGCCAGGTGGTGCGCTGATGGCCACCATCACCGGTCCGCGGATCGAGGCCGTGCCCGGTCTGCCGCCGCAGCGGCAGCACCTGGGCAGGACGATCGTCAAGTGGATCACCTCCACCGACCACAAGGTCGTCGGCTACCTGTACCTCATCACCTCGTTCATCTTCTTCATGATCGGCGGGGTGCTCGCCCTGCTCATCCGCATGGAGCTGTTCGAGCCCGGGCTGCAGCTCGTGCAGTCGCACGAGCAGTACAACCAGCTCTTCACGATGCACGGCACGATCATGATGTTCCTGTTCGCGACGTCGCTGTTCAGCGGCTTCGCGAACGTCCTCATGCCGATCCAGATCGGCGCGCCGGACGTGGCTTTCCCCCGGCTGAACATGTTCGCCTACTGGCTGTACCTGTTCGGCGGCCTGCTCGTCGTCGGAGGGTTCCTCACCCCGAAGGGTGCGGCGAGCTTCGGCTGGACCGCCTACACCCCGCTGTCGACCGAGATGTTCTCGCCCGGCCTGGGCGGTGACCTGTGGGTCTTCGGCCTGGCGATGACCGGGTTCGGGACGATCTTCGGCGCGGTCAACTTCATCACCACGATCGTCACGCTGCGCGCGCCCGGCATGACGATGTTCCGGATGCCGATCTTCACCTGGAACACGCTGGTCACGTCGCTGCTGGTGCTCATGGCGTTCCCGGTGCTGGCGGCGGCCCTGTTCGGTCTCGGCCTCGAGCGGGTGATCGGCGCGCAGATCTACAACCCCGACTTCGGCGGGGCGCTGCTGTGGCAGCACCTGTTCTGGTTCTTCGGCCACCCCGAGGTCTACGTCATCGCCCTGCCGTTCTTCGGGATCATCACCGAGGTCCTGCCGGTCTTCTCCCGCAAGCCGGTCTTCGGCTACAAGGGCCTGGTCTTCGCCACCATCGCCATCGCGGCCCTGTCGATGACCGTGTGGGCGCACCACATGTTCACCACCGGCGCCGTGATGCTGAACTTCTTCTCCCTGCTGACCATGGCGATCGCCGTGCCCACCGGGGTGAAGTTCTTCAACTGGGTCGGCACCATGTGGCGCGGCAAGATCAGCTTCGAGTCGGCGATGCTCTTCGCGCTGGGCTTCCTGGCCACGTTCCTCTTCGGCGGCCTGACCGGCATCATCCTGTCCAGCCCGACGATGGATTTCCAGGTCCAGGACACCTACTTCGTCGTCGCCCACTTCCACTACGTCGTCTTCGGCACCGTGGTGTTCGCGATGTACTCCGGCTTCTACTTCTGGTGGCCGAAGTTCACCGGCCGGATGCTCAACGAGAAGCTCGGGAAGTGGAACTTCTGGCTGCTGTTCATCGGCTTCTGGATGACGTTCCTGATCCAGCACTGGCTGGGCGTGCAGGGCATGCCGCGGCGGTACGCCGACTACATGCCGGAGGACGGGTTCACCCTCTACAACCAGATCTCCACCGTCGGGGCGTTCATCATCGCCCTGTCCACCCTGCCGTTCCTGTGGAACGTCTACATCACCCAGCGCGGCCCGCGCACGGTGTTCGTCGCCGACCCGTGGGGGTTCGGCAACTCCCTCGAGTGGGCCACCGACTCGCCGTTCCCGCGGCACAACTTCCACTTCCTGCCGCGCATCCGCTCCGAGCGCCCGGCCTTCGACCTGCACCACCCGGAGGTCGCCGCCCTCGACACCACCCCGCCGAACCAGAGCGTCCTCCAGTCCGCCTACGGCGGGCCGGAGGCCAAGGGGCGGGCGGCGGTGGTGCGCGAGCGGGTCGAGCGCAAGCAGCACCACGAGGGGCCGCCGGGCACCGGCGGGGCGTGATAGTGGGGCGGGCGGCCCGGCCGGCAGGCCGGGCCGCCGGTCCACCTCGGCGAGGTGAGCCGTCAGACCCGTCCGGGGTCGAACGCCTCGTGGTAGACGCGCTTGGCCCCTTCCATCAGCCCCGGCAGGTCGCTGAGGCCGGCCGCCGCCCGCAGCTCCTCAGCTGACACCGGTCTCGATGCCCGCTCCCGACGCGGTCACCGGTGCCGCACCGTCGGACGGCACGGTCACCGAGGTGTCGCCGTCGCCGGCGGTCGCCGGGTCGAAGGTGCCGACCTTGCGGGCCAGCGTCAGGTGCCCGCCGAGGTAGCCGCCCCACACCGACACCAGCCCGCCCGCCAGGCTGAGGGCCACCCCCTGGTCGTGGCGGCCGGCCCGGCGCGCCACCCAGGAGGCGGCGAAGCAGGTCAGCGCCACGGAGTTGGCGGTGGCGTGGGTGATGCCCACCCGCTGGCTCCGGGTGTCCGCGACCGCCCACTCGGCCAGGCCGGTGACCGCCGTCGGGACCGCCGCGAGGACGCCGAGACCGAGCAGCCGCGACGACGCCGGCCGGGCGGCGGGGCCACCGGTGAGGTCGAGGGCCATGGAGCTCATCCACATCCCGAGCGGCAGGTCGGTGAGCAGCGGGTGCAGGGCGTGGCCGAGCCAATGGCCGTGCAGGAGGTCCCGGACGGAGGGGTTCGCCACCAGGCCGTCGGCCACCGGCTTCAGGGCGCGGACCGCCGCGTCGAGCTTGCGGTTGTCCTCGATGCCGCGGGTGATCCCGGCGAGGGGCGACGTGCGATCGGTTCCCATGTCTCCTCCCCGATGCGCCAACCCAGCCAGGATGCGAGCCGCTGGTGCCGGACGCATCCGGAGTCCAGGCCCCCGGGGACGGGGGCGTGCGCGGGGGCCCGGGCGGCGCGGGCGACGGCGCCGGGCGGGTCGCGCCTCCGGGTTGCCCCGCCGGCCCCGGTGCCGCACCGTGGCCCCATGCCCGCACCTGCGACGGCCGCCGCTCGCTCGTCCGCGCGCCCGGCACCGCGCAGGCGGGGGCGTGCGTCCCTCGTGGTCGCCGCCGCCGCCGCCGCCGTCGTCAGCATGGGCCTGGGCGCCGGGCTCGCCGCCGTCGCCGCGCTGCGGCACGGGAAGCCGCTGCACCCCCGCGGGGCGGTGGTGCCGGCCCGGATGGAGCTCGCCGGGGCCGGCACCGCTCTCGGCGTGCTCGGCGAGCGCGCCGTCCTGGACGTCACCGCCCGGTTCTCCCGCGCCGTCGGGCTCCCGGCGCCCCTGCCGGACGTCCAGGGGCTGGCGCTGCGCTGGCGCGGGCGCGGCGGCCCGAACGACCTCCTGCTCGCCTCCACCGGGACGGGCCGGTGGACCCGGTACCTCCTGACCGCCCGGCCCCGGCCGCTCGGCGGCGCGTTCGGCTCGCTGATGCCGTTCGCCTCCCCGGCCGGTCCCGTGCTGGTCGGCGCGGTCCCCACCGGCGTGCCCGGCCGCCTGGTCCTGCGCTGGGCCTCGCCGCGCGGGCCGTGGCAGCCCCTCGGCGTGCTGACCTGGCGGCCCGGCCGGCACCCCGACGCCGACCTGCGGTTCGACCCCGTGCGGCACTGCCCCGACGGGCTGGCGACCTACCCCTGGGCCGACCGCCTGCGCCGGTACGCCTACGCCTGGTCGCGCCGGGCGAGCGGCGCCGCGCCCAGGGCCGCCTCCAGCTCCGCCGGCGTCGTCACCGGCCGGTCGCAGACGAACCCGCGGCACACGTAGGCCGCGGCGCTGCCGTCGACGAGGGGGCGGTCCGCCAGCAGCGGGACGCCGGGGGCGTCCGGCGCCCCGGCGACGACCACCAGGCCGGGGGAGGTGCTGGCCCGCGCCACGCCGGCCAGCTCCCGCGCGTCGTCCCCGCCGACGACGGCGACCTGCAGCGGGCCGGCCAGCGCCGCCTCCGCCACCGCGAGGGTCCAGCCGGCGAACCGGGGCTCCTGCTGGGCCAGCGTGCCGGCGGCCGCCAGTGCGGCCTCGGCCGCCTCCCGGTGGCGGGGCGAGCCGGTCAGCGCGGCGTAGCTCACCAGCGCCCCGGCGAGGGCGGAGGTGCCCGCCGGCTCGGCGTTGTCCGCGAGGTTCTTCGGCCGGGCCACCAGCCGCTCGGCGTCGTCGGCGACGTCGAAGAACCCGCCCGCCGGGTCGGCGAACCGGGTCAGGGCCGTCTCGAGGATCTGCCCCGCCGCCTCCAGCCAGCGCGGCTCGCCGGTGGCCTGGTGCAGCGCCAGCAGCCCCTCGGCCAGGTCGCCGTGGTCGTCCGCGACGGCGGCCGCCCGCCCGACGGCGCCGCCGCGGGAGGCGCGCCGCAGCCGCCCGTCCACCAGGTGCGTGGTCAGCACGACCTCGGCGCACCGGCGCGCCGCGGCCAGGTAGCGCGGCTCGGCCAGCAGCGTGGCGGCGTCGGCCAGGGCGGCGATCGCCAGCCCGTTCCAGGAGGTCACGACCTTGTCGTCGCGCGCCGGCTGGGGCCGGTCCGCGCGGGCGGCCAGCAGCCGGGCGCGCGCGTCGGCCCACCAGGCGCCGTCGTCGGGGTCCTCGGGCAGCCGGAGGGTGGAGGTGCCGCGCTCGAAGGAGCCGTGGTCGCTGACGGCGAGGAGCCGGGCGGCCCGGATGCCGTCCTCCCGGCCGAGCACGTCGACGAGCTGGGCGGTGGTCCACACGTACGTCAGGCCCTCGTGCCCGCCGGCGTCGGCGTCGAGGGAGGAGGCGAAGCCGCCCTCGGGCGTGGCCAGGTCGCGCAGGAGGAACTCCGCCGTCTCGCGCGCCACCCGCGCCGCCAGCGCGCTGCCCGTGGCCCGCCACAGGTGCACGTACACCCGCAGCAGCTGGGCGTTGTCGTAGAGCATCTTCTCGAAGTGCGGCACCACCCAGCCGGCGTCGACGGAGTAGCGGGCGAAGCCGCCGGCCAGCTGGTCGTAGATGCCCCCGCGCGCCATCGCCTCGCAGGTGCGGGCGGCCATCGCCAGGGACGACGGCGCACCGGTCCGGGCGTGGTGGCGCAGGAGGAACTCGAGCACCATCGACGGCGGGAACTTCGGCGCCCCGCCGAAGCCGCCGTGGCGGGCGTCGAACCCGGCACCGAGGCGGGCCGCCGCGGCGTCCAGGGCGGCGGCGTCGAGGGCGGCCGGGCTGCCGGTGTCGAGGCCGGCGTCGAGGAAGGCCGCGATGCGCCCGCCGGAGGCGAGGACCTCCTCCCGGCGGGTCGTCCACGCGTCGGTGACGCTGGCGAGCAGCTGGAGGAACTGGGCGCGGGGGAAGTAGGTGCCGCAGTAGAAGGGCTCGCCGTCGGGGGTGAGGAAGCAGGTCATCGGCCAGCCGCCCTGCCCGGTCAGCGCGGTGGTGGCCTGCATGTACACCGCGTCGACGTCGGGGCGCTCCTCCCGGTCGACCTTGACGGCGACGAAGTCGCGGTTGACCGCCGCCGCCACCGCCTCGTCCTCGAAGGACTCGTGGGCCATGACGTGGCACCAGTGGCAGGCGGCGTAGCCGACGGAGAGGAGGATCGGCACGCCGCGCTCGCGGGCCTCGGCGAAGGCCGCCTCGCCCCACTCCTGCCAGTGCACCGGGTTGTCCTGGTGCTGCAGCAGGTACGGGCTGGTCGCGGCGGCGAGACGGTTGGGCACGGGGGTCCTCTCGGTTCCTGGCGGAGCCGACCCTGGCGCGCCACGCGGCTCCGGTGGCTCACGGTCCAGTGTGCCCGCGACCCTGCGGCGGTGCTCGCCGCCCAGCCTGATGACCCGCGGGCCCTGGGGACGACGCCTGCCGGGCCGCCCGGCAGCGTGCCACCATGGCGCGATGAGCCCGAAGAGCAGAGGACGGAAGCGCAAGCCCGACCGCTCGGGTCCCACGCGCCGGGCGCCGCGGCGCCGCGACGACGAGGGCAAGCTGGTCACGCTGCTGGGCGGTCAGGTCCTGGAGGCCGGCGCGGATCCGCTGGAGGCGGAGCTGGCGCTGGCCGCAAACCTCGGCGAGCTCCTCGCGGCACCATGGGGCGAGGAGGACGCCGACGCGCCATGGGGCGGGCTCGTCGAGACCTGTGCCCGGCTCGCCACACCGGAGGCCCTCGCGGTCGCCCTGGTTCTCGCGGAGCTGCTCCCACAACCCGAGCTGCGCGATCGCGCGGCGCGCGTCGCCGCCGAGCTGGAAGCGACCCTGCCGCCCCCGCCGTGGTCGGAGACCCTCGGGACCGCCCGCCTCGTCCGGTGCCTGCAGGCGGCCGACGTCTTCGGCGACCAGGCGAGCCTCCTGCTCGAGTTCGACCGGGTCGCGCCCGTGGGCCGCCACGGGTTGATGGTGCAGCTGGACTTCAACGGGCCAGGTGTGTGGACGGAGTCGGCGTTCCTCGTGGAGGACGTGACCGAGGCACGCGCACGCCTGCACGAGCATGCTGCGGCATCGAACGGGATCACGGAGGTCGAGGAGGTCTCCCCGGGCCGAGCGCACGACCTCGCCGCGGCTGGCCTGGCCCGCGCGCTGGCGATGCAGCGGGAGGACGTTGCGTGGCGGGGACCGGACGAGGACTTCTGGTCGACCTGGCCGATCGTGGCCGCCCGCCTGCGGACCTTCGGTGGCGACGGCGACGCCGATGCGCCGGCCGTGCCCGCGGCCGAGATCGGCGCGCTGGTGGAGGAGTTCCTCGGCGCGCCCGAGGCTCGGCGGCTCGCCGCCGACCGGGAGGCGGTGCGCGACTGGGCGGAGGAGTTCGCCCGCGCGGGTAATCAGTGCGGCGGCCGGCCGTTGCGGGTGGGGCCTGGGCTGACGGAGCTCCTCGTCCGCCGTCACGCCGCCGAGCTGGATCCTGAGCAGCTCGACGCGTTCGGTCTCGCGCTGATGGGGTGGAACGACTGGGCGGCCCGGCGGCTGGGGCTGCCCACGTACGCCGTCGACGTCCTGCTCGAGGCGACCGACCGGCTCCTGAGCGTGGCCCCTGGCCTGGCCTCCGAGGACGGCCCCTGGCCCGAGGAGGACTGGGGCGACGAGCTCGGTGACGAGCCGGAGGACCTCTGGGACGCCACCCACATCCCTGGCACGGTGCCGCCCGACACCGAGGCCGAGCGTCGCCGCTTCGCCATGCCCTGCCGCGAGGCGACCATCGACGGCGAGCGCTTCACCGATCTGGATCCGGCCGACCAGGACGACCTCATGCTCCTGATCGTGGGCGAGCAGCCGCGGGCGTACCAGCGGGTGTTGAACGACCCGGTGTCCGACGAGCTGGTGGACGGCGTGAACCCGCGGCTGCGCGTCGCCCTGCTGCAGGTGGTCATCACGCGGCTGTGGAACGACGAGCCGCCCGAGACGTGGCACGAGGCGCGCCGGATGATGGCCGACGGCATGCGACGTCGGGAGATCCTCGAGGCGCTCGCCGCGCCGGTTGCCGAGGAGATCTGGCGGGCGATGCAGCGTCGGGAAGCCGAGGACTGACGCCGCGACAGCGGCGGATCGCCGCTCCGCGGCGAGCGTGCTTACGCCGGCGGACCCCGATGGGCGTGGCCGGGCGAGAGCACGGGGATGGCGAGCGCGCCCGCCGCCCCGGCCAGCCGGTCGTCGTACGTCACCAGTGCCTCGAGGTCGTCGCCGAGCCGCAGCGCGGCGGCGAGGTGAAGCACGTCCAGGCTGTGCAGCCCGGGCGGGCCCAGGCGTCCCGCCTCCTCGAAGGTCGACGTCGGGAGGGTGAGCAGGACGAGGGTGTCGAGGACCGCGCGGGCCCGGCCCATGAGGTCAGGCGCTGCCCGGCGGACGACGCGCACGAGCTCCGTCCGGGCGAGATCGCTGGAGACGAGCCCGGACTCCTGGTCGGAGGACCAGGCGAAGAGCGCCGCCGACTCCTCCTCGGCGACCACGAGCTTCACCAGCGCGGACGTGTCGAGGTAGTGCGCCACGTCAGTACCGCTCCGCGTCGCGCTGCGACCGGAGCTCGTGCGACAGCGGTGGGCCCGGCACGGGAGCCGACAGCTCGCGCAGCGAACGCCGCCGTGGACGGGCCTGACCGTCGTCGAGGATCGCCTCGAGCGGGGACTTCCCGAGGGGGGTGAGCCGGGCCACGGGGCGGCCGCGATCCGTGACGATGATGGTCTCGCCCGCCGCCGCCTGGGCGACGACGGCCGACGCGTTCTGCTTGAGCGCCCGGATGCCCACCTCACCCACGGCAACCACCTCCGATGTGCTACATCGTAGCTCTTCGGGGTCCGCGCACGACGGGGGGTCATGGCGCCCCGGCTCGTCAGCCCAGCCGGAACCGCAGCGTGGTGTGCGCCAGCGTGCGCGGCAGATCGCCGCTCCGGAGCCGGTCCGGCGGGTCGAGGGCCACCCCGCCGGCCGCCAGGGTCGCGAGCACCGTGCCGGCGACGTCGAGCACGAGCGTCTGCCCGGGGCACGCGGCCGGCCCGGCGCTGAACGGCACCAGCGCCTCCGTGGCCGCCGCCCGGCCGTCCAGCCAGATCTCCGGGGTGAACCGGTCCGCCCACGGCAGGCGGGTGCTGTCGCGGTGGAAGAACGAGGACATCACGGCGAACGCCGTCCCCGGGGCCGCGCGGCGGCCCGCCCACGTGGTCTCCTCCACGCTGTCGCGCAGGATCGTCAGGGTCGTGGGCCACAGCCGCAGCGACTCCAGGAGCGTGGCCCGGGTCAGCGGGCCGGGGCCGGCGGTGAGGTCCCCCGCCTCCCGTCGCACCGCCGCCAGCGTCTCGGGGTGCGCGGCGAGCAGGGCGAGCGCCCGGAACGTCGCGATGCCGGCGGCGTCGAACGCGAAGAGCCAGTGCGGCACCTGCCCGACGGCGGCGGTGCCGGGGGGGCGACGGCAGCGTGCGGACGAGCCCGGCCAGGCTGCCGGGCCCGGCGGTGGCGACGTACCCGCGCAGCCGCTCCGCCAGCTCGCGCAGCCGCCGCCGGCTCGGCGGCACGAGCACCCAGTTCGCCCGCGCACGCAGCGCCGCCACCAGGTCGGTGACCGCCGTGTCGTCGCGGGCGTCGTCCCCCAGCGTCACCCGGCGCACCACCCGCCAGAACACCGGGGCGAACCGGTCCCACCCCAGCTCCGTGTGGCCGCGGCGCAGCGGCGCCGTCTCCTCGGCGACGACGGCGGCGAAGCGGGCGTGCAGGTGGTGCACCGCCGCCCCGTGGTCGAGCACCGCCTCGTTGAAGGGCCGGCGCACCGCCCGGTGCTCCTCGTCGGAGATGAGCACGCCGGCGGGCTGGAAGTGGCGCAGGGCCGCCCGCTTCTCCCGGTTCGCCGGGGTGAAGGGCCGCGGCGACCCGGCGAGCAGCCGCTCGACGTCGGCCGCCTCGAGGACCAGCGCCAGCTCCCGGCCCGGCAGCCGCAGGAGGACCGGCCCGCCGCCGTGGCGCTCCCGCAGCCCGGCGAGGACCGCGCCGGCCCGCCGGTCGGCGTCGACCCGCTCGGCCAGCGCCACCACGGCGGGCCGGCGGAGGATCACGCCCCGGGCGATCATCGGGGCGAGGACGACGCCGAGCACCCGGGCGGTGTCGCGCAGGCCCGCGCGCGGCAGCCCGCGCACCGCGGCGCCCGCCCCCGCCGCGCCGGACGGCGCCACGCCGTCGCCCCGCAAGGTCCGCGCCGTCACCGCTCCGCCAGCGCCCGCAGGGCGCACGTGGCCGGGCCCTCGAGCACGGTGCCGTCGGCGGCGAAGCGCGAGCCGTGCAGCGGGCAGTCCCACGACATCTCGGCGTCGTTCCAGCTCACGACGCCGCCCAGGTGCGTGCAGGTGGCGGAGACCCGGCGGATGACGCCGTCGACGGTGCTCACCGCGACCAGCCGCCGCCCCCGCAGCTCGACCCGGCCCTGGCCCTCGGGCGGGACCACCGCGGTGCTGCGCACCCGCGGGCTGGCGTGGTCGGCGACGAGGCGCGCGGCGACCCCGGCGTTGAGCCGCACCGTGCGGTCCAGCCCGGTCACCGCGTTGGGCCGCCACGTGCGCACCGCCCGCGCCCAGGGCATGTGCCCCTCGAGGATGGCGCTCGACAGCGCCAGCGCGGCGGCGACCCCCATCGCCAGCCCCCACTTGTCGAACCCGGTGGCCACGAACAGGCGGTCCGACCCGGGCAGCAGCGGGCCGACCGAGGGCAGCTCGTCCGCCCCCCGGTAGTCCTGCGCGGACCACCGGTGGGTGACCGTCGCGCCCGGGAAGTGCGTCGTCGCCCACCGGGTCAGCTCCTCGACGTGCTCGCGCGGGGAGACCGCGCGCCCCCCGGGGTGGCTGCCGCCGGCGACGACGAGCCGCTCGCCGCCGGTGACCTCGGCGGTGCGCAGGGAGTGCGACGGCGCGTCGGCGGCGATGGCCATGACCTGGGGGAGGGGACCGGGCACCGTCAGGGCCAGGGCGTGGGTGCGCGACGGTGCGAGCCGGGCGAAGAACCCGCCCCGGTCGAGCATCGGGGTGCCGGTGGCCAGCACCACCCGGTCGGCGCGGACCTCGCCGTCGGCCAGGCGCAGGCGGGCCGGCCGGTCGCCGCGCACGCCGAGCACCCGGGAGTGCTCGAAGATCTCGCCGCCGTGGCGCTCGAGGTCCCGCGCGAGGGCGACGAGCAGGTCTCCGGCGTTGAGCTGGGCCTGGTTCGCCAGCCGCACCGCCCCGCGGGTGGGGAACGGCAGGCCGGGGTCCTCCAGCCACTCCACGGGCAGGCCCGCCTCGCGGGCGGCGTCCTGCACCGCCCCGACGACGTCGCGGCCCTCCTCGGTCTGGGCGAAGGTGAGGTCCGGGCGGCGCTGGACCGGCACGTCGTGCTCGGCGCAGTAGCGCAGCAGCCACTGCTGGCCCTCGGTGTTGGCCTCGACGTAGGCCCCGAGCGTGCGCCGCGAGTGCCGCCGCGCGATCCGGGCGAGCTTGGTGCCCTGGAGGACGGTGACCTTGCCGGTGGTGTTGCCCGTGGTCACCGCGCCGAGGGTGCGCGCCTCCAGGACGGCGACCGAGCACCCGGCCCGGGCGAGGAGCAGCGCCGTCGTCAGGCCGGTGAGCCCGCCGCCGACGACCACGGCGCCGAACCCCCGCCCGGCGGGCACCCGCGGATAGGTGGGCAGGTCGGGCCGGTCCAGCCACAGCGAGGTCATCGTGCGCTCCGTTCCGCCGTCGGTCGCGGGCCCGCGACCCCCACGGTAGGGCCGGCGCCGAGGGGTCGCATCCGTGCCGAGCGCCGGTGAGTGGTTCCCGTCACACCTGATGGCGATCGCGCCAGGAGCGGCGCGATATCGCGTCAAATGCGATGCGTGTTGCGTTCGCAGGAAGTGGAGAAGCGGTTTACGGTCAAAAAATCCGCAGTGAAGCGGTCTGGAATTGCGCCTGCGGGCGCGCATGACGGGGGTGTTGCAGTGGTGAGGCGTGCGGTGCGCGTGTCGGCGATGGCGGCGGTGACGGGCCTGGTGCTCGCGGCCTGTGCCCAGGGCACGGGGGGCGGCGGTGACGCGGCCACGGACGAGACGACCTACGACTCGACGGCGACGCTGAGCGGCAGCCTCGACGTGATGGGGTTCGGCACCGACGACGAGGTGGCCACCGCCCGCGTCGAGCACGCCGAGAAGGCCCTCGGCGACGTCAAGGTCTCCCTCACCAAGGGTGACCTCGACATCCAGCAGTTCCTCTCCGCCGTCGCCGCCGGCGACCCGCCCGAGCTCATCTACGCCAGCCGCGACCAGATCGGCACCTTCGCCTCGCGCGGGGCGATCATCCCGCTGACGACGTGCATCGACGGCGAGGGCATCCGCACGGAGGACTTCCGGGACTTCGCCCTCGACCAGGTCACCTTCGACGGCGAGGTCTACGGCATCCCGGAGTTCAGCACCATCGCGCTGACCATGGCCAACGCCGACCTGCTCGCCGCGGCGGGGAAGGGCATCGCCGACGTCGACGGCTCGAGCTGGGAGGCCATCTCCGCCGCCAACGAGGCGATGCACCAGGGCGACGGCGGCTCGCTGTCCGTCATCGGCTACGACTCCAAGATGCCCGAGTTCTTCCCGCTGTGGGCCCACGCCAACGGCGCGGACCTGCTCTCCGCGGACGGGCGCACCGCCCAGCTCGACGACCCCAAGGTGGTCGAGGCGCTCGAGTGGGCGGTGAGCATCTACGACGACCAGGGCGGCTTCCCCGCCGTCAAGGCGCTGAAGGACTCCGCCGACTTCTTCGGCTCCGGCAACCAGTTCGCCACCGGCACCCTCGGCGCCATGCCGATGGAGCAGTGGTACATCAACGTCCTCAACGACGTCTCGCCGGACGCCCCGATGGTCTTCGACACCCTCAAGGACCGCCAGGGCCAGCCGTTCGCCTTCGCGGGCGGGTCGGCCTGGGCCATCCCTGCGGGCACCGACAACCCCGCCGCGGCGTGCCGGTGGGCCCGGGCGATGACCGAGGTCGACGCCTGGATGGCCGCGGCCGAGGCCCGCAAGTCCGCCCGCGACGCCGAGGGCAAGCCGTTCACCGGCCTGCTGACCGGCAACGCCGCCGCCGACGAGGCGGTGCGCGACCTCGTCGAGCCCAGCGGCGACGAGACCTGGGACAGCGCGGTGGCGGCGATGTACGAGGCGAACGAGAACGCCGTCGCCCTGCCCGCCAACCCCGCCGACAACGAGTTCAAGGCCGCGTGGGAGGACGCCGTCAACCGGGTCCTCAACGGCCAGGCCGAGCCGCAGGCCTCGCTCGAGCAGGCGCAGGAGGAGGCCCAGGCCGCCCTCGACAAGGCCTGGGCGGACTGGGACCAGAAGGCCTAGGGGTGGCCGTCGCGTCCGTCGCCCGCACCCGCCGCCGGGATCGTCTCGCCCGGCGGCGGGTGCGGCCCCCGCGCACCGCGAGCCAGCGGCGGGACACCCGGGCGGCGCTGCTGTTCATCAGCCCGTGGATCGTGGGCTTCCTCGTCTTCACCGCCTGGCCGCTGCTGTACAGCGCCTACCTCTCCTTCACCGACTACGACGTCATCAACGACCCGAGCTTCGTCGGCTGGGACAACTACCGCCGGCTGTTCGAGGACCCGAAGATCGCCAGGTCGCTGGGCAACACGCTCTTCTACACGGTGGTGCAGGTGCCGCTGTACGTCGCGGTCTCGCTGGGCGTGGCGGTGCTGCTCAACAAGGCGGGGCGGGCGTCGGGGTTCTTCCGCACCGCCTTCTACCTGCCCAACATGACCCCGCCGGTCGCCGTCGGCGTGATGCTCCTGCTGGTCTTCAACGGGCAGAACGGGCTCATCAACGAGGTGCTGGGGTGGTTCGGGATCACCGGGCCCAGCTGGACCACCGACCCGGCGTGGGTCAAGCCCTCGATCGTCCTCATGAGCCTGTGGTCCGTGGGCGGCTCGGTGATCATCCTGCTCGCCGCGCTGCGCAACGTGCCCCAGGACCTCTACGACGCCGCGCGCGTCGACGGCGCCGGGAGGTGGCACCGCTTCCGGCACATCACCGTGCCGATGATCTCCGGCGCCCTGTTCTTCGTCACCATCGTCAACACCATCGCCGCGTTCCAGACCTTCACCGAGACGTACACGGCGTTCTGGGGCAGCAGCGGGTACAAGAACGACGCGGCGCTGTTCTACGTCATCTACCTGTTCCAGCAGGCCTTCCAGTTCCTCAACATGGGCTACGCCTCGGCCATGGCCTGGGTGCTGTTCGTGATCATCCTCGCCATCACGCTCGTCCAGCTGAAGGTCTCCAAACGGTTCGTGTACCTGGAGGGGGAGCAGCGATGAGCGCGACCTCGATCCGCCCGGGCGCCGAGGCGGCGAGCCGGGCCGCGGAGGCCACGGCCCCGGGCTCGGCGCCGACGTCGGCAGCCGCCTCGGCGGTCTCGGCAACCGCGGCCGCGGCCACGTCGGCCACGTCGACCGCGTCGACGGTGACGACGGCGGACCCCGCCGGCGCCGTCACCCCCGACGCCGGCGGCGCGGGCGGCCCCCGTCACCCGGGCCGGTCCGCGGGCCCCGCGGAGGCGCGACCCCGGCGCCGGATGACGGCGGGCCGCGTCCTGGTCGTCGCCGCGCTGGTCGCCCTCACCGTGGTGTTCATCTACCCGTTCGTGTGGCTGGTGAGCGCGTCCTTCAAGCCCCAGGGCGAGGTCTTCGACAACAAGCTCATCCCCGAGACGTTCACCTTCGACAACTACCTCAGCGTCTGGCACGAGGCCCCGATGCTGCTGTGGCTGGGCAACACGGTGCTCGTCACCGTGCTCGCCGCGGTGACGGTGACCTTCTCCAGCGCGCTGGTGGCCTGGGGGTTCGCCTACTTCCGGTTCCCCGGGCGGGGGGTGCTGTTCGGAATCGTGCTGGCCACGATGATGCTGCCCGGCGCCGTGACGATGGTGCCGACCTTCCTGATCTGGAACGCGCTGGGCCAGGTCGACACCCTCACGCCGTTGTGGGCGGGCAACATCTTCGGCAGCGCCTTCTACATCTTCCTGCTGCGCCAGTTCTTCCTGAACCTGCCCCGGGACGTGTTCGAGGCCGCCAAGCTCGACGGCGCGAGCAACTGGACCATCTTCCGGCGCATCGCGCTGCCGCTGACCCGGCCGGCGCTCATCGTCACGCTCATCTTCGAGTTCCAGGCGGCGTGGACGGACCTCATGCGCCCGCTCATCTACCTGCGCGACTCGGACAAGTTCACGATCCCGCGTGGGCTCAAGGCCGTGCTCGACCAGTTCGGCTTCGGCGGGAACTGGCACTGGGAGATCGTCGTGACGGCCTCGGTGATCACCACCGTCCCCATGATCATCCTGTTCTTCCTCGGCCAGCGGCACTTCACCGAGGGCATCGCCACCACGGGGGTCAAGGGCTGACGCGCTGGTGACCCGGCGGGGTCTGCGAGGTCCGAGGCGGCGCGGACGGCACCAAGATGCGGTGCCGTCGGCACTGCACGACCCTGTTGGGCACCCGCCCGGGCGGGTGCGGCCGGACGCGGAGGTCCGGTCACCGCCCGGTCCTGGAGCTCGAGGAGGAGGCCGGCATGGCGCGATGCGAGACGTGCGGCAACGACTACGACAAGCTCATCACCGTAACCCAGGGCGATCGCACCGGGTACTTCGACAGCTTCGAGTGCGCCGCCCAGGCGATGGCGCCCGTCTGCGCGTGGTGCCGGGTCCGGATCCTCGGCCACGGGGTGGAGGCCGAGGGGGACATCTACTGCTGCGCGAACTGTGCCCGGCGCAGCGGTGAGCGCGGGATCGCCGACCGCGCCTGACGTGTTGGCGAGGTGGGTGCCGCCGTCGCGCGGTGGCTCTGGCGCGCCGTCTGGCGCCGGCTCCCGCGCGTCCTGACGTGCGTCCGCTCTGGTGCACCGCCCCGACGCTCCGCCCCGGCGTTTGCCCGCGACCGCGCCGCTGACCTGCGCGAGCGCACGCCGTTCCCGGCGCGCCTTTCGCACAGCAGGGGTTGAAAGTCAAGCCCAGTCAAGAGGCGGGATCGTCGACGGGCACAGACGATGGGGACTCTTCGTCACGGACGAACCCCCAAGCCTCTGGACGACCAGCGGAAGGACAGACGATGAGCGAAGGCACGAACCGCTATCCCGAGGCACCCGAGCCGCTCGGCACGGCGGCCGGGGCCCCGGTGCCGGGCATGCCCCCGACCTACCCGCCCGCCACCACCCCGCCGCCCCCGCCGCCGGCCGGCGCGGGCGCCACGGACGAGTCCTCGACCACCGACACGGCCAAGCAGGAGGCCTCCGCCGTCGCGCAGACGGCCGGTGAGGGGGCCCGCGAGGTGACCGACACCGCCCGCGAGCAGGCCGGGGAGACGGCGCAGGTCGCCAAGGAGAAGGTGCAGGAGACGGCCGGCCTGGCCACGGAGAAGGCCAAGGAGACCGTGGCCGAGGCACGCTCCCAGGCGCGCGACCTCTTCGAGCAGGGCCGGGCCCAGCTCACCGACCAGGCCAGCTCCCAGCAGCGGCGCCTGGCCGGCGGCCTGCGCTCGTTCTCCGGCGAACTGACGTCGATGGCGGACGGCGCGCAGGAGCAGGGCATGGCCAGCGACCTGGCCCGGCAGGCCTCGTCCTACCTCGACCGGCTCGGTCGCTGGTTCGACGAGCGCGAGCCGGGCGACGTCGTCGACGAGGTGAGCCGCTACGCCCGGCGCCACCCCGGCACCTTCCTCGCCGTCGCCGCCGGCCTCGGGCTCCTCGCAGGCCGGGTGGCCCGCAGCCTGAAGGACGAGAGCGCGTCGAGCTCGGCGGGGTCCGCCCCGTCGACGACGACGTACCGCACCTCGGCGGCGTCGCCCACGACCGCTTCCGCCACCCCGGCCGCCGGCTACGCCGTGCCGACCGGGTACCCGGCCGGCACGACCATGGGCGGGGCCGGCTACCCGGCCGACTACGGCACCGGCGTCCGCAGCCAGGCCGGTGACGAGCCCTCCATCGAGTACGCGCCGGGCTACGGCACCCCGACCACGGGCTCCAACCCGTCCGGGGCCGGCCCGGCGACGGCGGACGAGGAGTACGGCATGGGTGGCACGCGATGAGCACGCAGTTCGAACCGCCCCGCGAGCCCCCGGTGGCGCCCCGCCGCGACCCCGCCCAGGCCTCGGTCGGTGAGCTGTTCGGCGAGGTCAGCAAGGACCTGTCGACACTGATCCGGCAGGAGATCGCGCTGGCCAAGGCGGAGACGACCCAGTCCGCCAAGGAGGCCGGGAAGGGCGCCGGGATGCTGGGCGGGGCCGCGTGGGCCACGCACTTCGTCCTGCTGTTCCTCTCCGTCGCGCTGTGGTGGGGGCTGGGCGCCGCCATCGGCTCCGGCAACACCTGGCCGGCCCTGGGATGGTCGGCGATCATCGTCGCCGTCATCTGGGCGATCATCGCCGCCGTCCTGGCCGCCATGGGGCGTCAGCGGCTGCGTCGGACCGAGGGGCTGCCCCAGACCGCCGAGACCGTGAAGAAGATCCCGGACGCCCTCAAAGGACAGGAGCGATCATGACGACGAACGACCCGGACCAGATTCGTGCCGACATCGAGCGGACCCGCGCCGACCTGAGCGACGACGTCGACGCGCTCACCGAGAAGGTCAGCCCCAGCCGGATCGCCGAGCGTCAGACCGAGCGCGTCAAGGACGCGTTCACCGGCGCCAGGGAGAAGGTCTTCGGGGTGGCCGAGGACGCCAGGGAGAGCGTCGTCGGCGCCGCGGAGGGCACCAAGCACCGTGTCGCGGACACCGCCGGCAGCGCGTCGGGGTCGGTGCACGACGCCGCCGGCTCCGTGGCCGACACGGCCCGGCAGGCCCCGCAGAAGGTGCGCAGCCAGACCCAGGGCAACCCCTGGGCGGCCGGCCTCATCGCCTTCGGTGCCGGGCTGCTCGCCGCCGGGCTGATCCCCTCCAGCCGCAAGGAGCGCGAGGTGGTCGGGCAGGTCAAGGAGAGCGACGCCGTCGGCCACGTGAAGGAGGAGGCCAAGGGCGTCGGCCAGGAGATGGCCGGGCAGCTCCGCGAGCCGGCCAAGCGGGCGGCCGAGGACGTCAGGACGACCGCCACCGAGGGGGCCCAGGAGGTCAAGGAGACCGCGGCCTCCGGCGCCCAGGAGGTCAAGGGGCAGGCCCAGCAGGCCGGCGAGGAGGTCACGAGCCAGGCCCGGGAGGCCGGCCAGGACGTCAAGAGCCAGGCCCAGGAGTCCAAGGACGCCGTCCAGGGCTTCACTGGCTCGGGGTCCGGCTCGACGGGCTCCGGCTCGACCGGCTCCTCCGGCGGGCCGTCCACCGGCGGCAGCGGGTACGGCGCCCCCGGCACCGGGATCTGACCACCTCGATCACCGCACGAGAAGAGACCCCGGCCGGGCGGCCGGGGTCTCTTCGTGGGCTCTTCGCCGCAACGGGGCGTCTGTCCTGCTCGCGGTGCGACCCCAGACCTCGCCACCTACCGTGGACGGGCCGGGACGCGCTGCCGCCCATCGCCGTCGAAGGGGAACCATGACCGCCGAGAGCAAGCCGTTCGCCGTCGTCACCGGTGCCTCGCGGGGCATCGGGTTCGAGCTCGCCCGCCAGTTCGCCGAGCACGGCTTCGACCTGCTCGTCTGCGCCGACGACGCCGCCATCGGGGCGGCGGAGGCGGAGATCGGCGCGCTCGGTGCCGGGGTCCGGGCGCTGCCCGTGGACCTGGCCACGCCCGAGGGGGTGGAGCGCGTGGTCGCCGCCGTCGAGGAGGACGGCCGGCCGGTCGACGCGCTCGTCCTCAACGCCGGCATCGGGGTGGGCGGCCCCTTTGCCGAGACGCCGTGGGCGGACGACCGCCAGCTGCTCGAGCTCAACGTCGTCTCCACCGTGCACCTGACCAAGCGGGTGCTGCCGGCGATGGTCGCCCGCGGCGCCGGCCGGGTGCTCTTCACCGGCTCCGTCGCCGGGACGATGCCCGGGCCCTACTACGCCACCTACGCCGCGTCGAAGGCGTTCGTGCTCTCCTTCGCCCAGGCGATCCGGTACGAGGTCAAGGACTCCGGCGTCACGGTGACCACCCTGATGCCGGGGCCGACCGACACCGACTTCTTCACCCGGGCCGACATGGAGGACACCCGCGTGGCGCAGGGGCCCAAGGACGACCCGGCCGAGATCGCCAGGGAGGGCTTCGAGGCGCTCATGGCGGGCAAGGACCGGGTGGTGGCCGGTTCGGCCAAGAACACCGTGCAGGTCACCAGCGCGCGGGTGATGCCCGAGCAGGCGCAGGCGGCGATGCACGCCCGGCAGACCAGGCCGGGCTCCGGGTCCGAGGAGTCCGGCGGGTCCGGCGAGGGCGACGCGGGGGTGCGCCAGGGGTGACCGCCGCGTCCGCCGCTCGGTCGGTCCGCGCCCCCGCGCCCCGCGGCGCGGAGAATCGCCCCATGTCGCACGGGCACTGGAGGGACGTGGCGCACGCGGTGGGCCTGCTGGGCGCCGACGGCGCCGTCTCCTCGACCATCTTCGCGGAGATGTCGGCGCTGGCCACCCGCACCGGCGCGATCAACCTCGGCCAGGGCTTCCCGGACGTGGACGGGCCGGCGCACCTCAAGGACGCGGCCGTGGCGGCGATCGAGGCCGGGCACAACCAGTACCCGCCCGGTCCCGGCATCCCGGCGCTGCTCGACGCCGTCGCCGCGCACCAGCGCCGCCACTACGGCCTCGAGGTGGACCCGCGGACCGAGGTGCTGGTGACGGCCGGGGCCACCGAGGCGATCACCGCCACGATCCTGGCCCTCGCCGGCCCGGGCGACGAGGTCGTCACCCTCGAGCCCTACTACGACTCCTACGCCGCGGCCATCGCGCTGAGCGGCGCCACGCACCGCACGATCGCGCTACGGCCCAGCTCTGAGGGCTTCCGGCTCGACCCCGCCGACGTCGACGCCGCGGTGACCGACCGCACCCGACTCGTCCTCGTGAACTCCCCGCACAACCCCACCGGCACCGTGCTCACGCGTGACGAGCTCGGCGCGATCGCGCGCGCCGCCGTCCGCCACGACGCCCTCGTCGTCACCGACGAGGTCTACGAGCACCTCACCTACGACGGCGTCGAGCACGTCCCGATGGCGACCCTGCCCGGCATGGCCGAGCGCACCGTCACCATCTCCTCGGCGGGGAAGAGCCTGTCCTTCACCGGGTGGAAGGTGGGCTGGCTGCACGCCCGCGCGGACCTGGTCACCGCCGTGCGCACCGTCAAGCAGTTCCTCACCTACGTGGCCTCCGGCCCGTTCCAGCACGCCGTGGCCGTGGGCCTGGCCGACGAGGACGGGCGCACCGGGGAGTACGTGGCCGGTCTCGGGCGGTCGCTCCAGCACCGCCGCGACGTCCTGTGCGAGGCCCTGGTCGCCGCCGGGTTCGCGCCCGTCGCGCCGCGCGGCACGTACTTCGTGGTGGCCGACGGCGCGGGGCTGGGGTATCCGGACGCCGTCGACCTGTGCCGCGACCTGCCTGAGAAGGCCGGGGTGGTCGGCATTCCGGTCAGCGCGTTCTGCACGCCCGGCGGCGCCGTCGCCGAGGAGCTGCGTTCCTGGGTGCGCTTCACGTACGTCAAGCGGGAGGCCACGCTCGCCGACGCGGCGCGCGGCCTGGCCCGGCTGCGGTAGGCGGGCGGCGCTCACCGCTCAGCGAGGCGCGGCTCCGCCCCGGCGTGGCGGACGCGGCTCACCGCTCCGGCTCGGCGGGCGCGAGGCTCACGGCTCGGCCGGCGCCGTCGCCTCCTCCTGGACCGAGCGACGCAAGGCGGCGTGCAGCCCGGCGAGCGTCAGCGTGCCCGCCGGGGCGCCGTCGTCGTCCGCGACCACGACCGTGCCGTCCGGGCTGCTCACGAGGGCGGCGAACGCGTCCTCGAGGCTGTCCCCGAGGCGCAAGGGGCGGGCCGGAGCGGCGCCGGCGGATCGGGAGCCGGCGTCCGCGGCGAGGCCCGCGGGCGGTGTCGCGCCGCCGAGGTCGGCGGGCGTGAGGGTGGTCAGCGACAGGAGCCGCACCGCGCTCGAGGCGCCGATGAACTGGGCGACGAACGGCGATGCCGGCTGGGTCAGCACCCGGATCGGGCTGTCCACCTGCTCGAGCCGGCCGCCCTGGCTGAACACGGCCACCCGGTCGCCCAGGACGACGGCCTCGTCGATGTCGTGGGTGACGAGGAGGACGGTGGTGCCGAGCTCGTCGTGGATGCGGCGGAACTCCTCCTGGAGTGCGCGCCGGCCCTCGGGGTCGACGGCGCCGAACGGCTCGTCCATGAGCATCACCTGCGGGTTCGCCGCGAGGGCCCGGGCGACGCCCACGCGCTGGCGCTGCCCGCCGGAGAGCTCGTGGGGGTAGCGGGGCCCGTGCACGGCCGGGTCCAGGCCCACGAGCAGGAGCAGCTCGGCCACCCGCTCCTGGGTGCGGCGGCGGTCCCATCCGAGCAGGCCCGGGACGGTGGCGATGTTCTGGGCGACGGTGCGGTGGGGGAAGAGGCCGACGTCCTGGATGACGTAGCCGATCCCGCGGCGCAGGAGGACGGGGTCCTCGGTGGCGACGTCCCGCCCGGCGACGAGCACCCGGCCGCCGGTCGGCTCGACGAGCCGGTTGACCATGCGCAGGAGCGTGGACTTGCCCGACCCCGACGGGCCGACGAGGGTGAGGAGCTCGTGCTCGCGGACGTCGAGGTCGAGCCCGCCTACCGCGACCGTGCCGTCGGCGTAGGTCTTGGCGGCGCCCTCGAAGCGGATGAGCGGCTCTGGACTGGACGGCATCCCCCGACGCTACCGGCGTCTGGGGTGCGCATGTAGCGTCACCCCGGTGAGACCGATGTCGACCGCCGCCGCGGCGAACCCGTGGTTCTCGTGGGACTACCTGCAGAACAACTGGTCCGACGTCGCCCAGTACACCGGCCAGCACGTCAGCCTGACGCTCGAGGCCATGCTCTTCGCGGTGCTGATCGCCCTGCCGCTCGCCCTGCTCGCGCACCGCGTCCCCGCGATCGGCACCGCCGCGGTGGCCGGCTCGGCCGTGCTGTACACGGTGCCCTCGCTCGCCCTGTTCGGGCTGCTGGTGCCCTTCACGGGCATCGGCCGGACCACCGTCCTCATCGGACTGACCGGCTACGCCCTGCTCGTCCTGGTGCGCAACGCCATCGTGGGCCTGCAGGGCGTGCCCGCCGAGGTCAGCGACGCCGCGCGGGGCATGGGCTACTCCGCCGGGCGCCGGCTGCTCACCGTCGAGCTGCCGCTGGCCCTGCCCGCGATCATCACCGGGGTGCGCCTGGCGACGGTCTCCACCGTCGCGCTCGTGACGGTCGGCGTGGTGGTCGGCTACGGCGGGCTGGGGCAGCTGATGTACCGCGGGTTCAACTCGGGGTACCGGGCGGAGATCATGACCGCCGCGGTGCTGTGCCTGCTCATCGCGCTGGTGGCGGACCTGCTGCTGCTCGCGATCGGGCGGGCCATCACCCCGTGGGTGCGGCGGAGGCGGGCATGAGGAGGAGACGGTCATGAACGGCGTCCTCGGCGACGCGTTGCGCTACCTCAACGACCCGCTCAGCTGGACGGGGCCGACGGGCATCCTCGCGCTGCTCGCCGACCACCTCTGGATGACCTTCGTCGCGGTGGTGCTCGCCGCCGTCGTCGCGCTGCCGCTGGGCCTGTGGCTGGGCCACACCGGGCGCCGGGGGACGCTGGTGGTCGCCGTCGCGAACCTCACCCGGGCCATCCCGACCCTGGCGCTCCTCTTCGTCTTCACCGCCGGGCTCGGGCTGGGGCAGCTCCCGACCATCCTCGCGGTGGCGATCTTCGCGGTGCCGCCCATCCTGTCGAACTCCTACACCGGTGTGCAGGACGTCTCCCCGGCCGCGCGCGAGGCCGGGGCCGGGATGGGCATGTCGCCGACCCGGCTGCTGACCGCCGTGGAGCTCCCGCTCGCCATGCCCCTGATCGCCGCAGGCCTGCGCACCGCCGTGGTGCAGGTCGTCGCGACGGTCACGCTCGCCTCGCTCGTCGGCGGCGGGGGGCTCGGCCTCATCATCGCCAACGGCATCGCCACCCAGCGGTACGGCCAGGCCCTGGCCGGCGCCCTGCTCGTCGTCGTGGTCTGCCTGGGCCTGGAGGGGTTGCTGGCGCTGGTCCAGCGGATGCTGACGCCGGCGCCCCTGCGGGCCGTGTCCGGCGAGGGGCTCCGCCGGTCCCGGCGCGATGCCGTGGGCGCCTGAGTCACGGGCGGCCCGCCGCCTCAGAAGGGCGGCGGGTCGTCGGGTGGGGCGAGCGGGGTGACGGTGCCGTCCGGGGCGAGGTGGTACCGGTGGCCGGTCGGGGTGGTCCACACGAAGGTGCCGGGCGTCGGCTGGGCGAGCTTGAAGGCGCCGCAGGTCTTGATCAGGTGCTCGCGACCGCAGAGCAGCTCGGTGTTCCAGTCCGCGGTGGGACCGCCCTGCGACCAGGGCATCGTGTGGTCGATCTGGCAGTGGCCGGGCGGGACCTGGCAGGTGGGGGAGACGCAGCCGCGGTCGCGGGCGGCGAGGTGGCGGACGAGGTCCGCGGGCGGGCGGTAGGTGGTGCGCCCGACGTCGAGCACGGCGCCGGAGAGCGGGTCGGTGACGATGCGGCGCCACGTCCCGCCGGCGGCCAGGGCACGGGCGACCGCCGGGGTGATCGGGCCGTAGCCGTCGAGCTCGGCGACCTCGGCGGTGGGCAGGTCGCACGCGGGCACGAGGTCGCTGGTGGTGGCCGGCTCGGGTGCGTTTCCTGGTGGAGGGTCGCTGGGTGAGGCGGTGCCTGGTGCCAGGTCGCGGGGCGGGGTGGTGCCTGGTGCGGTCTCGGGAGGCGGGGCAGCGCCTGGCGGATCACCGCCCGGCGGGGGCGACCCGGTCGTCGCGGCGACAGCGGCGTCGCTCACCGTGGCCCCGACGCCGACGGGCTCGCGGCGCCCGCCTCCGTCGTCGTCGTCCTCGGGAGGCAGAGCCACGGACAGCGGCACGGTGAGCCGGACCTGGATGTGCGCGGGGGACAGCCGCATCGCCGGGCCGGGCCAGCCGGGAAAGGGGTCCGCGGCGCCGGGCGGCGCGGGGTCGTCGGCCGGGGTCGTCGGCGCCGGCCCGGTCGCGCCAGTGGCCGACGCGGGCGCGGCCGAGCCGTCCGGCGGGGTTCCCGCCCAGCCGGTCACCAGGGCGTGCTGGGCGAGCGTGACCAGGGTGTCGAAGCGCAGCTGGTCGGTGGTGCGGGAGTCCCCGGCCCCCTTCGCGGCCCGCGCCCCGGCCTCAGCGGCCAGGTCCAGCGCGATGAGCTCGTGCGCCGGGCCGACCAGGCGCATGGCGGCCTGCCCGTCGGGCAGCGGGGTCAGGCGCTGCACGTGCCGGCGGGCGGAGGCCCGGTGCTGACGGTGGTCGGCGTCGTGGTGGTCGACGGCGATGAGGGCCTTGTTGAGGTCCCGGACGACCTGCGGGTGCGAACGGAACGGGGCCCGGGGAAGGACCTCCTCCTGCACGGCCCAGGCCACCGGTGCCGGCTGGTGATCCAGCGTGGTGATGATCGTGGCGGCCTTGCGCCAGTCGATCAGGCCCGCCTCGAGCGCCTCCGCCGTCGGCGCCATGACGCCGTCGAAGGCTGCGCCGACGGAGATCAGACGGCGGCTCTCGGGGCGGGTGAGGCCCATCCGCATCGACAGCTCCTCGGCCGCGACGTTGACGTCCCTGCGGCTGGTGTCCGGGTCGTACCGCAGGGGGAACATGACGTCCCGGGACGCCAGCTGGGCGGCCGCCTCGGCGGTCCGGGCCGCGGCCCACGCCTCCATCCGGTGGTAGCCGGCGATCACCTCGACGGCGACGTAGTCGTCCACCGACGCGAGGTCGATGCCCTCCAGCACGGCGGCCAGCCGCGGGCCCGGAGGCATCTCGCGCAGGGCGGCGACCGTCTTGCGGTCCGCCCCGGGCGGCCCGTCGACGTGGAACAGCGGCGCGATGTCGCGCGCGAGCGGCTTGAGGTGCGACTGGTCGAGGACCTCGCTGCTGTGAGAGAGGTCGGGGTGCTTGTCGCAGACACCGAGTGAGCAGTGCAGGCAGACCTCGTTGTCTGCCGCGCCGTCCTCGTCGGGCTGGCGATCCCCCGTTGGCTCGTCCATGCGTCCAACATACGTTCGACCACCGACATCCGCTGGAGGCCTGTGGACAGCGCTCCGACCGCGCGGAATCGGAGGCGAAACCTGCCCTTTCGTCCCTGTTGGGTTGCGGATGGGGTCGTCGTCACGGTCGAATGACCTCCGTCGTCGTCGCCGGGTGCGGCGTGCCCCAACGGAGGTTCCCATGCGCAGGACACGCATCATCGCCGCCCTGGCCGCCCTCGCGGCCCTGACGCTCGCCGGCTGCGGCGCGCCGGGATCGTCGGGAGGAGGTGGCAGCGCCGCGCCGTCCGGCTCGGCGTCCGGGTCCTCCACGCTCGCCACCTGCAAGCCCGTGGCCGGCGACCAGCTCGTGGTGCTCGAGGACGACAAGAACCTGCAGACGGTGGACAACATCATCCCGGCCGTCAACGCCGCGGCCGCCCAGCCGGCGATGATCGCGGCACTCGACGCCGTCTCCGCCACGCTCGACACCCCCGCGCTCATCGCCCTCAACAAGAAGGTCGACATCGAGCGCAGCACCTCGAGCCAGGCCGCCCAGCAGTACTACAAGGACGCCGGCATCACGGTCAGCGAGAAGGGATCCGGCAAGGTCGTCGTGGGCGCCGGCAACTTCTCCGAGTCCGCCACCCTCGCCGAGCTGTACGCCCTGGCGCTGCGCGACGCCGGCTACGACGCCGAGGTCCGCACCATCGGCAACCGCGAGACGTACGAGCCGGCGCTGGAGTCCGGCGAGATCACCGTGGTGCCTGAGTATGCCGGCACGCTCACCGAGTTCCTCAACAAGAAGGTCAACGGCCCCGACGCCACCGACAAGAACCCGCAGGCCAGCGCGGACCTCGACAGCACCGTCAAGAACCTCCACACGCTCGGTGAGAAGGTCGGGCTGACCTTCGGTGCGCCGTCGAAGGCGGCGGACGAGAACGCCTTCGCCGTCACCACCGCCTTCGCCAAGGAGCACGACGTCAAGACGCTGAGCGACCTCGCCGGCGCGTGCGGCGGGCTCGTCCTGGGCGGGCCGCCGGAGTGCCCGGACCGGCCGTTCTGCGAGCCCGGCCTCAAGCAGACCTACGGCCTGGACATCACCCAGTTCGTCTCGCTCGACGCCGGTGGGCCCCTGACGAAGCAGGCGCTGACGTCCGGCCAGGTCACCTTCGGCCTCGTCTTCTCCTCCGACGCGGCGCTCGCGCAGGGCTGAGCCGCACGGGAGGCCGGCGGCCGCCAGGCGCCGGGGCGGCCCCCGGGGAGGGGCCCAGCCACCCGGCGCGGCACCTCCCCGGCCCCCCGCCGCCGCTCAGATGCTGTGCCGCATCTGCCGGATGCCCACGATCAGCCCGACGACGGCGGTGAGCGCCGCGGCCAGCGCGCCCTGCCACACGGCCGGGTCGCCGAACGCGCCGTTGAACAGCGCCCGCTCCGCCTCGACCATGTACGTCAGCGGGTTGAAGGCGGAGAGGACCTGCATCCACCGCGGCCCGTTCTCCAGCGGCAGCAGCATCCCCGAGAGCAGCATGAGCGGGAAGAGCAGGCCCTGCTGCACCGTCCAGAACATCCAGTCCCGCTCCCGCGAGGCGATGCCCAGGGCGTAGCTCAGCGCCCCGAGCCCCAGACCGAACACCGCGAGCACCACCAGCCCGGCCACCATCCCGGGCAGCGAGGGCCGGAACCCCCAGAGCGCCGCGATCGCCGTGATGACCACCGCCTGCAGCACGAGCGGGACCATCTCCTTGCACGCCCGGCCCACCAGCAGCGCCGAGCGGGCCACCGGGGCGACGAGCATCCGCTCGTGCGCGCCGCTCTGGATCTCGTAGAGCAGGTTCGACCCCGTCATGGCCGTGCCGAACAGCGCGATCATCACCACGATCCCGGGGATGAACCACTGGAAGGCCTGCCCGATCGGCGCCCCCGTCATGCCGCCGAGCAGCGGGGCGTAGAGGGCGACGAACATCAGCGGCTGCATGAGCGAGAAGACGATGTTGAGCGGGTCGCGCAGCATCGGGTGCATCTCGCGGACGAAGACGCTGCGCGAGTCGCGCAGCAGGCCGGACGGGCGGGGGTCGGCCGCGCCGGGCCCGGACGGGCGGGCGGCGGGCTGGGTCACGGTGGTCATCGGATCGCTCCTGCGGTCTCGGGGGTGGGGACGTCGCTGTCCTGGCCCTCCTCGCGCAGGCTGCGCCCGGTCAGGCCGAGGAAGACGTCGTCGAGGGTGGGCCGGGCGAGCTCCGCGGCGAGCACCCGGTGCCCGGCCGCGTGCAGCCCGGTGATCAGCTCCGGGAGCACCCGGTCCCCGGAGTCCAGGCGGACGACGACGCGGGTGCCGTCCGCCGTCGGGCTCGCCTCGATCTCGGGCTCGGCCACGCCGGTGCGGGCGGCGGCGCGGCGCACGACGGCGTCCGCCCCGTCCCACGGCCCGGCGAGCGTCAGGGTGATGCGGTCGCCGGCGAGGTCCGCCTTGAGCCGCGGCGCGGTGTCGTCGGCGATGATCCGGCCCTGGTCGACCACCATGACCCGCTCGGCGAACTGGTCGGCCTCGTCGAGGTAGTGGGTGGTCAGCAGCAGCGTCATGCCGTAGCGGCGGCGCAGGTCCAGGATGTGCTCCCACAGGTGGGCGCGGGACTGCGGGTCCAGGCCGGTGGAGGGCTCGTCGAGGAAGAGCAGCCGCGGGCCCGGGATGAGCCCGAGCGCGATGTCGACCCGGCGCTTCTGGCCCCCGGAGAGCTGCATGGTCTTGCGGTCCGCGACCTCGCCGAGGTCGAGGGCCTCGACGAGCTCGTTCACCCGCCGCCGCGTCTCGGCCCGGCCCAGCCCGTACAGGGCGCCCTGGCTGGTCAGCTCGTCGCGCACCCGCTGGTACAGGCCCGCGCCGTTCTTCTGGCCGATGTAGCCCAGCCGCGCCCGCACCTGGGCCGACTGGGTCACGACGTCGTAGCCGCACACCGTCGCCGTGCCGCCGGACGGCTCGAGGAGGGTGGTGAGCAGGCGCAGGGAGGTCGACTTCCCGGCGCCGTTGGGGCCGAGGAAGGCGGTCAGCGAGCCTTCCGCGATGTCCATCGTGAGGTCGCGCACCGCCTCGACCCGGGCGCCGCCCGGGCCGCGGAAGTGCTTGCTGAGGTGCCGGGCGCTGATGATCGGTGGAGTCGCCATGCCGACCACGCTAGGAACCCATGCGGTCAGATCCTGTCCGCGATGCGGCGTAGGTTTGCCGGCATGTCCGATCCCACCGCGCGGGCGCTGCGGCTCCTCTCGCTGCTCCAGACCCACCGCTTCTGGTCCGGCCCCGAGCTGGCGACCCGGATGGAGGTCAGCGAGCGGACGCTGCGCCGGGACGTGGACCGGCTGCGCGAGCTCGGCTACCGGGTGGCCGCCCGGCCCGGCGGCGCCGGCGGGTACCAACTCGAGAGCGGCGGGGCGGTGCCCCCGCTGCTCCTCGACGACGACGAGGCGGTGGCCATCGCCGTCGGCCTGCGCACCGCGGCGATCCAGGGCGTCGGCGCGGGCGAGCAGACCTCGCTCAGCGCGCTGGCCAAGCTCGAGCAGGTGCTCCCGCGCCACCTGCGCCGCCGCGTCTCGGCCCTCCAGGAGCACACCATCCCCGCCGTCCGGCCCGGCGCCCGGGTGGCCGCGGACCTGCTCGCCCAGCTCGCCCTGACCTGCCGCGACCACGAGCGGCTGCGCTTCCGCTACACCGACCGCGCCGGGACGGAGACCGCCCGGCACGTCGAGCCGCACGCGCTCGTGCCGTACGGGCGGCGCTGGTACCTCGTCGCCTGGGACGTGAACCGGGCGGACTGGCGCACCTTCCGCATCGACCGCATGAGCGCGCTGCTGCCCACCGGCGTCCGCGTCGCGCCCCGCGACCTGCCTGCCGAGGACGCCGCCGAGTTCGTCCGGGCCGCGCATGGCGCGCTCGCCCGCCGGCACACCGCCGTCGTCCACCTCCGGGCCCCGCTGGAGCAGGTGCGCGCTTACTTCGGGGTCTGGGCGCAGACGGCCACTCAGGGCCCGGACGGCACCGTGGACTGGGAGATCGCCGGCGGGTCGGTGCCCGAGGTGGTCGCCGCGCTGCTGTGGATCCCGCCGGAGTACGAGTGGACGATCACCTGCTCGCCCGAGGTCGCCGGCGCGCTCGCGGCGTTCGGGCAGCGGCTGGGGCAGGCGCTGCCCGCTCAGTCCTCGCCGGTCGCACGCAGCCGGACGAACGAGTAGGTCCCGTAGCGCCGGGTGCGCACGTCGCCGGGGTCGGGGCCGAGGCGGTCGACGACGACGAGGTCGCCGCGCACCGGCACCACCATCCGGCCGGTCTCGCTGAGCTGCTCGATGAGGCGGCGCGGCACACGCCGGGCCTCGGCGGAGACGAGGATGCGGTCGTACGGTCCGTCCTCGGGGCGGCCCAGCCGGCCCGGCTCCGCCTGCTCGATGCGCGCCGGCAGGCCCGCGGCCAGGAGGTTCGCCCGGCCCAGGGTGACGAGCTCGGGCACGATCTCCACCCCGACCACCGCCCCGCTGGGCCCCACCAGCCGGGCGAGCAGCGCCGTCGTCCAGCCGGAGCCGGACCCGACGTCGAGCACCCGGTGCCCGGGCCGGGCGTCGAGCAGCCGGAGCATGACCTCCACGGTGCTCGGCTGGGTGCAGGTGGCGCCGTGGCCGATGCGCAGGGCCTGGTCGGCGTGGGCGAAGCGCTGCTGGGAGGCGGGGAGGAAGTCGCGGCGGTCGACGGCGCGCATCGCCGCGGCGACGCGCGCGGCGGCCGGGTCCTCGCGCCCGCTGCCGCCCATGCGGCCATGGTGGCGCGGGACGAGCGGGCCGGCGCGGCGGGATCCCTGGCCGCCTCCTGGAGCCGAGCCGCGCGCCGCGGGCGGTGACGTGGCTGCGGTCAGATCCGTCACGGATGCGAGGCGGTCAGATCCGTCACCGATCCGGCACGACCCGGCCGCCGTCACGTACCGTGTCGAGCAGCGAGTGACAGAACCTGCGAGCGGGACGCCCCGTTCGTTCGGCACGACACGGGGACGGCCCCGGGAACCAGGATCCGAGCCTCCTTGCCCGCTCTCGTCCGCTCCATCCTCACGCCCGCCGCAGTCTTTCGCCTCGTCCTCGGTTGGGGCGCCGTCGCCGCACTGGCGCTCGCCGGCCCGGTGCTCGCACCGCCCGTACCGGCACCGCTGCTGGTGGCCGCGCTCGTGCTCATCGTCGGGGTCATCCTGGTCTGCGCCTTCGGCGTGGTCCACGAGGCCGAGCACCTCGCCCACCGGCTCGGCGACCCCTACGGCTCCCTCGTGCTCACGCTCTCGATCGTGCTGATCGAGGTGGTGCTCATCGCCGCCGTCATGCTCGGACCCGGCGACCACGTGACCATCGCCCGCGACTCGGTCATGGCCGTGTCGATGATCATCCTGAACCTGGTCATCGGCCTGTGCCTGCTCGTCGGCGGGATCCGGCACGGGAGCCTGCGCCCCAACCGCACCGGCACCTCCGCCTTCCTCGCGATGCTCGTGGTGCTCTGCTCGCTGGCCCTCGCGCTGCCGGCCCTGGTCGGGACCGACGGCGCCTACACGCCGGGGCAGGAGCTCCCCGTCGTCGTGGTGACCCTCGCCCTGTACGCCTTCTTCCTCGTCCGGCAGATGGGCGCGCAGGCCGACGACTTCCGCGAGGTCGACCCGCGCGTCGTCGCCCGCCAGGTCGCGCGCGGCGAGGTGGCCTCGCGGACCGGACGCCCGGGCGTCGTCGGGGTCATCGCCGAGCACCGCTCCGAGCTGATGCTGCGGGCCGGGCTGCTCGTCGCCACGGTCCTGCCCGTCGTTCTGCTCTCCCACGACATGGCGGCGCTGCTCGACGACGGGCTCGGGCGTCTCGGGGCGCCGGTCGCCCTGTCCGGGGTGCTCATCGCCTTGATCGTCTTCCTTCCGGAGTCGATCACGTCGCTGCGCGCCGCGCTGGCGGGGGAGGGGCAGCGCGTGAGCAACCTCTGCCACGGCGCCCTGGTCTCCACCGTCGGCCTGACCATCCCCGCCGTCCTCGTCATCGGCGGCCTGACCGGCCAGACCGTGGTGCTCGCCGAGTCGCCGGCCAACCTGCTGCTCCTCGGCGTCACGCTCCTGCTGTCGGTGACGACGTTCGCCACCACGAAGGTCACCGCGACGCACGGCGCGGCCCACCTCGTGGTCTTCGCCGTCTACGGCATGACCTTGTTCTCCTGAGCCGGCCGGGCCCAGGCCTCGCCGGGGGGCGGATGACAGGATGGCGGCATGCGACTGATCCTCGTCCGACACGGCCAGACCACCTCCAACGTCGGTGGGCTCCTCGACACCGGCGCGCCGGGCGCCGATCTGACCGACCTCGGGCGGCGCCAGGCCGCCGCGCTGCCGGCGGCACTCGCCGACGAGCGGGTGGAGGCGCTGTGGGCCTCCACGCTCGTGCGCACCCAGCAGACGGCGGCCCCGCTCGCCGAGGCGCGCGACCTCGAGGTCGTCGTGCGCGAGGGCATCCGGGAGGTGCGGGCCGGCCACCTCGAGATGCTCGGGGACGACGCCTCCGTGCGCGCCTACCTCGAGGCGGTCTTCGCCTGGCCCGCCGGCGACACCGACGTGCGGGTGCCGGGCGGGGAGAGCGGCGAGGAGTTCCTCGGCCGCTACGACGAGGTCGTCGCCGAGGTCGCCGCCTCGGGCGTGCGGACGGCCGTCCTCGTCAGCCACGGCGCGGCGATCCGCGCGTGGACCTCCGCCCGCACCGACAACCTCCCGGTGGAGTTCGTCGCCGCCAACCCGGTGAGCAACACCGGCGCCATCGTGGTCGAGGGCTCCCCGGCCGAGGGGTGGACGGCGGTCACCTGGGAGGGCCAGGCGCTCGGCGGGCCCGCGCTCGACACCTCGCTCACCGACGGCCCCGCCGGCGAGCCGGTCGACGCGCGCTGACCCGGTAGTTTCGGGGCATGCGCCGCTCCAGACACACCCCATCCCAGACCGTCCGCTGGGGCATCCTCGGCGTCGGCGACGTCACCGAGCGCAAGAGCGGGCCCGGGCTCCAGCGCGCCGAGCGGTCCGAGCTCGTCGCCGTCATGCGCCGCGACGGCGCGAAGGCCGAGGACTACGCCCGGCGGCACGGGGTGCCGCGCTGGTACGACGACGCCGACGCGCTGATCAACGACCCCGACGTCGACGCCGTCTACATCGCCACCCCGCCGGACAGTCACCGCGACCTCACCCTGAAGGTGGCCGCGGCGGGCAAGCCGGTCTACGTCGAGAAGCCGATGGCCCGCACCGCCGCGGAGTGCGAGGAGATGATCGCCGCCTGCGAGCGGGCCGGGGTGCCGCTGTTCGTGGCGTACTACCGCCGCGCCATGCCCCGGTTCGTCACGGTCAAGCGGCTCCTGGACGACGGCGCCATCGGCACGCCCCACGCGGTCAGCGTGCGCACCCAGGGCGTGCCGGGCATGTGGGAGCCCGGCCACCTGCCCTGGCGGGTCCAGCCGGAGGTCTCCGGGGGCGGGCTGTTCGTCGACCTCGGCTCGCACACCCTGGACCTGCTCGACCACCTCCTCGGCCCGATCGGCGCCGTCAGCGGCGCCGCCTTCAACCATGCCGGCCGCTACCCCGCCGAGGACACCGTCGCGGCCGCCTTCGTCTTCACCTCCGGGGTGCAGGGCGTGGGGCTGTGGGCCTTCGACGTCGCGGAGCAGCGCGACGAGGTCGAGATCGTCGGCAGCGCCGGGTCGCTGACCTTCTCCTCCTTCGGCACCGAGCCGCTCGTGCTGCGCACCGCCGACGGCGAGCGCCGCATCGAGGCGCCCTACCCCGAGGTGGTCCAGCAGCCGCTCATCCAGACGGTGGTCGACGAGCTCACCGGGCACGGCACCTGCCCGAGCACGGGCGCGAGTGCGCTGCGCACGGCCCGGTTCGTCGACACCGTGCTCGCCGTCTACCGCGCCGAGCACGGCATCGCGTTCTGATCGCGGCCCGCGTGGGACGGCCGCCGCGCCTACGGCGACGGCGCCTCCTCGCGCGGACGGTCCCAGACGACCTCCTCGGGCCCGGCCAGGCGGGCGCCCGCGGCGACGACGTGGGCCCGGCGGGCGGCGTCGGGCATGAGGTGCCACACCTCGGCGCCGTGGGCGAGGACCGCGACGTCGGAGATGAGCCGGCGGTGGCAGCGCCACCACACCGTCTCCGAGCACATGACGGCCACGCGCCGCTGCGCCGCGTCGGTCAGCAGGTCCCGGAAGGCCGCCCGGAAGTCCTCCGTGCGCGTCCACCCCGCGTAGGCGCGGAACGCGTCGACCTCCCACCAGGTGTCGGGAGAGGGGTCCTCGCGGCGCAGGTGCCGCCGGCCGCCGAGGCGCGGCTCCCACCGGTAGCCGATCCCCGCCGCCGGCAGCCAGGCCTCCAGCGCCTCGCGGCGGACGTCGGGGTTGGTCCGCGAGCCGGGGAAGCGGCGCACGTCGACCACCTCGGCCACGAACGCCGAGCGCAGCAGCGCGGTCAGGGCTGTGCGGTCGAGGCCGCCGTGCCCCACGGTGAGCAGGACTGGCTCGCGAGAGGTCGGCACGGCCTCACCCTAGGCGCCGGTGCCGGGCCGGCAGCCGCGGCGCCACCGGTCGGGGTGGCGCGGGATGACGCAGCGGTCACGCGGAGAACGAGATGACCGACGTCCCCTGGATGACTTCGGGCGGGGAGACACTCAGTTGCGGCACGTTCGTCGCGATGTAGTCGGCGGCCGCCTTGACCGACTCCTGGGTGCCGGAGGCGTCCTGATAGACGCTGACGCTGAAGCCGCCGTCGGCGGTCTTCACGAGGTGGTAGGCGACGAAGCCCGGGACCCCGCGAATCAGCTGCTCGACCTCGTCCGATCGGCGCACCAGCTCGTCGATGAGCTCGGAGGCGCCCTTGTAGTGCCTGATCACGACATCCATGGAGATCTCCCGATGTGGGTCGCCGTGCCTCGTGGGGTCAGCGTTCGGGGCCGCGCAGGAGCCACACCGGCGCGTGTGACGCCGCGGTGCGAACGCGCGCCTCAACGATACGACCGGCTTGCGCGACACCGCACCCACCTGATTCGGTGACGGCTGACCGATGAGCGGGCAGCACGGTGACGGGTGTGACCCATGGGGTGTGATCCATTTCGCTGCGTGGACGAGCGGCAACTGCTGGCAAGTCGTGGAGCGTGACCTCGGCGCTTGGATACCGTCCGTTCAGCCCAGTCCTGAGGAGCCTTCCGTCATGACCCAGATCCCCGCCTCCGAGCTCTCCCCGCTGCCCAAGCGCTCGCGGGGGCCGCGCCACGTCGTCGTCATGGGCGTCTCCGGCGGCGGCAAGACGACGCTGGCGATGATGCTCGCCGGCAAGCTCGGCTACGTCTTCGCCGAGGGCGACGAGTTCCACAGCCAGGCCAACCGGGACAAGATGCACTCCGGGACCCCGCTGAACGACGACGACCGCGCCCCCTGGCTGCAGTCCATCCAGGACTGGATGACCGCCGAGGCCCGCGCCGGCCGGTCCACCGTGGTGACCTGCTCGGCGCTGAAGCGGCGCTACCGCGACGTGCTGCGCGGCGCGGAGGGCAGCACGGTCTTCGTGCACATGGCCCCGCCGGTCGACCTCACCGCCGAGCGGCTCGCCTCCCGCAAGGGCCACTACATGCCCGCGAGCCTGCTGGACTCCCAGGTCGCCACCCTCGAGGAGCTCGGGGACGACGAGGCCGGCTTCAAGATCACCTCCGGCGGCACGCCGCCCGAGATCCTCGCCGAGGTGCTGGGCCAGCTCAAGGACTACTGAGCCGCTCCACGACGTCGACGGCCGCGATCTCGGTGACGAGATCGCGGCCGTCGGTGCTTCGGGTGCCTCGGGCGCGGCGGTGGCTCAGCCCTTCCGCGGCCAGTTGCGTACGGCCAGCGCGATGACCCCGCCGGCCACGCCGATCGCGAGGACGACGGCGACCCACACCGGGAAGCCGCCCTGGCTCTGGTTCTCGCCCTGCTGCGGCTGGGTGGTGGGCTGGGGGGTGGTGACGACGGCGCCCTCGCTCGGGCTGGGCGACGCCGCGGCGCCGGGCGCCGCGGTCGGCTCCGCCGCGCCGGTACCCGCCACGGAGAAGCCGTACTTGCCGTCGATCCGGTGCCCGTCGGAGGAGACGACCGACCAGGTGACCTCGTAGCTCCCGTCTCCGAGCGGCGTGGGCAGGGCGAAGGTCGCGGTGGGGCCGGCGACGACGCCGGGGACCTCGGCCACCTTCTGCCCGCCGGCGTCGGTCACGACGACCGCCTGGGTGCTGTCGAGCAGGTCGTTGTTGAAGGTCAGGCTGATCTCGCTGGGCCGCTCGCCGAGCGTCTGGTCGGCGGCGGGCGAGGTGTTCAGGAGCACGTCGTGCGCCTGGGCCGGGGCGGCGACGAGGGCGAGGAGGCCCACCAGCAGGGCGGCGAGCACGGCGGGCACGCGGGGACGACGGAGGGACATACGCCCACCGTAAGCCACCGGACGAGGCGCCCTCGCAGGCCCTCGGCCGCCGGGTCAGCGCACCCGCTGGGCCACCTGGTAGCCCTCCGCGTCGTACACCAGCCGGTAGTCCGTGCCCGGGTGGCGCTCCTCCGCGAACGCGGCGGCGTCGGTGATGTCGCGGTCGGGCCAGGTGCGCCGCCAGGAGTCGAGCTCGACGAAGTCCGGGGCCGGGTTGCCGGGGTTGCCCACCCAGTACACCTGCGCCCGGGGCACGAGGTAGGCCATGAGGTAGATGTCCGTCTCCACGGTGGCGCCCGGGGCGACGGCCGCCAGCGCCCCCATGGCGGCGTCGTGCCGGGCCGGCAGCCGCCAGGTCGCGGGGTCGGCGAGCCGTGTGAGCGGCAGCGACGGCAGCATGACGAGCGTGGTCGCGAGGGAGACCGCGACGGCGAGGGTCGCCGTCGTCGGCCACGCCAGCCGCCCGGGCCGGCGGGCTTCGCCGGCCCGGCCGGGCGAGGGCGGGGGGCCCGCGGCGCGCACCGTCTCGGTGCCGAGCGCCCGGGAGCGCGCCGTCACGGCGTCCACCAGGGCGAGGGCGGCCACCGGCATGAGGATCGCCGAGTAGTGCCACTGCCAGCCCCAGTAGTACTCGACGTTGCCGAGGAACCGCCAGGCCAGCGTGGGCACGGCGAGCCAGGCCAGCGGTGAGCGTAGCCCGACGACGCCCGCGACGCCGACGAGCAGCAGCAGCGTGAGGTACTTCTCCGCCGGGACGAACGCGCCGAGGAGGAGGTCGAGGAGGCCGCCCGACTCGCCAGACCCGAGCCGCCCGGTGTAGTCCCAGCGCCCCTGCGGGTTGAGCGCCGGCAGGATGACGCCGATCGCGAGGACCACCCACGCGAGCCCCCACGTCGCCAGCCCGAGACCGAGCCGGCGCGGCCCGACGGCCCCGGCGGGTGCTCCCGGCGGTGCCGGGTCCGCCCCGCCCCGCCACGCGATGACCAGGCCCAGGACGGCCACGGTCAGCCCCAGGTCCTCCTTGACGAAGACCAGCGGGGCGGCCCACGCCGCGCACGCCCACCAGCGCCGCCGCACGAACGCGGCGAGCGACCAGGCCAGCAGCGGCACCGCGAGGGCGATCTCGTGGAACTGCGCCGCCACGGCGCCCTGCAGGCCCCAGCTCAGGCCGTAGGCCACGCCGAGCACGGTGCCCCGGCGGCGGCCGAGGTGCTCGCGGGCCACCGCGGCGACCGGCGCGACCGACAGCCCGAGCAGCAGCGCCTGGAGGACGAGCAGCGTCAGCCCGGAGGGGAAGAGCCGGTAAGCGGGGCCGAGGACGACGAGCAGGGGGTGGAAGTGGTCGCCGAGGAGGTTGAACCCCTCGCCCTTGATCGTCACGATCGGGGCCCGGCCGTGCGCGTAGGCCTGGGCGAGCTGGGTGAAGATGCCCAGGTCCCACGACGGGGACTCGAGCAGCCGCCACTGCAGCACCGCGAAGGTCGCGTAGAGGGCGGCGACGACGCCGGCCAGCGCCCAGGGCACCCACCGGTCGGCGGGGGTCCGCACGGCGCCCGGCCCCGGCGGGGCCTGGGTCGCCTCCAGCCGAGCCATGGAAGTCCTCTCGCCGATCGCGGCCGCCGGTCCGAGGGTACCTGCGCCCTCCACGCCCGCGCCGAGGGGTGCCGGCCCGCGTCGCGGTGGGCGCGGGGACGGCGGCGGTCAGCGGTGGGGCAGTCCCACCAGGGCGAGCAGGACCGGCAGGAGGGTGAGGCTGAGGACGAACGCCCACCCGCCGGTGAGCCGCCGCCGCGGCGCCGGCGCCGCGCGCGACCACGCAGGCACGGGCTCGAGCAGGAGGAAGGCGATCCACAGGGGCGTGGCCCCGGCGAGCCAGAACCAGGCCCACTTCGTCGCCAGGTGCGGTTGCGGGCCGGCGATGAGCAGGCAGAGAGCCGCGAAGCAGGCCAGCCCGGCGAGCCAGCCGAGCGGGCCGCTGTCGGGGAGGATGGGCATGTCCTGGACGGTCAGGGCCACGGGGCGCGGGGACCGGTCCACGGCGGCGAGCACCTGCTCGTCGCCGGTGGGGCCGGACTCGACGCTGGCGTCGGGGACGACGTAGGTGGCGTAGGCGCGGTGCCCACCGGTGGTCGTCCAGGCGACGACGAAGCCGCCGGACGCGTCGGGACCGGCGGGGCGTTGCAGCGTCACGGAGGCGACAGATCCCGCCTCCAGGTCCGCGAGGAGGTGCTCGAGGGGCCGCTCCACGGGCTGGCGCAGCGTGTTGGCCCAGCTCAGGGCGAGGAGGACGGCGAGGACGCAGCGCAGGGCGAGCAGGGCGGGCGAGGACGGCCGGGGCGGCGCGAGCGCCGCGGACGGCGCGCTGGCGACACTCATGCCGGGTGACTCCCTCGTCCGGGCCCTCGTGGGCGTTCCCGGCCCAACGTAGCGGTCCGGCCGGCTCCCGGGGCGCCGGTCGGGGTCAGAGGATGCCGCGGCGCTGCACCAGCCGCAGGGCCGCCCAGCCCAGCGGCACGCACAGCCAGAAGGTCAGCAGGCGGAAGACGATCGAGACCGACACCGCCGTCGCGCCCGGGATGCCGGCCAGCGCCAGCCCACCGGTGAGGGCGGCCTCGACCGGGCCGATGCCGCCGGGGGAGGGGATGACCGACCCCAGGGAGTTCGACGCCAGGTAGGTGATGGCCAGCGACGTCAGCGGCAGCTGGTAACCGAACGCGGCGAGCGAGGCGCCGAACGCGGCGACGTACCCGGCGGTGAGGATGAGGTTGCCCGCGATCCCGACGAGGAGGCGGCGGGGGTTCGACGCGACCCACACCAGCCGCGGCCACGCCTGGCGCAGGGTCGGCGCGACCTTCTCCCACACCCACTCGCGCAGGCGCGGGATGAGGAACAGCACGCCCACGACCACCAGGACGCCGGCGACGACGACGACCACCGAGCTCGACGGCATCCCCAGCGTGCCGGCCGAGCCGGTGGCCAGGGCGACGGCGACGAGCAGCAGCACGGTGGTGACGAACCGGGACAGCTGCACCAGCCCCACCGTGGCCGCGGCCATCGCGGTGGCCACCTTCTGCTTGGTGAGGAAGCGCAGGTCGACCGCCGCGGGCCCGATCCCGGCCGGCGCCACCAGGGCGATGACCGAGGCGGCGATCTGCACCAGGGTGGTGCGCCACAGCCCGAGCTTCTCCGGGGTGAAGGCCACCAGGGACATCGCCGAGCCGACGTACGTGGTCATCCCGAGCAGGAACGCGGCGATCATCCACCCGACCGAGGCCCCGCGGACCGACTCGGCGACCTGCTGGAAGTTCAGGGACCCGAACAGCACCCACAGCGCCACGACGCCGACGGTGACCGTGATGACGGTGCGCGGCGAGAACCGGGCGAGCTGGACCGGCGGGACGTCCGCCGTCGGGATGAGGTCGACGAGCTCGGCGCGCAGGCTGGCGAGCAGGTCCTTGTGGTCCTTCGCCGCGGCGCGGGTGCGGCCGGGCAGCGCCACCGGCTGCAGCAGGGGCGCCATGGACGCCATCTGGTCGCGGGTGAGCACCCGGGCGGCGGAGGCGAGGGCCCGCTCGGTGCCGACGAGCATGCCGAGCATGGCGAGGAGCTGGGCGAAGTCGATGCGCCGGGCGAGCTCGGTGGAGATGATCTCGCCGTTCTCCCAGCTCACGAGCCAGACGTGCCGGTCGCGGTCGACCACCACCGAGCCGGCGTGGAGGTCGCGGTGGGCGATGCCGCGCGCGTGCGCCGCCCGCACCTGCGCCCAGACCTCGTCGAGCAGGTCCTCGTCGATCTCCTCGGGGGCGAGCTCGTCCAGCGGGCGGCTGCCGGGCAGGTGCTCGGTGACCATGAGCACCGAGTCCCGCGCCTCGGTGATCCCGATCAGGGCCGGGGTGCGCACCCCGGCGGCGCGGGTGGCCAGGGCCATGAGCGCCGCGCTGTCGGCGGCCTCGCGCAGGGTCCGGGCCGGATGACGGGAGAAGCCCCGCAGCCGGATGCTCTCCCACAGCCCCGAGAGGTAGCCGACGACGTGCCGGTCGCCGTCGAGGACGGTGACGTCGTGCCGGCGGCCGTCCGCGTCCCAGACCGCGTACAGCCGCGGCGTGCCCTCGCTCTCCGGCGTGATCGCCGCGGAGGAGGCGACCTCGGCGAGGATCTGCTGCGGGTCGGTCAGCACGTCGGGGACGATCGTGTCGCCGGTCCCGCCCTCCTGGTCGACCGCGGCGAGCAGCTCGGCGGGGGAGAGGTCGGCGTCCCGCCCCGGCCGGGAGGAGTGGTACTCCTCGTGCCCGGCGGCCGCGGCGGCGTCGCCCACCCCGGGCGCCGCGCCCTCCGGCAGCTTCTCGGTGTAGCCGATCGGCGCCGACGTCGTCACCGTCCAGGCCTGGACGGGGGTGCTGGGGAGCAGCGGGTCGACCCGCACGACCCGCACCGGGTCCACGCCGGCGCGGCGCAGCCCCCGCACGAGCGTGACGCCGGTGGCCCGCTCGTGCAGCACGCCGGAGGCGTACCGCATGCCCAGCCCGGCGCACCGGCCGAGGAGCACGGTGACGAGTGCGCCGGGCAGGGTCTGCTCTCCCTGGACGACGCCGAGGCCGAGGACCACCCACAGCAGGATCCAGGACCAGCCGAGGGTGCGGTTGTGGGAGCGGTCGCCCACGGCCGTGAGCAGCCCGGCGATGGCCGCGACGAACGGGTTGAGCGCGATGTGGGTGTGCCCCTGGGAGTTGCTGATCGTCAGGCCGGTGACGAGGGCGGAGGGGCCGACGGCGTCGATCAGCCACACCGCGCCGACGGCGAGCAGGCCGGCGACGACGGCGGTGATCGCCGCCTCGAGGGCCGAGCGCCAGCTGCGCCGGATGAGGCGGTCGACCAGGACGGCCAGCGGCACGAAGAGCGTGACGATGCCCTGCAGGACCGTGACCGGCACGAGCAGCACCTGGCGCAGCACGTCGGCGACGGCCGACTGCACGTCCTTGGTCACGCCCTGGGTGGTGGCGTTGGCGTAGACGGCGAGGATGAGCACGACGACGATGCCGACCGCCGAGAGGATGAGGGCGATGAGGTCGGCCGGACGGCGCACGCGGGCCTGCGGTGCGTCGACGAGCAGCACTTGCCGGCGCGGCGAGTCCTCGCGCGGGGCGCTCGCGGGCACGGCGGCGCCGCCCTCGCCCAGCTGCTGCCTCATGCGGGGAGTCTACGGGGCATACCTGCGGGAATACGGCGCACGGCCGGCGGCCGCGCCGTCTGCTGGTGCCCAGGTCCGCTCGGTATCGTGGACGTCGGGGAATCGGCGCCGTGCGCCTCGTCGACAGGAGGGAGCGGGCGATGAGCTGGATGCGCGGACCGGACCGTCGCCGGCTGCTGGACGAGCTCCAGCGCTTCACGACCAGGACGTGGCGCCTGACCCTCCTGCGCGGCGTCGTCGTGCTGGCGCTCGGCCTCGTCATCCTCCTGGCGCCGCTGACGAGCGTGGTCGCGGTGGTGGCCCTCCTCGGCGCGCTGGCGGTGGTCGACGGCGTCGTCGCCCTCGTCGTGGGCCTGCGGGCCCGGGGCGCGGTGGGCTCGGGCTGGCGGCTCGCCCAGGGCGTGGTGAGCATCCTGCTCGGGCTGCTGCTCATGTGGCAGCCGGAGGTGCTGCTGGTCTCCCTCGCGGCCCTCGCCGGCGTGGCGCTGGTCGTCGTCGGGGTGGGCATGGCGGTCATCGCCGGCCAGACCCGCCGCATGGGCCCGGCCACCTGGCGCTGGCAGGTCTGGGCCGGCGTCGTGCTCGCGCTGGCGGGCGCCTTCCTGCTGGCCTTCCCCGCCACGAGCGTCGCGACCGTGGCCGTCCTCGTCGGGCTGGCGGCGTGCGCCGCCGGGATCGTCGGCCTCGTCCACGGCGTCCGGCTGCGCCGCACCGCCAAGGACCTCAAGGACCTGCAGAACCACTGAGGGCCGCTTACTTCACGCCGAGGGACGCCAGCACTCCGGCGGGCAGCAGCGCGTAGCCGACGAAGGCGACCACGTCGATGAGCGCATGGGCGACGACGAGCGGCATGGTGCGCCGTCGGCGGCGGTAGTACTGCGCGAAGATCACGCCCATGACGGCGTTGCCCACGAACGGGCCGATGCCCTGGTAGAGGTGGTAGGCGCCGCGCACCAGCGCGCTGGTGGCCACGACGGCGGCGGGCCGCCAGCCGAGCTGCTCGAGCCGCTCGACGAGGTAGCCGGCCACGATGACCTCCTCGAGCAGCGCGTTCTGCAGCGCGGCGAGGATGAGCACCGGGACGGTCCACCAGTGGGTGTTGAGCGCCGAGGCGTGCACCTCGACGGTGATGCCCAGGGCCCGGCCGAGCAGGTACAGCCCCAGGCCGGGGATGCCGATGAGGGCGGCGAGGCCCACCCCGTCCGCGAGGGTGCGCCAGGGCCGGTGGAGGTCGAGCCCGATGCGCGCCGTCGCCCGCCGTCCCGGCTCGGAGAGCAGGAACAGCGCCAGCGCCACCGGGACGAGGGCGAAGCCGATGGACAGCAGCTGGTAGGTCAGGTCGAGGTAGGGCCGGGGCGAGCGGGAGGGGTTGAGCGCGGCGGCCTGCTCGCCCAGCGGCGTGCCGGCGGTGAGGCGGGCGACGATGTTGACGACGGCGTAGACCGCCGACTGGCCCAGGGACAGCCCGAGGACCAGCCACACCTCGGTGCGCAGCCGGCGGCGCTGCCATCCCTCGGGCACGGCGGGGGTGCCGACGGGCACCGCGGTGCGGACGCCTCCGTCCGGGGAGTCCGTGTCGTTCGCGCTCACCTACGACAGTGTGCCCCCGGCCGGCGGCGGGGGCGGCCAACGGCAGGCTGGTGGCGGGCGTGGCCGCGGGCGGTCAGGCCGGGGCGATGTCCGGCGCGCGGCGGGGGGACAGCGGCACGCCCTCGAAGCCGGGGTCGTGGTCGAGGACGTCCATCGCCTCGTCGAGCTTGGTCACCTCGAGCAGGAACAGCAGGAGCTCGGGCGGCTCGATGAGCCGGGCCCGTTCCGGCAGCCGCGCCGCGAGCCGGGTGAGGGTGGCGACGCTGGAGGAGTCCATGAACGTCAGGCCGCGGGCGTCGATGTCCACCGGCAGGCCGCGGCGCACGGCGAGGTCCACCGCCTCGGTGAGGTCCCCGGTCAGGCTGTCGTCCAGCTCGCCGGCGAGCAGGATGCGCGTCCGTTCCCCGGAGGCGAGCACGGACACCCAGCCCACCTCGTTCGTCCGCCGTTCCATCGTGCTCCTCTCGCCCACACCCCTGGTGGGCCCGATTCTGGGAAGTTTACGGACTAAAGCAGGGTCCCGCGCGGGGAGAGCTGGGCGCGCACCGGGCGTGCGCCGTCGTGCACGATGGGGGCATGCCTCAGCCTTCCTCGCCGCTCGACGCGGTCGTGTTCGACATGGACGGGGTCCTCACCGACACCGAGACGATCTGGGACGACGTGCGGCGCTCCCTCGCCGCCGAGGACGGCGTGCCCTGGCCGGACGGCGCCTCCGAGGCGATGCTCGGGATGAGCACGCCGGAGTGGTCGCAGTTCATGGCGGCCACGGTGGGGGTCCGCGGCGACGCGCCCGAGGTGGCCGAGCGGGTCATCGGGGCGATGGCGGAGCGGTACCACGAGCACCTGCCCACCCTCCCGGGCGCCGTCGAGGCCGTGACCCGGCTGGCCAAGCGCTGGCCGCTGGGCCTGGCCTCGTCCTCCCCGCGCCGGCTCATCGACGCCTCGCTGGACGCCCTGGGCATCACCTCGTGCTTCACCGCGACGGTCTCGACCGAGGAGGTGGCCCGCGGCAAGCCGGCCCCCGACGGCTACGCGCGCGTGTGCGAGCTGCTCCGCGCCGACCCCGCCCGCACCGTGGCGATCGAGGACTCGAGCAACGGCCTGCGGTCGGCCTCGGCTGCCGGGATGATCGTCGTCGCCGTGCCGCACGAGGCGTTCCCGCCGGCCCCGGACGCCCTCGCGGTCACCACCGCGCAGGTGCGCACCCTCGACGAGGTCACCCCCGACCTGCTCGAGGCGCTCGCGCCGCCGCGCTGAGCCCGCGCGACCTCGGGCTCAGCCCGCGCGGCGCAGCCGCAGGGAGTTCGTCACGACGATGACCGAGCTGGCCGCCATCGCGGCGCCGGCGATCATCGGGTTGAGCAGCCCGAGCGCCGCGAGCGGGATGGCCGCGACGTTGTAGGCGAAGGCCCAGAACAGGTTCTCCTTGATGATCCGCAGCGTCCGGCGGGAGATGCGGATCGCCGTCGGCGCGGCCCGCAGGTCGCCGCGCACCAGGGTGATGTCGGAGGCCTCGATCGCCACGTCCGTGCCGGTGCCCATGGCCAGGCCCAGGCCCTGGCGGCCGGCCTGGGCGAGGGCGGCGGCGTCGTTGACGCCGTCGCCGACCATGGCCACGACCTTGCCCTGCGCCTGCAGGTCCTGGACGACGGCGAGCTTCTGCTCGGGCAGCACCTCGGCCATGACGTGCGCCGGGTCGATGCCGACCTGGGCGGCCACCCGCTCCGCCGCGGCGCGGTTGTCGCCGGTGAGCAGGTGCGGGGTCAGGCCCAGGTCGCGCAGCTGGGCGATGGCCTCGGCCGAGGTCGCCTTGACCTCGTCGCGCAGCGTCAGCACGCCGCGGGCCGCGCCGTCCCAGGCGACGACGACGGCGGTCGCCCCGTCGCGCTCGGCGTGGCGGTGGGCGCGGGTCACCTCGTCCTCCGGCCCGGCGCCGGTCACGCCGTGCTCGGCCAGCCAGGTCGGGCGGCCGACGAGTACGGCACGCGGGGTGCCGCCGTCGTCCACCGTGCCCGAGACGCCCCGGCCGGCGTGGTTGGAGAAGCCGGTGACCGGCGGCAGCGTGGCGCCCGTCCGGCGCGCGGCGCTCTGGGCGGCGGTGACGATCGCCCGGGCGATGGGGTGCTCGCTGCCGGACTCCACCGCGGCGGCGAGCCGGAGCACCTGGGCGCGCAGGTCGTCCACGCCGGTGTCCGCGGCCGCCCCGACGACGTGCCGGCGCACCGGCGCGGAGGGGGCGAGCACGTCGGCGAGCTCCATCCGGCCCGCGGTGACGGTGCCGGTCTTGTCCAGGACGATGGTGTCGACCTGGCGGGTCGACTCGAGGATCTCCGGGCCCTTGATGAGGATGCCCAGCTGGGCCGCCCGGCCGGTGCCGACGAGCAGCGCCGTCGGCGTGGCCAGCCCCAGCGCGCAGGGGCAGGCGATGATGAGCACGGCGACGGCGGCGGTGAACGCCGACTGCACCGGGTTGCCCAGCAGCAGCCACGTCACCAGCGTGGCGAGCGCGAGGACGATGACGATCGGCACGAACACCGCGGAGATGCGGTCCGCGAGCCGCTGGACGGGCGCCTTGCCGGTCTGCGCCTGGGTCACCAGGCGGCCGATCTGCGCCAGCGTGGTCTCCTCGCCGACCCGGCTCGCGCGCACCAGCAGGTTGCCCGCGGTGTTGACGGTCGCGCCCGTGACGTCGTCGCCGGGCTCGACGTCGACCGGCACGGGCTCGCCGGTGAGCAGCGAGGTGTCGACGGCCGAGACGCCCTCGACGACGACGCCGTCGGTGGCCACCTTCTCGCCCGGGCGGACGACGAACAGGTCACCGACGACGAGCGCGTCGATCGGCACGCGCGTCTCGGTGCGGTGGCCGGCGGCGTCCACGGTCACCCGCGCGACGTCCTTGGCCCCGAGGGACAGCAGGGCGCGCAGCGCGTCGCCCGCGCGGCGGCGCGAGCGGGACTCGGCGTAGCGCCCGGCCAGCAGGAACGTCGTGACCACCGCGGCGGTCTCGAAGTACAGCTCCGGCGCGGCGTGCACGGCGCCCTGGGCGGGGAAGAGCGAGAACTGCATCCGCATGCCGATCTCGCCGGCGCCGCCGAGCGTGATCGCCCACAGCGACCACAGCGTCGCGGCGCTCACGCCGAGGGCGACGAGGGTGTCCATCGTCGAGGCGCCGTGCCGGGCCGCCCGGAAGGCGGAGGCGTGGAACGGCCAGGCGCCCCAGGTGGCGACGGGCAGGGCCAGCACCAGCACGAGCCACTGCCAGCCGGGGAACTGCAGCGCCGGGACCATCGACAGGGCCGTGACCGGCACCGTGAGGACGGCGGAGACGATCAGGCGGCGGCGCAGGTCAGCGGCGCGGCGGTCGGCGGGGGCGGAGGTGTCGGTGCCGTGCGCGGTGGGTTCGCCGGTGGTGGCCGGGGACGGCGTGGTCTCGCCGGCGCCCGCGGCCGGGGCGGCCTGGCCGGCGCTCGGGGCCGGTTCCGCCGGGCCGGTGCCCGTGGTCAGGGCGGCCTCACCGGCGCCGGTGCGCCCGACCGCGACCGATCCCGGCCGGCGGGAGCCCGCGACGCGGGCGGTGTAACCGGCGGCCTCGACCGCGGCGAGCAGGTCGGCGTCGGGGACGTCCTGGGCGAGCTCGACGTGGGCGGACTCGGTGGCGAGGTTGACGGTGGCGCGCACGCCCGGGACCTTGTTGAGCTTCTTCTCGACGCGGTTCACGCAGGACGCGCAGGTCATGCCCTCCACCGCGAGGTCCACCTCGCGCGCCACGGCCGCGGCCGGGTCGGGCGCCGACGAGCGCCGGCGGGTGACGTGGGCGGTGTAGCCGGCGGCCTCGACCGCGGCGAGGAGGTCGGCGTCGGGGACGTCCTGGGCGAGCTCGACGTGGGCGGACTCGGTGGCGAGGTTGACGGTGGCGCGCACGCCCGGGACCTTGTTCAGCTTCTTCTCGACGCGGTTCACGCAGGACGCGCAGGTCATGCCCTCGACGGCGAGGTCGGCATCGCCGAGGGCGACGAACGGGGCGGTGGGGTCGGTCGAGGTGGACACGGATTCCTCTTCCCAGGGTGCGAGCGGCGGGGGTGCCGCGGGCGGGGGCGGCGGCGCCACCGGGCAGTCGTGGTGGGGCGGCTCGGTAGGGCCGGCCGCCCGCCGGTCAGTCGCGGTGGATGGCGGCGACGGCGTAGCCAGCCTCGTCCACGGCGGCGCGGATGGCGTCGTCGTCGAGGACGACGTCGGAGACCACGGTGACCGGGGAGAGGCCGCCGGCGTTGAGCTGGACGGAGACGTTCTTGACGTTCTCGAGCGCGGACAGCTCGGTGGTGACGTGCTGGACGCAGTGCCCGCAGGTCATCCCCTCGACGTCGACGACGGTGGTGCGGTCGATCTCGGTGGTGCTCATCTCGTTCTCCTCCGGGTGGATGGGGACGGCGCCGTGGCGCCGGTTGTCGGTGGGGCGGGAGCCGGGGTGGGAGCCCATGGGGCGGGATGGGGCACGGTCACACAGGCCACGATGGATCAGGACCGGACGAGGCGCGCGATGGCCTGGGCCGCCTCGGCGACCTTCTCCTGCCCCTCCTCGTCCGAGGCGCGCGCGGCGTCGACGACGCAGTGACCGAGGTGGTCCTCGACCAGCCCGATGCCCACGGCCTGCAGGGCCCGGGTGACGGCCGAGATCTGCGTGAGCACGTCGATGCAGTACGTGTCCTCGTCGACCATGCGTGCGATCCCCCGCACCTGGCCCTCGATGCGGCGCAGGCGCTTGAGGTACTGCTCCTTCGTCCCGCTGTATCCGGGCACGTCGGCTCCTTCACTCCTGCACGGTCCCCGGTGGACCCTGGTAGCACCACGGTACGCCCGGGGGGTATCACAGAAAAGGGTACCTCCGAGGGGTATGCGTCACCGGGGACGAACGTCCTCCTTGGCTGCCCAGTGCCGGGCGAAACGTCCCTGCAGCCACTGGGGAACCGTCCTGCAGTCCGTGGCGACGCTCTGCAGTCCTGGGGAACGGCGGGCATGTGCAGCGCGGTAGCCGCCTCGGGCTCCACGCGATCCTCGGTGGTTTCCGCACCGGGCGGCGTGAGGGCAGGGGCACGGGCAGGGAGAATCGGCTCGAGCCAGGGAGTTCGCGCGTGAATCAGTAGGAAAGCGGTGAGTCAGTAGGGAATCACCTACTGACTCACCGCTTTCGTACTGACTCGAGGACCAACACCGCCGGCTCGGGGTCGGACGCCGCTGGCGCGGGGTCGGACGCCGCTGGCCCTGCGCCCAACGCCGCCGGGTCGGGGCCCGGCACCGCTGCCTCGCGCGGGGACAGGGGCTGATGCGTCTCCTTACGCCCCGGAGTCGCCGGCCGGGCTCCCCGCCGCCTCCGCCAGACGGGCCTGCAGCCAGTCCGGGGTGTGCTCGGCGTCCCGGGGGTAGCGCCGGAGGTCCTCGGCGAACTCGGCGGCGTCGATGGGCGTGCTCCACTTCGGCTCGTTGGTGGAGTCCACGTTGAGCGTCAGCGTGCCGTCGGCCGCGAGGGTGGCCAGGGCGGTGAACCAGGTGCCCTCGCCGGGCTTGTAGCTCACGTGCCGGAGCCGGGAGAGCGCCTCGCCGACGTCGTCGGCCAAGCGGGGGAGCACGACCTCCTTGCCGTCCTGGCCGGTGACGGCGCCGAGGATCTCCCCGCGCGAGCCCACCATCCGGCACAGCACCCGTACCCGGGTCCACCCCGCCGGCAGCCCGGTGGCCAGCCCGCGAGCCACCCGCTCGAGCAGGTCCCCGTGGGCGGCCAGCGGGCCGCTCGCGGTCGGCTGTGCCTGGGGTGCGGCCGTCGCACCCGCAGCCGCCGTCGCACCCGCAGCCGCCGTCGCGCCCGCTGCCGCGCCGCCCGTCGTGACGCCTGCCGGTGCCGCGCCCGCGGAGGGGCCTGCCGTTGCCGCGGCGGCCGCGGCGGCCTCGCGGGCGGCGCGCGCCTGGGCGAGCTGGCTCTCCTTGGCCCAGGCGTTGGGCACCCGCTGGGTGTAGCGGACGTCGGTGAGGGCGCTGAGCGCCGCGGTGGTCTCGTAGACCCCGGCGTCGATCTTGTCCATGAGGAGCCGCTCGGCGGCGTCGGCGTCGTAGGCGAGCGAGCTGACCCGGCACATCACCTCGCCGTCCGGGCCCGGGCCCTGGTCGACGATGCGCACCGGCAGCCCGTGCCAGCGGGCCGTGGCGTGGATCTCGAAGAGCTCGACGTCCCCGGCGGGGACCTGCTTGGCCCACGTGCCCGCCTTCGTGCGGGTGAAGCCCTGCTCCTCCGAGGCGGCGGCCATCGTCACGAGCGTGACCACGGTGGGGGCGCCGTCGTCGTCGGTGCGCACGTCGACGGCGAAGGTGCCCAGGTCGAGCTTGGCCAGGGGGCCGACGAACTTCGACGGCGCCAGCGCGTGCAGCTCGTCGTCGGCCAGGTGGTTCTGCCACCCGAAGGCGACGCCGTGGTAGGTGCCGACGAGCTCGGGCTCCTCCTCGCCGGGCGTGAAGCGCCACAGCCGGGCGCCGGGTGTCAGGCGGGTGTGCTCCAGCCAGGACAGCGGCGCGACGACGTCGCCGGTGGCGGCCAGGCCGGTACCGGTGAACGGCGGGCGGTCGAGGAACGGCCCGCCGGTGGCGCTGCGGCCCGCCTCGTCCGCGCCGCCGGTGGCCCGGACGAGGTTCGCGGTGGGGGAGGCGGGCAGATGGAGGATGTCGATGGGGCGGTCCGGTGCGAACGGGGAGCCGGGGAAGCCCAGGCCGTGCAGCTCGAACAGCGCCTCGGTGGTCGTCACGCCGGCGACGTCCGCGGCCGGGACGACGAACCCCGCCACCCGGTCCAGCCCGCGCTCGAGGTAGGCGGCGGACATCTGTGGCGTGATCGCCTTCTGCAGCGTGACGGTGCTCATGGGTGGGGCCTGTCGGTCGGGGACGCGGGTCTGCCTCGACTCTAAGTGGTCCGTGCCACAGCCCGCGCCCCGCCCCTCCGGCGGGCGCGGTCGCGGGCGCCGTCGACCCGGCTGGCCCGGCGCCGCGGCGCCGCTACCGTGTGCCCATGCGTCTGGGCGTGCTCGACATCGGCTCCAACACCGTCCACCTCCTCGTCGTCGACGCCGTGCGGGACGGGCGCCCGGACCCCGCCGCGGACGACCGCAGCACCGTGCGCCTCATGCGCTACCTCGACGACGAGGGCCGCATCGACGACGACGGCGTGGCGGCGCTGTCCGAGGCCGTGCGCAAGGCCGCGAAGGCCGCCAAGCGGCTCGGGGCGGAGGAGCTCGTCGGCATCGCCACCTCGGCGATCCGCGAGGCGGTCAACGGGCCCGAGGTCCTCGCCCGGCTCGAGGAGATCGCCGGCGTGCCGCTGCAGGTGCTCAGCGGGCGCCAGGAGGCCGAGCTGACGTTCCTGGCGGCGCGCCGCTGGCACGGCTGGGCCGCCGGGCGGCTGCTGGTGCTCGACATCGGCGGCGGGTCGCTGGAGATCGCCATGGGCCTGGACGAGCGACCGGACTACGCCGTCTCCGTGCCGCTGGGCGCGGGCCGGCTCACGCACGACTTCCTCCGCTCCGACCCGGCCACGGACAAGCAGCTCGATGCCCTGAAGTCCCACATCAAGAAGACGCTGGCGCCGGTGGCCAAGGAGATCCGCAAGCAGCCGGCGCCCGACCACGTCGTCGCGACGTCGAAGACCTTCCGCTCGCTCGCCCGGCTGGCCGGGCAGCGGGTCGAGGTGATCGGCCCCGAGGAGCGCCGCCGCATGCAGCGCGCGGACCTGGCGGACTGGACCCCGAGGCTCGCCAAGATCCCGGCGGAGCAGCGCATGGAGCTGCCCGGGATCACCCCGGAGCGGACGTACCAGATCGTCGCCGGCGCCATGGTGGCGCAGCGGGCGATGAAGGACCTGGGCGTCGAGGAGATCGAGATCTGCCCCTGGGCGCTGCGCGAAGGGGTGCTCCTGCGCCGGCTGGACGTCCTGACGGACTGAACGCGCCTCAGACGGCGGCCGGCTCGAGCGCGTCCTCCGCCGTCACGGTGCCGCGGGCGGCACGCGCGGCGAGCGCGACCGCCGTCACGAGGACCAGCGTCGTGATCAGGCCCAACCACGTGTTCGTGGTGAGCGCGAGCACCACGTACCCGCCGAGCGCCGCCAGCGCCCCGGTCAGGGCATAGGGCAGCTGGGTGACGACGTGGTCCATGAGGTTGGCGCCCGCGCCGGTGGCGGAGAGGATCGTGGTGTCCGAGATGGGCGAGCAGTGGTCACCCAGGACGGCGCCGGCGAGCACGGCCGCCAGCGCGGGGAGCAGCAGCTCCGTGGCGCCCACCTCGGTGACGATCTGGCCGGCGATGGGCAGCAGGATGCCGAAGGAGCCCCAGGACGTGCCGGTGGCGAACGCCATGACGCCGGCCACGACGAACACGAGCGGCACGAGCCAGGTCGGGTCCAGGGAGGCGGCGGCGACCAGCCCGGCGAGGTACGCACCGGTGCCGAGGTCCTCGATGAGCGCCGCCGTCATCCAGGCCATGAGCAGGATGTAGACGGCGGGCAGCATCGACGAGGCGCCGTGCACCCAGCCGTCGCGGAACGTGCCCAGCCCGAAGCGCTCGTTGGAGCGGGTGTCGCGGAAGTAGAAGGCCAGCGCCACCACCACGCCGACGACGCCGCCGAAGAGCAGCGACTCGGTGACCAGGGTGGCGGCGAAGATCTCGACGAGGTTCCACGAGCCGGACGCGGCGTGGCCGGTCCACACGATGGCACCGACCACGCCGAGGACGAGGCCGAGGAAGGGGCCGATCAGCGAACCGACGGAACCGGGCCGGTGCGCCGGGAGCTTGTCGTCGAGCTCGCCGGCGATCGTCGTCCCCGGCGCGTACGGCTCCCCGGTGCGCACGGCGCGGGTCTCCTCGCGGCGCATCGGGCCGACGTCCACCCCCAGGAGCGCGACGAGGAGCACGAGCGCCAGCGCGGCCCAGACGTAGTAGTTCAGCGGGACCATCGCCATGAAGGCCGCGAACGGGCTCACGTCGCTGACGCCGGCCGCCAGCAGGATCGGGGCGATGATGCCCATGATGCTGGCGCCCCAGCTCGAGAAGGGGGCGACGACGCACACGGGCGCCGAGGTGGAGTCGATGAGGTAGCTCAGCTTGGCCCGCGAGACCCGGTTCCGGTCCGTCAGGGGCTTGGCGATCTGGCCCACCGCCAGGGCGTTGAAGTAGTCGTCGATGAAGATCACGACACCGAGGACGAGGGCGACCAGCTGCGATCCGCGACGGGTTCGCACCCGCCGCATCGCCCACCGGCCGAACGCGTAGCTGCCGCCGGACATCATGATGAAGGCGGCGAGCACGCCGAGGAGCAGCAGGAACAGGACGATGTAGACGTTCCAGGTGTTGACCACCCCGTCCACCCAGAACAGGCCCACGAACGTGTCCCACACGAGACGCACGGTCGCCACGGGATCGAGGTCCGACACCACCAGCGCGGCGCTGACGATCCCGACCGCGAGGCTGCGGAGCACCTTCCGGGTGAGCAGCACCATGACCAGGGCGAGCAGCGGCGGGACCAGCGAGAGCGCGGAGGGGCCGAGGGCGGCGTCGGGCACGGGAAACCTCCGGGTGGCGGGGCGTGCCGGCGCCAGGCCGGCTCAGGGACGCTCACCCGAGCGGGAGATCCTCACCGGACACGGATGGCGGGTACAGGGTAGACGGGCCTTCCGCCGGCCGGCGGCGCCGGTGGGCGGAATGGGCGGGATCTCACAGCGCCCGTGGGCGCGGCTCGCACCGGCGAGCGAACCGCGCGTGTGGCCCGGCGGGCGAACCGCGCGTGTGGCCCGGCGACCGAACCGTGCGTGTGGCCGGCGGGCGGAACCGCGCGAAGAGGTCGGGTCAGGCGGCGTCGTCGCGCGTCTCGCGCGAGGGGTGGGCGACCCGCATCGCCCGCACCCGGGAGACGGCGAACCAGGCCAGGGCCAGCACGACGAGGACGATGACGATCTTCGTGAACACGCCGACGTAGTTCTCGACGACGTGCCAGTTCTCCCCGAGCGCGTACCCGGCGACGATGAGCGCGGTGTTCCACACCAGCGACCCGGCCAGCGTCAGGGCGGTGAACAGCAGCAGGGGCATGCGGGTGATGCCGGCCGGGATGGAGATGAGACTGCGGAAGATGGGGATCATCCGGCCCAGGAAGACGGTGCCCTTGCCGTGCCGGTGGAACCAGGCCTCGGTCTTGTCGACGTCCTCGATCTTCACCAGCGGCAGCCAGTTCATGATCGCCCGGGTGCGCTCGCGCCCCAGCAGCGCGCCGATGCCGTAGAGCACCCACGCCCCGACGACGGACCCGGCCGTACACCACACGATCACCTCGACCAGGCCGAGCGAGCCGCGGGAGGCGGTGAACCCGGCCAGCGGCAGGATGACCTCGCTGGGCAGCGGCGGGAAGAGATTCTCCAGCGCGATCAGCAGGGCGGCACCGAAGCCTCCGAGCGACTCCATGACGCTCACCGCCCAGGCGGCGACGCCGTCGAGGGACGCGGTGGCGGCGGAGGGGGCGCTGGCGAGGATCGGGGTCACGACCGGCTACGGTACGGCCGATTCCTGGGAATGTCGTGAAGAGCGGCTGTGACGCCCGCCGCGCTAGTCGTCCAGGTGCCCCACCAGCTGCTCGGCCAGGCCCGTGTACGTGCCGGGCTCGAGGTCGAGCAGCCGGGCCTCGACGTCGTCGGGCAGGCCGAGCCCGCCGATGAACTCGCGCATCGCCGGCCCGTCGACCTTCTTGCCCCGGGTGAGCTCCTTGAGCCGCTCGTAGGGGTCCTCCATGCCCGTGGCGCCGGCGATCGACGCCGCGCGCATGGCCTGCTGGACCGCCTCGCCGAGCACCTCCCAGTTGCCGTCGAGGTCGCGGGCCAGGGCGGCGCCGTCGACGTCGAGGCCGGCCAGGCCGCGCCGGACGTTGTCGACGGCGAGCAGGGAGTGGCCGAAGGCGACGCCGATGTTGCGCTGGGTGGAGGAGTCGGTGAGGTCGCGCTGGAGCCGGGAGGTCACGAGCGTGGCCGCGAGGGTGTCGAGCAGCGCGCAGGAGATCTCGAGGTTGGCCTCGGCGTTCTCGAAGCGGATGGGGTTGACCTTGTGCGGCATGGTCGACGAGCCGGTCGAGCCCTGCGCGGACAGGCGCTGGTGGAAGTAGCCCAGCGAGATGTAGGTCCACACGTCGGTCGCGAGGTTGTGCAGCACCCGGTTGAACCGGGCGACGTCGCTGTAGAGCTCGGCCTGCCAGTCGTGCGACTCGATCTGGGTGGTCAGCGGGTTCCACGTCAGGCCCAGGTGCTCGACGAACCCGCGGGCCACCGCCTCCCAGTCCGCGCCCGGGACGGAGACGGTGTGGGCGCCGAAGGTGCCGGTCGCGCCGTTGATCTTGCCCAGGTACTCCGTCCCGGCGACGCGGCGGAGCTGGCGGCGCAGCCGGTGGGCGAGGACGGCGAGCTCCTTGCCCAGCGTGGTGGGCGTGGCCGGCTGGCCGTGGGTGCGGGCCAGCATCGCCGCGCCGGCGTGCTCCTTGGCGAGGGCGGCGACGTCGTCGGCCATGGCGGAGGCGGCAGGCAGCCAGACGTCCTCGACGGCGCTCTTGACCGTCAGGGCGTAGGAGAGGTTGTTGATGTCCTCGCTGGTGCAGAAGATGTGGACGATCTCGTGCACCTGCGGCAGCACGGTGCCCTCGCCGAGCACGGCCGGGGCGGCGTCGAGGCGGCGCTTGAGGAAGTACTCGACGGCCTTGACGTCGTGGAGGGTCTCGCGCTCGATGGCGGCGAGCTCCTCCAGCTCGTCGCCGGCGCCGAAGACGTCGACGACGTCGCGGAGGTAGCCCTTGTCGGCCTCGCTCAGCCGCGGGGCGCCGGGCAGCACGCCCGTGTCGGTGAGGTGGATGAGCCACTCGACCTCGACGTGCAGGCGGGCGCGGTTCAGCGCCGCCTCCGAGAGGTGGTTGACGAGCGGGGCGACGACCCGGCGGTAGCGCCCGTCCAGCGGGCCCAGGGCGACGGGCGGGGTCACGGTGGAGAGGTCGACGCGCTCAGTCATGGCCGTCATCATTCCAGCCGCGCCGAGCGCGGCGCCGGGGTGTCCATCGTCCCCGCGTGGGGGCCTGCGGGTCGTGAGACGCCACACGTGGTGCGGGTGTGGCGTACTCCCGCCACGGTCGCACCACACCTGCCCCAACGGCACCACTTGTGGTTTTCTGTCCTCTCGATCCCGACGCTCGCCCGACGTCAGGTCGAGATCCGGGTGCATGGGCGCCACGCCTGGCGCATGCTCGTGGCCCTCGGGAGGGAGCCGCGATGGCCGAGCTGATCGTTGTCCGCCACGGCGAGACCGAGTGGAGCCGGTCCGGTCGCCACACCGGCACCACCGACATCCCCCTGACGGCCGAGGGCGAAGATCAGACGCGCCGCCTGCTCGCCGACCTCGGCGACCGCAGCTGGGCCGCCGTCCTCGTCAGTCCCCGCCAGCGCGCCCGCCGCACCGCCGAGCTCGCCGGGATCGCCGAGTACGAGGTGCTCGACGACCTCGCCGAGTGGGACTACGGCGTGCTCGAGGGGCACACCACCGCCGAGTACGAGGCGCGCCGCACGTCCGTCGGGCTGCCCCGGTGGCAGCTCTTCGCCGACGGGGCGCCGGGCGGGGAGGACGCCGCCGCGGTGGGCGTCCGGGTGGACCGCGTGCTCGACCGGGCGCGCCGGGAGATGGAGGGCGGCGACGTGCTCGTCGTCGCCCACAGCCACCTGCTGCGGGTGCTGGCGGCGCGCTGGCTCGAGCTCGATCCACGGCACGGCTCGGGGTTCCTGCTCGGCGCCGCCCGCCGCGGCGTGCTGACCTACGAGCACTCCCTGCCCGTCGTCGCGCACTGGAACGTGCCGGTGTCCGGCTGAGGTGCGGCGCTGGACCACTTGTCCGGCGGTGGCCGGCACGGAGCGGGCAGCACCGGACACCGACCGACGGGAGCGCGCCGCGCCCTCACGATCGGAGTGCAAGCCAACCCCGTAGCGCCCCGGCCCGGCCGATGGTGAGGTAGGCCCCATGGCCAAGACGAGCGCACCCGCGACCGAGCTGGAGGTCGGCGGGCGCGTCGTCCGGATCAGCAACCCCGACCGGGTCTACTTCCCCGGCCCGGGCCACACCAAGCTGGACCTGGCGCGCTACTACGTCGCCGTCGGCGACGGCATCGTCAACGCCCTGCGCGAGCGGCCCTGCATGCTGCACCGCTTCCCCGAGGGCATCACGGGCGAGAAGGTCCACCAGAAGCGGCTGCCGCGCGGCGCCCCCGACTGGGTCACGACCGTCCGGGTGCACTTCCCGCGCTACGACCGAGACGCGGACGAGCTGTGCGTCACCGAGCTCGCCCAGGTGATCTGGGCGGTGCAGATGTCCACGGTGGAGTTCCACCCGTGGAACAGCCGCCGCGCCGACGTGGAGAAGCCCGACGAGTGGCGCATCGACCTCGATCCCGGGGACGCCTGCGACTTCGCCACCGTCCGGCGGGTCGCGGCCGTGGCCCACGAGGTGCTCGACGAGCTCGGGGCCACCGGCTTTCCCAAGACCACGGGCGGGGACGGGCTGCACGTCTACGTGCGCATCCGCCCCGAGCACGGCTTCCAGGACGTGCGCCGGGCCGCGTTGGCGTTCGCCCGCGAGGTCGAGCGGCGCACGCCGCAGGACGCGACGACGACGTGGTGGCGCAAGGACCGCGACCCGGCGAAGGTGTTCGTGGACTTCAACCAGAACACCCGCGACCACACGATCGCGTGCGCGTACTCGGTGCGCGGGACGCCTCAGGCCACTGTCTCGGCCCCGGTGACCTGGGACGAGGTGCCGGACTGCGACCCTCGGGACCTCACCGTCGCCACGATGCCGGCCCGCTACGCGGAGCGCGGTGACCTCCACGCGGGCATCGACGACGCAGTGTTCGACCTCGCCCCGCTGCTGCAGTGGGCCGAGCGGGACGAGGCCGAGGGGGCGCAGGCGCCACCCGAGACCAGCTGATCTCGGGCCGGCCGCGCCCCTACCGCGCCGGACGCGCCGCGGCCGCCGCCCTCGCCGCGCCGGGCAGCGCCTCGAGGATGCGGTTCACCGCGGCGTCGTCGTGCGCCGCCGAGAGGAACCAGGCCTCGAAGACGCTGGGCGGCAGGGCGACGCCGGCGTCGAGCATGGCGTGGAAGAACGGCGGGTGGCGGAAGGTCTCCTGCGCCTGGGCGTCGGCGTAGGTGTGCACGCCGTCGCGGGCGGCCGCCTCGCCGAACATCACCGAGAACAGGTTGCCCGCCCGCTGCACCCGGTGCGGCACGCCCTCGGCGTCCAGGGCCGCGCCCACGGCGTCGCCGACCACCCGGGCCGCCTCGTCCACCCGGGCGTAGACGGCGTCGTCGGCCAGCCGCAGGGTGGCCAGGCCGGCGGCGGTGGCCAGCGGGTTCCCGGAGAGGGTGCCGGCCTGGTAGACGGGCCCGGAGGGGCTGAGCAGGTCCATGAGCGCGGCGCGCCCGCCCAGGCCCGCCAGCGGCATGCCGCCCCCGACCACCTTGCCGAAGGTGAACAGGTCCGGGGTGTACGGCTCGGAGCCGGTGGCGCTCCCGCCGCCGTCGCCGGCGACGCCGTCGAGCCCCCACCACCCGGCGGGGCCGACCCGGAAGCCGGTGAGGACCTCGTCGAGGATGAACAGCGCGCGGTGCTCGGTGGTGAGGCGGCGGATCGCGGCGTTGAACCCCGGCCGCGGGGGCACCACGCCCATGTTGGCCGGGGAGGCCTCGGTGATCACCGCGGCGATGTCGTCCCCGCGCTCGGCGAAGACGGCCTCGAGGGCGGCCACGTCGTTGTAGGGCACGACGATGGTCTCGGCGGCGCTCGCGGCCGTCACGCCGGCCGAGCCGGGCAGGCCGAAGGTGGCGACGCCCGAGCCGGCGTCGGCGAGCAGGGCGTCGACGTGGCCGTGGTAGCAGCCGGCGAACTTGACGATGATGTCGCGGCCCGTGGCGCCGCGCGCCAGGCGCACCGCCGTCATCGTCGCCTCGGTGCCGGTGGAGACGAAGCGGACCTTCTCGGCGGCCGGCACGCGGGCGCGCACCGCCTCGGCCAGCTCGACCTCGGCCACCGTCGGCGCGCCGAACGACAGCCCGCGCGCGGCGGCCTCCTGCACCGCGGCGACCACCTCGGGCGCGGCGTGCCCGAGCAGCGCCGGCCCCCACGACATGACGAGGTCGACGTACTCGCGCCCCTCGACGTCGGTGACGTACGGGCCGCGGGCGGAGGCGATGAACCGCGGGTCCCCGCCCACCGAGCCGAACGCGCGCACCGGCGAGTTCACCCCGCCGGGGGTCACGCGGCGGGCGCGCTCGAAGATCTCGTGCATGGTCGAGGTGGTGGTCGTCATTCCGGCTCCTTGGGGTGGCGGTGGGCGGAGGCTAGCGGGCCAGCGAGGCGGGTCCGGTCAGCGCAGCCAGCCGGCGAGCTCGGTGGCCCAGTAGGTGAGCACGAAGTCGGCGCCGGCGCGCTGGATGCTCAGCACCGACTCCTCGATGGCGCGGCGCCGCTCGATCCAGCCGTTCGCGGCGGCGGCCTCGATCATCGCGTACTCGCCCGAGACCTGGTAGGCGGCCACCGGCACGGGGGAGAGCTCGGCGACCTCGGCGAGGACGTCGAGGTAGCTCAGGGCGGGCTTGACCATGACGACGTCGGCGCCCTCGGCCAGGTCGAGGGTGGCCTCGCGCAGCCCCTCGCGGCCGTTGGCCGGGTCCATCTGGTAGGTCTTGCGGTCCCCGCGCAGCTGGGAGTCCACGGCGTCGCGGAAGGGGCCGTAGAACGCCGAGGCGTACTTGGCCGAGTAGGCCAGCACCGAGGTGTCGGTGTAGCCGTCGCGCTCGAGGACCTCGCGCACCGCGGCGACCTGGCCGTCCATCATGCCGCTCAGGCCGAGCATGTGGGCGCCGGTGGCCGCCTGGGCCAGCGCCATCTCCTGGTAGCGCACCAGGGTGGCGTCGTTGTCGACCCGGCCCTCGCCGTCGAGCACGCCGCAGTGGCCGTGGTCGGTGAACTCGTCGAGGCACAGGTCCGACATGACGACGACGGCGTCCCCGACCTCCTCGACCAGCGCGCGCAGCCCGGCGTTGAGGATCCCGTCCGGCTCGCTGGCGGCGGAGCCGACGGCGTCGCGCTCGGCCGGGACGCCGAAGAGCATGAGCCCGCCGACGCCGGCCTCGGCGGCCTCGGTGGCGGCGCGGCGCAGGGAGTCCATCGTGTGCTGCACGACGCCGGGCATCGAGCCCAGCGGGGCCGGCTCGGCGAGGCCCTCGCGCACGAACATGGGCAGCACGAGGTCGGCCGGGTGGGTGCGGTGCTCGGCCACGAGGCGGCGCATCGCGGCGCTGGTGCGCAGGCGGCGGGGGCGCTCGAGGGGGCGCGGGGTGGAGGCGAGCGTGGTGGTCACTGGTGCTCCTCGAAGGTGTGTGGGTGGGGCGCGAGCAGAGGGGAGGTGTGTCGGGGGTGATGACGTCTCAGGGCGGGGGAGGGCCGGGCGGCGGGGCCGCCAGGGCCTGGGCGACGGCGGCGACCACCCCGGCGGGGGTCGGCTCGGGGGCCACGGCGTCCACGCTCAGCCCCGCCTCGGCCGCGGCCCGGGCGGTGGGGACGCCGATGGTCGCCACGCGCGCGGGCGGCACGCCGTAGAGGGCGACCAGGGCCCGCGCGGTGGAGCCGGAGGTGAGGACGACGACGGCGACCTGCCCGGCGGCGAGGCGCGCGGCCACCGCCGGGTCGGGTGCCGGGGCGGGCAGGGTGCGGTAGGCCACGACGTCGTCGACGAGCCAGCCCCGCTCGCGCAGGCCGGTGGCCAGCGTGGGGGCGGCGATCTCGGAGTGCGGGAGGAGCACGATGCCGCGCCCGTCCGCCGGGGGCCAGGCCGCCACCAGGCCGGCGGCGCTGGACTCGGCCGGGCGCAGGTCGACCGGCACGCCGGCGGTCTCCAGCGCCGCCGCCGTGGCGGGCCCGACGGCGGCCACCCGGACGCCGCGGGCGAGGTCGGCGAGGCTGGTGCCCAGGGCGGCGGCGCGGGCCACGAGGACGTCCACCGTCGTCGCGCTGGTCACGGCCAGCCAGGTGTGCGCCCCCTCGCCCAGCGCGCGCAGCGCCTGGTCGAGCTGGTCGGGCGGGTCGACGGGCACGGTGCGCACGAGCTCGGTGCCCAGAGGCGTCCCGCCGGCCGCCGCGACGGCGGCGAGCAGCGGGTCGTCGGCGCCGGTGCGCGGGAGCAGCACCGTCGCGCCGCCCAGGTCCGGCGCCGGGCCCCCCGCCGGCGTGGCCGTCATGGGCGCGCGTCGGCGCCGTCGGCGCCGTCGAGCACGCCCGGCAGGTCGGGTGCGGGGACGTCGTCGGGGGTGGGCAGGCCGGCGATGGCGGCCGCGCCGGCGTCCAGGAGCTCCGCGGCGGTCGCCTCGCCCAGCTCGCGGGCCAGGGAGACGGCCACGTCCTGGCCCAGCGCGTTGCCCGGGTCCTCGGTGCCCTCGCCCAGGCCGGGCAGCTCCACGCCGCCCGTGCGGACCATGCCCTGGGTGCCGGCGGGGTCGAACGCGCCGCCGCGCAGCTCGAGGCGGGCGGGCGTGGCGTCGGTCGCGGGCACGACGTGCGCCCAGGCGGCCACCGGGGCGGCGCAGCCGGCCTCGAGGGTGGCGAGCAGGGCACGCTCGGCCACCACGGCCAGGCGGGTGGGCAGGTCGTCGATGGCGCGCAGGGCCTCGCCGAGCGGGCCGGTCAGGTCCGGGGTGCGGCACTCCACGGCCAGCGCGCCCTGGCCGGGCGCGGAGAGCATGACGTCGGGGTCGAGGGTGTCGGTGACCTTGTCGAGCAGCCCCAGGCGGGCGAGGCCGGCCCGGGCGAGGACGACGGCGTCGAGGTCCGCCTCCACCCGCGCCAGGCGGGTGCCGACGTTGCCGCGGATGTCGACGACGTCGATGTCGGGACGGGCCAGGCGCAGCTGGGCGGCGCGCCGGGGCGAGCCGGTGCCCACGCGGGCGCCGGCGGGCAGGGTGGCCAGGGTCCAGCCCTCGCGGGCGCACAGCACGTCGCGGTGGTCCTCGCGGACGGGCAGGGCGCCGATGCTCAGCCCCGGGGTGGGGGCGGTGGGCAGGTCCTTGAGGGAGTGGACGGCGACGTCGCAGGCGCCGGCGAGCAGGGCCTCGCGCAGGGCGGCGGCGAAGACGCCGGTGCCGCCGAGGCTGGCGAGGGAGGCGGTGGAGCGGTCGCCCTCGGTGCGGATGCGCACGAGCTCGACCTCGCGGCCGGCGGCGACGGCGAGCGTGTCCGCCACGGCGGACGTCTGGGTGAGGGCGAGCTCGCTGCCCCGGGTTCCGACGCGAAGGGGAGGGGTCGACGTGCTCACCGGATCAGTCTCCCCACGGCCGGCGGAAATGTCGATTCCGCTTTTGCTGACCGGTTGTCAGATCGGTATCTGACGGACCGTCATAAAATAGTGGAGCCGCATTTCCCGGGCTCGCCGTGCGGCATTTTTCCGGAGCCTCCGGAATATGGTGACGCGGCGTCACCATCATTGTGACATTTCCCCGGCGACCGCCTGGGCGTGGGCGACGACGGCGGCCAGCCCGGTGCCGGCCACCCACGCGCCGGTCACGCGCAGCCCGGGCAGGGCACGGACCCGCTCGCCCAGCCGGGCGACCTGGGCGAGGTGGGCCGGCGTGGACGCGGCGAGGGCGCCGGCACGGGCCACGACCCGCGCGTCGCGCAGCGCTGCCGGCGGGAGGGGGACGCCGAGCAGGGTGGCGGCGTCCCGCAGGGCCAGGGTGGGGTCGACGTCGTCGGTCCGCTCGCCGGGGCGGCCGTAGGAGACCCGCAGCACGTGCTCGCCCGGCGTGGTGGCGGCCGCCAGCCAGGGCCACTTGGCGCTGGCGTGGGTGAGGGCCTTCGCCCGCACGGCCGCGGCGCCCGGCGGCACCAGCAGGCCCGAGCCGCGCGGGGCGGCGTCGAGCGCGGGGGCCCGGACCACGAGGGTGACGTGGGTGATGGCCGAGCCCGCCGGGAGGTCGACGTCGCCGACGTCGACCAGGCCGCGCAGCAGGTCCAGCGCGGGGGCGCCGGGGGTGGCCAGGACCAGGCGCGGGGCGCGCAGGATGGCGCCGCCGTCCGGGCCGGTCACGGCGACCTCCCAGCCCGGGCCGTCCGGCCCGGACGTGCCGGAATCCGGCTCGCCGGCCCGGCGCAGCGCGGTGGCCCGGGTGCCGGTGCGCACCTGCCCGCCGGCGCCCTCCACGGCCTCGCGCAGCGCCCGGGGCAGCCGGAACAGCCCGCCGGTGGTGGTGGCCACCGCGGCGCCGGGCGGGGCGGCGGCGAGCAGCGCGCGCACCGCGCCGGCGAGCGAGCCCTCGCGGGCCAGCGCCGCGCGCAGGCCGGGGGCCACCGAGTCCACGGCGAGGTCGGCCGGGTCGGCGTTGTGGATCCCGCCGGCGACCGGGCGCACCAGCCGGGCGAGGACCGCCTCGCCCATCCGGGCGCGCACCAGGGCCGCCAGGTCGGCCGCGTCGGCGCCCACCTCCGGGCCCAGGTGGGCGTCCTGCGACGCGCGGGCGGCGCCGTCGGGGCCGATCGCGCGGCGCACGTCGGCGTCGTCGGGGTCGGCGGGGATGCCCAGCAGCGAGGCGGCCGGGATGGGCGCCGCACCGGCGGCGCCGCCGTCCTCCGCCCACACCCAGGACCGGCCCGCGGGCCGCTCGACGGCCAGGCCCAGGCCCTCGGCGAGGGTGAGCACCTCGGGGCGGCGCAGCGCGAACGCCTCCGCCCCGAGGTCGACCTCGTAGCCGCCGACCGTGCCGGCGGCGACCAGCCCGCCGACGTCCGCGCCGGCCTCGAGCACCACCGGGCGCAGTCCGCGCGCGGCCAGGGCGTGCGCGGCGGTCAGCCCGGCCATGCCGGCGCCGACGACGAGGACGTCGGGCGCGTCGGTCACAGGGAGTGGACCAGCTCGACGACGCGGGTGAGTACGGCCGGGTCGGTGGTCGGCGGGACGCCGTGGCCGAGGTTGACCACGTGCGCGGGGGCGGCGCGGCCGGCCTGGACCACCGCGCGCACGTGCGCCTCGAGCACCTCCCAGGGCGCGGCGAGCAGGGCGGGGTCGATGTTGCCCTGCAGCGGCGTCGTCCCCCCGAGCCGGCGGGAGGCCTCGTCCAGGGGTAGGCGGTAGTCCACGCCGATCACGTCGACGCCGACGTCGCGCATGGCGACCAGCAGCTCGCTCGTGCCGGTGCCGAAGTGGATCACCGGCACGCCCAGGTCGCGGACCTTGGACAGCGCCCGGGCGCTGAACGGGGCGGCGTGGGTGGCGTAGTCGTTCAGGGACAGGGCGCCCGCCCAGGAGTCGAAGAGCTGGGCGGCGCGGGCCCCGGCGAGCACCTGGGCGCGCAGGAACGCGCCGGTGATGTCCGCGGTCCAGCGCATGAGGTGGCGCCAGGCCTCGGGGTCGGCGTGCATCATCGTGCGGGCCGCGAGGTGGTCGCGGGAGGGCCGGCCCTCGACGAGGTAGGCGGCCAGCGTGAACGGGGCGCCGGCGAAGCCGATGAGCGGGGTGGGGCCGAGCTCGGCGACGGTCAGGCGCACCGCCTCGGTGATGGCGGCGTGGTCGCCCGGGCGGTGCTCGACGAGGCGGTCGACGTCGGCGCGGGTGCGCACCGGCTCGGCCACCACCGGGCCCACGCCCGGGACGATCTCGACGTCGACGCCGGCGAGCTTGAGCGGCACGACGATGTCGGAGAAGAAGATCGCGGCGTCGACGCCGTGGCGGCGCACCGGCTGCAGGGTGATCTCGGCGGCCAGCTCGGGGCGCAGGCACGAGTCGAGCATGGCGACGCCCTCGCGGGCCGCCCGGTACTCCGGCAGCGACCGGCCGGCCTGACGCATGAACCAGACCGGCAGCCGCTCGGGGCGGCGTCCGAAATAAGCCTCGAGCAGGGGGGACGTGGTGATTTCCGGCACGTTCGGCCCGGGAGCAGGATTTGTCACGAGGGCATTGTGCCTGGCGCTCGGGGAAATGGTTCACTATGGGTGCTGTGGTGCTCCTCCTCCTGACTGCGAATCACCACGACCTGGACCTGGCCGACATCGAGCGGCTCAGCGTCGGCGCACCTGAGGTGGGCCGTCAGGTCGTGGCCGACGGTGCTGCCGTGAACGGCGCCGTCGTGCTGGCCACCTGCAACCGTTTCGAGGTCTACCTCGACGCCGATGCCGACGCCGACCCTGGGGAGGCCGCCCGCGCCGCCCGCCGCGTGATCGCCCGGGCCAGCGGGACGAGCGAGGAGGACGTCGCCCGGCTCATGACGCCCGCCGTCGGCGAGGAGGCCGTGCGCCACCTCTTCGAGGTCGCCTCCGGGCTGGACTCCATGGTGGTCGGCGAGCGGGAGATCACCGGGCAGGTGCGCCGGGCGCTGATCGCCGCCCGCGAGGAGGGCCTGACCTCCCCGCTGCTCGAGGCGACCCTGCAGCACGCCACCCGCACCTCCCGGCAGGTGGCCGTGGCCACCGACCTCGCCCGCGCCGGCCGCTCCGTCGTCGCCGTCGCCCTGGACCTGGCCGGCGCCCGCGTCGCGCACCTGGAGTGCGAGCGCGAGCAGCGCCCCTGGCCCGCGGACGCGCACACCGGCCCGGTGCCCACGGCGAGCTGGGCCGGGCGCCGGGTGCTGCTCGTGGGCACCGGCTCCTACGCCGGCGCGTCGCTGGCCGCGCTGCGCGAACGGGGCGCGAGCGACGTCGCCGCCTGGTCCGCCTCCGGGCGCGCCCGCGCGTTCGCCGAGTCCCACGGCGTGCGCACCGCCCCCCAGGACCTCGCCGCCGCCCTCGCCGCCGCCGACCTCGTGGTCACCTGCCGCGGCACCGGCACCCCCGTCCTCGACCTCGCCACCGTGCGCGCCGGGCTCGCCGCCCGCCGGGCCGCCGGCGCCGCGGGGCCGGTCGTCTTCGTCGACCTCGCCCTGCGCCACGACGTCGACCCGGCCGTGGCCGACCTCGACGACGTCGTCCTCGTCGACCTGCCCACCGTGCGCGAGCACGCCCCGGCCGCCACGGCCGGGGAGGTGGCCCGCGCCCGCGACATCGTCAGCGACGGCATCCGCGCCCTGGCCGACGACACCGCCGAGCGGCAGATGGACGACGCCGTCGTCGCGCTGCGCACCCGCGTGGCCGACGCCGTCGCCGCCGAGCTGGACCGCCTGCCCGCCGAGGGCAGCGTCAGCGCCGAGAAGGCCGCCCAGGCGCTGCGCCGGCTCGCGGCCCGCCTCGTGCACGAGCCGACCGTCCGGGCCCGCGCCGCCGGCCGGGAGGGCCGCGGCGCGGAGCACCTGCGCGCCCTTGAGCAGGTGCTCGGCGTGGCCGTGCCGGCCCCGCAGGACGGGCCCCCGCCGGTGGTGACGCCGGCCTGACCCGCGGCGCGCGGCGCCGCACCCACCCCCCGCCGCCCGCGAGGCGGTCCCGCACGCCGGCTTGCCGGCCGAGACGAGAACGAGCCTGATGACCTCCACGCTTGCCCCGTACGACGCGATCCTCCTGCTCTCCTTCGGCGGACCGGAACGTCCCGAGGACGTCGTGCCGTTCCTGCGCAACGTCACCCACGGGCGCGGGATCCCCGACGAGCGCCTGGAGGAGGTCGGCGAGCACTACTACCACTTCGGCGGCCGCAGCCCCATCAACGACCAGAACAAGGCGCTGCTCGCCGCCCTGCGCGAGGAGCTGGACCGCCGCGGGCTGGACCTGCCGGTCGCCTGGGGCAACCGCAACTGGGACCCCTACCTCACCGACGCCCTGCGCGACCTGCACGCCGGCGGCGCCCGCCGCGTGCTCACCATCGTGACCAGCGCCTACGCCTCCTACTCGGGCTGCCGCCAGTACCGCGAGAACATCGCCGACTCCCTGGCCCGGCTCGCCGGGGAGGGCATCGACCTGGACGTGGACAAGATCCGCGCCTACTTCAACCACCCCGGCTTCGTCGACGCCAACGTCGACGCCGTCGTCGCCGCCTACGAGCGCCTCGGCGCCGCGCCGGGTCCGGACGCGCCGCTGGTGTTCGTCACCCACTCCATCCCCACGACGATGGAGGTCGCCTCGGGCACCGAGACCACCGGCAGCTACTCCATCCAGCACCTCGACGTCGCCGCCCTCATCGCCAAGGCGGCCGGGGAGCGGCTCGGGCACCCGGTGCCCTGGGAGCTGGCCTACTGCTCGCGCTCGGGCACCCCGCTGACCCCGTGGACCGAGCCGGACGTCAACCGCACCCTGCACGCGCTGCACGCCGACGGCGCCGCCCAGGTGGTCCTCGCGCCCATCGGGTTCGTCTCTGACCACATGGAGGTCATCTACGACCTCGACACCGAGGCCCGCGCCACCGCCGACGAGCTGGGCATGCGCATGGAGCGGGCCGGCACCGCCGGCACCGCGCCGGAGTTCGTCGCCGGCCTGGTGGACCTGCTCGTCGAGCGGGCCGCCACCGAGCGCGGCGAGGCGCCCGAGCGGGTCTCCGTCGGGGCGCTGGGCGCCTGGCCGGACGTGTGCCGGCCCGGCTGCTGCCGCCTGCGCGCCGGGGTGGATTCCGGCGTGCCCGCCGCCTGCGAGCAGCCCGCCGGCGCCGCAGTCTGACGCCCGCGGCGGCGGACCGCGCCTCGGCGTGGCCGCAGGCGGCTCGCCTGGCGGGCGCCGCCCCGGTCGTGCCGCCGCACCAGCCCCCGCCGCCGCCCAGGTGGCGCCGCCGTCGTTCCACCCATCCTCAGGAGGAGAGAGCATGAGCACCATCCCGCGCATCGGCGAGGGCGCCGACACCGAGACGATCAACGCCGGCATCAACTACACGATGTGGAGCGTGTTCGCCACGGCCGCGCCGCTGCCCGCCGACGCCGACGACCGCGCCGCGCTCGTGGCCGCGGCCGAGCAGGCCGTGGCCGGCACCGGCGTGGTGGTGCGCGGCTGGTACGACGTCGCCGGCCTGCGCGCCGACGCCGACCTCATGGTGTGGTGGCACGCCGCCAGCATCGAGCAGGTCCAGGACGCCTACCACCGCCTGCTCGGCTCCGCGCTCGGCGCGTTCCTGCAGCCGGTGTGGTCGGTGGTCGGCCTGCACCGGCCGGCGGAGTTCAACAAGCGGCACGTGCCGGCCTACCTCGCCGGCGAGGAACCAGGCGGGTACCTGTGCGTGTACCCCTTCGTCCGCTCCTACGAGTGGTACCTGCTGCCGGAGGACGAGCGGCGCGACATGCTCCGCGAGCACGGCATGGCCGCCAAGGACTACCCCGACGTGCGGGCCAACACCGTCTCGGCCTTCGCGCTGGGCGACTACGAGTGGATCCTGGCCTTCGAGGCCGGCGAGCTGCACCGCATCGTCGACGTCATGCGCGAGCTGCGTGCCGTCGGCGCCCGCCGGCACGTGCGCGAGGAGATTCCGTTCTTCACCGGCCCGCGCGTCGCGCTGGCCGACTGGGCGGAGCGCCAGCCGCGCGCCTGAGCGGTGCCCCGGCGGCCGCCCGGGCGCCAGGTGCACCGCGCCGCCGGCCAGCACCTCAGGCGTACCGGGCTGCCGTCGCCACCGTCTGCCGGCCGTAGGCCCCGCCGAACAGGGCCGCGTGGACGATGAGCATGTGCAGCTGGTGCAGCCCCACCCGCTCGCGCCACCCCGGGGCGAGCGGCGAGACCTCGTCGTACGCGGCCACGATCCGCTCGCGGTGGGGCGCGTCGAACACCGCCAGCTGCGCCAGGTCCGACTCCGCGTGGCCGCCGTGGGCCGCGGGGTCGATCAGGGTCGCGGTGACGCCGCCCGCCCTGGCCGCCCACAGCACGTTGCCGCCCCACAGGTCCCCGTGCAGCCGGGCCGCCGCGCCGGTGACCAGCGCCGGCTGCGGGGCGTCGTGGTCCCCGGCGGCGAGCCGCTCGGCGCACCGGCGCACCACCCGCTCGCCGTCGGCATCGATCGACCCGTTCCCGACGGCGGTCGGCAGGTAGGGCAGCAGGCGGTCGGTGGCGTAGAACGCGCCCCACGACGACGGGCCCGGTTCCGCGCGCAGCGGCAACGGGGCGCGACCCATGAACCCGTCGCCCTGCCAGCCCGGCGGCGGGCAGCCGAGGTGGCTCCCGCCGGCGGCGTGGGTGCGGGCCAGCGAGCGGCCCAGCTCCTCCGCCGCGACGAGGTCCGGACGCCCCTCGTCGATGCGGCGGGTCTCGATCCAGCCCTGGCCCTGCGCCACGACGTCCGCGACGGGTGCGCCGCCGTCGCCGGCGGCCGCCCCCAGCCAGCGCAGGCCGGCGGCCTCGAACCCGGTTGCCCCGGGCAGGCCATGGTCGTCCTTCCGAAATGCGCGCATCGCCCCATCTTCCCGGCGGCGCCTCGCTGATCGCGCGCCGGCGATCGCCGGCGCGCCCGCACGCGGTCCCCGCCCACCGGTGCCGGTCCGCAGTGCCCGCCCGAGGTGCTCGCCCGCCGGTGACCACCCGTCCACAGCCAGGCCCCGCCCGGCGCCGGCGCGTCGGACCCCGTGCCTAGCGTCGTCGCCACCGAGTCACCGGGACGGGGGAGCGTGATGGACGTCGAGCACGGGCACGGCACCGGCCTACCCGCAGGGCTCTCGCCGGCGCGCCGCCAGCTCCTCGCGGCGCTCGCCACGCTGGCCCTGGCGCAGGCCGAGCTGGCGGCCGCGTTCCCGCAGGCCTGGCGCGGCACCGGCGCGGACGCCTACGCGCAGGTGCTCGGCGGGCTTCTCTACCATGCCCAGACGGTGGGGGCGGCCCTGCGGGCGGCGGACCTCACCGCCGCGGCGGCCGACCGCGAGCAGGAGGCCGCGCGCGGCTGGGCGGGGCCGGGATGAGCCCCGCCACCGGGGCCGACGGCGGCCGCGTGTGGGCCCCGGGGCCCGAGCGACCTGTGGGGCTGCGGCTGATGGTCACCGGGGGCGGCGCCGTCGTCGTCGACGGCACGGAGCTGGCCGCCCTGGGAGCACGCCTGCTGCGGGCGGCGGAGCTGGCGGAGACGGCCACCGAGCAGGCCCGCGGCGTGAGCACGCTCAACTACTTCGTCCCCCTGGCCCCCTCGGCCGGGGCGCTCGTCGCGCGCCTGGCGGCGGTCCTGAACGGGCCCCTGTCCCTCCCGGCGCTGGGCGAGCGCATCCGCGCCCTCGCCGCGGACCTTGCCGTCCAGCGGCAGTGGTACGAGGAGGCCGAAGAGCGTGCGGTGCGCGGGTTCCGCCCGCCGCTGTGGCGCTACGCGGTGCACCTGCTGGGCCCGCCGAAGGTGCGCGGCCTCGTCACCGGCCTCGACGCCGCCGCGGTGCTCGGTCACGGGGGCGCCGCCCGGTCGCGCATGGGGGACCCGCGCCTGCTCGACGCCGTCGTGGCCCAGCAGCACGCCCGTTCGCTGGCCGGGCGGATGCAGTGGGCCCGGCCCGAGTCGGTCATGGGTGGGCTGTTCCTCGGCCGGGAGTGGGTCGACGTGCGGCGGATGACCCCGGTGGAGCGGACCGCGCTGAGCCTGGTGGGCACCCACGAGCAGGCGTCCTGGGTCGCGCGCGGCGGCCGGGTGCGGAGCGGCGTCACCGTCGCCACGGCCGTCGGGCGTCCGGTCGCCGCGCCGCCGGTGACGCCGGGGCAGGCCCTCGCCCGGATCGCCGGGCTGGAGGCGCGCATCCGCGCGCGCGGGACCGGCGCGGTGGAGATCCTGCGCACGACCACCCCGAGCGGGGCGCGCCACTGGACCGTGGTGGTGCCGGGCACCCAGGAGCAGTGGGGCGGCGGGCGCAACCCGATGGACAACGGCACCAACCTGCGGGCGATGGCCGGCGTGGGCAGCGACATGGAGGTCGGCGTCACCGCCGCCATGCGCCAGGCCGGGATCGCCCCGGGCGAGCCGGTGGCGCTGGCGGTCCACAGCCAGGGCGGGCTCGTCGCGGCCCGGCTGGTCGCGGACCCGGTGTTCCGGTCGCGGTTCCAGGTCACCACCGTGCTCACCGCCGGCAGCCCCATCGCCGGCATCGCCCTGCCGCCCACCGTGGACGTGCTCAGCCTCGAGGACGTCAACGACCCCACCGTCGGCCTCGACGGCGCCGCCAACGTCCCCGCCGCCCACCACGTCACCGTGGCGGTGAGCTCCGGCGAGCCGGCCCGGCTGGGGGAGCCGCACCAGGCAGCCCGCTACGCCGCCGCCGCGGACCTGCTCGCCGAGCTGGACGACGACGGCGTCCAGGCCTGGCTCGGGCGCAACCGGGCCGCCATGGGGACGGCCGTGCCCGGCGCCCGCACCGACTCCTTCGTGTTCGAGATCAGCCGGTGACGCGGCAGTGTCCCCGGCGCCGGACGATCAGCGCTGCTTGCCCGGGAGGATCAGCTGGAGGATCCAGGTCGCGATGGCGATGATCACCCCGCCGATCACGGCCGTCCAGAACCCGTCCACGTGGATGCCGTAGGAGGTGAACTCGCTGAGCCAGCTGGTGAGCAGCAGCATCAGCGCGTTGACGACGATGAAGAACAGCCCCAGCGTGAGGATGTACAGCGGCAGCGAGAGCAGCACCACGATCGGCCGCACGATCGTGTTCACGAGCGTGAAGACGAGGGCGACCACCGCCAGGTTGACCACGAAGGCGCCCGTGGAACCGGTGTGGGGAAGCGTGATCCCGGGCACGATGAGCGTGCACAGCCAGATCGCCGCGGCGTCGACGAAGAACCGCACGATGAAGCGCATGCGCTGATCCTGCCACCGATCGGACCCGGCCGTTGCCCGTCTGACCAGCGGTTTCGCCGGTGGCTGCCCCGACACGGCGGCGCCGTCGGCGGCGGCCGGCACGTCGGCCGAGCCCCGAAGACCGCGGCGCGGAAGCCCGAGGTCGGCGGCACCGGGGGCCCCAGGGAATGAGGGCATGCTCCCCGCCGCGGCCCGGCGGGGTGCACACTACGCACATGGCCCCGAAGAACCCCTCGGTCCGTCTGCGCCCCGACATCGAGAGCCTGCCCACCTACGTCCCGGGCGAGCGCCCGACCGTGGGGATGCAGGTCTACAAGCTCTCCAGCAACGAGATCGCCTTCCCGCCGCTCGTCGCGGTGGGCGCCGCGCTGGTCGACGCCGGGGCGGACCTCAACCGGTACCCGGACATGTACGCCACCGAGCTCACCGAGGTGCTCGGCGCCCGGCACGGCGTCGGCGCGGAGCGCGTGACCGTCGGCAACGGCTCCGTCGCGGTGCTCCAGCACGTCCTCTCCGCCGTCTGCGAGCCCGGCGACGAGGTCGTGATGGCCTGGCGCTCCTTCGAGGCCTACCCCATCGCGGTGCAGGTGGCCGGCGCCCGGGCCGTCATGGTCCCGGTGGACGCCGAGGGCCGCCACGACCTGCCCGCCATGGCCGCCGCCGTCACCGAGCGGACCCGCGTCGTCCTGCTGTGCAGCCCCAACAACCCCACGGGACCGGCGCTGACCCAGACCGAGCTGCGGGCCTTCCTCGCGGCCGTGCCCGCCTCGGTCATGGTCGTGCTCGACGAGGCCTACATCGACTTCGTCACCGCGCCCGACCCCACCGACGGGCCCGCGCTGCTGGGGGAGCACAAGAACCTCGTCGTGCTGCGAACCTTCTCCAAGGCCTACGGGCTGGCCGGGCTGCGGGTCGGCTACGCCCTCGCCCGCCGGCGCCTCACCGCCGGCTTCCGGGCCGCGTCCACCCCCTTCGGGGTCAATATCATGGGCATGGCCGCCGCCCTGGCCGCGCTGCAGGCCGAGGACCAGGTCCGCGCGCGCGTCGCCGAGGTGATCACGGAGCGCGACCGCGTCGCAGGCGCCCTGCGCGAGCAGGGCTGGACGATCCCCGACCCTCAGGGCAACTTCGTCTGGCTCGACCTGGGACGGCGCGCCACGGCGTTCGCCGACCACACCCGCTCCCGCGGGGTGCTCGTGCGGGCCTTCGCCGGTGACGGCGTGCGGGTGTCCGTCGGGGAGCCGGAGGGCAACGACCTCTTCCTCAGCCTCGCCGGCGAGTGGGCGGCCCGCTCCGCCCGCACGCTCGAGCGGGCCTGAGACGGCCCGGTTCGGCGCGCCTGAGCCCGACGGGCCGGGCGCGCCGGCTCCCGTCGGGTCGTTCCCGCGCTGGCCGGAGACCGGTCACGGCGGGATGAAGCCGTCCCCGGCCTCGTGCCCGCGATCGATCTCCCAGCGGAGGCGCCGCAGGTCCTCGGCCAGCTGGGGATCGTGCCCCTGCGCCCGCTCGGACGCCCGGCCCAGCTGGTTGCGGACCTCGAACCACAGGCCCAGGACGGCGAGGACGAGCAGCACGGCTCCGACGATCCACACCCACATGGCCAGCTCCCGACGACGGCACGAGGTGGCGCCAGGGTAGCGAGGCGGGGCCCGGCGCCGGCTCCCCCTCCCCAGGGGGCGGCGGGACGGCGTCCCGGACCCACGCCGGGAGCGTCGGGACGGCACAGTCAGCCCAGCACCGTGAGCGCGACGAGCAGGGAGAAGACGATCTCCCCCAGCCCGAGCAGCATGGGCCGCACCGGGCGGCCGCGCCGGGCGGCGAGCACGGGCACCGCCGCGGCCCGCAGGGCGAGCGCCACCCACACCACCAGGTGCCAGCCGCTCACGAGCCCGGCCGCGGCCAGCGCCGCCACCGCCGCCGTCACCCCCACGTGGAACGCGACCGAGCCGACGAGGTAGGCCCGGTTGCCCCGCTCGCGGATGTTCGTCTTCACGTACGGCACCGTGCCGAGGAAGTACGCCGTCACCAGCGCCGTGACCAGCCAGGTCCAGGCCCAGCCGGTCAGCGCGCCGTCGGGGGAAGCGCCGGGCAGCGAGCCGCCGACGGCGCTGCCGAGCCACCCCGTGCCCGCCAGCCACCCGGTGCCCCACAGCCCGCCGGCCCCGCCGGTGCCCGCGTCGTAGGCGACCGCGGCCATCAGCCCCGCCGCGGCGACGGTGACGCCGTCGTTGAGGAGCGAGCGGTCCTTGCGACGCGCCGAGCACCACAGGGCGACCATGACCAGCGGCGCGTACGGCAACGCCCACACCAGCAGGTACGGCGCCGCCACCACGACCGCCACCGCCAGCGGCGCCGTCGCGAGCGCGTAGGCCCGCACCGGCGGCAGGTAGCGCGGCTTGCGGTGCGAGCGCAGCCACAGCCCGGTCGCGAAGAACGCCAGGTACCCCACCCACCACAGCGCGAGCAGGGGCACGTGCGCCCAGGCCGGGCCGGACAGCGCCACGCCCACCACCGGCGGGACGGCGATCATCGCCCAGGCGCCGTGCTGGTCGGGGACCCATCCGGGCCCGCGCCGACGACGGCGCCCGGCGGCGACGGCGGAGGTCGTGGCGCTCACGCGCCGAGGATAGGCACGCCGCCGACGACCCGGCCGGGCCCACGGTCCCGGCCGCCAGGGCCACGCGCGCACCGCGCGACCAGCGTCGCCGCGCCGGTCCGACGACGCCGCCGCGATGGCGCCACCCCCACCCGACCGGCACCTGTGTCCGGGGCCACTGCCCCCGTCCGCTCGCCCGCGGGGGCCCGGGACGGCGCCGCGCCACGTCCGGGACCTGCGACGTTGCCGATTCCCACGAAACTGATGCGCTCCGCCAAGCGTTCTGCCACGATCTTTGTCGAGAGCCCACAACTAAAAGTTACGGTTGCGTAGCCTACGCTGGCGTAGGTTACGCGGCCGGCCATCCCTGGGTCGCTTCCTGCCAGCCCGCCGCCACCACCCCCGGCGGCGGACCTGGCAGGCACACCACGCGTCCGGACCGGACGCTCGCCGAGGAGGTCCCGCTCGATGGAACAGCTCGAAACCATGCTGGGCTCCGGCCCACGTCTGGACGACATGGTGCAGATCCTCGATGCCGACGGGCGTCGGCACGAGGACCCGCAGTACAGCGCCTACGCCGCCGACCTGGATGCCGGGCAGCTGCGCGCGATGTACCGCGACATGGTGCTCACCCGCGCGTTCGACGCCGAGGCCACCGCCCTGCAGCGCAAGGGCGAGCTGGGCCTGTGGGCGCCGTGCCTGGGCCAGGAGGCGGCGCAGGTCGGCTCCGCCCACGCCCTGGCCCCCCGGGACTTCGTCTTCCCGTCCTACCGCGAGCTCGGCGTGGCCCAGGTGCGCGGGCTGGACCTGCGCGAGACGCTCCCGCTCTTCCGCGGCGTCCGCCACGGCGGCTGGGACCCGCACGCGCACAACCTGCAGATCCCCACCCTCGTCATCGGCGCGCACACGCTCCACGCCGTGGGCTACGCGATGGGCGTCCAGCGCGACGGCGACGTCGGCACCGGCGACCCCACCCGCGACCGCGCCGTCGTCGCCTACTTCGGCGACGGCGCCACCTCCCAGGGCGACACCAACGAGGCGCTCGTCTTCGCCGCCTCCGCCAACGCCCCGGTCGTCTTCTTCTGCCAGAACAACCACTGGGCGATCTCCGTGCCGACCACCACCCAGAGCCGGGTGCCGCTGGTCCACCGCGGCGGCGGGTTCGGCATCCCCTCCGTCCGGGTGGACGGCAACGACGCCCTGGCCTGCTACGCCGTCGCCCGCGAAGCGCTCGAGCGGGCCCGCGCCGGCGGCGGCCCGACCTTCATCGAGGCCGTCACCTACCGCATGGGCGCCCACACCACCTCCGACGACCCCACGCGCTACCGCGACCGCGCCGAGGAGGACCTCTGGCGCGCCAAGGACCCCATCGCCCGCCTCCGGGTCTACCTCGAGCGCCAGGACCTCGCGGACGAGGCGTTCTTCGCCGAGGTCGACGACGAGGCCGGCGCGCTCGCCGAGTCCGCCCGCGCCTACTGCACCTCCCTGACCGGCGGGCCGGTCGAGGAGATGTTCGAGCACGTCTACACCCTGCCCCACCCGCTCGTCGCGGAGGAGAAGGCGGCCCAGGCCGCCTACGAGGCCGGCTTCGCCGACGAGGAGGACGCCCGATGACCGCCACCCCCATGGCCCGCGCGATCAACGCCGGCCTGCGCCGGGCCCTGGAGCGCGACCCGAAGGTCGTCCTCATGGGCGAGGACATCGGCGCTCTCGGCGGGGTCTTCCGAGTCACCGACGGGCTGCAGAAGGACTTCGGCCCCGCGCGCGTGGTGGACACCCCGCTCGCGGAGTCCGGCATCGTCGGCACCGCGGTCGGGCTGGCCATGGCCGGCTACCGGCCGGTGTGCGAGATCCAGTTCGACGGGTTCATCTTCCCCGCGTTCGACCAGATCACCACCCAGCTCGCCAAGCTCACCTACCGCTCGCACGGCGACCTCTCGCTCCCGGTGGTCATCCGCGTGCCCTTCGGCGGCGGGATCGGAGCCGTCGAGCACCACAGCGAGTCCCCTGAGGCGCTGTTCGCGCACACCGCCGGGCTGCGGGTGGTCGCCCCGTCGACCGCGGGCGACGCGTTCACGATGATCCAGCAGGCCATCGCCTCGCCCGACCCGGTGCTCTTCTTCGAGCCGAAGTCGCGCTACTGGGACAAGGGCGAGGTGGACCTCGACGCCGAGGTCGACCTCAGCGAGAGCGGGCTGACCACCGGCCTGCACGCCGCGCGCACCGTGCGCCCCGGCACGGACGCGACCGTCGTCGGCTACGGCCCGACGGTCAAGACCCTGCTCAACGCCGCCGAGGCCGCCGCCCAGGAGGGCAGGAGCCTGGAGGTCATCGACCTGCGCTCGGTCTCCCCGCTCGACGTCGACGCCGTGGTCGCCTCGGTCCAGCGCACCGGCCGGCTCGTCGTCGTCCACGAGGCGCCGGTGTTCCTCGGCCCGGGCGCGGAGATCGCCGCCCGCGTCACCGAGCGCTGCTTCTACTCCCTCGAGGCGCCCGTGCTGAGGGTGGGCGGGTTCCACACCCCCTACCCGGCGAGCACCCACGAGGAGGAATACCTGCCGAACCTGGACCGCGTGCTCGACGCCGTCGACCGGGTCATGGCCTACTAACCCGCCGCCGACCGCACGCCGCGCGCCCGGCAGCCGGGCGCGGCGCCCGCACGCACCACTTGGAGGAGAGCACATCGTGCCGAGCTACCAGCACTTCCGTCTGCCGGACGTCGGCGAGGGCCTGACCGAGGCCGACATCGTCACGTGGCAGGTCGCCGTCGGGGACGCCGTGGCCGTCAACCAGACCCTGTGCGAGATCGAGACCGCCAAGTCGGTCGTCGAGCTGCCGAGCCCGTTCGCCGGGGTCGTGCACGAGCTCCTCGCCCCCGAGGGCGCCACGGTGGAGGTCGGCGCGCCGATCATCTCCATCGATGTCGACCCGGGCGGGGCGGCCCCCGCGGATGCGGCACCCGGCGCGGCGGAGGAGACGGGCGCCGGCGAGGGCTCCGGCAGCGTGCTCGTGGGCTACGGGACCCGGCCCGGCACGGTCACCCGCCGCCCCCGCAAGGGGGCCGGCCAGCCGGCGGCGAGCCCGGCGACGACGGCTGGCCCGACGGCGACGACGAGCCCCGCGGCGACTGGCGCCTCCGCCGACGGCCGCCCCGCCGCGCCGTCGCCCTCGGTGCACGCCCCGGCCGCGCAGGCCGCCCCGGCACCCGTCGCGCCGTCGCCCGCCGCGCCGTCGCCCGTCGCGCCGTCGCCCGCCACGCCGGCGTCCCCGGCCGTGGCCGCCCCCTCCCAGCGGGCCCGCGTGCTCGCCAAGCCGCCGGTGCGCAAGCTTGCCAAGGACCTCGGCGTCGACCTCGCCGCGGTGGCCGGCACCGGCCCGGGCGGCATCATCACCCGCGAGGACGTCCAGCGGTTCCGTGACATCGCCGAGCCGGCCCCGCTGGCCACCTACGCCGGCGACGAGGAGCCCTGGCTGGCCGGTGGCACCGTCTCCGCCGACGGGCGCCAGACCCGCGTGCCGGCCAAGGCGGTGCGCAAGCGCACCGCCGAGGCGATGGTGGCATCGGCGTTCACCGCCCCGCACGTGACGGTCTTCCACACCGTCGACGTCACCCGCAGCATGCGCTTGGTCGAGCGGCTCAAGGAGGACCGCGAGTTTGCCGACGTGCGGGTCACGCCCCTGCTGATCACCATGAAGGCCCTCATCACGGCGGTGCGGCGCAACCCGGAGATCAACGCGGCCTGGGACGACGAGCGCAAGGAGATCGTCTACAAGCACTACATCAACCTGGGCATCGCCGCGGCGACGCCGCGGGGCCTGGTGGTGCCGAACATCAAGGACGCGCACCGGATGAGCCTGCACGAGCTCGCCGGGGCGCTCGCGGACCTGACCGCCACGGCGCGCGCCGGCAGGACCCAGCCCGCCGACATGGCCGACGGCACCATCACCATCACCAACGTCGGCGTCTTCGGCATCGACACCGGCACGCCGATCCTCAACCCCGGCGAGTCCGCGATCCTCGCCTTCGGTGCCATCCGCCAGCAGCCGTGGGTGCACCGCGGCAAGATCAAGCCGCGCTGGGTCACCCAGCTGGCGCTGTCGGTGGACCACCGCCTGATCGACGGCGGGCTGGCCTCGAAGGTGCTCGCGGACGTCGCCCGCGTGCTCGAGGACCCGGCGCAGGCGCTCGTGTGGAGCTGACCGCCCGGCCTCGCCGTGCGGGTCGGCGCGGCGCGCGGTAGCAAGAGGGGCATGACCTCTCCCTCAGGCGCCGTACTGCTCGACGCGGACGGCACGCTCGTCGACTCCACGTACCTGCACGTCTCCGCCTGGTCCCAGGCCTTCGCCCGGGTGGGGCACCCGGTGGACTCCTGGCGCATCCACCGCTGCATCGGCATGGGCTCGGACAAGCTCCTCGCCGAGCTCCTGGGCGACCGGGCCGACGACGTCGGCGGACCGGCGAAGGACGCCCACTCCGAGATCTACGACGGCATGAGCGACCGGATCCGCCGCTTCGCCGGCGTCCACGAGCTGCTGCGCGCCCTGCGCGAGCGCGGGCTGACCGTGGTGCTGTCCACCTCCGCGCCGCCGGACGAGCTCGCCCACATCCGCCGCGCGCTGGACGCCGACGACCTGTTCGACGCCATCACCGCCGACGAGGACGTCGAGAGCGCCAAGCCGGACCCCGACCTCGTGGGCACCGCGCTGAAGAAGGCCGGCGTGCCGGCCGACCGGGCGGTGTTCGTCGGGGACGCGGTGTGGGACGTCGAGGCGTGCCGCCGCGCGGGCGTGCCGTGCCTGGGGGTGCGCACCGGCGGCATCGACTCCGCCGAGCTGCGCGACGCCGGCGCCGTCGAGGTGTACCGCGACGTGTCGGACCTGCTCGACCGGCTGGACGACTCCGCGATCGGCCGCCTCGCCAGCTGAGGGGCGGCGCGGCCAGGAGCCCCGGGCCCGAGGGCCCTGTCGCGATCGCCGCGTCGCTGCCACCATGGCGTCAGGAAGGGAGACGCGATGGCGCGCACGTCGGCGGTGGCGCTGCTGGCGGGCGCCGCGCTCCTCGCGGGCTGCTCGGCCGGGCTCGGCGCTGGCCCCGCCCACACCGAGGAGCGGGACGTCGCCGGCGCCACCGCCGTCGTCCTCGGCACCAGCGGGACGCTGCGGATCCGTGCCGGCAGCCCGGCCAGCCTCACCGTCACCGCCGGGGAGAACGTCATCGACCACCTCACCAGCGACGTGCGCGCCGGCGTGCTCGAGCTGGGCATGTCCACCGCCCGACCCCTCGGCGTCGGCGACATCGAGTACCGACTCGTCATGCCGCAGATCCACGCGATCGAGGTGAACGGGTCCGGCGACGTCGAGGCCGACGCGCCCTCGGCGTCGACGCTGCGACTCGCGGTCCGCGGCTCCGGCGACGTCGCCTTCCCCGAGCTGCGCGCCGACGACGTCCAGGTCGAGGTCTCCGGCTCCGGCGGGGTGCGCGCCGGCGGGACGACCACCACCCAGCGGGTCACCGTCAGCGGGTCCGGCACCTACGACGGCGTCGCCCTCGCCAGCAAGTCCGCCACCGTCGCGGTCTCCGGCTCCGGCACCGCCGACGTCAACGTGAGCCGGGCGCTGGACGCGACCGTCACGGGCAGCGGCTCGGTCAGCTACACCGGCAGTCCCCAGGTCACCAGCGAGGTCACCGGCTCCGGGCACGTCCGCCCGCGCTAGCCATCGGGAGCCACTGCGGGGCGTGGCATGTTGTGGCCATGGCATTTACATGCCCGCCCACAGGCTGGTATTAGGCCCGCACGGCTCGTTAGTTTCGAACTGCCGCAAGGAAACCGGCCCGCAACCGCGGACCGGGGGCAGACGAACGAGAGGAGCGGGCCATGGGTGACGCATCGGTGCTGCTCCCGTTCGAGAGGCGCCACGCCGAGTCCGCCGTCCGCACGACGGCCGCCGCAGCCGCGACGGTCTCTGAGAGTCGGGCGGGGCAGCTGATCGACCTGGTCAGCCGCCGTGGGGACGTCATGGAGGCCTCGCTCGACGCGGAGAGCTACCCGCGGCTGCGCGACCACCTCGTGCGCAGCATCCTTGCGACGGCGACGCCCGAGCGGGCGGAGCGACTCTTCCCCGGCGACCCGCAGCAGCTCCTGCGACCCTTCGGCGGTGTGAGCCTCGGCTCCGGCGCCGCTGGGGTCCTGTGGGCGCTCGCGACCGCCGGGACCAAGGTTCCCACCGAGCTCGTCGACTGGTTGGAGGGGGCGGTTCCCGGGATGGAGGGCCCGGGACCGGGGCTCGTCGACGGGCTCGGTGGGATCGCGCTCGTGCTCGACCGGCTCGGCCGCCACGAGGCGGCCGGCCGGATCTGGCACGAGGTGGAGCAGGCGCCGCTGGACCGGCTGGGCACCGCGCTGGCCGACGGGCTGCCCGGGCTGGGCCTGGCCCTGCTCGAGCGGGCGCCGTTCTGCGACGGCGAGGCGCTGTGCGACAGGGTCTTCCTCATCGCCGAGGAACTCGTCCGCCGCCTCGAGGACGGCGCGCACGACCTGCGCCGCCCGGGCCTGCTGCACGGCGGCGCGGGTGCCGCGCTGTTCCTGCTGCACGTCTACGAGATGACGGCGGACCGCCGGATGCTCACCCAGGCCGAGCGGGCGCTGCGCCAGGACCTCGCCTTCCTCGGCTGGGTGGACCTCGCCGCCGAGGGCGCACCGGAGCTGTGGCGCAACCGGCCGCTGCTCGGCAGCGGCAGCGCGGGCGTGGCCATGGTGCTGCACGAGGCCCTGAACCACCTCGACACCCCGTGGATGTTCCAGGCGCGCGATGCCATCGCCGCGGCCTGCGAGCAGCGCGTCGGTTCGCACGCCGGGCTGCTGCACGGCTGGGCCGGCACCCTGGTCGCGCTGCACTACCTGCGCACCCGGCCGTGGGACCCGCCGGCCGACCGCTACGCCGCCATCCGTCCGCACCTGGAGCGGCTGGCCCACCCGGCGGCCCGGGCGCGGATCCCGTTCGTCGGGCTCGACGCCTCCCGCTCCTCGGCGGACCTGAGCACCGGCGCCGCCGGCGTCCTGGTCGCCCTCGAGCACCTGCTGGGGGAGGGGGAGCGTCGTCTTCCCCTCTTCTGGTGACCATTCAGGCCCTCCGGCCCGACGAGACGAGGGGAGGGGGCGCGATGAACGCACCGCAGGCCGCCGCGCTGGCGACGAGCCGGTTCCGCCGCACGATGACGGCGCCGCGGGCCACGACGACGGCGACCCACGGCATCCCCGGGCACGCCGGCCGGATCGTCGCCTCCCTGGGACCTCGCGCCGAGGTCCACACCGCCTGCGATGCGGTCGGTTCCGCCATGCTGGCCGACGTCGGCGACGCGGAGATGCAGGAGGTCCGCGCCGTGCTGCGGCTGGTCCTCGGCGTCGACGGGCCGGTGCTCGACCTCGCGGCCGGCGTCGGACGCCTGACCGTGCCGCTGCTGGCGCTGCGCAAGCAGGTCACCGCGCTGGAGCTCTCGGGCGACGCCATCGCCCGGCTCGTGCACCGGCTGCAGCAGGCCCCCGCGGCCTTGCGGGAACGATGCACCACCGTGCAGGCCGACATGGCCGACTTCCGCATCGACCGTGCCTTCGCCGCGGTGGTGCTGGGCGGGGCCTCGGTCAGCCTGCTCGACGAGGTGGGCCGCATGGGCCTGTACCGGTCCGTGCGCCGGCACCTGACGCCCGAGGGGCGCTTCCTCGTGAGTACGATCGACCACGGCGCGGCGGTGCTGCCGCCCGAGGTCGGCGGCGAGGTGCAGGCCCCGAGCGGGCGCTCGTACCGGGTGTACGAGTACTGGGAGCGGGGCGCGTCCACGTGGACGCTGACCGCTCTGTCGAAGGATTCCGGTCACGGTCCCGTCACCGTGTGCACCACGACCCAGCGCGTGCTCGGTGCGGCACAGCTGCAGGTCGAGCTCGAGCGCGCGGGCTTCTCCGTTGTCTCGCGCACGCAGGTGACCGAGCCCGGGCAGCGGCACCCGGTCGTGCTGATCGAGGCTGCGCTTCCGGACGCGGTGACGGGGCCGGCTCTTTACTGAGCCGCTGCGGGAGCACGTACTCCGTGCTCCCGCTGGTCGGGTCTGGCCTACAGCCAGCCGCGCTGGGCAGCCTTGGCGCCGAGGGCGAAACGGCTGCTCGTCTCCATCCGGCTGCTCAGGATGTTGATCATGCGGCGGACGGTGCGGATCGAGATGCCTAGCTGCCGGGCGATGGCCTCGTCCTTGAGGCCCTTCGCGAGAAGCTGGAGGAGTTCGCTCTCTTCGGGGCGCAGTTCGTCTTCGTTCGCCGGAACCAGGTCGGCGCCAGACGCCCATATGACTTCAAATAGGGTCCGTAGCGCTGCGATCGCCCCGGGGGTGTTGATCACTACTGCCCCGCGTGTGTAGTCCTCCGGGTCGAACATCAATACGGCTACTTCGCCGTCATAGATGAGTATCCGGTTAGGGACTGTTAGAGAAGTCTTGGCAGCCCCACCGCGCTCGGCCAGCCACCTTGAGTACTCAATGACGAGTTCATCATGGCGAGCGGCAGCCGGGTAGACCGTTCGCAACTTGATGCCTCGTGCGAAGTACTGCTCTTCATCTCTCATAGACTCACGCAGTTGGTGCGCTGTCGGGGCTATCGTGACCACTGAATCTATAGAGGCGTTGACGTTCTCGCCGAGTTCCACAAGACGCGCCACAATCTCGTCTGTTTCGACGAGGTGCTCTACCTCCCCACGGCGGCGAGTGACGGACCGCTGATACTCATCCACGAGTTCAGCGGCTCCGGTCCTAATGGTGCTCAGTTGCTCCTGCGCTCGGTGAAGCTTGATTTCCTCCTGACTCAACAAGCGCTCGAATGCGACCTGGGGCGACTCGGTTCGCACACCAGCGGGGTCTTCATGCGAGCGGCGGAGGAGTCCCTTACCTTCGAGCGTGTCCAGGACGGCGTGAAGCGCTTCCGCTGTAAGTCCAGTCCGCTCGGCGAGCAGGCTGTGCGTGAGGGATGGACTCGCCAGGAGGGCGCGATAGACCGCTATTGCGGTCGCGTCTAGACCCAGCGCTTCGAACATAACTCTCCCGACGTGCGTTTATGCGCCCGATCGTATGCCGAGACACGGATCCCGGACAGTCGCTGCCCGTTGCGGTTCGCCATAGCGGGCGTAGGCAACTTCCTGCCATGGCAGGGAGTGACCGTTGACCGATCCTGCCATGCGCGTCCGAAAGCGTCGATCATCAGACGAGAGGCGCACCGGCCTCGACCATGACAGGAGCGTGAGAACTATGAAGAAGCTGGGAGCGAGCATCCTCGTTGCCGTGGCTATGGTCGCTGCTGCGGCGGCGCCGTCGTCGGCAGCCAGTGTCGACAAGAACACCAGCGTGTCCACCATGTGCTTCGCCTGCTGGCCGACTCCGGGTACGCGCTGACGAACCCGGTCGGTCGATGACCGCGACATCGGTGCCCCGGAGCAGAACCTGCGTGCTCCGGGGCATCGTCATGTCGTCGACTAGCGAAGCCACACCAAGAAGGCGCCATTTCTGACGCCTCGGTGCGAGATGTCCGACGCACGCTGCGAAGATGGCAGACGTGCCAGCGTCACCCTCCGACCCACCAGACCATCGCCGCCGGACCCGCTTCCTGATGATCGGGGCCGCCGTGGTGGTCCTCGCGGCGGTCGCCATCGGGCTCTTCATCGGATCCCGCCCGCTGCCCGCTCCGCCCACGCAGGCACCTGCCGCGTCGCCGAGCCCCTCGCCGTCGGTGAACGAGCGGTCGGCGCTCGCCGGGCTTCGCGTCGTCCTCGATCCCGGGCACAACGGCGGCAACGCGGCCGCACCGGCCGAGATGGCACAACAGGTCGACAACGGACGCGGGGGTCGCAAGCACTGCAACACGGCCGGAACCTCGACCGCCGGCGGCTACCCCGAGCACGCCTTCGCGTGGGACGTCGCCCAACGCACCCGGGACCTGCTCCAGGCGGCGGGCGCCGAGGTCACCCTCACCCGGGACGACGACACAGGCGTTGGCCCCTGCGTGGACGTGCGGGGCCGCTCGGCGCAGGAGCACGACGCCGACGTGCTCGTCTCGCTGCACGCCGACGGCGCCGACAACCCGGAGGTCGCCGGCTACTTCGCCATCGTGTCGGACCCACCGCTCAACGATGCCCAGGGCCAGCCGACCCGGGAGCTGGCGACGGCTCTGCTCGACGCGCTCGGGCAGGCGGGGTTCGCGCCGTCGTCCTCCTACCCGGGCGCCCTGAGCGAGCGGCCCGACCTGGCGACGCTGAACCTGGCCGAGCGGCCCGCGGTCCTGCTCGAGCTCGCGGAGATGCGCAACCCCGAGGAGGCGGCGGTCGCCGAGAGCCCGGAGGGCCGCCAGCGGTACGCACAGGCGGTCGTCGACGGCCTGGAGCGGTGGGCCGCCGATCGCGGCTAGTACCGCCGCACGGCGGCGAGCCCGTCAGAACGTGTGCAGCCCACGGCGCGCGATCGTGAACCCGTGCCCGGTGAGGGTGCTCCAGCACTCCATCCCGTCCTGCCGGCTCGTGCACGCGAAGTGGCCCGCCGTGGCGGACTGGCCGTAGGGGAGCGCGCCGCCGCCCGGCGCGGGGGACACGCTGCAGTCCGGACGTGCGGCACCGCCTCGGCCGACGGTGGCGGTCACCCGTTCCGCGGAACACCCCTCTGGCGTGGCGAAGCGGTGCTCGCCGATGGTGCACGTCGCCGCGTCGTCACCGAGTGCGCAGGCGATGTTGCCGGTCGGGCTGCTGAAGCTCGCGGCCTTCCGCGCGCCGGCCGGGGCGGGCCGCTCCGGCTTGAGCCAGTGTCCGGCGTCGGACAGCGTCGCGACGACGGCGGGAGGCGTCTTGGCGCCGTTCACGAGCGCGTCGTTGACGGCGAGGGCGTAGGCGGGGTCGCACGCCTGCTGCAGCCCCGTGAGCGCCTGGACGACCGCGTCGCCGGAGGCGGGGTCGCTCCACTTCTTCCCCGACGAGGCCGCGGCACCGTAGCGGTCGACGACCGCTGCGTCAGCCTTGGGGTCCTTGCATCCGGTGCTGTCGGGCAGCGCGGCGAGCGCGGCCTTGGCCTCGGCTGCGTCGGCCGTGGGCGAGGCCGACGCGGAGGGTGACGGCGCGCTGGTCGCCTCCGCCGTGCCGGACGGCGTCGGGACCGGTTCCTCGTCCCCGCGCTGGAAGATCGCCCAGGTGATGACGGCCAGCACGACCACCAGAGCCGCCAGGATCACCAGCCACGGCGGCCGACGACGGGGCCCGGCGTCCGGGGCGCCCGGGGCAGCAGGGGTGCCGGCGGTCTGCCCGCCCGACGGCGCGGGGCCGGCCGGCCGGGCCGGTCCGGCGCCGGGCGCGGTCGCGGCCATGCCGGTCGCGGCGG